>CAYZWT010000014.1:0-95078 GCA_964482225.1 uncultured Anaerolineales bacterium
CTCCCTGCCTCCCTCTCAGGTGCCAATATGCTCCACCAATACTCGAACAATCACTCTACCTCAGGCAGGGCAATTGCATTTGGATCCTTCTAGCTACCGTACACCTTTAGGAACGGCGGAGTCGGGGGATGTGTCTAGACAATATGCTGGACAGTGTTACTGTCTATTGCACTTCTGCAGCCCTCACCCCCTGCGAAACCCGCTCTGAGGGCGGGTTTCGCAGGGGGTGAGGGCAGTCACAGGCATAGCTCCTCTGCTGGACGGGCGGCCAACAGGGCAAATGCGATTGCCCTGCTACCTCAGGCCAGCGCCTTTTTCAGCTCCTGCCCAAGGCTATCCATCGCGGCGACCGATGGACCAGGCGTCGCCCAGAAAGGCGCCAACGCCGAAATAGCGCCGCTTGCCCGGGTCAGACAGCAGAGGCTTGATCAGCTCGATATCCGGGTTGCCTTCGGCGTCCAACACGCTCTCATCGGCGATGACATCCAGCACCTCGCCGACGAACTGGGTGTGCAGGCCCAGCTCGTGGACGTGGGCCAGCCGGCATTCGAGGGCGATGGGGAACTCGGCCACGTAGGGGGCGTTGACGTGCTGGCCGCGCACCGACGTCAAGCCCAGGGCGGCGAATTTGTCCCCGTCGCGGCCCGAATAGATGCCCATATAGTCGGCCTCGCGCACATACTGCTCCGAGGGGATGCTGACGGTAAAGCAGCCCCCGGCCAGGATGCTGCCGTGGCTATAGGTGGCGGCCCGCAGCGAGACGGCGATGCAGGGCGGGCGCGAGCAACATACGCCTCCCCAGGCAGCCGCCATGCCGTTGGGCCGCCCCTCGGCGTCATATGTGCCCACGATCAACATGGGCGTGGGAAAGAGCAGCGTCCGCGCGCCCAATGAGCGCTTGGCCATGATGGTCTCCTTTCAGCGGCGTGTAAGCGTAGTAACCTGACTCCTACCCACTTTCGTAACTGAGTGCCCATCGGGAGTGGTAGAGAGCTTGACGGATACGCTCATCGGTAAGCAACCAGGGCATGAACAGGCTACGTGTTGACTTGGCGTATGAACGTTGCTGGCATCTTAATCTGTGTCGCCATCAGGTTCGTCGTACGGCTCGTCGCTCTCGACCAGCAGCTCGCGGGCGCGCTCGGCGTCGGCGCAGGCCACCAACACCTGCACACGGCCCAGGCCGTCCACCGTCAGGCCCAGGGCCCGCCCGACAGCTTGATATTTGAGCATACAGGGGATTCCGGCGGCCTCCAGCTTGCTGCGCGCCACCTCGGCGCCCAGCGGCCCCTGGGATTCGTACACGACGCAGAACTCGTCGCTCATGCGATGCTCCTTATTAGGTTGCGGCTAGATGATCTCCAACCCATCCCGATCCGGCAGCGGCGGAAAGGGCGCCGTGGGCAACGTCTGGTACCAGTAGGCCACCGAGGCGATGTCATCCTGCAGGGGCAGGTAACGTCGCCCGCTGCGCCAGCCCAGGGCCTGAATGGTCACCCGCAGGTCCTCGCGAAAGCGGATCGGGTCCATGATGTGCCAGCGATAGAGGCCAAAGCGGGTCTGGGAATCGTACACGCCATCGGGCCGGATGATCTGCGGCAGCCCCGAGTAGGGCGTGCTGAATTCCTCGTATTGGTGGGTGACCTGGTTCTCGAAATTGTACGAGCCGCAGAAATAGTCCTCGGTGCCCGTGCCGCAGATGGTGGGCCACCGGTCGCCATCCAGGTAGAACTTGATCTCGCCCTCGCCCCACCAGCCCCGGTTGTTGACGCCCCAGGCCATATAGGTGCCCACATAGTGGCCGCGCCCCCGGACGCCATCCAGGATGGTATAGACCTCTTTGTAGGGCAGGGGGTTCACCCGTCGGAACTGGGCGTGGAAATAGGCCGCGTCCTCGGGCACGTCGGTCAGGGTATAGTTGATCTGGTAGTAGAGGGTCATCGGCTCGGTGTTGATGTTGGTAAAGGTCATGCGGCAATGCTTGCGAAAGGGCATCTCCCAGTAGCAGTTGAACGCGCTGCCCGGATTGACGCACACGGCCAGCGAGGTCAGCGGCGCATAGCGGCCCCAGCCGCACGCGAAAAAGTCGCCCACCGGGCACTCGACCGAGGGCTGCTCCTGGCCGTCCCAATAG
Organism: uncultured Anaerolineales bacterium; assembly: GCA_964482225.1. Lineage (GTDB taxonomy): Bacteria > Chloroflexota > Anaerolineae > UBA1429 > UBA1429 > UBA1429. Next base: position 2,135 of record CAYZWT010000014.1, read on the forward strand.
ATGCGCAGGATGCTACAACGCCAGGCGCCCGTGGCCGTCATCCAGATCTGCTGGATCGCCCCGGGCCCGGCGATATCGGCCAGGTCGAACGTCTCGCCCGGCTGGATGCGCACCGAGGGCGAGATCTTCCAGCCCTGGCCCAGGTCGCGGGCGCACTCGGCCCCTGTGCCCTGGGTGGCCATGCCGCCCTGGCCCCGCGCTCCATCGTAATTCTCCGGGCTGATGGAACGGCTCTCGGCATCCGCAAGCCGCGCCAGGTTGCCCAAGTGCATCCCCAATCCGTTGAACGCTCCCATGTTGGTACCCTCCCTTGGTGTGGCAATGGTTGTCAGCCCATCTCGTCGAACCGCCGAAATGTACGGGGACGGGCCAAGTGCCCTGCATACGCATACATGCGTCTAGCGTCAGTTTCGCCCCTATGTCTCTTTTTGTATGGGCGAATCTTGTATTCGCCCGTTCCTGCGTGTTATCGCGCTCCCCAGCACCACAATGGGCGAAAAGTAATTGATCGTGAGGGGAAAGAGCACGAACGAGAGCGCAAGCAGGGCGCTGCGGACGCGCTGGCGCCGGACCGCTTCGCCCATGCTGCACCTCCTGACAGCTACCAGAGATCCGCTTCCCCCAGCCGCATCGCCAGAGCCATGTATCCGGCGGCGGCCTCCACCAGCTCGGCGATGGGCAGGCGCTCGTCCACTACGTGGGCCATGGCCGGGTCGCCCGGGCCAAAGCCGATGCACGGCACACCCACGCTGTGCAGAAAACCGCCATCGGTATAGAACGGCCACACCTCCACGGGCACCGCGCGCCCCAGCGCCTGAGAGACGGCGCCCTGGGCGGCCAACAGGCGCGGATCATCGGGCGCGATCCAAAAGGGCGTCACGGCGTGCTCAATGGTGGCGCGCAGGCCGGTGTAGGAATGCACCTCGCGGGTCGCGATCCTGATCTCGGCGGTGATATCGGGCTCCAACGTCTCGGCCAGCACGCCCTCGATCCGTTTGCGGGCCTGGGCTACCGTCTCGCCGGGGGCGTTGCGCCAATCCAGGTGGACGCTCACGGCGGCGGGGATCACGTTGCTGCTGGTTTGATCCACATAGGCCAGGGTGGGCGAGACCGTCGTTGCGCCGAAATCGGCGTTCTGGGCCATGGGCGCCTGGCGCAGGGCCAGCAAGAAACGGCTCATGGCATAGTGGGGGTTGCGCCCCTCGTGGGGAGTGCTGGCGTGGGCCGAGCGCCCGTGCAAGGTGACGATGAACTCGAAACGGCCCCGGTGGCCGCGCCGCAGGGTGTTGTTGGAGGGCTCGCCGACGATGGCCAGATCGGGGCGCAGGTGCTCTGTCAGATGGCGGGTGCCCAGGCCGCCGATCTCCTCGCCGACCACGGCGGCCACATACAGGTCGCCTGGCGGCGTTGCGCCCGCCTCGCGCAGCAGCCCCAGGGCATAGACCTGGGCGGCGATGCAGCCCTTGTCATCCACGGCGCCGCGCCCCCAGACCTGCCCGTCGGCGACCTCGCCGGCATAGGGGGCATAGGTCCAATGGGCGGCCTCGCCCGGGTCCACAATGTCCATATGGGCATGGAGCATGACGCTGCGGCCAGGGCCGCCCCGCAGGCAGCCGATGACGTTGCCCGCCGCGTCGGTGGTCACTTCGTCCAGCCCCAGGGCCTGCATCTCGGCGCGCACCAGTGCAGCGATGGCGGCCTCATCACCGGTGATGCTGGGGGCGCGCACCAACCGCGCGCAGAAATCCACCACACGCTCTTGGGCGGCGCGCGTGCGGTCGGCCAGGTCACTCATCGCCATGCTCTCTCCTCGGTGTAGTGCAGCCTCGTCACGTTCCGGCAACCAGGCTCATTATAGCGTTGCAGCAAGCGAGCGCAACACTTGGCGCCGGCGGCAAAGGCATGAGGAAAGATACGGGTATCCGCCGCACGCGCAACATGCACGGAACCGGACTCTTCCGCCCGGCAAGTGCGTGAGAACAGGTCCCCCAAGCCCTTGAGACTCTTGACCCCGGAGACGTGGTGAGATTCGACCAAAAACGCAACATTTGATTGACGCGCCGTCTTGATCCACATATAATGTGGTCAAGAGTTGCCCGAGCTGTCAAGCTGGCGCCAGCCACGGCGTATCGCAGCTTGTTGATCTGCAAAGGGGCCCATCATGGTGCAGACGCGGCGAACCGATCTTGCTTTGATCGGTTCGCCGTGTGTTTTTTGGCTCTAGCGTAGATATATCCCCACTGGCTGTGTTCGCCGACACCTGGAGGCACATTGTGCCCAGTGCGCATCGCAGCAGACGGCGCTCTCGAATGGCGGCAGGTCCTGCAGGAAAGGAGAGGATGCCTATCGGCCGACATCCGCTGACAAGCGGCAGCCTTCGTCACCGCTTCTTCACTCTCACAGGTTGCCCAACGTGGCGCATATGCCTGCCTGTACACGTGGAGGTGTACGATGGATCTGAAGAAGCACACGCGTCGCGATTTTCTCCGCCTCACCGGTCTGACGGCGGCCGGCGTTGCCGTCGCAGCCTGCGTCCGCGAGCCCGAGGTGGTGGAGAAGATCGTCAAAGAGACGGTGGTGGTGGAAAAAGAGGTCGAGAAGGAAGTCACTACCGTTGTCGAGAAAGAGGTCGAGAAAGAGGTCACCGTTGTCGTCGAAAAGGAGGTTGCCCCGCCGACCAGCAAGTACAACGAGGCGCCCATGCTGGCCGCCCGCGTAGCCCGTGGCGAGCTCCCCCCTGTGGACGAGCGCCTGCCGGAGGACGTGCGCGTCTGCCCCGTATACGAGCAGATCGGCGAGTACGGCGGCACCGCTGCCCTATGCTCGCTGTCCATGAACCTCTTTGGCGGCGACGCCGCTCAGGGTCGTTTCCAGGATACCGATCATCTGCTGCGGATTTCGAGCGACGGACGAGAGGCCTCGCCCAACGTGCTCAGGCACTGGGAGATGAGCGACGACTTTAAAGAAGTGACCTGCTACATGCGCAAGGGCATGAAGTGGTCCGATGGTCATCCGTTGACTACGGAGGACTTTCGCTACGGGTACGAGGACATGCTCTTTAACACCGAGATCACCCCGGTGCCGCACATCTCCTTGCGCTGGGGCGGCGAGCCAATGAAGCTGACCATCATTGATGACTATACCTTCAAGCTCTCCTTCGCCCAGCCCCATCCCTCTTTTGTGCTGGTCAACATGGCCCATCGCTACGGTTTTGGGCAAGGACACTTTGTCCCGGCGCACTACCTGAAGCAGTTCCACATCAAGTACAACGACAAGGCCAACGATCTGGCCAAGCAGGCGGGATTCGACTTTTGGTACCAGCTTCACGGACGGGCGAACAATCGCGCCCAGGACGTTGACCGTCCAAGGCTCGAGACATTCGTCCCAGTGCGAGACACGCCCGCGATGTCCTTCCTGGAGCGCAACCCCTACTACAGTGCTGTGGACCCAGAGGGGAACCAGTTGCCCTACATTGACAGAATCACCCACGACAAATGCTCCGATCTTTCGGTCATGGATGCCAAAGTCGTGGGCGGCTCCTATGACTTTGCCTGCTATGAGCTGCGCATCATCTACTATGCCACCTATGCCGAGGGCGCTGCCGCGAGCGATGCCTACATGAAGACCTGGCCTACGGGCAAGGGGGGTGAGTGCGTCTACAACGTCAACATGAACTATGTGGATGATGAGTGGCGCGAGGTGTTCTCCGATGATCGCTTCCGGCAGGCATTGTCGCTGGCCATCAACCGCGCCGATATCAACAACATCGTCTATTTTGGCAATGCATCCGAATCCCAATACACCGTCATTCCGGCCTCACGGCACTACAAGCCCGAGTACGCCCAGGCCTATGCAGAGTATGATCCCGATCGGGCCAATGCCCTGCTGGATGAGATGGGCCTGGAGTGGAACGCGGCCCATACCCATCGCCTCTGGCCGGTGAGCAAGCAGCCGATCATCATCACGTGGGATCTGGTCGAGATCGAGACCCCCAAGGGCCCCATCACCGAGATCGTGGCGGAGAACTGGATGGCCATCGGCATCGAGACGCCGTGGAAGTCCATTACCCGCACCCTGCTGACCCAGAGGATCCTGGCCAACGAGAATCCGATGTCTGCCTGGCACGGTGACGAAACCATTGACACCCTGTTCCTGCGCCGACCCAAGTTCTTTGCCCCCATTGACGGCGACGAGAGCTGCTGGGGTGTGCTATGGGGCCGTTGGTACTATACCGGCGGCGCCCAGGGCGAAGAGCCTCCGGCGATCATCAAGCAGCTATACGACTGGCTGGATGAGTATATGCTGACCGATTCGGACGAGCCGGCCCGCAAGTCGCTGGAGAGCCAGGCCGAGCACGTCTGGACCATCGGCGCCATCGGCAATGGCCCGCACCCGATGTTTGTCCGCAACAACCTCAAGAACATCAGCGACGGCGGCTACTGGACGTGGGATACCTACTGGGCCTTTACCGAGTATCCGGAGCAGTGGTTCTTCGAGCAATAGTCCGTCTCGAGGGACGAACACCGCCGGACCAGGGGCGTGGGCCCCTGGTCCGGTGGTTCATGCTTGGCCTGGCGCCTGGCCAAGGCAAGCCTACGTAGGCGCTTGCGCGACACGGGTTGTCGCGAATCGTGCAAACTGCCCGCGCTGGCGCTTGCTTTAGTGGGCATTCCGTATACGATACAGGCGTCTGACAATTCGCAGTTCGGAAAGGAGCAGTATGACAGACTCACCCACCAAGGTCGGCCTCATCGGATGTGGAACGATCAGCGGCATCTATCTGGAGAACAGCAAAAAGTTCGATGCCTTTGAGATCACCACCGTGGCCGATGTGCGCCTCGATGCGGCCCAGGCCCGCGCCGCCGAGTACGACATCCCCAAGGCCGCCACGGTCGAGGACCTGCTGGCCGACCCCGAGATCGAGATCGTGATCAACCTGACGCCCCACCGTGTGCACGCCCAGGTGGGCATGCAGGTGCTCAACGCGGGCAAGAGCGTCTATACCGAAAAGCCGCTGGCCGTCTATCGCCACGATGCGCAGCAGCTCCTGGCCCGCGCCAGCAGCCTGGGCCTGCGTGTGGGCGGCGCGCCGGATACGTTCTTTGGCGGCGCCTGGCAGACCGCCCGCAAGCTGATTGATCAGGGCGTCATCGGCGAGCCTGTGGCCGCCCTGGCCAACCTGCACGCCCGTGCCGTGCCCCGCCCCCGCGTCGTCCGGCCCGATGGCTATACCAGCTTTTACATGACCGACTTTTTCGAGTATGGCGGAAGCTGGGCCTTTGACCGTGGGCCATACTACCTGCACGCCCTGATCAACCTGCTGGGCCCCGTCAGCCGCGTCACCGGCTCGGCCCGCATCACCTGGCCCGAGCGCGAGCGCGGCGAAGAGATGCGCAAGGTGAACGCGCCCAGCCACATCGCTGGCCTGTTGGACTTTACCAATGGCGCCGTTTGCCAGTTCCTGATGACCGCCGACGTGTGGAGCACCGAGCTGCCCCACATCGAGATCTATGGCGCCGAAGCCTCGCTGCGTTGCATTGACCCGAACAACTTTGGCGGCACCCTGTATCTGCGCAAGAACGACAGCGGCGAGATGATCCCCGTCGAGTCCGAGTTTGGCTACAACGCCAACAGCCGTGGCGTGGGCGTGGCCGACATGGCCTCGGCGATCAAGAACAAGCGTATGCACCGCGCCAGCGGCGAGATGGCCTGCCACGTGGTGGATATCGTCAACGCCATCCACGAGGCCTCGGCGGAGAACCGCCACGTCATGCTGACCACCACCTGCCGGCAGCCCGCCGCCCTGCCCCAGGGCCTGGCCGAGTGGACGATTGACTAACAGGGGGCTGCGCGCCGAGAACGCGCGCAAGAAAGGAAGCCGAGATGCTGAAACTGGGCACCTATGAGAGCTGGTTCGATGGCGAGCCCATCGTCCCCGGCGATACGCTAGAAGAGGTCCTCAAGAACCTGGAATCCTATGGCTACCAGGGCATCCAGATCGGGGCGCGTTTCCGCGATCTGGGCTGGGATGAGATCGGACGCGCCGTGAACGCCAGCAACATCCGCCTGTGCATCGCCGGCGGCGGGGGTGGCCTGTTGGCCGCCGACGCCGAGGCGCGCAAGGCGGGGGTGGAGGCGGTCAAGGAAGGGCTGCGCCTGGCCGCCAAGCTGGGCGCCGTGGGCTCGATCAACGTGCCGATCCGTCGGCCCGAGATGGCGCCCCCGTCGCCGCCCAAGACGCTCTACGAGCTCCAGGAAGAGATCCTGATCGAAGAGCTGAAGGAGATCGCCCCTGTGGCCGAGGCCGAGGGCGTGATGCTGATCCTGGAGCCGCTGAACCGCTACGAATCGCAGTTCATCCAGCGGTTGGACCAGGCGTTCAAGGTCTGCGCCGCCGTGGGCAGCCCCAATATCCGCTTTATGGCCGACTTTTTCCACATGAACATCGAAGAGGTGGATCTGGGCAGGGCCATCGAGGCGACGGCCGAGTATCTGGGTTATGTGCACCTGGCCGATAGCCACCGCTACCAGCCGGGCAGCGGCCACCTGGATTTCCGTCCGGGCCTGGCGGCCCTCAAGCGCATCGGCTATGACGGCTTTATGACGCTGGAATGCAAGATCATGGGCGAGGACAAGGGCAAGGCCCTGGCCGATTCGGCCGCCCTGATCCGCAAGCTCTGGGACGAGGTCTAGAGCGCTGATCGTGGCCTTTTGGCCCTCACCCCCACAGTCGTGACGCGCAGCGAGCGTCCCTGTGGGGGTGAGGGCGACTTGACCGACACGGGGCCGCGTATGGGCCCTCGTCTGCTCCCCTGCCCACTCCAGCCCCGGCTGTTCCGTCAGATCAGGCTCACCACCGCCACCGATTTGCCAGGCAGGCGCACCCGCACGCCTTCGGTCGTAATCTTGACGCCGGTGAGGGCCGTGGGCGCCACCTGGGCGGGCTCGTCAAAGGTGTTGTGGGCCTGCATGGCCCCCGCTGTGAGCAGCCGCCCGCTGGCCTGGGTCAGCCCGGCAGTGGGCAGTTGCAGCGTCACCTCGCAGGCCTTGTCGGGATCCATGTTGACCAGTGAGACGTGGATCGCCCCCTCGGCATCGCGCGAGGCCGAGGCGTGGAGGGCGGGCATGCTCTCGTTCCCCCAGGCATAGTCGTCGCATTCCACAGCCACGGGCAGGTGCGTGGCGCCCTGGTGCACCTGGAACATGTCAAAGACATGGTAGGTGGGCGTGAGCAGCATCCTCTCGCCCTCGGTCAGCACCATGGCCTGCAAGACGTTGACCGTCTGGGCGATGTTGGCCATGCGCACCCGGTCGGCGTACTTGTGAAAGATGTTCAGGTTGAGGGCGGCGGCCAGGGCATCGCGCAGGGTGTTCTGCTGGTAGAGAAAGCCCGGGTTGGTGCCCGGCTCGACCTGGTACCAGGTGCCCCACTCGTCCACGATCATGGCCACCCGCTTTTCGGGGTCGTAGGTATCCATGATCCCGCCGTGGTTGGCGATCAGCTCATCCATGAACAGGCTCTTGTGCAGCACCTCGAACCACTCGGCCTCGCCAAACTCGGTGGCCGAGCCCTTGTTCTGCCAGGGGCCCGGCGCGGTGTAGCAGTGCAGGCTGAGGCCGTGCATATAGCGGCCCGCCACCTGCATCAGCACCTCGGTCCAGCGATAGTCCTCTTTGTTGGCGCCGCAGGCGATCTTGAAGAGCTTGTTGCCCGAGAGGTTGCGCAGGTAGGTCTGGTATTGGCGGTAGAGATCGGCATAGAACTCGGGGCGCATGTTGCCGCCGCAGCCCCAGTTCTCATTGCCCACGCCCCAGAAATAGATGGGCCAGGGCTCCTCGCGGCCATTGGCGCGCCGCAGGTCGGCCATGGGCGAGTGCCCCGCAAAGGTGAGATACTCGACCCACTGCTGCATCTCGCGCACGGTGCCGCTGCCTACGTTGCCACAGATGTACGGCTCGCAGCCGAGCTGGTCGCACAGGTCCAGGAACTCGTGGGTGCCGAACGAGTTGTCCTCGGTGACGCCGCCCCAATGGGTATTGAGCATGGCGGGGCGCTGCTCGCGCGGGCCGACGCCATCCTGCCAGTGGTACTCGTCGGCGAAACAGCCGCCGGGCCAGCGCAGCACGGGGATGCGAATGGCCCTCAGCGCCTCGACGATGTCGGTGCGGATGCCCCGGACGTTGGGGATGGTGGAATCGGGGCCCACCCAAAAGCCGTCATAGATGCAACGCCCCAAGTGCTCGGCAAAGTGCCCATAGATCATGGGCGAGATCTCGGCCCCCGGCTGGTCGGCCAGGATTTTGATGGTAGCCATCGGTCATGCTCCTTTCCGCGCGCGGATGTGGCTTGTGCTCGTGGGCCTATTATGCCCGCTGGGGGGAAGGGATGCAAGGTGGAGGGTTGGGGCGCGGCATGCCGCGCCCCAACCAGTGCCCTCGACGAAACCTGCTCACAGAGCGGGTTTCGTTTACCCCATCCTCACCCTGCCCCCGAACCCCGGCGCGCCCCAGGAATCCGGGTCAATGCGGTGCTCGCGGATGAACGCCTCGGAGAAATGCACCCCGATGCCGGGGATCTCGGGCACGTCCACGAACTGGGGATCGTAGGCATAGCCGTCGGGCATGGTCTCCTCCAGCACGCCCTTGAGCTGGATGTGATACTCGTGCATCAGCAGGTTGGGCATGGCCGCGCCCACGTGGGCGCCCGCCATCAGCGTCACCGGCCCGTTCCACTCGTGGGGCGCCACGGTCACATAGTAGGCGTCGGCCAGGGCCGCGATCTTGTGCATCTCGCTGATGCCCCCCACATGGGCGATATCGGGCTGGATGATGCGGCAGATGCGCTGCTCCAAGGCGTCGCGGAAATCCACCCGCTGGTAGAACCGCTCCCCCGTGGCGACGGGGATGCTGGTTGCCCGCTGCACCTCGCGGGTCTCGGCCATGCTCTCAGGCGCCACCGGCTCCTCGATCCAGAAGGGGCGATAGGGCGCCAACGCCTCGGCGATGCGCAGGGCCGAGGCCACGTTAAAGCGGGCGTGCAGCTCGACGCAGAGCTTGAAATCGGGGCCGCCCCCCTCGCGGATCTGCTCGATGATGTCGGCAGCATAGCGCAGCGCCCAGGGCGAGATCTCGCGGTTGAACCCGGGCTCGTGTGGAAAGGGGTCCAGCTTGCCGGCGATGATCCCCTCGGCCACCATGGCCTGGGTGGCCTCGCGGTAGCCCTGGCGCAGGCGCCCCTCACGGAACGCCTCGGCGTCGCCCACCTCGTCCCAGGGGTGGTGATAGATGGGGACGCGCTGGTTGACCCGCCCGCCCAGCAGGGCATAGACCGGCAGGCCCGTCTTTTGGCCCACCAGGTCCCACAGGGCGATGTCAATGGCGCTGATGGCGGCCTGGGTGGCGCCGCCCCGGGTGAACTCGGTGGCGCGGTACATGGCCACCCAGAGCCGCTCGATATCCCAGGCCGATTGGCCCACCAGGCTGTTGCCGAAATAGCGGATGGCGGCGCAGATGGGGCCGGGGGTGCCGATCCCCTCGCCCAGGCCCACCAGGCCCTCTTCGGTGGTGATGCGCACATGGGTCCAGACGGTGGAGGCGGGGCGGGTGGGCACCCAGAGGGCAAAAGGCTCCACGGCGCGGATCGTCAAACCCCGTCCGCGGGGTCCGCGGCCATGATCGTCGCGGTGTTGCTGCAAGGGCGTAGCGCTGGGCATAGGGTGGTCTCCTTGTGCGGGAAACTGGCGGATGCGGGTACAACGCCCTGAGCATACCACGGCGCGGGCGCGGATGCCAGAGCGCGGGTGTGCATCGCGCTGGTGCGGCGCGCCCGCAGGCGCTACAATGGATGCGGAAGGGTGCATTGCCGCAAAAAGGAGGGAGGGGGCCATGCGTCGCATGCGCGTTCTTATCGCGTTCCTGGCGTTGGTCGTCGTCGCCGGGGCTCTGTTGCTCGCAGGCTGTAGCCCCAGCATCGAACGGCTGCAGCGCGATGAGCAGGCCGCCAAGCTGATCGAGAGGCTGGCAAGCGATAACGTCACCGACCGCATGGAGGCCGCTGTGGCCCTGGGCGAGCTGTGCTTGCGCTACAGCCCCGATTCGCTGCTCAAGGATGGCACCCGCTGCGGCGACCTGGCCACCCCGCTGATCGGCGCGCTGGAGGATCCGCACCTGCCGGTGCGCTATGCCGCCATGCGCTCGCTAGGGTCACTGGGCAGAAACGCCTATGAGCAAGATTCGGCCCTCTATGCGAGGATCGCGGACGCATTGGTAGAGGGCCTCTTGGCGCCGGACGCCTCGGGGGGCGACGCCGCCTCTGCCCTGGCCACCATAAAGTGGGAGCCGGAGCCCGGCGAGGCGGGCGCGCGCTATTACGCCTCTCGCGGCCAGTGGGATGAGTGCGCGCGGATGGGGCCCGAGGCCGCGCCCCTCCTGGCCGAGGCCCTGGCGCGGCCCAATCGCACCACAGAGATGATCCATGCAGCGGGCGATCTGTGCGCCCGCCTGGAGGATGGCGACCTGTGCGCGCCTCTGGCGGCGCCGCTGGTTGCGGCCCTACGGACCGGGCAGGCGGCCTCGGCAGCCTATGCGCTGGCCACAGTGAGCCGCGGCCTCAGCGCTGACGCCGCGCGAGCCGAGATCGTGGGCGCCATGGGCGCCGCGCTGGAGCGGCTCGACCCGGCGGCCCCTTCTGGGGGCTATAACGACGTGCTCGCCGCCCTGGGGCAGGCAAGAGATGCCGGGGCGATCCCTCTGTTGGTAGCTGCCCTGCCCGTGCAGACCAGGTGCGACGCCGAGCTTGCCCTGGCGCAGCTCTGCGGCGATCTCGACGATGCCTCGCTCTGCGAGCAAGCCATGGAGCCCCTGGGCGCGCGCCTGGCAGGGGATTGCGGCGGTCGCGCGCGGGATGCCCTGGGGAGTATTGGGCCGCGCCTTGCTGATGCAACGGCGCGCGCCCGCGTGGCCGAGTTGCTGGCCGCCGATCTCGCCGAGCGCTGTCGCGCGCGCTCGAGCGGCGCATCGTCTACGGCCCTGGCATCCCTGGGCAGCGATGCGATCCAGCCGCTCAAGGCGCTGCTGAGCGAAAGCGAACCCCGCTGCCAAGGGCTGGCGATCGAGGGGCTGGCCGCTCTGGGGCCTATCCTGCCCGAGGGCAGGCAGCGGAACGAGGTGAGCCAGATCCTGAGCCAGTTGCTGGCCTTTCCGGATCTCCGTTTACAGGCATCGAATGCCCTAGTCGCCTTTCACCGGGAAGAGGTTCCGCGCCTGCTGGCCTTTCTCAGGAGCCCGGCTACCCTCTACATCTATCGGGGGCTGATCACCTATGGCGTCAACGAGGCAGAAGAGGCCCTGGTCGAGGCTCTTCAGCGATTTGGGGACAAGACAATGGCGCTGGACTATGTGAACAGCGGCAACGAGGCATTGGGAGCAGCGGGGCGCGCATGGGCCAAGGACAACGGCTATATCATCATCCCCATGCCGGGCAGCGGGGGCGGCCCTGCCTGGGGAAGCCGCAAGTAGCGGGGTTGCGCCGCTGGCCGAAACCGCTAGAATAGCCTCATCCGGCTGGGGGGATGCACCGTGGGGAGGCCAGTGATGCACAACGGGCGCAAGGCGCACGATAGCTCTCTGAACAACGACGTGGCCGAGGTTTTGATCTGCCAAGAGCGGCTGCAAGAGCGGGTGCGCGAGCTGGGCGCCCAGATCACGCGGGACTATGCCGATCTGAACCCCATGCTGATCTGCGTGCTCAAGGGAGGCTATCTCTTTTTGGCCGATCTGACGCGCCAACTCGCCATGCGCCACGGCGTGGATTTCATGGCCATCTCGAGCTATGGCGGCGGCACCGAATCCAGCGGCGTGGTGCGCATCCTCAAAGACCTGGATTCGGACATCAGCGGGCGGCATATCCTGGTGGTCGAGGACATTATTGATACGGGCAACACCCTGGCCTACCTGCTGGAGAACCTGCGCTCGCGCCAGCCGGCCAGCATCCGCATCTGCACCCTGCTGAGCAAGCCGGCCCGCCGCCAGATTGACCTGCCCGTGGATTATGTAGGGTTCGAGATCCCCGACGAGTTCGTCGTGGGCTATGGCCTGGACTATGCCGAGGCCTACCGCAACCTGCCCTTTATCGGCGTGCTCAAGCCCGAGATCTATAGCTGAGGTGACACGGGGCGTTGGCCTCGCTCAATCCTGCTGGCCCCTCAAGTAACGATCAAAGAACGCCAGGCACTCGGCATTGATGGCGCGGAGGCCCTCTGAGCTGTCTTTGGTCGCCTTGGGACCATCCAATAACCAGACGAGCCAGGGATTGGAGATGGCCAGATCGGTGAGCGCAAGATGCCCGATCCCGGCAATGTGCACGTTGCGCACTGACGCCTTGCTCTCCACAAGCAGGGCGTGGTTCCGAGCATATTGCGGCCACTCGGCGAGGTGTTCCCACGAAGCATCCGAGTAGACATTCAGTACGGGTGCGGGATAGTCTGCGCGGATGAACACAAACTCGTCATTCTCGACGCCGATGATATCGTACATAAAGGGCGCTTCGAGCGCGATGACCGCGCCGATATCGCCACGCTGCCTGCCAATGCCCAGCGCGGCTGCGCCCCCAAGCGAATGCCCCATCACCCCGATCCTGGTTACATCCAGCAGACCCCAGACACTATCCGCGCCATCGGCTGCGCCCGCCAGCATGGTATCCAGCACAAAGTTTAGGTCTCCCATACGGGTGGCCATCCACTTTTGATAGTATGCCAGGCTTTGCTGCTTGTCGGTCTTGGCGTCTTCGCGGCCAAGCTCCGCCATATAGCCCATATCCAATAGGGTGAGGCGTCCGCCCAAGCCTTTTGTCCAGAGCGCGTGATAGGGATGATCTATCGAACAGACCAGATAGCCGTGGCTGGCAAGCTCGGTATACAGGGAGACGTTGCTGGTCCTTAGCCCAAAAGCGCCATGTGAAAAGACGACCAGCGGAAGAGCGCCGGCGCCGGCCTCGGGATACCAGCATGTAACGTTGACTCGTCTGAATGCGCCAGTATCGCTCAATGCCTCAATGCGATCCTCATCTACAAGCGTATACTGGGCGGTCGCCACAGCATAGTCGCCGGTTGGCGCAAGCGGCCCTCTCTGGGGGACCAGCAGAGCAAAGGAGACCAGCAGCAGAAGCAAGAGCAGCAAGCCGATGGCCCTGAAAGCAAAGCGAATGGCGCGGCGCCCATTGACACGTTTCATGGAGACCTAACCAGGCGCTCGATGATCGTTACCCCAGGCGCAGCGGCAGAGACCGGCGTTGATCTCTGCAAGCCCGCTACCGCTCGCACCTCAACGATCCTCAATGCAATCCTGCCAGCGCCGCCCGGATGCGCTCCACAGCCTTTTCCAGGTTCTCCACCGAGTTGGCGTACGAGAGCCGCAGATAGCCCTCGCCATAGGCGCCAAAGGACGATCCGGAGAGGGTCGCCACCCCCGCCTTTTGCAGCAAAAGATCCTCGCATTGCGCGCTGGTCAGCCCCGTGGCCTTGATATTGGGGAACACGTAAAAGGCGCCCTTGGGCGTGCGACAGGTGATGCCGGGGATGCTGTTTAGCCCCTGGACGATGACATCGCGCCGCCGGTGAAAGGCCGCTGTCATCTCGGCCACCGGCTCCTGGGGGCCGCGCAGCGCCTCGATGCCGGCCCACTGGGCCGCCGCATTGGTGCACGAGTTCGAGTTCACCATCAGGCGCTCCACCTGGGCGGCCAGGGCCTCGGGCATGACGCCATAGCCCAGGCGCCAGCCGGTCATGGCGTAGGTCTTGCTAAAGCCGTGCAAGATGATGGTGCGCTCGTGGGTGGACATGCCCGGGTACGAGGCGATGCTGTGGAACGCGCCTTCATAAAGGATCTGCTCATAGACCTCGTCCGCCAGCACGGGCACATCGTATTGCACGCACAGCTCGGCGATGGCCGCCAGGTCGGCGGGTTCCAGCACGCCGCCGGTGGGGTTGTGAGGCGAGTTGAGGATGATCAAGGCGGTGCGCTCGTTCACCAACGGGCGTAGCTCGTCCACCTGAAAGCGGAAATCCAGCTCCTCGCGCAAGGGCAACGGCACCGCCTTGGCCCCGCAAAAATCAATCATGGATTTATAGATGGGGAACCCGGGATCGGGATAGATCACCTCTCTGCCCGGCTCGGCCAGGGCCAGCAGGGTGTAGAACATGATCGGCTTGGCCCCCGGCGTGATCACCACCTGGGCGGGCGTCATGGCGTGGCCGCGCCGCGCGCCGAGCTGCTCGGCGATGACCTGGCGCAGCTCGGGGATGCCCTGGGCGGCGGTATAGTGGGTGGCGCCGCCCCGCAAGGCGCGGCAGGCCGCCTCGGTGATGTGGGCGGGCGTGTCGAAATCGGGCTCCCCGATCTCCAGATGGATCACCTCGCGGCCCTGGGCCTCCAGGGCGCGCGCCTTGACCAACACCTGAAAAGCGGACTCGGTCCCCAGGCGTGACATGCGTTCGGCCAGTTGCATCATCTTGCGCTCCCTCGGAATTAACTTGATGGGCGAATACAAGATTCGCCGGCACGCATCCATCGTGTGCCATCGCGACCATACGGGCGAAGACGAGCTTCACCCGCCTTCTCTGTGGCTTGGCGTCTCTGCGCGAGACCCAAAAGGCGCGCATCGCCCTTTTTGCCAGGCGAGAGCCCCGTCAGCGCCCGCCCGCCAACTCGCCATAGCACGCCAGCAGCCGTTGCGCCGAGGCGCGCCAGGTGAACCGGCGGCACTGCTCGAACCCCCGGGCGCGCAGCGTCTCTCGCAGCGCGGCATCGTCCAACGCGCGCCAAAGGGCCTCGGCCAGGGCGCCCACATCGGTCGGGGGCGCCAGTAGAGCGGCCTCGCCCGCCACCTCGGGGATGGACGAGGCCGCAGCGGCCACCACGGGCGTCCCGCAGGCCATCGCCTCCAGCACGGGGATGCCAAAGCCCTCATAGAGCGAGGGAAAGGCGAACAGCTCGGCGCCGGTATAGAGGGCAGGCAGGTCGCCGTCGTCCACGAAACCGATCAGCAGCACGTCGTCTTGCAGGCCGTGGGACTCGACCGCCTCGATGATCGGCTCATAGAGCCAGCCGCGCCCCCCGCCGATGACCAACTGGTGGGGGATGCCGCGCTCCTGCCGCAACAGGCGGTACGCCTCGATCAGCCGCACAAAGTTCTTGCGCGGTTGAAGGGTGCCCAGCCCCAGGATGTAAGGCCGCCGGATGCCATAGCGCCGCCGCGCCGCCGCCACCTCGGCCTCGGGGCGGGGCGTGAACGCGGGCTCTACCCCGGCGTACACCACGCGGATCTGTTCCTGGGCCACGCCCAGCAGCTCGATCAGGTCGTCGCGGGTGTTCTCCGAATCAGCCAGCACCAGATCGGCCCGCTCGATGGAGCGGGGCACGGCGTTCAGCAGGTAACGCAGCAGGGGCGGCGAGAAACACTCGGGATAGCGCAGGAACGAAAGATCGTGGATGGTGAGGGCCGCGCGGGCGCGCCGCACCGGCGGCAGCACGAAATCGGGCGAGTGGAACAGGTCCAGCGGGCCGGTGAACCACTCGACGGGTAGCGGCAGGCGCAACCTCTGCCAGAGGATGGCCAGGTGCCGGTCGCTGAGGGGCAGGGCGCGCTGGTGGAAATTGGCGGGCCAGGGTCGCGGGTCGGGGTCGCGCCCGGCGCTGAACAGCACATAGGGCGTCTCCTGATCCAGCTCGGCCAGGGCGCGGATCAGCCCCCGGGTATAGCGCCCGATGCCGGCGCCCTGGCGCACAGCGGCGGTATAGTCAATCCCGATGCGCATCACTTGACCTTTCGATAGGTCCACACGCGGTTGACGCCAAAGTTCCAGAACAGCACGACTCCGATGGCGATGGCCTTGGCCAGGTTATAACCCCAGGGGCCCCAGGCGTCGAACACATAGGCCGAAAGGGACAAAAAGATCGCCTGGTTGATCAAGTAGCCCGCCACATTGACCAGCAGGAATTGGCCCAACTGGGGGCCGATGGGGTCGCTCTTGGTCTCGGGATAGGTCCACAGGCGGTTCCAGGTAAAGTTGCTCAGCACGGCAGCGAAAAAGGAAAAGGTGTTGGCCAGCCACTTGGGCAGACCGAACACCTGGATGCCCAGGTTCAACAGAGAGAAATCCACCAGCGCGCCGATGGCGCCCACGACGCTAAATTTGCCAAAGCGGATCAGCTCGGCGCGATTCGCATCCATCAGGGTGCGCAACTGGCGCGGCAATGAGATCATCGGGGTTCGTCCATCCTGGGTTGCGTGGCGGGCAAAGGAACCACGAGCATACCCAGGATCATGGCAACCAGCAAATAGAGATCCTGGACGTAGAGGTTGTCCACGGCGCTGTGCACCAGCAGGTGGCCGAGCATGCCCAGGGCGCCCAGGGCCAGGGCGCGGGGCCAGGGCCCTGCCGCGCGGGTGCGCCGCCAGGCCAGGGCCAAAGCGCTGGCCAACAGGGTCAGGTAGGCGGCCAGCCCCAGCAGGCCGGTCTCGGCCAGGGTGTGCAGGTAATAGTTGTGGGCGTGGCCCAGTGGGTCCTGCCAGCGGGGCAGGGCCACCTCCGGATACACGACGGCATACTGGCCGATGCCCACCCCCAGCCAGGGCGAGCGCGAGAACATCTGCCAGGCGGCGTCCCAGTGGGCCAGCCGCTCGATGATGGCAAAGTTGTCGTCGTCAATCTCCACCAGGGCCAGGTCCTGGCCCAGATAGGCGGTGGTGTTGTCCAGGCGGGCCAGGTACGAGGTGGGCGCCAGAGGCCCCCAGATGGGCAGGGTGGCCAGCAGAAGCAGGGCGACGCCCAAGAACGCGGGCCAGGCCCGGCGCGCCAGGGCCAGCGCCGCCAATCCCGCGCCCGCGATAAGGCCCAGGAGCGCCCCCCGCGACCAGCTCATCACCAGGGCCGCCGCCATGATTGCGCCGGCGGCCAGGGCCAGGGGCCAAAGCAACCGGTCAACCAGGGCGGGACGCCCCGCAGGGCGCAGCCAGGCGCGCCATTGGGTCAGGGCGATGGCATAGGCCAGGGGCAGCAGCAGCCCCAGATAGCCGCCATACGGGTTGGGCTGGGCAAAGGTGCCATAGGCGCGCATATAGCTGCCAAAGAGCAGGAATCCCCGGGGGCCCACGCGAAAGAGGAACTGGTAGATGCCCAGGAGCCCCTGGGCCAGGCCGCCCAGCAGCAGAAACAGGGCCAGCCAGCGCCGCTGGGCCCAAGAGACCCGCCCGGCGACATAGAGAAACAGCGCGGTGAACTCGATCCACTTGAGCAGCTCGCTCAGAGCCGGGGGCAACGCCTGGGCGCGCAATAGCGAGAGGGCCATGACACCCACCAGCGCCAGGGCGGCCCAGGCCAGCCGCGAGCGGCCCACCCGCAGGTCGCGCAGGGCCAGGCTCTGCAACGCCCAGGCGCCCAAAAAGGTGATGAACACCAATTGGGCGGCGCTGGCGGCGAACCCGCCCAGGTTGATGGTGCGCAGCGAGCCAAAGGGGACGGCGATGGCCAGGGCATAGAGCGCCAAGGTGGGGCGACGCAACAGGAGCACACCGCCTGCCCCGCCAAAGACCAGCAGCAGCGCCAGGGTCAGCGGCGCGCGCGCCATAAACACCCCCAGGGCCAGCAGCGTGCCCAGGGCCAGCGCAGCGCGCAAGGCATCGGCTATACGGCGCGCCGGGCGAGGCCAGGGCAGAGACGCGCCGGTCACCCTACGCCTCGCTCTGAACGCGCGGCCGGAAATAGGCGATGGTCTGCGCCAGCCCCTCTTCCAAGGGCACCCGGGGCTCCCAGCCCAGCAGGGCGCGGGCCTTGGTGATGTCGGGCTGGCGGGTCTGGGGGTCGTCCTGGGTGCGCGCGTCCTGCGGGGTCACCAGCACGATCTCCGAGTCGCTGCCGGTCAGCGCGATCACCAGTTTAGCCAGGCCCAGGATGGTGATCTCGCCCGGGTTGCCCAGGTTGACGGGGTACACCTCATCGGACATCAGCAAGCGATAGAGCCCTTCGATCAGGTCAGAGACGTAGCAAAAGCTGCGGGTGCGCGAGCCATCGTCATACACGGTCAAGGGCTCGCCCTGGAGCGCCTGGCGGATGAAATTCGGCACCACGCGCCCATCGTGGAGGCGCATGCGCGGCCCATAGGTGTTGAAAATACGCGCGATGCGGGTTTGCAGGCCGTGGGCCTGGTGATAGGCCATGGTCAGGGCCTCGCCAAAGCGTTTGGACTCGTCATAGACGCCGCGCGGCCCCACGGGGTTCACGTTGCCCCAATAGCTCTCGGGCTGGGGATGCACCAGCGGATCGCCGTACACCTCCGAGGTGGAGGCCAGCAAAAAGCGCGCCCCCTTGGCCCGCGCCAGCCCCAGGGCGTGATAGACGCCCAGGGCGCCCACCTTGAGGGTCTGGATGGGCATCTGCAAATAGTCCACGGGGCTGGGGAGCGAGGCGAGATGCAGGATGGCGTCCAGCGGGCCGTCCACATGGATCGGCTCGTTGACATCGTGGTGAACAAAGGCAAAGCGGGGCTGCTGGCGCAGGTGGGCCAGGTTATCCAGGCTGCCGGTGATCAGGTTGTCCATGGCGAGCACGCTATCGCCGCGAGATAGCGCCAGGTCACTCAGGTGCGAGCCGATGAATCCGGCGCCGCCGGTGATGAGCACACGCATCGAGAGCCCCCTTGCCGATGGGATATGCGCCAGTATAGCGCAGCGCCCAGGGCGGGTCAAAGGCCGGGCAGGGCCGGGTGTCCGGTATCAGTTCAGCTTCAAGGGGGCGAGTTCCTAACTGATCAGGAAGTGGTGCCAATATCCTACAAGCGGTGAGCACACAGCCTCGCTGTGGACGCATACATGCGTCTAGCGTCAGTTCTGCAAATACATGTTTAATACATTTTTCTATTGTTTTATGGTAGGGGCGCGGCATGCCGCGCCCCTACAAGGCGGGCGAGACGCCCGCCCACGAAGGTTTGCCGCCGCCGTCCGTGGCGTGTTGGCCGCTTGCGCAATTCCGAGCCAGCGCCTGTCCGCGCCTCTCGTGGCCCTGTGGTATAATGCCCCCAGTGTGAGCGAGCGCGATGGGAGGCGCCATGCGCATTGTGGATTCCATTGATACAGGGCTAGACGAGGCGACCTGGGATCGTTTCGTCGCCAGCGATCCTGAGGGCCATCTGTTGCAGACCTGGGGCTGGGGCGCGCTCAAGGGCGCCTTTGGCTGGAGCCCCCTGCGGGTGGCCGTCGAGCAGGATGGGGCGTTGCTCGCCGGGGCCCAGGTGCTCTACCGGCGGTTCGGCCCCCTGGCCCTGGGCTATATCCCCAAGGGCCCGGTGCTCCCCTCACGGGACGCCCAAGCGCTGGAATTGCTCTGGCGCGCCATCCGCCAGCGCTCGCGGCGCCTGCGCGCCGTGGCCCTCAAGGTGGAGCCCGAATGGCGCGATGATGACCCTGGGCGACATGCCTGGCTGCGCGGGCAGGGCTTTTGCCCCAGCGCCAACACCATCCAGCCCCGCCGCACCATCCTCCTGGATCTGCGACCGAAGGAGGACGAGATCCTGGCGCGCATGAAGAGCAAGTGGCGCTACAACATCCGCCTCTCGGAGCGGCGCGGTGTAACCGTGCGCCAGGTGGGGCGCGAGGGGCTGCCCGCCTTTTACGACCTGATGCGCATCACCGGCGAGCGAGACGGGTTCGGCGTTCACAGCTATGCCTATTATGAAAAGGCCCTGGAGCTATTCCAGCCCCAGGGCCGCGCCGCACTCTTGATGGCCTATTACGAGGGCGAACCCCTGGCGGGCCTGATGCCCTATGCGTTCAACGGCCAGGCCTGGTATATGTATGGCGCATCGAGCAATCGCCGCCGCGAGCTGATGCCCAACCACCAGCTTCAATGGCGCGCCATGCAGTGGGCGCGGGCACAGGGCTGCACCCAGTATGACCTGTGGGGCATCGCCGATGAGGACCCGGATGCGGCCACTGCCGATCTGGGCGGCGTGCAACGCTTCAAAGAGGGGTTTGGCGGCCAGGTGGTACGCTATGTGGGGGCCTATGACCTGGCGTATGCGCGCCTGCTGCACCGGCTGCTGGAGCGGGCCTGGGCCTGGCGCCGCTCGCGCGGCCAGGCGGCGGATAGCTAGCTCTCTGCCGCAAATGCCAAGAGGCGAGACCGGGTTGGTCTCGCCTCTCTTTTCAGCCAGCTAGTGCGATGGGTGCGGGCTAGAGGCCCCGCTTGCCCATGTACGCGACGAGGTCGGCCACGCGGTTCGAGTAGCCCCACTCGTTGTCGTACCAGCTCACGACCTTGACCATGTTGCCGGCGATCACGCTGCACGAATCCGCATCAATGATGCTGGAGCGGGTGTCGCCCAGGAAATCGGTCGAGACCAGAGGATCGTGGGATACGCCCAGGATACCCTTCATGGGGCCGGCGGCGGCCTCGTCAAAGGCAGCGATCAGCTCTTCGAGCACGCAATCGCGGCTCAGCTCGGCCACAAAGTCCACGATCGAGACCGTGGGGGTGGGCACGCGCAGGGCCATGCCATCGAACTTGCCCTTGAGCTCGGGGATCACCAGCGCCACGGCGCGGGCCGCGCCGGTGGAGGTCGGGATGATGTTCAGGGCGGCAGCGCGGGCGCGACGCGGGTCCGAGTGCGGCGTGTCGTGCAGGCGCTGGTCGCCGGTATAGGCGTGTACCGTGGTCATCAGGCCCTTGACGATGCCCCAGCCGTCGTTGACGACCTTGGCAGCGGGGGCCAGGCAGTTGGTGGTGCACGAGGCGTTGGAGATGATCACGTGGTTGGCGGGATCATACAGGCCCTCGTTGACGCCCAGGACAATGGTGATGTCCTCGCCCTTGGCGGGGGCGCTGATGATCACCTTTTTGGCGCCGGCGTCAATGTGCGCCCTGGCCTTGTCGGCATCGGTGTAGAATCCGGTGGATTCGATCACCACATCCACGCCCAGCTCGCCCCAGGGCAGGTCGGCGGGGTTGCGCTCGGCGGCAAAGTGAACCTTCTGGCCGTTGACCAAAAGGCCGCCCTCAGTCTCCTCGACGGTGCCGGGGAAGCGGCCATAGATCGAGTCGTACTGGAGGAGCAAGCGAAAACTCTTGGGGGGAAAGAGGTCGTTGACGCCAACGACCTGCATCTCATCGGCATAGTTGGCCACCATCGCCTTGAACACCTGGCGTCCAATGCGTCCAAAGCCGTTGATGCCTACTCGGATTGTCATGTCGGTCTCCTTTCGTATCCCTGGAGTCGTATAACGGGTTTCTGTCGGCGCCGACAGTGTGTTCTGCGGCGAGATGGCCCGCGTACACAAGAGCGGAAAAACCCGCACCCTAAGGGCCATGCTCACAGGACTGCCTTGTCTGCGCCAGCAGTCTACAGCCATATCGAGTATAGCGGATGTGCAGAGGGCTGTCAAAGCATTCGAGCAGCGAGCAGTGACAGCGCATCTGCCGGATGCCGCGCCCCTTACCGCGGGCCTTGTTGCCAGGGCAGGAGGCTGCGAGTGAACGAGGTGAACGAAAGCGGGCTCGTGCGATTGACGGGGCCAAGCGGCTATGGTAGACTCTGGCCTGCCAGTGTGCGCGTCCGGGCCCATAGCTCAGTGGTTAGAGCAACCGGCTCATAACCGGTCGGTCCCTGGTTCGAACCCAGGTGGGCCCACAGTTCGTTTTTTTTCGCAGCGCAGTCGGAACGCAACGTACCCTCCCCCATGTAGCGCCTTGAAACGCACCCATCGCGTCATTGACGGAGCAGCGCACGTTGTGCTATGCTGTACTTGAAGAGTCGGGGTGCAGCATGCACCCGCGCCCACGCAACAAGCGAGACAAGATGGCCAAGTACATCATTCTCACCTTTTCCACAGAGCGCGAAGGCAAGCATTACGTTGCCCGCTGCGAGGAGCTGGGAACATCGAGCTTTGGCGAATCCAAAGAGGCCGCCTACCAGGCGCTGCTCGAAGCAACGCTCCTCTATCTTGATACCCTCGATGAATTGGGCGAGTGCGCCCAGTTCCTGCAGGCCAAGGGCATCGTCGTCCATGATGGTCACACTGCCAGCAAGGATATGCCGCGCTGTCGGAGGGCCGATATTCGCTCTCAGGTTGTCTCACTCGACGCCGTCGCCGCTCTCTAGCAGCGATGCGGCACAGGCTATTCTCCAGCGACCAGGTAATCAACGCGCTGGAGCGTGCGGGCTTTGAGCTCAAGCGAACGCGAGGCAGCCACGCCGCCCTGATAAGACAGAAAAGTGACGCCAGCCATGCCGTCGTTATCGTGCCTCTCGGGAAGAGTGCAATCCCCAGGGGCACGTTTCGCTCAATACTCGCACAAGCCGAGCTCGAATACGAAGAGTTTCTCACGCTGGCAGAGATCAACGAAAAGGGGTTCAAGAAGAGGCTGCCCAAGTGGTTGCTTGGCGCCTTGGTCTGGGGATAAGCGTCACGCGCTGCCCCGAGGCGACTGGCAGGTTTTGACGGCTCCTTCCGAGGCGGCTACAATCCCCGAGCAGCCAATTTCGGCGCCGCGCTCATTCCTGCGCCGCCCGCTCGATAGGATGGCCGACCATGCCCACCAGCCGATACGACGTCATCATCATGGCCGGCCACGATGCAATGGCCACCCCTCTTTCCGAGGCGACCGGCCAGCCCTGCAAGGCCCTGATCCCTATCGCAGGGCGGCCCATGATCCATTACCTGATCCAAGCGCTGCAAGCATCCGATTGCATGGCGCGCCTGGCCGTGGTGGGCGTCAGCCCCGAGGAGATCGCTCCGGACAAGGCGACGGTCTTTGTCCCCAACCAGGGCAGCCTGGTCGCCAATCTCTCGGCGGCGCTGGACGCCCTGCAGGCCTCCGACCCGGTGTTGGTGGCCTCCACGGATATCCCGCTCCTCACCCCTCAGGCCGTGCGCGACCTGGTGGAGCGTTGCGAGGGGCAGGCGCTGGATCTGGGATACCCGATTGTGGAACGCCAGGTCATGGAGGCCCAATACCCCGGCTCGGGGCGCACCTTTGTCCCCCTGGTAGAGGGCAACTTTGCCGGCGGCGACCTTTTCTACTTGCGCCCCCCTGTTTTCAGAGACAATGCGGCCATGTTTGCCAGCCTGAGCGCGCGGCGCAAGAGCGCCTGGCAGTTGGCCCGCCTGATGGGGGCGGCGATCCCCTTGCGTTACGCCCTCAAGCGTCTGCGCATTCGCGACCTGGAGCGGCGGGCCCAACGTCTGCTGCGCGCCGATTGTCGCGCCATCATCTCCCCCTTTGCCGAGCTGGCCATGGATGTAGACAAGCCCCATCACCTGGAATTGGTGCGCCGTGCCCTTACTCCCCAAGAATGAGCCGACAGCCCCGGCCCGCGCCACCCTCGCCACGGTGGACAACCGCCTTTCGGCGTGGATTGTCCGCCAGGCAGAGGCGGCGCCCGGCCTGCGCCGGGTAGCTCGGCTATCCGCCCGCGCCGGCGACGGCATCGTGTGGCTGGGGATCGCCGCCGGCGCCATGTTGGCGCCCCCGCTGCGCAGCGCCACGGCCCAGATCGCCTTGGGTGCCCTGGCCGCCGGCCTGGCCGTGGCGCCGGTCAAGTATACCGTACGGCGCACGCGGCCAGCCGGAGCGCGCTATCGCAGCAGCGCCATCTGGGCGCACTATGACGCCTACTCGTTTCCATCGGGCCACGCAGCGCGCATGGCTGCTCTGGCAACAGGGGCCGCGCTGTTGTTCCCGGGCTGTTGGCCCCTGTTGCTCATCGGCGCCGCGCTCGTCTGCTGGGGCCGCGTAGCTACCGCCGCTCACTTTGTGGGAGATGTGCTGGCCGGGGCCTTGCTGGGCGCCGTGGCCGCTGTGCTCATCTACCTGCTCGGGCCCGGGGCCCTGATCGGCTGAGCCTGACGATGGTTCCCATGGCCGTTTTCTCGATTTGATGACTCTATGGTAGAATGTGTTATGGTCAATAGTACACTCAGATACGGCGCCCAGGCGCTGACGTGGCCGTTCGTTCTGGAGGGAAAACGATCCAATGAAACCTGTCTGGCCCAGGAATGCCTTTATCTATTTATTGATCCTTGTAGCGAGCATAGCCCTTTTTTCGAGTTTTGTCTCTCAGAGCGAAGCCGTTGAGGAAATAGATCTCGCCCAGGTAGCCCGCCTTGTCAAGGCGGGGCAAGTCGAACGCCTGGAGTTCAATAACGATGGCGTGATCCAGTTGGAGATACGCGATGGATCCAGGACCGTCTCGTACACATCTCGCAAAGAAGTGAGCGTCGGCATTGGCGAAACCCTGATCAACCTGGGTGTGACGCCCGAGCAACTTGGCTCCATCGGCGCCCTGGTGACCCAACGTCCCAGTATGTGGGACAACTGGGGCCTGATCCTCATCCAGGGCATCCCGCTGTTGCTGATGTTCGTATTCCTGATGTTCATGCTGCGCCAGGCCCAAAGCGGTAACAACCAGGCCCTCTCGTTTAGCAAGAGCAGGGCCCGCATGTTCTCGGGCGACCGGCCCTCGGTCACCTTTGACGACGTGGCCGGCGCCGAGGAGGCCAAGCAGGAACTGGTAGAGATCGTCGAGTTCTTGCGCGATCCGGACCGGTTTACGGCGCTGGGCGCCCGCATCCCCAAGGGCGTGCTGCTGGTGGGGCATCCTGGCACCGGCAAGACCCTGATGGCCCGCGCGGTGGCCGGCGAAGCGGGCGTGCCCTTTTTCTCCATCAGCGGCTCCGAGTTCGTCGAGATGTTTGTGGGCGTGGGCGCCAGCCGCGTGCGCGACCTGTTTGATCAGGCCAAGCGCAACAGCCCCTGCATCGTCTTTGTGGACGAGATTGACGCCGTAGGCCGCCAGCGCGGCGCGGGCCTGGGCGGCAGCCACGATGAGCGCGAGCAGACCCTCAACCAGATCCTGGTGGAGATGGACGGCTTTGATACCGATACCAAGATCATCATTCTGGCGGCCACCAACCGCCCGGATATCCTGGATCCCGCCCTGTTGCGCCCCGGCCGGTTCGACCGCCGCGTGGTGATCGATCGGCCTGACCGCCGGGGCCGTGAGGCGATCCTGCAGGTACATACACGGGGCAAGCCCCTGGCCGACGATGTGGATCTCGAGGTGCTGGCCAAGCAGACGCCCGGCTTTACGGGCGCCGATATCGAGAACCTGGTGAACGAGGCCGCCATCCTGGCGGCGCGCGCCAACCAGAGCAGCATCACCATGACCGAGTTCCAGGAGGCGGTCGAGCGCGTCATCGCGGGGCCGGAGCGCCGCAGCCGCCTGATCAGCGAAGAGGAAAAAAGGATCATCGCGTTCCATGAGGCGGGCCACGCCATCATCCAGGCCAAGCTCGAGCACACCGATCGGGTGCACAAGGTGACCATCATCGGTCGCGGCCAGATGGGCGGCTATACCATGACCCTGCCCGAGGATGACCGCACGCTCTACTCCAAGGCCAAGTTCGAGGACGAGATGGCCGGCCTGTTGGGTGGCCGCGCCGCCGAGGAGATCGTCTTTGGCGACGTAACCACCGGCGCCAAGAGCGATCTCAAGCGCTGCACCCAGATCGCGCGCGCCATGGTGACCGAATACGGCATGACCGAATCCATGGGGCAGCGCACCTTTGGCCAAAAGGAAGAGCTGATCTTTTTGGGGCGCGAGATCTCGGAGCAGCGCGACTATGGCGAAGAGATCGCCACCCAGATCGACCGCGAGATCAAGCTGCTTGTGGATCGCGCCTATGACCGGGCGCGCCAGGTGTTGCGCACCTATCGCGAGGAGCTTGGTCGTGTCGCCCAGGCCCTCATCGAGGAAGAGACGATTGATGCAGATGCGTTCCGTGCCCTGTTGGGCCAGGACGCGACCCAGGAAGAGCCGGAGGCCGAGCCGGTCGGCGTCTAGCGCCAACTCGTACGTCAGCGCCAAGGCCGGGGAGCAATCCTCGGCCTTGGCTCATCCAGGGCTACGCTCGCCGCCTGCTACTCCTGCTCCTCGATCTGCACCGGCGTCAGCCGTAGCGCATCCTGTCCTTGGCCCGTAGCCAAGCGCCGCAGCGTTGTCTCCTCGTACATCCCCACGATCAGGCCATACTCTCCTGGGGGCAGCGTTTCCGGCAACGCCAGCCGGTGGGTATCCTCGATGAACTCGCCCGGCGCCCAGCCGGTGGTGGGCCGGAGCCACCCCGCAGGCACGGCATCGCTCCCCGCAACCCATTGTCCCTGGCCATCCACCAGGTGCACAAAACCCTTGTAGCTGGCCGGCGTCACTTCCTGGGCCTGCCAGACCAGGCGTACCTCAAGCGCACCGCCCGGGCGAGCCGTCCCTTGCAGCGTATAGCCAACAAGAGTCGCCAAGCCACCGAACGTCTCATCTGCTGCGTATTGATAGGGTGGGGCCTGGTAGCGCCGCTCCGGAGCCTGGATCCAGAGTTCTCCCACCGGTATCGGCGCCGCCCCGGCCTCTCCCTGCAGCTCCAGGCGATACAGGCCGCTCTCCAGGTGCGCCGGGATCGCGATGGTGTGCAGCCCTCGCCAGATCTCCTTGCGGCGCCAAGAGCGCGTGGGCCAACCGGGCGCCGGGGGCGCTCGGCGTTCCCAGATGACCCCGCCCGCAGCATCGAGCATACGGATCGTTATGTCGAAATCACTTTGCAGATTGGCTTGAGCCTGCCAGTAGAGCGCGAGATCCAGGCCCTGGCCCGCCTGGGCTTCCTGGGGCAACTCGGCCACGCCCAGCAGGACCAGGCCAGGGCGCACCGGCTGCTCGATCCGTTCCAAGAGGGGTAGATCCGCCACCTGGACCGGGCGCACCGGGCGGATAACAGCCAACTCGCCGAGGCTGAGCGTATCCCCCAGGGTGGCAGCAGGCTCTCCCCGGCGATAGACCAACAGGTGGAGGTGATAGACGCCGGGGGGTAAGCCCGGGGGCAGTGCTACCTGGAAGGCTTCCTCATAGACACGGCCCGCAAGCCACCGGGTGGCCGGATAGCCCGCGATATCTACATGGTCCTCCTGGGCCACGGTGCGCCCGCTGCCATCCAGCACCCGCAGGCTGGCGCTCAGATCGTTGGCCAGCAGAGGCCCTGCCTGCCAGTAGAGCCAGATGATTGCCTCTTCGCCAGAGCGCGCCGCATCCGGCCATTCCAGCCCCAGCAGGGTCACCTGTTCCTCAAAGGTCGCGCCCAGGGCGCGATCGAGGGGCAGTGGGCCGCCGGCCCGCACCTGGAGATACCCCAGCAGCAGAGGCGCATCCAGGGGGCTCCCATTGGCGCGCCGCGCATCCAGCACCGCCTCCGGTTCGCCATAGCGGTACGCCACCAGTTGCAGCGCATACGCGCCCGGCGGCGTGCCATACGGGATGCGGAGCACGTGCCTGTCGCGGGTGTAGCAGGGCTGGGGGAGCCATTCGTCGGTGGGTACCCCGCCGGGGTGCTGGTTGTCACTCTGGGCGATGATGTGCCCGGTGGGATCCAGCAACTGGACGCTGGTGCTGTAGCGCTCATCCGCAGGCGCGACAAGCTGCCAGTAGAGGGTGACGGCGCCCGTCTCCCCCGTCGTCAGAGAGGGCAGGTCCTCTGCGCCCAACAGGGTGAGGTTGCCCCAAAAGGTTGCGCCAGCATACGCGAGCGACTGCGCCAATTGATGGGAGTTTGGTATTCGCCCAGGCAGCCGGGCCAGGGCCAGGGCAGCCGCGCCCAACAGCGCAATCAGAAGCATCTGTCGCAGGGTCAGGTCGTTGTTCACAGGAGAGAGGCTCTCTGGCGCAGCCTGCCCACGTTGTCGAACTGCAACGCAGAGCCATACAATAGCCAGCCCAAGACCGGCCAGCGAGACCGCCTTCGCAACGCGCCGGACCGGGGTGGAGCCAAAGGCCAGCGAGATGGTGTGCATCCCCGGCGGAACCGCAACGCTGATGAGCCCGTGGGGCTTGGTGGGTTGGATCGGGACGGACTCGCCATCCAGCTCGGCGCGCCAGCCGGGAAAGTAGAATGTGTTGAACACCAGATCGAACGCCGTCTCGGTCTCGACTGTCACCGTCTCGCGCAGCGCCGAGTAGCGCACCTCACTCAGCGCCGCACCGGCGGGCAGGGATGCTCGCTCCACCCGCGCCGCCCGCTCCTCGGAAACCACGCGGGGCTCGGGCAATTCCTTGATCGTCACAGGCAGGTATTCGCCGGTGGTGGTGGTGCCGATATCGCATACGCAGGCGCCATGCGTGCGCACAGCGCCGATGGTGGCCGGGCCGAGATCCGTGTGGCGATAGAGCGTCCTCTGCCAAGGGGCCGTGTGGCCGACCAGGCAGGCAATCAGAAGCCCTGGCAATAGCGCGCGCGTCCATGCCTGGCCGGGCAGGCGGGCCAGCCAACGATCCAAAACGGGAACGCTGGCCCCCGCCAGGGCGGCGAGGGGGAGCATGGCGAGCCCCAAAAAACGCCAGGGAAACTGGAGCATCCGCATCGGTTCGATGCGCTCCCAGATGGGCGCGGAGAGATCCACAGCCAGCAAGAGGGGCAAGAGCGCTGCTCCCAAGAGCAACAACCAGAGCTTGCGATCGGTGCTGCGCGATGGTAGCCCCAGGGCCGAGACGCCTGCCAGAAGCATGAGGAGCACAAGGCTTGCCCTGGGAAACGCCAGATCTTGGTTCAGGAGGCGCGGGCTGATCCATTCCGGCAGGGTGAACAACTGCGATGCAGGGATCAGATGGCGACGATAGTCGAACATCTCCCATAAGGTCAGACGTTCGAGCTGGACGAGGTTGGACTCGGCCAGAGCGGGGAGCCAGTGCCAGGCCGAGAGGGCGAGGCCAAGGGCGATGCAGAGACCATAGGGGACGAGGGCGCGCCAGCAGGGGCGTCCGTCGCGTGCCCCGCAGGCCAGGTACAAGACATAGGCCGCCACGAACGGGGTCGCCAGAAGAGCGGTGGCACTGTGGGCCAGGATCATGGCCGCATAGACAAGCGCCCCGCAGACCCCAAAGAGCGACCGGCGGGTGCGGGATAGCCTGGCAAGGCAGTATATCGCCAGCGGCAACAGGGCCAGGGCAAGCTGCTCGGCGATGGCATAGCGGCAGAAGGTGTTGGCGATCAGATAGGGCGAAAAGACATACGCAGCCGCAGAGACGAGCCCACCCCGGGCGCCAAACAGCTCTGCTCCCCAGAGGTACATGGATAGCGACGCGATGGCCGAGATCACGACCAGGGAAAGGTTCGCCGCCGCGACCGGATCGGCGCAGACGATGCTGACCAGATGGATGAGGTAATACGCCAGGGGCGGGTAGTAGTTGAAGAGCGGATACCCATAGCCCCACACCATGTCCGGCGCCCAACGGGAAAAGAGGATGCCGTTGCGCAACAACTCGCCCACCTGCACCGACCGGAGCAGGTGGTACATCGAGTCATCCGATGTGGGCAGCGCGGCGCCCAGGACAGGGTAGGCGGCAGCCACTCCCAGCGCGGCGGCCAGGAGCAGCGGAGCGATCCTGGCGTAGGGAGTTGCGCGTAGCTCTGCCGGCTGCGGTGTCGCACTCGAGGTTATGTCGCCCATAGCGTGCCCATCGTGCTCCAAGTGATCCCGACATAGCTTTGAGGGCTGCCCCAGGCGCCTGGCCGCACCATCGGGCCGCCCGCCCATCGAAGCGCCTTCGATAAGTAGCATAGGGCAGAATGCGCCACGCTGCAAGAGCCTGGCAGCGCATTAACAAAGCGCTGCGCCTCCCCGCGCTCCCCGCCATTGACGCCCGCCCCCTCCCCCGCTACAATCTGAGCAACACCACAAGGAGGCGCGCGCATGGGCAACGTCGTCGTTCTGGGCAGCCTGAATATGGATCTGATCGTCCGCACGGAGCGCATCCCGCGCCCCGGCGAGACGGTGCACGGCTCTGACTTTCGCACCGTGCCCGGCGGCAAGGGCGCCAACCAGGCCGCCGCCGCCGCCCGGCTGGGCGCACGCGTCGAGATGCTGGGCCGCGTGGGCCAGGACGCCTTTGGCGAAGAGATGCTGCGCAACCTGGGCGAGCAGGGCGTGGGCGTGGGCCGCGTGCAGCGCGACGCTGCGCCCAGCGGCATTGCCCTGATCACGATCCAGGCCGATGGCGATAATTCCATCGTCGTGGCCCCAGGAGCCAACGGCCAGGTCACCACCCAGGATGTGGACGCCGCCGCCGACCTGCTGGCCCAGGCCAGCTATCTGGTCATGCAGTTCGAGGTGCCCCTGCCTGTGGTGCGCCACGCCATCGCCCGGGCCGCGGCCCTGGGGGTGCGCGTGGTGCTCAACCCCGCCCCCGCCTATCCCGTGGACGCCGCCTTTTTGGAGGGCGTCTACTGCTTGATCGTCAACGAGACCGAGGCCGAGACCCTGACCGGCCTGAGCGTCAGCGGCCTCGAAGCGGCCCGCGAGGCCGCCCGGGCGCTGCACGGCCTGGGCGCGCCCGTGGTGATTGTGACCCTGGGGGCCGAGGGGGCGCTGCTGCTGGCCGAGGGCACGTTCACCCATGTGCCCGCCCGCAAGGTGCAGGTGGTGGATACCACCGCCGCCGGAGATGCCTTTATCGGCGGGTTGGTGGCCAGCCTGGAGCGCGGCCTGCCCCTGCCCGAGGCCGTGCGCTATGCCGCCTGCGCGGGCACCCTGGCCACTACCGTGCTGGGCGCCCAGACCTCGCTGCCGCGCCAGGCCGAGGTGGACGCATTCTACCGGGAGGGGTGACCCTGGCAGAGCGATCGGGCGCCGTCGGCATCATCGCCAATCCCGCCTCGGGCAAGGACATTCGCCGCCTGGTGGCCCAGGCCACGACCATCGGCAACCAGGAAAAGCTCGCCATTGTGCGGCGGGTGATTCTGGGGCTGGCGGGGGCGGGCGTGGCGCGGGCGCTCCTGATGCCCGACCCGCAGGGGCTGGCGCGCCAGGCCGCCCGGCTGCCCCAGAGCGCGCCTTTGCCCCTGCCCGAGATCGCCTGGGTGGATGTGGCGGCGCGGGGAACCGCCGAGGACTCGCGGCGCGCCGCCGCCCAGATGGCCGCCGAGCCCGTGGGCTGCATCGTGACCCTGGGAGGCGATGGCACCGTGCGCGCCGTCTCGCAGGGGGCGGGCGAGACGCCCCTGCTGGCCCTCTCGACAGGCACCAACAATGTCCTGCCGACCTTTCTGGAGGCCACCGTGGCCGGGCTGGCCGCCGGCGCCGTGGCGAGGGGGCGCGTGGCCCTGCCCGACGTGGCCTATCGCCACAAGTGGCTAGAGGTGAGCGTGGACGGCCACCCGGTGGACCGGGCGCTGGTGGATGTGGCCCTGCTGCGCGGGCGGTTCGTGGGGGCCCGGGCCGTGTGGGAGCCGGGCAGCCTGTTGGCCCTGGCCGTCACCCGCGCCGACCCGGCCACCATCGGCGTCTCGGCCATCGCCGGTGCGCTCTGCCCCATCGGCCCACGGGAGTCGCGCGGGCTGGCCGTGTGGCTGGCGCCCGATGCGTCGCGCCGGATCATTGTCCCCCTGGGGCCGGGGCTGCTGGCCCAGGTGGGGATTGCGGCCACGCAAGAGCTGCGGATAGACCAGGAGCTGCGCTGGCCCATCGGCGAGCACACCATCGTGGCGCTGGATGGCGAACGCGAGTTGGCCCTGGCGCCGGGCCAGCAGCTCGGCGTGCGCCTGCGGGCCGATGGCCCCTGGATTGTCGAGGGCAGCCAAGTCATGCGCGCCCTGGCGCAGATGGACTCTACCCATAGCACGGAGCAAGGAGAAGCACCATGATTCGCACCCAGATCGCCATTATCGGCGCCGGCCCGGGCGGGTATGTGGCCGCGCTGCGCGCCGCCCAGTTGGGCGCCGAGGTCGTCTGCATCGAAAAAGAGGCCGTAGGCGGGGTCTGCCTGAATTGGGGCTGCATCCCAACAAAGGCCCTCTTGCGCACCGCCGAGGTGTACGATCTGGCGCGCAAGGCGGGCGAGTTTGGCGTGCTGGTGGGCGAGCCCCGGCTGGATTGGCAGGCGGCCCAAAAGCGCAAGGACGAGGTCAAGGCGCGGCTCACCCGGGGCGTCAGAACGCTCCTGAGCCAGGCAGGGGTGCAGGTGGTGCAGGGGCAGGCGCGCCTGGCGCGGGCCAATACGCTGCGGGTCACCTCCAGCCAGGGAAAAGAGACCATCGTGGCCGACGATATCCTCATCGCCACCGGCTCGCGCCATCTCGACGTGCCCATCCCCGGCCTGGACGATCCCGGCATCCTGAACTCGACCAGCATCCTGCAACTGGAGGCGTTGCCCGCCAGCCTGTGCGTGGTGGGCAGCGGCGCCATCGGCGTCGAGTTCGCCTGCCTGATGGCCACCCTGGGCGTGCAGGTGACCCTGATCGAGATGCTGCCGCGCATCGCGCCCTTGATGGACGAGACCATCGGCGACATGCTGGCCCGCAGCCTGCGGCGGCGCGGCATCACCATCCACACCAACACCCGCGTCACCGCCGTGGCCAAGACCGAGGCGGGCTATCTGGTCTCCATGAGCTCGGAAAAGGATGGCGACGCCCAGGTGGAGGTGGAAAAGGTGCTTTCGGCCATCGGGCGGGCGCCCAATGTCGAGGACCTGGGCCTGGAGGCGGCGGGCATCCGGCCCACCCGCCGGGGCATTGCCGTGGACGACCGGATGCGCACCGTGGCGCCCCACGTGTACGCCGTGGGCGATTGCGCCGCCGAGGGGCCCATGCTGGCCCACATGGCCTCACACCAGGGGATCGTGGCCGTGGAGGACGCCCTGGGCCGCCCGGCGCACGTGGATTACAGCGCGGTGCCCAGTTGCATCTTTACCCTGCCCGAGGCGGCGGGCGTCGGACTGACCGAGGCCCAGGCCCGCGAGCAGGGCTATGCCGTGCAGACGGGCATGTTCGCCCTGGCGGCCAATGGCAAGGCCCTGGCCTATGGCGAGAGCGAGGGGTTCGTCAAGATCGTCTCCGAGAGCGAGAACGACGCCATTCTGGGGGTGCACATCCTGGGGCCCCACGCCAGCGACCTGATCCTGGAGGGCACGTTGCTGCGCCAGTTCGAGGTGACGCTGGACGAGGTGGAGCAGGTGATCCACCCGCACCCGACCCTGGGCGAGGCCGTGGGCGAGGCCGTGCTGGCCGTGCGCGACCGAGCGCTGCACGCCGCTCCGAGACGGAGGCGCTAGGGCGTCAGTTCTCGATCACCACGCGCACCCGGTGCGGCGTCGGGAAATTGCCCGTGATGTCCACCACCGTCAGCCTGAGCCAGTAGACCCCGTTGGGCAGCGCCCGCGAGTCGAACTGCATCAACACGCCATCGCTCACCTGTGAGGACACCGTATCGCCGATCGAGTGCCAGCCTTGCGGGTCCTCGCCTGCGCCCTGCTCGATCTTGTAGAACTGGAAATTGCCGTGGCGCGCGGTGCCGCGAATGGTCACCACGCCGGAGAGGCGCGCGCCAGAGCCGGGCGACGTGATGCAGGTATTGGGGTCTGCGCAGGCAGCGGCCGGCGGCGGAGGCGTTGCCGTTGGGTTCGGGTCGGGCGTAGACGTGGGCCGGGGCGTGGCCGTCGGCGGCGGGGGCGTGGCCGTAGGTTCAAGCGTCTCGACCAGCTCAGGCGTGGGCGTCGCCACTGTGGGTGTGGGGATCGGCAGCGTGATGGTGGGCGTCGGCCCAAGCGCCTCCAGCACATCCACCGAGGGCAACACATAGTGCTGCACACCCAGCACCACGGCGATGATGCCCAGCATCACGCCGATATTGGCCATCGAGCGCCCCTCCCGGTGGGCCGAGACCTCGCGCTCGACGGAAAAGATGGTGTTGACCCGCGCGCGGCGCGCGATGACATAGTTTCTGAGGTTGTACAGGATGACGACAAAGCAGACCAGGTACAGCCAGATGATGTAGCGACCGATCAGGTCGAAAAACGAGACCAGGATATTGAACACTCGGTAGTCATTCTCCAAAGAAACGTATTGCACCGGCCCGTCCATCGGGCCGGTCGCCACTGTATGTGTGTATCCTGTGCATTGGCGATGCCACCGCCCAAGAGTCCCTCTTGGGACAAGACTACCGCAGTATGCTCCTAGCCCTGGGGCGGCAGGCGGCCCAGCACGCCCATCAGCAAGCGCGCCAGGGCTGGAACGGCGTGTTCGCCCACGGCCAAAACCTGCTTGTGCATCGCCTCCGGGTCCTCGTCCTCGCCCAGGAAATCCTGGGGCACATTGGTGATGAGCGAAAGGCCCAACACGCGCATGCCGGCATGGCGCGCCACCACCACCTCGGGGGCCGTGGACATGCCCACAGCATCGGCGCCCACGGTGCGCAGAAAGCGGATCTCGGCGGGCGTCTCGTAGCTGGGGCCCGCCACCATCGCATAGGTGCCCTCCCAGAGGGGCACCCCCTGGCTGCGGGCCTCTTGGCGCAGCAGATCGAGCAGCGCCGGGTCATAGGCGGGCGTCATATCGGGGAAACGCGGTCCCCAGCGTTCGTCGTTGGGGCCGCGCAGCGGATTGTGGCCCGCCAGCCCCGCCAAGTAGAGATGATCTGTGATGGCCATCAGGTCGCCGGCGGCGAAATCGGGCCGCAGACCGCCAGCGGCGTTGGTCACGATCAATATCTCGGCGCCCAGGTGGCGCATCACCCGCACGGGAAAGGTGATGGTGGCCGCGGCATAGCCCTCGTAAAAGTGCAGGCGCCCCTGCATGACCAGCACGGGCTGGCCGTTGAGGCTTCCACCCACAAAGCGGCCCGCATGTCCCGCCACCGTCGAGGCCGCCATATGGGGCACATCCGCATAGGGAACCACCACAGGGTCGGCGACCTGATCCGTCAGGTGGCTCAGCCCAGAGCCCAGGATCATGGCCACGCGGGGGCGGGTTCTCAGCCGTCCGGCGAGATACGCCGCGGCATGGGCAACCATCTCATAGTTCACGGCGGAACTCATGGTAACAAACACCTCTTCGGGATTGCATGCGCTGGCAGGGGCCTGGGCAGGTGCATCGCCAATAGCCCCCGGTCAGTGAGCGCGGGGGTGGGCCTCGTCGTATACTTCGCGCAGACGTTCCTGCCCGGCCTGTGTATACACCTGGGTCGTCGAAACGTTGGCATGCCCTAACAGACCTTGCACCTGGCGCACGTTGGCCCCGCCGTTCAGGAGGTGGGTGGCAAACGAGTGGCGCAGCGTGTGCGGCGTCACCTCGGCTGTGATGCCTGACTCGCTGACGTACTTTTTGATGATCAACCAGAGGCCCTGTCGGGTCAGGCGGCGTCCGCGATGGTTGACAAAGAGGGCGCACTCGTCATCTTGGACGAGTTCAGAGCGGCCCTCTTGGAGGTAGGTCTGCAACGCCTCGATGGCCCGGCGGTAGACGGGGATCTCGCGCTGGCGATTCTGCCCCGAGCCGCTCACACAGCGGACATAGCCCTGCTCCATATCGAGGTCCTCGACATTGAGCGCCACGACCTCGCTCACACGCATGCCGGTGGCATAGAGCACTTCGAGCAGGGCGCAATCGCGCAATCCTCGCACCGATGGGTTGTTGGCCGGGGCTTTGAGCAGACACTCGACCTCTTGCTCCGAAATGGAGGTCGGCAGATACTTGCGTACCTTGGGGCTATCCAGCTTGGAGCTGGGGTCTTGGTGGAGTTGGCCTTGCTCTAGCAGGTGGCGGAAGAAGGATTTGGCAGCGGCCACCTTGCGCGCCACCGTTGCAGAGGCGTATTCATGATCGTTTCGCAGGCAATCCACATAGCTGGATAGATGGTTGGGGGTAACGTGATCCCACGAGACGATGCCCTGAGCCTCGAGATAGCCGTTAAACTGGACCAAATCATTACGGTAGGCGACAATCGTGTTGCTAGAGTAGCCCTTTTCCTCCATCAAGGAGGCCAGGAACGCCTCAATCTGAGCTCTCATGCCCTCTTCTCCTCAGTTGATGCCCATCAGCGGCTCCGGCGCTATTGTACCATCACTTTACATAGGGGCAAAACCCCAGCGATCCCGGAGGGTTTCGGCCAAGACCGACATCGGGGGCCAGCGCACGCCTGGTCATTCGACAAAGTCTCCCATCATGGCTACAATGCCCACGCTTGCCGGTTAAAAGCACTCGGGATTGCCAGCCCATGCCAGCGTCGCAGGGAGGATAGTTGCCATGGATCTGTTTGAAAAGTGCAGGAACTTTACCCGCGCGGAAGAGGCCCGCAAGGGGGGCTACTATCCCTACTTTATTCCTCTGGAGGATACCGAGGGCACCGAGGTGGTGGTCAACGGCAAGCGCATGATCATGATTGGCTCCAACAATTACCTGGGGCTGACCACCCACCCCAAAGTGCGCGAGGCCGCCATCCAGGCCATCCAGCGCTATGGCACCAGTTGCACCGGCTCGCGCTTTCTCAATGGCAACCTGGCCATGCACAACGAGCTGGAGCAGGAGCTGGCCGATTTCGTGGGGCACGAGGCGGGGCTGGTCTTTAGCACCGGCATGGGCGTCAACCTGGGCACCATCTCGGCGCTGGTAGGCCGGGGCGAGTATGTGATCACTGACCGCGAGGATCATGCCAGCATCATTGATGGGTGCAGGCTCTCCTTTGGCGAGATGAGGCGCTACCGGCACAACGACATGGAGCATCTGGAGCAGGTGCTGGCCTCATTGGAGGACAAGGCCAAGCTGGTGGTGGTGGACGGCGTGTTCAGCATGGGCGGCGACATTGCCCCCCTGCCCGAGATCGCGCCCCTCTGCCAGCGATACGGCGCCCGCCTGATGGTGGATGACGCCCACTCGCTGGGCGTGCTGGCCGGGGGCCGGGGCACCGCCGCCCACTTTGGCCTGGATGATCAGGTTGACCTGGTGATGGCGACCTTTAGCAAGGCGTTTGCCTCGCTGGGCGGCGTCATCGTCGGTTCGGCCCAGGTCATTGATTATATCAAGCACAACGCCCGGGCGTTGATCTTTTCGGCCAGCATGCCGCCCTCGAATGTGGCGGCGGTCAAGGCGGCGCTCCAGGTCATCAAAGAGGAGCCGGAGCGGGTGGAGCGGGTGCAGCAGATCGCCGAGCGGATGCGCGCAGGCTATCAATCGTTGGGGTTCAGCACGGGCAACAGCCAAACGCCCATCATCCCCATCCTGATCGGCGACGAGTTCAAGACCTTTGCCTTTTGGCGGGCCTTGTTCGAGGCGGGCATCTATGTGAACCCGGTGGTGCCACCCGCCGTGCCGCCCAACCTCTCGCTGTTGCGCACCAGCTATATGGCCACCCACACCGACGAGCAGCTCGACCGGGTGCTGGAGACTTTTGCCCTGGTGGGCAAGCAGCTAGACCTGATCTAGCTCGTGTAACGCTCGCTCTTGCGCGCCACGGGGGAACCTGTGGCGCGCTTTTTGCGTGCTAGAGGGGGATGCCCTCCGGCAGGGGGCCCTCCTGCAGCGCGCGCCAGAGCGAGTGCACCGTCCAGACGGGCTCCAGCAGGGCGTGGGGCGGCAGGGGCGCACGGGTGACCAGCCGCACACCGTTGAGCGCGGCCAGCTCTCCTGGTGGGCAGGGAAGGGCGGCCAGGGCAGGCCGCACCTGTTCCAGCGGCAGGGTCAGCATACCATAGAGATCGCCCAGGCGGGGCGCGCCATCCAGCCGCGCCCAAAAGGTCGCGATGGCCAGGGTGCGGGCCGCCGGGCCCAGCTCGGGGCGGTAGAGGTTCTCGCTGACGGTCAGCAGCGCAGGCAGCGGATGCCCGGCCTGCAGCAGGCCCAGGCGCGTCACCTGCTCCCGCTCATAGACGATGGCCGTCTGGGCAGAAGAGAGGGTCTCGATCGGAGCGCCCAGCTCTTCGTGGGCCTCGCGTTGCAGGCAGGCCAGCAGCGTCTCGCCCGGCTCCAGCGAGCCGCCGATGGCCCCCAACCCCACGATGGTAACCCCGTCCTCGCGACGCTGCCAGTGCTTGGGCTTGGTCAGCTCCAACACCAGGGCGCCCTCGGAGACCACCAGCGCCGAGGCGCCGGTCATCTGCCAGGGGGGCAGCTCGCACAGCCGATCTATGGCGCGGGCCAGCTCGGGATAGGCGACAAAGAGCGGATCCACAAACGGGCCGGTTCCTTTTCCCATAGGCGTGCCGTTACGCGGCAA
Organism: uncultured Anaerolineales bacterium; assembly: GCA_964482225.1. Taxonomy (GTDB): domain Bacteria; phylum Chloroflexota; class Anaerolineae; order UBA1429; family UBA1429; genus UBA1429. Next base: position 40,201 of record CAYZWT010000014.1, read on the forward strand.
CGTTCGAACGTTCACACGTTGAAACGTTCATGGGCGTCAATCGCCGCGTTGCCATCCAGCACGCCGATCTCCAGCTCATAGCTGCGGGTCTCGCCCGGCTCCAGGAACTGGAGGATGCCCCGCGCCCGGTCCTTGTCGCGGCCCTCCACCTGGCAGTTGGCGGGCTCCAGCCCGGTGACGTACTCGCCCTGGCCCACCATCTTCCACTGGGTAAAGCAGGGCAGGGTATCCTGGCGGTAGCGCACATAGGCGCCCAGGCCGCGCCCGCCATCGAATGTGCGGTTGGCCAGCAGCACGGTGACATAGCCCTCGGCGTCGGGGGCCATATCGTGGTAAAAGCACTGCTCGGCATAGCCGGCAATGGGCGCCTCGTAGCGGGCGTGGCCCGCCAGCCCGGGGGCCGCCACGGCGTCGCGGGGCGTCACCGCGCGAGAGGGGGCGATTAGCTCGGCGCCCTCATCCAGCAAGGGGTAGCCGAAATTGCAGTGGTAGAGCAGCATGTGGGGCGTGGTCTGGAACCCCTCGTTGGCCACCGCGTCGCGGATGAACAGGCGCGCCTCGCCCAGGCGGGCCGAGACGCGGCGCGTGAGGGTGATATGCTCGCCAAAGACCGCCGCCTGGCGCATGCGGCCCCGGGCCCACATCTCGTACTCGTCGCCGCGCCAGGCGCCATCCACCCAGGCGCCCTCGGCGGGCAGGTGCGAGAGCCTCCCGTGCAGCCCCAGGGCCTGGCCCTCGTCCACGCTGGGGGCCCCCGCCGTGGTCAGCCCACAGCCGGTGACCAGCCCGCCATGAAAGGTGCGCAGCCAACCCAGCCCCTCGCGCTCGAAATAGGCGGGGTGGGCGGGGCCTGTGGCCGATTCCCAGGCCAGCGAGGCGCCCTTGTACTTGGCCGCGCCGATATCCAGGCCGCGATCCAGCAACACGGTAAAGGATAGGCCCGCGCCGGTCTCGAACTGGGCCGCCCGGACGCCCCGGGCGGTTCCATCCTGCAAGACCACCTCGCGCACCCCGCCCACCTGTGAGAGACTGCCCACATGGGCCAGCAGCTCGCGCTGGGTATATGTCCGACTATAAAGTGTGACCATCTCGCACCTCCGCGTGTGTGAGAACATAAAAACGTTTGCACGTTCTCATGTTTCGACGCATTAGGCCAACAGCAGATAGGGCGACTCGATATAGCGCATGATGCCCTGCAAGAAACGGGCGGCGGGCGCGCCATCCACGAGGCGGTGATCCGCCGTCAGGCTGAGCCACATGGTCTGGCGCACGGCCACCTGGCCATCCACCACGGCGGGCACGGCCCGGATGCGCCCCACCCCCAGGATGGCGCACTCGGGCAGGTTGATGATAGGCGTGAACATATCCACCCCAAACATGCCCAGGTTGGTGATGGTAAAGGTGCCGCCCGTCAGGTCGTCAGGCAGGGCCTTGCCCTGGCGCGCCCGCTCCACCAGATCGCGAAAGGCCAGGGCGAACCCCTTGACCGAGAGCCGGTCGGCGTTGCGCACCACGGGCACCAGCAGGCCGCGCTCGCTATCCACGGCCAGTCCCACGTTGACGCTGGGCATCTGGCGGATGCCCTGTGGGGTGAGCTGCACGTTCATATAGGGGTACTCGGCCAGGCAGCGCGCCACAATGACGCCCAAGAGGTCATTATAGCCCACGTTGAACCCCAGCTCCTTGGCCAGGGCGTCGCGCAATTGCTCGCGCAGCGCCACAAATGCGGTGGCATCCACCTCAGATTGGAGGGTGATGGCCGCCGTGGTCTGCGAGGAGGCCGCCATACGCTCGGCGATGATGGCCCGCAGGCCGCGCATGGGCCGCACCTCGTCCACAGCTCGCGCTGCGGCCTCGATCGGCGCTGCCGCAGCGGTGGGAGCAGGCGTTGACACGGCTGTTTGCACGTCGGCGGCGCGGATGCGCGCCCCGGCGGCGGGCGTCTCATCCAGAGGCAGGCCCACGCGGGCCGCCATGCGAGCGGCCAGGGGCGTGGCGGCTGGTTGGGCCGCCAGGTGGGCCAGCACATCCTGCTCGATGATGCGCCCGCCGGGGCCGGTGCCCGCGAGGCGGCGCAGGTCCACCCCCGCCTCGGCGGCGCGCTTGCGCGCACGCGGCGAGGCCACCACCCGGCCCTCGGCCAGGGGCTCGGCCTCCGGGGCGGTCAGCGCTGGCTCCGCTGCGGCTTGTGCGGCCGGGGCTGTGGCGGGCTCTGCCGCTCCGGTGCCGCCCGTCAACTCGGCCAGCAGCGGGGCAATGTCCTCTTCGGGCTCGCCGATGATGGCCACAGGCGTGAGTACGGGTATGGCGATGTCGGCCTCCACCAGGATTTTGCGTAGCACGCCCTTTTGCCGCGCCTCCACCTCCAGCACGGCCTTGTCCGATTCGACCTGAAAGAGGATCTCGCCCCGCTCGACGGGGGCGCCCTCCTGCACCAGCCACTCGACGATGGTGCCTTGGTTCATGGTTTCGCCCAACTGGGGCAGGATCACGGTGGTTGCCATGGGTCTTGTCTCTCTCTCGTATGGGGTGGGCGCTATCGCCTGGGCAACAGCTCGTTGCTCTGGATTCGTTGTCCCTATGCTACTTGGGAACGGGCGAGATGTCCAGAACGAGGGGATGAGCTCCAGGCTCTTGCAGGTCCCGATTGCGTCATCTACCCTTTCATCCGGAATGTGCCTCGCTCTCCGAGGGGCGAACGGCGCATGGCTGCGCGAGAGTTTGCTCACCATCGGCGCGGCCCCGGGCGGCGGATGGTCGTCCCGGTCCTCGCTGTGCATCGAGAGTCGCTATGGCGAGCGAGCCGGCCCGATCACCTGTGCCAGCAGCCCACCGGCGGCCTGCAGCCGCGCATCCGCCTCCGGCGCGGTGAGGCCCAACAACGCCATGACGATGGCCGGCTTGACGCGCCAGTCCGTCTCGGCCAGCAGGCGGGCGGCCTCTGTTGCCTCCACGCCCGTCACCTCGCTGACGATGCGCACCGCCCGCTGCACCAGCTTGTGATTGGTGACGCGCACATCCACCATCAGGTTGCCGTACACTTTGCCAAGCCGGATCATGGTCGCGGTGCTGAGCAGGTTGAGGGCCATCTTTTGGGCCGTGCCCGCCTTGAGCCGGGTGGAGCCGGTGATGGCTTCCGGCCCCACCACTAAGGGAATGGCGATCTCGGCGGCCTCCAGCAGCGGCGAGGGCCGGTTGCAGGCGATGGCGGCGGTGCGCGCCTCGGCGTCGCGGGCAGCCTCTAGCGCGGCCAATACATAGGGCGTGCGCCCGCTGGCCGCCAGCCCCACGACAAAGTCGCGTCCCGTCGGCCCCAGCGCTTCCAAGTCGCGTCGCCCCGCCTCGGCATCATCCTCGGCCCCCTCCACGGAGCGGACCAGCGCCTCGGCGCCGCCTGCGATGAGGCCCACCACCTGCCAGGGCTCGACGCCAAAGGTGGGCACGCACTCGACCGCATCCAGCACCCCCAGGCGGCCGCTGGTGCCCGCCCCCACATAGATCAAACGCCCCTGGGCGCGCAGCGCAGCCAGGGCGGCCTCCACCGCCAGCGCCAGTTGCGGCAGCGCGCCGCGCACGATCTCCGCCACGGTGGCATCCTCGGCCTGCAACAGTTGCAGCACGCCCAGCGTATCACACCGGTCAATGGCGGCGGTGCGAGGGTTGCGGGCCTCGGTGGATGGAGAGGGTAGGATCATGTTGCAGCTCCCTTGTCGTCAGCTCGACTCGCGGGCCAGCAGCACGGCGCCGATCACCGGCGGGTATAGGGGCTGCGGCGTGCGATCCAGGGCCAGCAGTTGGCAGAGGGCGTCGCTCAGCGGATTGGGCGCGCGCAACAGCCCGCCTGCAAACGCGATCTGTGGAGCCGACATCGCCAGGCGGCGCATCACCGCCTGGGCGGCCTGGGCCAGTTCCCCGGCGCCCGCCGAGATGATGGCGGCGGCGCAGGCATCCCCCTGGCGAGCGGCATCCAGGACCCGTGGGGCCAGGCTCGCCACCTGAGCGGTGCGCGATGCGGTCGCGCGATAGAGCCAGGGGATCAGATCGCGGGCCGCATCCAGCCCCAACGCGGGCAAGAGCCCGGCGCTGAGCATCGTCTCCGGGCCGCGCCCATCCTCGGCCCGCAACACGGCGCGCAGCCCCTCCAACCCCAGCCAATAGCCGCTGCCCTCGTCGCCCAGGAGATAGCCCCAGCCGCCCGCCAGGGCGCTCTCGCCCAGGTCGTTGACGCCGTAGGCCAGCGCGCCCGTGCCCGCCAGCACCAGCAGTCCGCGCTGGCGGCCCAAAGCGCCCACCAGGGCGATCTCGTAATCGGCGCTGGGCGCCACGCGGGCCTCCGGCAACACCACGCCCACTACCTCTCGCAGCCAGTCTCCCGAGTGGCTGGCCGCCGCACCCGCCAGGCCGATCCCCACCGCTGCGACGGCCCGGGGCGGCAGATCGCCCAGGGCGGCGCGCATGGCGGCCTGCACGATGGCGGCGGCGCGCTCGCGCCCCACCGCCGAGGGGTTGGCCGGGGGGCCCTCGGCCTGGCCATAGAGCGTGAGCTCGGCGTCGGCTATGGCTACACGCAGGCCGCTGCCGCCGCCGTCAATGCCCATGTAGAGAGAGGGCATGGCCGCGGGGTTGCGCATTGACATGGCTGCTGGTGGACCTCCTGAACGGGACACACAGATCGCCTGGCACAGGGGAGGATAACGCCTGGCGGCAGGGCGGTCAAGGGCGGCGCGATCCTGGCGAGCGGCATCGCCCCTTGTCGCCACCTGTTGCCCCGGCTATACTGAGCCCGGCCTAATGGGAGAAAGGGGGAGAGGATGTCTATCACCAGCAACTATATGGCATTCGATCTGGGCGCAGAGAGCGGGCGCGCCGTGGTGGGCTGTTTCGATGGCGAGCGGCTCTCGCTGGCGCCGCTGCACCGCTTTGCCAATGGCCCTGTGCGCGTGTTCGACGGCCTCTATTGGGACGTGCTCTACCTCTGGCGTGAGATGCAGACCGGCCTGCAGAGCTATCGCCGCGCCTATGGCGCCGCCCTGGATGGCATCGGCGTAGATACCTGGGGCGTGGATTTCGCCCTGCTGGGCCCCCAGGGCGATCTGCTGGCCAACCCGCGCCACTATCGCGACCCGCGCAACGAGGCCATGCTGCGGCTGGCCCTGGAGCGGGTGCCCCGCGCCGAGATTTTTGCCCAGACGGGCATCCAGTTCATGCAGCTCAACTCGCTCTACCAGCTTCTCGCCATGCAGCAGCATGGCGACGCTGCCCTGACCCAGGCCCACACCCTGCTGATGATGCCCGACTTGTTCCATTACTGGCTGACGGGCGTTCAGGCCAGCGAGTTCTCTGTGGCCACCACCACCCAGTTCTACGATCCCACCCGCCGCGATTGGGCCCGCGATCTGCTGCGCGCCCTGGATCTGCCCACCCACATCCTGCCCGAGATCGCGCCGCCTGGCGCCGTCCTTGGTCCCCTGGATGGCCGTCTGGCCGAGGAGGCCGGGCTGGGCGATGTCTCGGTGATCCTGCCCGCCAGCCACGATACCGGCTCGGCAGTGGCGGCGGTGCCCGCCAGCGTGCAGGACTTTGTCTACCTCAGCTCCGGCACCTGGTCGCTGATCGGGGTCGAGATACCCAAGCCGATTCTGACCGCCGACGCCCTGGCGAACAACTTTACCAACGAGGGCGGTGTGTTCGGCACGTTCCGGCTGCTCAAGAACATCATGGGGCTCTGGCTGGTGCAAGAGTGTCGCCGCACCTGGGCCCAGGAGGGCGATGAGCTGTCTTATGATGATCTGACGGCTCTGGCCGACCAGGCGCCCGCCTTTGGGCCCCTGGTGGAGCCGGACGCCGCCGAGTTCCTGCCCCCGGGCGGCATGCCCGAGCGCATCCGCGCCTACTGCCGACGCACCGGCCAGCGCGTGCCTGCGTCTCAGGGGGAGATCGTGCGTTGCGCCCTGGAGAGCCTGGCATGCAAATACCGCTGGGCCGTGGAAAAGCTAGAAGAGATGCTGGGGCGTCGCCTGCAAGTGATCCACATCGTCGGCGGCGGGAGCCAGAACACGCTCTTGTGCCAGTTTGCCGCCGACGCTACCCGGCGCCCGGTGATCGCCGGGCCCGTCGAGGCCACGGCCATCGGCAACGTCATGCTGCAAGCCATCGCCCGGGGTCGCATCGGCAGCCTGGCCCAGGGTCGCGAGATCGTGGCGCGCTCCTTCGAGAGCCTCACCTACGAGCCCGGCGCGGTCGGCGGCTGGGATGAGGCCTATGGCCGGTTCCTGGCGCTCCAGCAGGAGACCGAGGTTCTCTGATCACGAGGAGACGCAACGATGAGCACAGCAACCCTCTTCCACAGCGCCCGCATCTATGCCCTGGATGGCGTCATCCCCGATGGCTGGCTGTTGGCCGACGACGGCCTGATCGCGGCCCTGGGCGCGGGCGCGCCGCCCGCCGGGGTTGCCCCTGGCGCAACGTGGAACGACCTGCAGGGCGCGCTGCTGGTCCCCGGGCTGGTTGACCTGCACGCCCACGGGGCTTTGGGCTGCGACACGATGGACGCCGACCCGGAGGCCCTGCGCACCATGGCCCGTTTCTATGCGCAGCACGGGGTCACCGGTTTTTTGGCCGCCACCATGAGCGCGCCAGCGCCCGAGATCCAGGCTGCACTGGGCGCCATCGGCGCAACGATGAGGGCCGGAACCGATGGGGCCACTCTGTTGGGCGCCCACGTCGAGGGGCCCTATCTGGACGCCGCACGGCGGGGCGCCCAGGATGCCCGCTGGCTGCGCGCCGCCTGCGCTGACGAGTACGGCGCTTTTCTTGACAGCGGCGTGGTGCGCCTGCTCACCCTGGCCCCCGAGGCCCCTGGGAGCCGCGACCTGATCCGCTACGCACGGCGGCGGGGGGCCGTGGTCTCCATCGGGCACACCGGCGCCGATTACGACACGATGCGCGAGGCCGTGGGGCTGGGCGTCAGCCAGGTCACGCATCTGTTCAACGGCATGGCGCCGCTGCACCATCGAGAGCCGGGCGCCGTGGGGGCGGCCCTGCTGCTGGAGGCCCTCACCTGCGAGTTGATCGCCGACCTGGTGCATGTGCATCCGGCCGTGCTGGCCCTGGCCTATCGCTGCAAGGGGCCCGAGGGCATTGCGCTGGTGACCGACGCTATGGCGGGCGCGGGCATGCCCGATGGCGACTATACCCTGGGGGGCGCACAGGTGGCCGTGCGCCAAGGGATCGCGCGGGATGTCAGTGGCGCGCTGGCCGGCAGCACCCTGACCCTGGAGCGCGCCGTGGCGAACATGGCCCAGGCCACCGGCGCGCCGATGGAGGGCGTGCTGCCCATGGCCAGCCGCACGCCGGCCCGTTGCCTGGGCCTGGCCGCCAAGGGCGATATCGCCATAGGCCGCGATGCCGACCTGGCCATGCTGGACACGGCGTTGCAGGTGCAGTTGACGATGGTCAGGGGCAAGATCGTTTACCGAGGATAGGGGCAGAGAACAAGCGCCCGTAGAGGGGTATACCCTCTATGGGCGCTCGGCATACGCAGGCAAGATCAGTCCCCCGCTGCCTCGGGCGCCGGGGGAACCCAGGGCTCGCCGGGCGTGTACAACATTGAGGGGCGCTGGTGCTTGTGGCGGATCAGGAGCAGCGCGCCGAAAAAGACGACAAAGACCACCGATACGATCTGGGCCGCCGGGATATTGCCGATCTTCCAGGCGTCAGGCCGGAAATAGCCCTCGAGGAAAAAGCGGATCACGGGGTAGATCAGGCCATAGACGAAAAAGATATCGCCCCACAGGCGGTCGCGCTTCCAATTGCGCGCCAGGTAGAGCAGGATGGCAAAGCCGATCAGGCAGAGGGCCGACTCGTAGAAAAAGGTGGGGTGAAAGCGCTCAAAGCCCTCCAGGCCGGGCAGCCGGTTCCCCGGGGCGATATAGATGCCCCAGGGCAGATCGGTGGGCGGGCCATACAGCTCCTGGTTGAAAAAGTTGCCCCAGCGGCCGATGGCCTGGGCCAGGATCAGCCCGGGCGCGCAATAGTCGGCCCATTCGAGAAAGCGCAGCTTGTGGTACTTGGCAAAGGCCCAGACCCCCAGCAGCCCTCCCAGCACGGCGCCATAGATGCCAAACCCGCTCATCTGCAGGCCAAACATGCGGCCGGGGTTCGCGATATAATAGTCCCAGCTCGAGATGATGTGATAGATGCGGGCGCCCAGGATGCCGGTGAGCAGCACCACGATCAGCAGATTCCAGGCGATCTCGGGGTCATGGCCGTTGCGCGAGGAGAGCTTGCTGGCGATGTAGGCGGCCAGCATGGCGCCCGAGATGATCAACAGGCCGTACCAGTAGATGGTGATGGGGCCGAGCCGCAAGAATACGGGGTTAGGCTGCATAGGTACCTCCCTGGGCACCCCGGCCCGTGGCCAGAGCGCATGTCAGAACTGGCTCCATTATAGTCCAATAGGCGACATTTCCAAGAGGGCCAGCATCCCCAATCCCAGAGCCAACGCTTCTGGAAGGAGACACCCTATGTTGGTTATCAGACCATGTGGTGCACGGCATGACACCCTGCCACGCACCGTATGGAGCGCAGGCTTTAGCCTGCATCAGGTTAGAATGTCGTGTATCACTTTTTCTATCAGTCCCTTTCGAGTGCATTGCCCGATGATCCGGCGCTAACGCGCTGGTGCGGGATGAATCCCGCGCTCCATGCGATACGTGGCATCGTCACGTGGCGCAAGCTCCCATGCCTGTTTTGGAACCGAAATGCGATTACGCTGCAAACTCCGCTCCTACCCCACCTGGCAGAGAAACCCCTTGAGATAGGCCCCCTCGGGAAAGGTCAGCGCCACGGGGTGATCGGCGGCCTGGCCCAGGCGCTCCAGGATGCGCACCTGGCGCCCTGCATCCAGGCTGGCCCCAAAGAGGATCTTTTGGAACAGCGCCTCGTCTATGGCGCCGGAGCAGGAAAAAGTGGCCAGGATGCCGCCCGGCCGCAGCAGGTGCAGGGCTTGCAGGTTGATGTCCTTGTAGCCGCGCGAGGCCGACTGCACCTGGGCCTGGGAAAAGGCGAACTTGGGCGGGTCCAGGATGATGACATCGAACCGCCGCGCCTGATCGCGCATGGTGCGCAGCACGCGAAAGGCATCCCCCGCGATGGTCTCCACCCGCTCGGCAGGCACCCCGTTGAGGGCCATGTGCGCCTCGGCGGCGGCCAGCGCCTCGGCAGAGCTATCCAGGTTGACCACTCGCCGGGCCCCCGCCGTCCCGGCATACACGCCAAAGCCCCCGGTGTAGCCAAAGGCATTCAACACATCGGCCCCGGCGCAGTAGGCCGCCACCCGCTGGCGGTTCTCGCGCTGATCCAGGTAAAAGCCGGTCTTGTGGCCGCGCAACAGGTCCACCTGGAACCGCCGCCCGTGCTCGACGATGCCAACCTGGGGCGGGGGCGCATCCCCCGCCAACACGCCCACGGCGTCGGCCAGGCCCTCGCGGGGGCGCACGTCCACATCACTGCGCTCATAGATCCCCTTGGGCGCCAGCAGCTCCATCAGCAGCGCGGCCAGCAGTTCCTTACGCTGCTCGATGCCGGCGGTCAGGGATTGGAGCACCAGCCACTCGCCGTAACGGTCCACGATCAGGCCGGGCAGCCCGTCCGATTCGGCATGCACCAGGCGGCAGGCGTCGGTCTCGGCCAGGCCCGGCAGCGCCGCCCGCCGGGCGATGGCTGCCTCCAGGCGGCGCCGCCAAAAGGCCGCATCTATCGCCTCGTCGGGGTCCCAGGTCAGGATGCGCACGGCGATCTGGGAGCGCGGGTTATAATAGCCGCGCCCGCAGGGGCGGCCCGCGCCATCCACGATCTCCACCAGATCGCCGGGCTGGGCCTGGCCCTCGACGCGCGCGATGGCCCCGCCAAAGAGCCACGGGTGGCGGTTCTGCAAGGCGCGCTGCGCGCTAGCGCGCTCGCGCCCGCGCTTCAGGTGTACGGTAATCACGCTCTCGCTCCTAGCTTCGCTGCGCGCCCGCGTTTGAGATGTACGGTCGTCATGGTTGGGCCTCACTTCTCTCGATAGGCTCGAACCGCAGCCAGAGCACCCGCACGGTCTCGCCCGTGATGGCATAGCGGGCATCCACCCTCACCCCGGCCACCCAGGCCACCTGGTCATTGCAGACCAGCAGGGGCACGGCGTCGCGCTCGTGGCGCGGCAGCTTGGCATTAATCAAGAGCTCCTTGACCGATTGGCTGCGCCCCAGCCCCAGGGGGTACAGGGCATCCCCCGGCCGGCGGGGGCGCAGGAGCAGCGGCCCGCGCAGCCTCTCAGCGTCGAAATAGCCGGTGTAAGGGTCGGGGTTCGACTGCCACCCGGCGGGCAACGCCTGGCGCGGCGCGACCCGCGCCGTGAGCCGCCAGCGCCCATCGGGGAGGGGCGTCTCCCCCGGCAGGGCCACCGGCGTGGGCGCCCCCACCCGGGGGCGCTCCTCCGGCGGCCAGCCCACGCCCTGGGCGGCCAGCAGGGCGGCGTCATAGCCCAGGGTGAGCAGCAGGCCCCCCGGCAGGGTGGCGCGGTCGCCCGTGCGCCCCTGACGCACGATCTCCAGCGCTCGCTCGGTGTGCTCAAAGGCGATATCTCGCAGCGACCGGCGCAGGCGGCGCACCGCCTCGCGCAGCAGGGAGCGTTGCAGCCCCACGGGCAGCGCCCGCAGGGCCGCCAGGTCCAGGAGGATGCGCTCGCCCGCCTCCTGGCGCACCACCGTGGGCCAGGTCTCGGCCAGCAGGCCGCGCAGCAGGTCATCGTCCCCGGCCAGGGCCTCGGCCATGCGGCCCAGGGCGGCGCGGAGGTTCGGATTGTAGCCCTCCAGGTAGGGGATCAGCTCGTGGCGGATGCGGTTGCGGAACAGGGTCGTATCCAGGTTGGAGCGGTCGTACAGGGGCTCCAGCCCCTGCTCCTGGCAATAGGCGACGATCTCGGCCCGCGTCACGCCCAGCAGCGGGCGCGCCAGATATATGCCCTGTAGCGCAGCGTCCGCAACGTCCGGCCCCAGGTACAGCTCGCCCAGGGGCGTCAGGGGGCGCATCCCGCGCAGCCCCGCCAGCCCGCTGCCCCGCAGCAGGTGCATCAGCACCGTCTCCACCTGATCGTCGGCGTGGTGGCCCACGGCCACGGTGTGTGCGCCCAGGCTGCGGGCCAGCCGCCCCAAAAAGGCATAGCGCGCCTGGCGGGCGGCCTCCTCCAGCGAGAGGCCCTGGGCGGCGGCGCGGGCGGGCACATCCGCTGACTCTACGGTGCAGGGCAACCCCCACTCACCACAGAGCCGCGTCACATAGGCCGCCTCGGCCCCGGCCTCTGGGCGGATGCCGTGGTCCATGTGCGCCGCGTGCAGCGTTGCACCATAGGCGGGCGCCAGGGCGCGCAGGGCATGCAGCAAGCAGAGGGAATCGGGGCCGCCGGAGACGCCCACCACCACGGGCTCGCCCCTGGGCAGCAGCCCATGCTCGTCAATGGCGGTTCGCACGCGCTCAACAAGAGGCTTCTGCAACACCGGCCTGCTCCAAGGCGCTGCCCAGCTGCACGCAAGAGCCCGCCCGCAACCGCGCCTTGTCCAGGATCCGTCCCGCCGCCCTCACCCCCGCTCCAGCGCCGTGCAACCGACGCGTCGCCGCCCCCTCTCCCGTACCTGCGGGAGAGGGGATTGGGGGTGAGAGCGACAGCGAGGGCTGCTGCCCTGTGCGACGAGCCGCCCTACCTCTCATGGGGGCTACAACTCTTGCAAAAGCTGGCGCGCCAGGGCCTCGGGCGCATCGCCCGCGCCCAGGGGCCGCAGCCGCAGGGTATAGCTCATGGGCGCCAGGCGCAACAGGTACTCGGGGCGGGTGCCCGGCCCGCAGCTCGCGCCGCCCAGTCCCGTCTGCCCATAGTCCAGGTTCAGCGTCACAACCGGCTGCCGTTCCAGCTCGTTGGTGTGCTCGGCGGCCGTCAGGTTCTCGGTGCTATAGTGGTGGGCGCTGACCTCCAGCAGGGGCAGGCCCACGGCCAGCAGCCCCACGCCCTCTGCGTCGGTCAGGGCCGCCCAACGCACATCGGTCTTGTTGCCGTTCTCCTGGGGCACCACATAGGGCACATACTGGTCATCCACCGAACCGGCATAGCGGCCCACCTGGGCGCTGGCCTTGCGATCCACATAGGACTCGTGGGGGCCGCGCCCGAACCAGGTCATGGCGTCCAGCCCGGGGGCCAGGCGCAGTTGCAGGCCAAAGCGGGGCAGCACACCCATGCGCAGCGTCGGATCCAAGGCGGTGTCCAGGATCACGTCGCCGCTGCCATAGATGGTATAGCGCTGGCGGCAGGCCAGGCCAAAGGTGGTCTCTGGCGGGCTGGTGAAGAAGCGCACCTCCACCTGCACCATCTGGTCGGCCACCTGTTCCGCCGCGACCTGGCGCACCAGGCGGGTCAGGCGATCCAGGCCCATAGCCCGCCACAGAACGGCCATGGACTCCATGCGGCCCCGGGCCATGTCGTTATCGGTGGGGGCGCGCCACAGGTTCAGCCGGGGCCCCTGCGCCAACAACTCGCGCCCGTGGGCCTGCCAGGAGACGATCTCGCCCAGGGCGCGGTCAATCGCCAGTTCCCAGCCCTGGCCGCAGATCGTGATCCGCTCGGCGTCCTCACGCAACTCGAGGGCGGGCATGGCCGCAAGGCACAGCTCTTGGGCGGAGGCTTCCCACGGCATGCGGAACTGCTCCCAAGCCACAAGATGCCCCGCCTCGGCCCAGGGCGCGGCCTCGCGCCGGGTAAAGGTCAGGTTCAGCCAATACTCGGCGCCGGGGGCCATCTCGGGCTGGGTCAGATCCAGGGTCACCCGCTGCGACTCGCCCGGCCCGATCTCCAGGCTGGGCGTCGCGCCAGAGTCAATCACCACGCCATCCTCGGTCAGGCTCCAGGTGATGGCCAGCCCTTCCAGCGACAGGAAATCATAGCGGTTGGTGATCAGCAGCTCGCCCGCGTCCAGATCCAGCGGCTCGACCACCACCGGCTGGAGCAGGTACTTGTACTCGATCAGCGCAGGGTGGATGGCGCGGTCGGGGCCCACCAAGCCGTTGCAGCAAAAGGGGCCGTCGTTGGGCACATCGCCGAAATCGCCGCCATAGGCATAGTAGCGCTGGCCTTTTTCATCTACCTTGGCGAGACCCTGGTCCTGCCAGTCCCAGATGAACCCGCCGATCAGGCGCTCGGTGTTGCGGATGGCGTCCACATACTCTTTCAGGTTGCCGCAACTGTTGCCCATAGCGTGGGCATACTCGCACATCATCACGGGGCGCGGGTCATCGGGCACGGTGGCCATCTCGATGATGCGCTCTACGCTGGGGTACATGGTCGAGACCACGTCCACATAGGGCTCGCGGCCCGCCGATTCGTAATGCACAAAACGGGTGGGATCGTTGGCGTGGATCCAGTCCGCCATCGCCTCGTGGTTGGGGCCATGGCCCGCCTCGTTGCCCAGCGACCAGCAGATCACGCTGGGGTGGTTCTTGTCGCGCTGCACCATGCGGATCGCCCGCTCCAAAAAGGCGGTGCGCCAGACGGGGTCGTTGCTGGGCTTGGCCCACACGCCGTGGGTCTCCAGGTTGGCCTCGTCAATGACATACAGGCCGAACCGGTCGCACAGGTCCAGCCAGTAGGGGTCGTTGGGATAGTGGGAGGTGCGCACGGCGTTCAGGTTGTGCTGCTTCATCAGGGTGATGTCGGCCAGCATCGCCTCGCGGGTGACCGACTTGCCGCGCTCGGGATCGTGGTCGTGGCGGTTGGCGCCCAGCAACAGCACCGGCGCGCCGTTGATGAACAGCTTGCCCTCGCGCAGCTCTACCTGGCGGAAACCGACCCGGCAGCTCTGGGCCTCGATCAGGTCGCCATGGGGGCCATAGAGGGAGAGCACCAGGGTATAGAGGTAAGGCGTCTCGGCGGTCCACTTGTGCGGGTCTGCGATGAGGCGCTCGAACTCGAATACGCGCTCCTCGCCATACCCCAGGGCGGCCCCCTCGGCGATGGGGGCCTCGAACAGGGCGCGGCCCTTGGCGTCGTGCAGGCTCGCCCGCAACGAAAGCTCCGTGGGCGCATCGCCGACGTTCTCTACCCAGGCCCGCACCTGGAGCGCGCCATGGCGATAGTCGGCGCTCAGGGGCGTCTGCACGGCGAAATCGCGCACGTGCTGGCGGGGCATGGCGCAAAGATAGACGTCGCGGTAGATGCCCGCCAGGCGCCAGTGGTCCTGGTCCTCCAGGTAGGTACCGTCGGACCAGCGATAGACGCGAGCCGCCAGCAGGTTCTCGCCCGGCTGCAAGTAGGGCGTCAGGTCGAACTCGGCGGGCAGGCGGCTATCCTGGCTATAGCCCACAAACTGGCCGTTGAGCCACAGGTAAAAGGCCGATTCCACGCCGCCGAACACCACCGCGATGCGCCGCCCCTGCCATTCGGCGGGCACGGCAAAGGAGACCCGGTAGCTGCCCACCTCGTTGGTGTCATGCGGCACCCGGGGCATCTCGTCCGGCGGAAAGGGATACTGGACGTTGGTGTATTGGGGATAGCCATAGCCGTGCATCTGCCAGTTGGCGGGCACGACGATGGTCTCCCAGTCCGATGCGTCATAGTCGTGCTGCTCGAATCCCTCGGGGGCGTCGCCGGGCATGGGCGCCCAGTGGAACTGCCAATCGCCGTTCAGCAGGCGCGCCCAGGGCGAATCGAGACCCTCGCCCTGCAGCGTCAGCTCGATGCTGGGGTAGGGCACAGCCGTGGCATGGGCCGGGGCCTTGTTGATGCCGACGACCTCGGGGTTCTCCCAATCATGCGGTTGATCCAGATTCATGGCGCTCCTCCTGCCTCATCATGGCTCGTCACCGGCGCGGCCCCATTGCCGCGCCAGCTTGTTCCTGCATGGTATGCTGAACTGCCCCGATTGTAGCCGCAACCCGGCGGCGCGGCAACACGCAGGGGATGGGGGGCTCAAAACAAACAGCCTCCCGAAACATGCGTCTCGGGAGGCTGGAGGGTGAGCGGTGGGATTCGAACCCACGGTCTTCTGGGCCACAACCAGATGCCTTGACCACTCGGCTACGCCCACCACGGCAAGCGAGATTCTACCATAGGCGCCCTTGTGCGCCAAGTTTGGCTTGGCAGCGTGCGCTCTGTCCTATGCCAGCGGCTCGTCCCGCACCTTGAGATAGACCGAGACCATGCGATGCGCAGCCGTGAGCACGCTGCCCACGGCCAGGATCCAAAGCACGGGCACGATCCAGCCGGTCACCAGGCCGATAAAGAGGGTCAGGGTGCGCTCGACGCGGGTAAAGAGCCCCTCTTTGCATGCCAGCCCCAGGCCCTCGGCCCGCGCCCTGGCATAGCTCACCATCAGCGAGCCCACGATGGCCACATAGATCAGCATCTCCTCGGTGCGGCCCGGCTGCCCCATATAGTACCAGGCCAGCCCCAGGAGCACCCCCGCCTCTGAGACGCGGTCCAGGCTGGAATCCAGGAACGCGCCGAACTTGGAGACCAGGCCCCGCTGGCGGGCCAGGGCGCCATCAAAGGCGTCGAACACAGAGGTGACGGCCAGCAGCACGCCGCCCAGCCGCAGCGCGCCCGTGGCCAACACCGCGCCCACACCCACCTGCAGCAGGCAGCCAAAGATGGTCAGGGCGTTGGGGTGCACCCCCAGCCGGTTAAAGAAACCGGCAATCGCCTCGATCGCTTTGCGAAAGACCTTCCTGAGCCAATCGGTAAACATGGCGCCTCTTTCGTTCTAGAACCCTTCCATCTGGCCCAGATCCACGATCCCTTCTGCCAGCGCGCCGATGGCCTGCAAGAGCGCCAGGCGGTTCTGGCGCACTGCCGGATCCTCCGCCATCACCAGCACGTCGTCGAAAAAGCGAGCGATCACAGGGCTGAGGCCCTCCAGCGCGCGCAAAAAGGCCGTCACGCTCGGGGTGTCCTGCACCTGCTCCGCCGCTTGCAGGTAGGCCGCGTATAGCTCTCGGCTGGCCTCCTCGGTGAACCGCTCCGGCTCGATGGCGTAGCGGGTTTCCAGGTTACGGGTGATGCGCACGCAGCGGGCATAGTTGTCCAGCAGGGTTTCCCAATCCGCGCGGGCCAGCCAGGGGGTCAGCTCGTCCAGGGCGCGGCGCGCCGCCGAAGGATCGTCGCCCTGCGCGGCCAGCACCGCCGCCACGGCGTCATAGCGATAGCCCGCTTCGCGCAGATAGCCCTCCATGCGCCGCTGCATGAACTCGTCCAGGTCGCGCAGGGTCTCGGGCGCCACCGGCATGGGCAGCCGGGCCGCCGCCAGGGCGAACGCCTCGGAGAGCGAGAGGGAGAGCTCTTTTTCTAGCAGCAGTTGCAGGATGCCCAGGGCGGCGCGCCGCAGGCCCCAGGGGTCCGCCGCGCCGGTGGGCCGCATGCCCACGGCAAAGAGCCCCACCAGGCTATCCAACCGGTCGGCCAGGCCCAGGGCCAGGCCGATGGCGCCCTCAGGCAGGCGGTCGCCGGCGTAGCGCGGCCAATAGTGCTCCTCGATGGCCTGGGCCACTGCCTCGGGCTCGCCGGAGAGCCGCGCATAGTGGGCGCCCATGATGCCCTGCAGCGAGGTCAGCTCCACCACGAGCTGGGTGGCCAGGTCGCTCTTGCAGAGGGCCGCCGCCCGCTGCGCCAGGTGCTGTTGGCTCTCGTCCAGCCCCAATTGCGCGGCCAGGGCGGGGGCCAGCGCCTCCAGCCGGCGCACCTTGTCCAGCACCGAGCCCAGCCGCTCTTGAAAGGTCAGGGTATCCAGCTTGGCCGTGAATTCATCCAGGGGGGCGCGGGTGTCGGACTCGTAAAAGTAGGCGGCGTCGGCATAGCGAGCCCGCAGCACCTCCTGGTTGCCCTGGCGCACAACGTCCTGGTCCAGGTCGGCGCCGTTGGCCACGGCGATGAAACAGGGCAGCAGCTTGCCCTGGCGCACCACGGGCAGGTAGCGCTGGTGCTTGCGCATCACGGCCAGCAGCACAGCATCGGGCAAGCGCAGATAGGCCTCGTCAAAGGCGCCCAGGATGGGCAAGGGGTGCTCGACCAGGTTGGCGACCTCACGCAGCAAGGCGGCATCCACGCCGGGCTCGCCGCTCGCCTGGGCCGCCAGCTCGCGGGCGCGCGCCATGATCTGGGTCTCGCGGGCCTCCACATCCAGCACAATGCCCGCCTGGGCCATGCTGGCGGCATACTGCGCGGCGCTGCCAATCTCGATCTCGGGCGAGCCCTGGGGGCGAATGCCCCGGGAGATGCGCCCGCTGCGCACCCCGGCGTATGCAAAGGGCACGACCTGATCCTCCAGCAGAGCGACGATCCAGCGGATGGGCCGGGAAAAGGCGATGCCGCTCTCGTTCCAACGCATGCTCTTGCCAAAGCGCAGCCCGGCGATGACCTGGGGCAGCAGCTCGGCCAGCACGGCGGCGGCCTCCCGCCCCTCCTGGCGCAGCACGGCCACCACATAGGCGCGCCCGTCCATGTCGCGCTGTTGGAGCTCGTTCACATCCACGCCCCGGCTGCGGGCAAAGCCCTGGGCGGCGCGGGTGGGCGCGCCCTCTGCGTCATAGGCGATCTCGACGGCCGGGCCGCGCAACACCTGCTCGCTATCGGGCTGGCGCGCCGCCAGGCCGCGCACCGTGGCCGCCAGTCGGCGCGGCGTCCCCTGCACCTGCACATCCTGAAAAGCGAGGCGCGCACCCGCCAAGGCTTGAGGCAGAGCGGCGCGCAACTGGGTCAGGACATCGTCCAGGTCACCCACGGGCAGCTCCTCGACGCCCAGCTCTAGCAGCAGGTCAAAGGGCCCCTCGCTCGCGGGCTGCGCCGGGGCGGGGAGAGCGGGCTGCTCGGGCATCGCCACGGCAAAGGCCTCGCGCAGGGGATAGGCCAGCTCCTCGCGCTGCCCGGCCATGAGCTGGGCCACCTCGCGTGCCAGGTCGCGCATGCGCACAAAGTAACGCGCCCGCTCGGTAACGCCGATGGCGCCCCGGGCGTCCAGCACGTTGAAAATATGGGAGCACTTGAGCACGTAATCGTGGGCGGGCAACACCAGGCGGCGCCCCAGGGCCAGCTTGGCCTCGGCCTCGCACAGATCGTACATCTGGCGCAGGTTGCCGACATCGGCCACCTCGAAATTGTAGGTGCAATGCTCGATCTCGGGGCGCAACAGCAGGTCGCCATAGGTCACATCGCCGTGCCAACGAATCTCGGGGAACGCCTTGGCGCCTTGCAGCACCATGACGATGCGCTCCAGGCCATAGGTGATCTCGACGGAGACGGGCTCCAGATCCAGGCCGCCCGCCTGCTGGAAGTAGGTGTACTGGGTGATCTCCTGGCCGTCCAGCCAGACCTCCCAGCCCAGGCCCCAGGCCCCCAGGGCGGGCGACTCCCAGTTGTCCTCCACAAAGCGCACATCATGCTTGGCGGGATCGATGCCCAGCGCCCGCAGGCTATCGAGATAGAGCTCCTGGGGGTTGCCCGGGTCCGGCTTGAGTATCACCTGGTACTGGTAAAACTGTTGCCAGCGGTTGGGGTTCTCGCCATAGCGCCCGTCGTCGGGGCGGATGGAGGGCTCGACATAGGCCACGTTCCAGGGCTCTGGGCCCAACACGCGCAGCACGGTGGCGGGGTTCATGGTTCCGGCGCCCACCTGCACGTTGTAGGGCTGCCAGATCAGGCAGCCGTGCCCCGACCAGAACTCTTCCAGGCGCATAATGACTTGATCGAAATCCATCGCTCCCCCTCGGCATGGCCTTGCACAAACTTGACAGACTCTAGGCACAAACGGGGTTGGCGTCAAACAGAGGCAGGCGAGTCCCGGCCCGCCTCGCGCATGGCCAGCTCGCTGCGCAACTGCCGCAGGAACGCCGTGGATTTGAGCTCGCGCTCTAGCGTGTACTGGAGGAACGCCTGCAAGAGCTCCTCCAACTCGCGGTGAGTGGCCTCGTGGAGGGCCAGCTTGGCGATCTCTTGGGGCTCGCGGGTGGACAGGTAGCGCAGCACCTTTTGGGCCGCCAGCGAGACGGGCCGGGCGCCGGGCGCCTCGTGGGCGCAGCGGGGGCACACCAGCCCTCCCTGGGTCACGTCAAAGCGGTTGGCCTCGGGCGCAATGGGCTGGCCGCAGAGGACGCAGGAAAAGAACTCGGGGTGATAGCCGCACAGCCGCAAGAGGGTCAGCTCGAAATAGCGCGCCCACAGCCGCAGGTCGGGCCCCTCGGCCAGCACCTCCAACGTCTGGGCCAACAGGTCATAGACGGCGGGGTTCTCGTCTTCCTCGGGCAGGAAATGATCCACCAGCTCGGCCGCATAGCAGGCATAGGTAAAGCGCAACAGGTCGTGCCAGAGGCCCTCGTGGGCATCCAGGCTTTCGGCCTGGGTGACGATATCGAGCTGGCGCCCCTGGGCCAGCATCAGCTCGACGCGGGCGAATAGCCCCAGGTGCCCGGCCCGGCGGCTGGTGGGCCGCCGGATGCCCCGGGCCAGCACCGAGCGCTTGCCGCCCGGGGTCAGCAGGGTCAGGATCCTATCCGCCTCGGCATAGTCCTGCTGGCGCAGGACGATGGCTTGCGTTCGATAGACCCTCGGCCTGGGCACGGCTCACCCGCCTTTACTCTACTGTGGGATGCCCTGCAGGATCTGGATGCCCGCGCTGGCGCCGATGCGCGTGGCGCCGGCGGCGATCATGGCCAGGGCGTCGGCATAGGTGCGGATGCCGCCCGCCGCCTTGACGCCCTTGGTCGGCCCCACCACATGGCGCATCAGGGCCACATCGGCCACCGTGGCGCCACCGGGCCCAAAGCCGGTGGAGGTCTTGACATAGTCGGCCCCGGCCTCGGCGCAGAGCAGGCAAGCGGTGGCCTTTTCGGCATCGGCCAGCAAGGCGGTCTCGAAAATGACCTTGCAGAGCGCCCCGCCCGCATGGCAGGTCCGCACCACGGCGGCGATGTCCTCGTACACGCCGTGCAGGTCGCCCGCCTTGAGCAAGCCCACGGGCAGCACCATGTCAATCTCGTTGGCGCCCGCCTCGATGGCCAGGCCCGCCTCTTGGGCCTTGGCCGCGCTCAGCATCGCCCCCAGGGGAAAGCCCACCGTCGAGCCCACGGCCACGCCACTGCCCTGCAGCCGTTCGGCGCACAGGGCCACGTGGCTGGAATTGACGCACACCGAGGCGAAACCGTGTTCCGCCGCCTCGGCGCAGAGGGCCTCGACCTGGGCCGGGGTGGCCTCGGCCTTGAGCAGCGTGTGGTCAATATAGCGGGCCAGCTCGCGGGCGGTCAGGGTGGGCGCCTCGCCTGGGGCGGGCGGGTTCGCGGCCCAGGCAGCGGCGATCTCGGCGCCGCGCCAGGCGACCTGGGACATCCAGACATTGGAATGCTCGCGCATGATACGACCTTTCTATGCGTGCGGGCTCATGGCCCTACTATACCCATGCGATCTCGAAAGTAGATCGAGTGAGCCAAGTACGCTACGTCGCGGGCGAGACGACCGCGCTCCCATGACCCGTCACCCCTTCAAATGCCATCACTCCGGCCCATCCCCATAGCTCACGTGGGGAAAGGCGTCGGGCAGCAGGGCGGCCAGGGAGGTCAGCCAGGCGCGCCCGGCGGTATCGGCCACCAGAATGGGCAGGTCCGCCTCGAACTCGGCCAACACCTGGCGGCAGGCGCCGCAGGGGGTTGCCCCCGGCTCGGTGATCAGGGCCAGCGCCTCGATGCGCCGCTCGCCCTCAGAAACGGCCTTCCAGACCGCCACCCGCTCGGCGCACACGGTCAGCCCGCTGGAGGCATTCTCCACATTGGCCCCGGCATAGATGCGCCCGCTGCCCGCCCGCAAGGCCGCGCCCACCAGAAAACGGGAATAGGGCGCGTGGGCCCGCTGGCGAGCCTGGGCGGCGGCCTCTAGCAGCGCGCGCCACTCGGCGGATAGCTGCTCCTGCAAAAGCGTCTCAGGCGGCATCGTCGTCCTCGATCTTTTTCTTGGGGCGCGCCGGCACGCCATAGGCGACCGTGTCCTCGGGGACATCGTGGGTCACCACGGCGCCGGCGCCGATCTTGGCCCCCGCGCCGATGGTCACCGGCGCCACCAGCATACTGCCGCTGCCGATAAAGGCCCCCGGCCCGATGACGGTGGTGTGCTTGTTGCGGCCATCATAGTTGCAGGTGATGGCGCCCGCGCCGATATTGACGTCCTCGCCCACGCGGGCGTTGCCGATATAGGAAAAGTGGCCCATCTTGGTGCCAGGGGCCAGATAGGCATCCTTGACCTCGCCAAAGTTGCCCATGTGCACCCCCGCGCCCAGGTGCGCCTTGGGGCGCAGGTGCCCGTAGGGGCCGATCTCGGCGCGCTCCTCCATGATCGCTTCCTCCACCACCGAGGCCAGCACGCGGCAGCGGTCGCCGATGCGCGAATCGCGGATGATGGTATTGGGGCCGATGGCCGCGCCCTGGCCGATCTCGGTCTCGCCCTGCAAGATGGTATTGGGATAGATGACGGTATCGCGCCCGATGCGCACCGTGGCGTCAATATAGGTGGCGGCGGGATCGAGCAGGGTGACGCCCGCCAGCATCAACTGCTCGTTGATGCGCCGCCGCAGCACGGCCTCGGCCTGGGCGAGCTGCACCCGGGTGTTGATGCCCAGCGCCTCGTCCGCATCCTCGATGCAGAGCGCCTCGACCGCCAGCCCATCCCCTATGGCCAGGGCCGCCATGTCGGTGAGATAGTACTCATTCTTGGGGGGCGTGGGCGCCACCAAGGGCAGGCGCTCCCAGAGCCATTCGCCATCAAAGCAGTAGACGCCGCAGTTCAGCTCGGTCAGCGCCAGGATCTCGGGGGTGGCCGCCTCCTCCTCGACGATGGCCTCTACCCGACCTTGGGCGTCGCGCAGCACGCGCCCAAAGCCCATCGAATCGCGCGAGCGCACGGTCAGCATGGTGATGGCGGGGCCCTGTTCGCGGTGCAACGCCAGCAGGCGCGCCACGGTCTCTGGGCGCAAGGTGGGCATGTCGCCATAGAGCACCAGCACGGCCTCGGCGCGGCTCCGCAGCAGGTCGCGGGCCTGGAGCAGGGCGTGGCCCGTGCCCAGGCGCGCCGCCTGCACGGCGTATTGGGCGCGCGCGCCCACGGCCCCGCGCACGGCGTCGGCGCCGTTGCCCACCACCAGCACGATGGGGTCGGCCCCCAGCGCCTCGGCCTGGGCGATGGACCAGAGCACCATCGGCTGGCCGCAGACGGGGTGCAACACCTTGTTCAGATCGGAATGCATGCGGGTTCCCTGACCCGCCGCCAGGATCGCTACGCCCAACTTGTTCACAGAGATCACCTCATGGGAGGGGCGCCAGGCCAGGCTCGGCCCCTGGATTCTTGTAGTATGCTCTATTCTAGGCTGAGGGGACGTCGCTGTCCAGCGGTGGGCAACCGCATCGGGGCGTTTCCAAAGTCGTGGTTATGGTAAAGCGAGCTGCTTTTGCTTTGCTGAGGGCCTCACAGAGCACCGAGAGCATCTCTCGCCGAAGGGATCTGTACATAATACCGACAATGAAAAGACCCTGGGGGCGCATCGGCGGCAATCGCATTTGCCCTGTTGGCCGCCCGTCTGGCAGAGGAACTATGCCGGTGACTGCCTTCCCTCTCTCCCGCACGTGCGGGAGAGAGGGCTTTATTGCTGTCTATTTGTATTTTCTCGCTTGGGGGTGAGGGCCGCGAGAGCCGCTCCGCGTGACCTTGCTCTGAGAAGGACCCAAATGCAATCCCCCTGTGCAGCGCATCGGCGCAGGAAGAGCGCTCAGGCGGGCGCCCCGTCTGCCGCAATCTCGCCGATCAGGTCATATGGTTGGGCGCCCACGATGCGCACCGGCACAAAGCCCAGCGCGGCGTGTTCCCCCTCGATCAGGATCATGCCGTCAATCTCTGGCGCATCGCGATAGCAGCGGGCCACCGTCAGCCCCTCGCCCACGCCCTCGATCAACACAGGCAACTCGCGTCCGACCTGTTCCTGGTTGCGCCGCAGCGAGATCTCTTGCTGGGCCAGCATGGCCTCCTCGTGGCGCCGGGCAACGATCCTCTGCGGCACCTGGCCGGGCATCTCGGCGGCGGGCGTGCCGCGCTCGCGCGAGTAACTGAACACCCCCACATGGTCGAAAGCGATCTCGTCCATGAGCGCCAGCAGGGCCTCGAACTCGCGCTCCGTCTCGCCTGGGAACCCGACGATGAACGTGGAGCGCAGCGCGATATCGGGCATGGCGGCGCGCAACGCCCCGATCCGGTCATGGATCATGGCCAGATCATGGGGGCGGCGCATGCGGCGCAGCACGTCGGGGTGGCCGTGCTGCAAGGGGAGATCGAGATAGTGGCACACCTGGGGCAGCGCAGCCATCGCAGCGATCAGTTCGTCGCTGATGTGCTGTGGATAGGCGTACAGGATGCGGATCCAGCTCGGCTCCGGGGCGATCTCGGCCAGGCGATGCAGCAGGGTCGGCAGTCCATCTGCCATGCCCAGGTCACGGCCATAGGCCGTGGTATCCTGGGCGATGAGCACCAGCTCGCGCACGCCCTGCTCGATCAACTCGCGGGCCTCGCGCAGGATGCTCTCCAGCGGCTTGCTGGCCTGCGGCCCTTTGATCAGGGGGATGGCGCAAAAGGCGCAGCCCGCATCGCAGCCATCGGCGATCTTGATATAGGCCGTCTGGCCGCTGCGCGCCCGCCGCCGTGCTGAGGCCACCAGGTCGCCCTGCTCGCTCACCATGCGGGCCACACCTCGCCGCCGCTGGTTCAGCCCATCCACCACCGCCACAATCTCACTCCACGAGCGTGTGCCGATCACGGCATCCACCTGGGGCACCTGCTGGCAGAGGGTATCGCAATCGCGCTGCGCCAGGCAGCCGGCGGCCACCAGCGCCTGGTGTGGGGCCTTGTGCCGGGCCAGCTCCTGGAGCGCGTCATATGATTCCTGGCGCGCATCGCGAATGAACCCGCAGGTGTTGACGATCAGGATGTCGGCGTCCTCGGGACGCTCTACAAACCGATGGCCCGCCTCGACCAGCAACTCGGCCATCATCTCCGAGTCAACCTCATTTTTGGGGCAACCCAGGGTGACCAGGTAAACGTTCATGGCGTGATCCTCGCATGATGCAAGAGGCCCGCGCCTGGGGGCGGGGCCTGGGGTGCGCGGGCGGTCGGCCCACGATCAGGGCAGTTCGCCGGCGCGGTACTCGACGTTGATGACTTGGCCGCTCTCGCCCAGGGGGCCCACATCGCGCCCATTCACCAAGAGCTGCAGCCCGCCCGCATTGCCGATGCGCAACTCCATCAGTTCCTCGGCGCTCCATTCGGCGTTCTCGGAGGTGCGGAGAATGCCGATCCAGAGCAATTCGCCATCGGCGCGGATCTCCAGGTAGGTATCGGCCTGGGCCAATACCTCGATGGTGATCCCAATGAAGGGCGTCGGCGTGGCTGTGGGCGTCGGTGGCCCTGGCGTGGCGGTGGCCCTGGCCGTGGGAGTAGGCGTTGCCGTGGCCTGGGGCTCTGCCTCGGCGATGGGCTGCGTCTGTGTGGCCTCAGGGCTCGCGGCAGGGGTGTGCGTCTCAGCAGGCAGGGTATCGGTCGGATCGGGCGCAGCCTCAGAGACCGGCTCGGTGGGGACGCCAATGGCCGGCGGCCAAAGGCTCTGGATGCGCCAGCCCTGGCCCACCCAATAGGTGTCGTACAGATACCAGATGCCGGCGGCCAACGCGCCCAGAATCAGCAAGGTCAGGATCCAGCGGGTCAATCTGTGGGCGAGGGGGGTAAGAGGCTCGTCCAGCATCTCGGGCACATGGACCGGCTCATGGCGCGCAGCGCGCGGATACTCGTCAAGCAGCGCGTCGGGATCCAAGCCGAGAAAGCGGGCATAGCTGCGGACAAAGCCCCGGCCATACACCTCGCCGGGGAGATCGTCAAAGCGCTCATCCTCGATGGCCTGCAAAAAGACGCGCCGAATGCGCGTAGCCTGCTCGGCTTCGAGAAGCGAGAGGCCGCGATCCTCGCGGGTCTTGCGCAACAGCGCTCCGAGTTCTGCCACCGGTTGCCACGCCTCTGATCATGGGCTGCGAATCCGCTACCTACTATACATGGCGAGTTATGGCCTGTCAAAGCTGCTTGCTCTTCACAATTCGCATATAGTCATTCCGAGAATAGACAAGGCGGGCAACACGCACGCCCTCCGTGGTTCGTCGCCGCCATCCACAACGTGTTGGCCGCTTCCCCCCAATTCTGAACTGGTACATTCGCATTTGACACCGGCGGCAGCGCACGGCTACAGTCTGGACACAGGCCCGTTCCATATTTGAGAGGAGCAGCGAGGCCCGATGCGCCCACTGGAAGCGTTGCGCCACCTGTTGAGCGCCGACTATCTATACGCCCCGGCCCCTCTGGCGGGCGGCCAGCGCATGGCGCCCGTGCTCGCTTGGGCTGCGTTCTGGCTGGCGGTCTGCGGCGCGGCCTGGCTCTGGCGGCGGAGGCTGGCGCTTCGGGGGCGCTCGCCCTGGGCGGCGCATCTCTTGGCGCTGCTGGGTCTGCTGGGAGGCGCGGCCCTGGCCGCCCAAACGCTCGGCCAGGGGCCCTTTTCGGCGCGCATCTGGAACCTGTCTCTGGCGGCGCTGTCCCTGGCGCTGCCCGTGGCGCACTGGCTGGCGGGGCGCCCCTGGCCCGCCTGGGCAACGCCCGTGGGGCGCGCCCTGGCCGCCGCCCTCTCGCCCGACGACCCGCCGCTCCCCTGGCGCTGGCGCGCGCCCTGGCTGCTGTTGCACGCTGCCGGGTTGCTGACCCTGATCCTGACCGATGGCATCGGCGCATGGCTGCCGCTGGCGGCCATTGCCTGCCTAGGCCTCGCGACGCTGGCCGGGCGGCGGCTGCGCGCCGAGATCCTGGCGCCCCTGCTGCTCGCCTATGGCGCGGCCCTGGTCGCCGGGCTCCTACGTGGCGCCCTGGGGGTGGATATCGCCCTCTATCGGGCCTACCCCTATCCCGACCCCTGGTCACTCTGGTTCGATGGCCGCACGCCTGTGGCGATGGCGGCTGCCTGGATGCTGATCACGGCCCTGGCGCTCCTCTGGCGGGCGCGCCCCCGGCCTGGGCTGCTGCTGGCGGGCGCGTCCACGGCGGCGCTGGCCTGGTGGGCGGCTCTCTATGCCCGCCACCTGAGCCACGGCGCCAGCGCCAGCGACCCTTACTGCTACCTGCAGATGGCCGCCGACCTGGCCGCCACCGGCAGCCCGCGTCACTTTTTCCCGCTGGCGGAGCTGGCCCACGCGGCCCAGATCCCCGTATGGCCCGTGGCCCCCGTGGGCTATCACCCGCCGCTGGATGGCTGGGCCGCCACGGTCTGGCCCATTGGCTGGCCCGCCCTGCTGGCGCCTCTCTACCGGATCGGGGGCGAGGCCCTGGCCCTGTGGGGCGCGCCCCTCGCTTTGCTGGCGGTTGTCTGGCTGACCTACCGGCTGGCGCGGCTGACTATGACCCATCTCGCGCCCCACGAATCGCTGCTGGGCGGGCTGGCCGCCGCCGGTGTGATGCTCACCTCCTACGAGGCGATCACCCGCAGCCTCGTGCCCATGGGCGACGCCGCCGTGGCGGCCCTGAGCGCCTGCACGCTGCTGGCCCTGCTGCACGCCCGCCGCAGCGACCGCTTGGGCTGGAGCGCCGCCGCCGGGCTGGCCCTGGCGCTGGCCTACCACGTGCGCCATCCCCAGCTCCCCCTGGCCCTGGCGGCCCTGCCCGCCTACCTGCTGGCCCCGTGGCCCGGGCGCCGCAGGCTGCAACATCTGCTGCTGTTCGGGGCGGCGGCCCTGGTCGCGGCGCTGCCCGACCTGATCTACCACGCGCGGGCCTTTGGGTCGCCCTGGGTCACCGAATCGCCCGAGTGGTTCCTGCTCGCGCCGCGCTACATCGGCGCGGCAGGAGCGCGCCTGTGGGAGGACGGCCTCTGGCGGCGCAACGAGTTCGGCTATCTCTGGCCTCTGGTGCTCGTGGGCGTTGCTGCGCAGCTACGCTCCCGCCGCGCGCGGGGCGACGCCTGGGTGCTGCTGGCGGGGTTCGCGGGTGTGCTGCTCTTTCACCTCTGCTATGCCGCCCTGCGCCTGCGCGACCTGATCGGCTTGTTCCCCTGGCTGGCGCTTTGGGCGGGGTGGGGCGCGGCGGCCCTCTGGCGCTGGGCGACCCGGGGAGCGCGCCCCAACCCACGGCGCGCGGGCGTGCTCCTGTTGCTGCTGGCTCTCTTGCTGGCCCGCAGCGGGGGCGCGCTGCGCCTGCCCCTGAGTGAACGGGTGCAGACCTTTGGCCATGTCGGCGCGGAGGAGCGGGCCGGGTTCGCCCAGTTGGCGGCCCTGTTGCCGGAGGGCACCGTGGTGGGGGCCTCCCTCAACGCGGGCGCCATCACGCGCTATACGGGCCACGATGCGGTGCGCCCCGCCGCCTGGGCGCCCGACGAGTTCGACCGCTTTGTGCAGCAGTTGGCGCTGGCCGGGCGCCCTCTCTACCTGCTGGCCGATGGCGAGGAGATGGCCGCCTGGCTGCCCGCCGTGGCCGAGCGTTACGGGCTGACCTGCCAGGGCAGCCTGGCGCTGCCCCTCTATGGCCGGGGCGGCCAATCTTTGGAGGGCAGCGCGACCCTCTACTTGCTGGCGTTCCCGGAATAGGCAGGCGCGGCCCAGCGCTGCCGTAGATAGTCCATATAGTACAGGGCGTTGGCGAGGGGGACGTTGCTGGGGATGTGGTTGCCCACGGCGAACACCAGGCCGCGACACCGGGGCGCCAGAGCCAAGGTGGCGTCCACCTCGCGGCGGATGTCTGCGGGCGCGCCAAAGGTCAAGGTGCGGGCATCCACCATGCTAGAGATGATCCCCACGCTCTGGCCATAGCGCTCCACCACCGGCGCCAGGGCCGTTATCGGCTCGAAGCAGAGCACGTCGGCCCCCGCCTCTACCAGATCGTCCACGAACAGGCTCATGTCGCCATCAGAGGTATAGATCACCTTCTTGCCCGCCTGGTGCAGCACCCGCCACAGCTCGCGATAGCGGGGGAATACCTCAGCCCTGTAAAAATCGGGGCGCATGAACGGCCCCTGGCTCCAGACCATGTCGTCGTGGCACATAAAGAACTCGATCTCGGTGGCGGCCCAGGCGCGGACGTGGTGCAGCGTCTGTCGGTGGATGCCGTCCAGCACGCGGGCGAACCGCGTGGGGTAGGCGGCGGCCTCCAGCAGCATCTCCCAGCCCAGGATGGCGATGGCCCCCGAGATCAGCGTGCGGTAGATGCCGCCCATGTTCACCTGATCGGGATAGTCGGCGCAGGTCCGGGCATAGCGCCCCCGGTAATAGCTCACTAACTCGTCATAATCCAGTAGCCCATATTCCGCTACGGCATCCAGGGCCAGGGCCTCGTCCACACTGCGAAAAGGGCAGGGGGCGGCCTCGCGCCGGTCCACGCCGCCCTCCAGGAACTCGGCGTGGCCCATATCCGTCACCCGCCCGCGCTGCTCCCAGGGGAGCGGGCCATCGTCGGTAGACCAGATGATGTCCATCTCCCAGGCGTCCATAAAGGCCCGCTCCTGGGCCATGCCCGGCTCGGCGATGCCGGTGACGGCCTGCTTGAGGCGAGCATGGCTGCAATACTCGGTGTGCGCCAGGCGCGGGGTGGGTTGCAGGTTCAGGGCGGCCCGGCCGATCTCGTAACTCATGGGGGTCGGCTCCTTGTGTGGGTGCAAGCTGGGCTATGATAGGCGCTGTGGGCGCGGGCGTCCACCCCGATTGCTGTTCCCCAAAGTGACGTGTCAGTTCAGACTTGAGGGGACGAGTTCGTGACCGCGTGTGCAAACAGCTATGCGCGCCAAAGACGCTGGAGGGCGGGCGTCTCGCCCGCCTACGCTGCGCAGCAGCGTCCAAAGTGCAGCGCTAAGCAAAGTGATCTGTTCCTGCTTCGTCCAGGACTCGGCTTTGTGACATTCACCCTCAGTCGACGATAGGACGTTACCAGCAACATCACGCTGCATGGTAACGTCGCGCTGCTAGGAGCGTTGCCATGCTTGCATCGTGGCGGGCGAGACGCCCGCCCTCCAATCTGCCTTGCCGCTGCACTTGGCTCACGACGGGTGGTGCGCCGTATGAGTGGAGAATCACTCGCTATGGCAACTCATGTAAGGTTGGCCTGTCACCCCCCCCTCGAATCTGAACTGACACGATGTGACTTTTATCGTATACAACGCCGCCCCATCTGCTACAATGGGTATATGACTAACAATGCCAACAACCCGCCGGAGCAGGCCCTGCCGCAGAACGAGCCGTGTGTGTGCGCCGTCCGGTGCTGCGCCTGCGGGGCGTGCATTGAGGTGTGCCAGCGCGGCGTGCTGGCCGCCGGTGAGCACGGCCCCTACGTGGCGTACCCCGAACTGTGCGATGCCTGCCTGGCCTGCGAACAAGCCTGCCCCGAGGGGGCCATCGAAGTCTCGTTCGCCATCGTCTGGGCCGAGCCCCTGCCCGACGCATCCGATCAAGCCTGAGGAGGAGGGATTCGTGAACGACCGACTCGTGTATCTGGACAACGCCGCCGCCACCCGCGTGGATGAGCGGGTGATCGAGGCCATGCTGCCCTATATGACCGAGAGCTATGCCGTGGCCACCTCGCAATTCGGCTATTCCCTGGGCCTGGCCTCCAAAGAGGCGCTGGATAGCGCCCGCGCCGCGTTGGCGGCCCTCCTGGGCGCCGCGCCGGAGGAGTTTGTCTTTACCTCCGGCAGCGCTGAATCCAGCAACATGGCTATCAAGGGCGTGGCCCTGGCCCTGGGCGAGAAAAAAGGCCGCCACATCATCAGCACGGCCATCGAGGATTTTCCTGTGCTGCACAGCGCCCGCAGCCTGGAGCGCCAGGGGTTCAGCGTGGATCATGTGCGGCTGGACGAGTATGGCCGCGTTGATCTGGAGCACCTGCGCGAGCTGATCCGCCCGGATACGACCCTGGTCTCCATCCAGGCCGCCAACCAAGAGATCGGGACCCTGCAAGACCTGGACGCCATCGGGGCCATCTGCCGCGAAAGGGGCGTCTTGCTGCATAGCGACGCCACCCACTCTTTTGGGCGCGTGCCCCTGGACGTGCGCCAGACGCCCGTGGACCTGCTGACCGTCTCGGCCCACACACTGCACGGCCCCAAGGGGATCGGCGGCCTGTATGTGCGCAAGGGCACGCCCCTGAACAAGTGGATGGATGGCGGCTTTCAAGAGTTCAACCTGCGGGGTGGGGTGGAGAACATCCCCGATGCCGTGGGCTTTGCCAGGGCCATCGAGCTGGTGACGCCAGAAGAGACAGCGCGCCTGCAAGAGATGCGCGACCGGCTGACCGCGCGCCTGCTCGGCATCTCCCAATCGCGGGTGAACGGCCATCCCGAGCAGCGCCTGCCCCACAACGCCAACATCTCGTTCCGCTTTGTCGAGGGCGAGTCGGTGCTGCTGCACCTGGACCTGCGCGGTTTTGCCGTCAGCACGGGCTCGGCCTGTTTCAGCCGCTCGCTGGAGGGCAGCCACGTGATTCTGGGCATCGGCGGCAACCACGAGCGCGCCCACGGCTCGATCCGTTTCACCTTTGGCCGCTATAACGAGCCGGGGGATGTGGAGCGCGTGGCCGAGACACTGGCCGATGTGGTGGCCCGTTTGAGAGAGATCAGCCCTTTGGGGAAGGAGTAGAGCATGACACTGCCATATAGCGAACTGGTGATGGAGCATTTCCGCAACCCGCGCAACGTGGGGCGCATTGAGGAGCCGGATGCCAAGGCCCTGGAGGGCAGCCCCGCCTGCGGCGACATGGTCGCGGTCTATCTCAGGGTGGACGAGGAGAGCCACCGCATTGACGATATCAAGTTCGAGTCCTATGGCTGCGCCTCGAATATCGCCACCGGCTCGATCATTACCGAGCTGGCCAAGGGCAAGACCATCGAAGAGGCCAAGACCATCTCATGGGAGCAGGCGGCCGGCGCCCTGGGGGGGCTGCCGCCCGTCAAGGTGCATTGTTCGGTGCTGGCGGTGGACGGCCTGCGGGCCGCCATCCAGAACTATGAGGAGCGCCACGGCCTGGTGGCCGAGCGCGTGCCCACCGACGCGGTGGAGGTGCGCCACCGCCTCAAGCACGTGATGAACCCCGAGGTGGGGCTGGACCTGGTGCGCACCAAGCTGGTGCAAGAGATCGAGGTGGCCGAGGGCGTGGTGCGCGTGGCCCTGGATATGGCCGAGGACCACCAGTTCGCCAACAACATCCGCGAAGAGATCGTGGAAAAGATCGAGCCCCTGTGGGATGTAGAGCGGGTCATCGTCGAGTTTGTGGGCTAGCGCATGCTGGGTGGGTACCACCCAGCACGAAAATGGCGCAGGCTCACTTGTGGAATCTCGCAGAGAGGATGCGGTAGGGGAGAACGGCGCATTCATGCGCTGTGTTCGCCCACTTTGCGAACCTGTTTTCGGAATATGGAGGGGGAGAACATGGCCGAGATACATGTGGACGTGCGCGGAGAGACCTGCCCGGTGCCCCTGGTGGAGATGCGCAAGGCGGTGCGCCGCGCCCAGCCGGGCGACGTGATCGAGATCGTGGGAACGCACCCGGCCTCGCAAAAAGAGATCCCCATGGCCGTCGAGGCCCTGGCCCTCGAGTTGCTGGCCGTCGAGGGAGAGCCCGATAACTGGGTCATCCGCATCCGCCGCTAGGAGGCAACATGGCAGATCGCACCACCATCGTGGTCGCCAGCGGCGACATGGACAAGCTCTATAGCGCCCTGATCATCGCCAACGGCTCCCTCTCTATGGGCATGGAGGTCTCGCTCTATTTCACCTTTTGGGGGCTGGAGCGCCTGAAAAAAGGCGGCCTGGAAAAGGGCGCCCTCTCCAAGATGCACATGCTGGGCCTGGGCAAGCTCTTTATGAACTGGCGCATGCGCAAGGCCAATGTGGCGTCGCTCCAGCGCTTGCTGAACGATTTCAAGGAACTAGGCGGCAAGATCATTGCCTGCGAGATGACCATGGAGATCATGGGCGTTACTCGCGACAGCCTGCAAGAGGACCTGATTGACGAGTACGGCGCTGTGGGCGCCTATATTCACGACGCGCGCCAGTCCAACATCACCTTGTTCATCTAGCAGAGACGACGTCGGGCTGTAGGTTCAGCGCATGCAGCATGTAGTAGGGGTGACGCAATGCGTCGCCCCAAACAGAAAAAACAAGAAAAATACAATACAAGCCCCTATCAGAGACAGACTATCTTTCAGGAGGTTATCATGAGTCTCAAAGGAAAACGAGTCGCAGTACTGGTCGAGGAGATATATGAGGATCAGGAACTCTGGTATCCCTACTATCGCCTGCTAGAGGCGGGCGCTGAGGTAACCATCGTGGGCCCCAAGGCCCAGACGTATGGCAGCAAGCATGGCTACCCGGCCACGGCCGAGCGAGCTGCGTCGGAGGTGAGCGCCGATGATTTCGACGCCGTCATGATCCCCGGCGGGTACGCGCCCGACCGTATGCGCCGCTACGAGAGCATCCTCAAGCTGGTGCGCGGCATCCATGAAAAGGGCGGCGTGGTGGCGTTCATCTGCCACGCGGGCTGGGTGCCCATCTCGGCAGGCATCCTCAAGGGCAGGCGCGTCACCGGCGTGGGCGCCATCAAGGATGACCTGGTAAACGCCGGGGCCACCTTTTTGGACGAGCCGGTGGTGGTGGATAGCAACTTGGTCAGCTCGCGCACGCCGGCCGACCTGCCGGTGTTCCTGCCCGCCATCATCGAGGCGATGGGCGGCTGAACGATCTGGCGCGCAGGCCGCCGGAGCGGCAGCAGCCCTGTCCGGCGGCCTGTTTTTGCCTGGAAATCTCCCGGTCATTATGGTAATATTACTTGGTGAGGCGTGATAGGGTCCCTCTGGTCGTTTGGGGGCCTTGCACGATATAGGTTCGTCGGTTGTTAGCGCATTATAGGAGGATAGGGCAATGGCAGGCATCGGTGAGCAGGTCAAGACGGCGGATTGGAAAAGCGAAAAACACGTCCCGGTGATCGAGTGCCCCGACAGCGTCAAGGCGGGCGAGTTCTTTGACATCAAGGTGAGCCTGGGCAAAGAGGTGGCGCACCCCAACACGACCGAGCACCACATCTCGTGGATCTCGCTCTACTTCAAGCCGGAGGGCGGCCAGTTTGTGCACCAGGTGGGCCATTACGAGTTCACGGCCCACGGTGAGCACACTTCTGGCCCCAATATGGGCCCTGTGTACACGTTTCATGGCGTAACCACGTCGGCCAGTCTGGCCGAGCCGGGGATGCTGTTCGCCGTGGCGATGTGCAATATCCACGGCCTCTGGGAGAGCAGCAAGGCGATCACAGTAGCGTAACGACGCCAGATCGGCAATCTGCTAGAAACAAGAGACCGGGGATGGTATGTCCCCGGTCTCTGCCTTTCCAGATGCCTCAGGCGCGGCGCGACCACCGGCCGCTGAGGGCCAGCAGCGCGAGACAGATCAACAGCACGACGACGGTTACAGCGGCTCCCATGACGCTCTCCTCCAGCCCTGAGAACCCCCAAGGTAGGGGATGGATGCGCCGGGAGCGGGCCGGCTAGCCGTCTGCGGATGTATCCTGCATCGCCTGCACGGCATAGCCCGTTAGGGGCCGCGCCAGGTTCAGCAACTCGCTAGGGATGATGAACTTGGTGGCCTCGCCCTCACCCAGCGCTTTGAGCGCTTCGAGATACTGGAGCGTCAGGGTCTTGCTATCCACGCCTTGGGCCACCTTGAATATCTCGGCCAGTCCCAACGCTGTGCCCTGAGCGCGCAGGATCGCGGCCTCGCGGTCGCCCTCAGCTTGCAGGATGGTGGCCTGGCGGTCGCCCTCAGCCTGCAGAATGGTCGCCTGGCGCACACCCTGGGCGGTGCGGATAGCGGCGTCGCGGTCGCCATCCGCCCTGGTCACCGTGGCGCGGCGATCGCGCTCGGCGGCCATCTGGCGTGTCATGGCTTCTTCCACAGTCCGCGTTGGCACCACTTCGCGAATCTCGACCGCCGTCACGCGAATGCCCCAGCGATCGGTCACCTCATCCAGCTTTTCATGCAGGATGCGGTTGATCTCGTCGCGTTTGGAGAGCACCTCGTCCAGGTCCATGGCGCCCACCACGGCGCGCAGGGTGGTGATAGACAACCCGCGCGCGGCGCCGTTAAAGTTCTCCACCTCCAGCACGCTGCGCACCGGATCAATGACCTTGTCATAGACCAGCAGGTCAATGGTTACCGAGGCGTTGTCGGCGGTGATGCAGGTTTGAGGCGGCACGTCAAAGAACGCCTCGCGCAGATCGGTCATCACGCCCCGATCCACATAGGGGATCAGCAGGATGAGGCCAGGGCCCCGGGCGCCCAGGCTGCGGCCCAGGCGAAAGACCACCAGCCGGCGGTATTCCGGCACGATGCGGATCGCCATGGCCAGGACGATGATAACAAAGAGCGCCAGGATGACGGTGATGATGAACGTTTCCATGCAACTACCTCCCTATGCTTCCGGTTCGACCGGCTGCACTTGCAGCCGTACTCCTGATATAGCCACCACTTGGACTTGTTCTCCCTTCTGGATCTCGCGGCCTACCGATACGGCGCTCCAGTTCTCCAAGTCTACTCGCACCTCGCCGGCGGGGGTCAGGTCGGTCAATGCCTGGCCCTGGCGCCCGATCAATCGCTGGGCGCCCGACTGAGGCGGCAGCCGGCTCGCCCGCAGGATGGCGCGCAGAACTCCCAGGCTAAAGGCAGCAATGGACGTCCCCATGATGCCGATCAGCCAGGGATTGACCCGCAGGGCCGGCGCGGCCGGCGGGCTGGCGGTAAAGGGCGCAAAGAGCAGCAGCGAGCCCAGCACAAAGGGCACCAGCGCCGCGATGGTGACGATGGCCTCGGTGTCGGTAAAGAGCGCCACGGCAAAGAGCAGCAGCGCCAAGAGCAACAACACCACTCCGGCCCAGTTGATGGGCAGGCTCCCCAAGGCGGCGAACGCCAGGATGAACGCCACGGCGCTGCCCACGCCTGCCACGGTCAAACCCGGGTCGGCCACTTCGGCCAACAGCAGCAGCACCCCCAGCGAAATCAGCAGATAGGCGATATCCGGGTTGGTGATGATGTGGATCAGGCGCTCCACCAGGGTCATGGGCTGGCGCTGCAACGGCGCGCCCAGGGTGCGCAGGGCCACATCGCCCCGGGCGGTGGTCACCTGGCGGCCATCTATCTGGGCCAGGAGGCGTTCCAGGCTGTCGGCGACCTCGTCAATGACGCCCAGCTCTAGCGCTTCAGCCGCCGTGAGGGAGAGATTCTCGCGCACGGCCTGCTCGCCCCATTCGGCGTTGCGCCCCCGGGCCGTGGCGATGCTGCGGATCAGCGCGGCGGCGTCGCTGGTCATCTTTTCGTCCATAACGTCGCCGATCTCGGCGCCCAGTGGCACAGGATGGGCGGCGCCGATATGGGTGGCGGGCGCCATGGCGGCCACGTGCCCGGCCAGGGTGAGGAACAGCCCTGCCGAGGTGGCTCGCGCCCCGCCGGGGGCCACATAGACGATCACCGGCACAGGCGCCTCCATCATCATCTGGACCATGTCGCGCATGGCGGTCTCCAGGCCGCCGGGCGTATCCAGCGCCAGCACCACGGCGTGGGCCTGGTCTCGCTCGGCCAGCGCCAGCACGCGATCGAGGTAATTGGCCGTCAGTGGGTTGATGACGCCCTTGACCTCGGCGACGATAATGGTCCCCTGGGCTGGCGACTGGGCGGCGGCCACGCCGCCCCATAAAGTACAAAGAACAACAATCAGACAGAAAAGGAACCTCTTCATGGTCTTGCCCTCGGAGATCTCCTTGATGAACCCTGTAGGGGCATCGTAACACGGTTTCGGCGCAGGCGCAAGCCCCAGCGCGCCGCGCGCCGCGTGCCGCGTGCCCGGCCATGCCCTCCTCCGCCAGCCTTGTGCTATAATCCGGCCAGAGAAACCAGCACGAGGGGAGAGAGCCGATGTTTGTGCAAAGCAGCGTGGGCGCCTATCTGGATGCGCTGGCCTCCTCTGAGCCGACGCCGGGCGGGGGCAGCACCGCCGCCCTGGCCGGGGCGCTGGCCGCCGGGCTGGTCAGCATGGTCTGCAACCTGACCATCGGCAAGCGCCGCTACCGCGAGGCCGAACCCACCTTGCGAGAGGTGCTGGCCCGAGCCGAGGCGTTGCGCCGGCGCATGACCGACCTGATGGAGCGAGACGCTGCGGCCTATGCCGGGGTGATGCGCGCCCACCGGCTGCCCGGCCAGGCGCCTGAGGAGCAGGCTGTCCGGCAACAGGCGCTGCAAGAGGCCCTCCAGGAGGCCACCCTGGCCCCGCTGGAGATCGCCGAGGGTTGCGCCCAGGCCCTGGAGCTGGCGCTGCCCGCCGCCGAGCTGGGCAATCCCTGGGCCGTGAGCGACGCGGGGGCGGCGGCGTTCCTGGCCGAGGCAGCGCTGCATGCGGCGCTACTCAATGTACACATCAACCTGCGCTCTCTCGACGAGGGCGCCTTTGCCCAGGCGGCGCGCAGTCGCCTGGATGACCTGACGTCCCGGGCGCGCCAGAAGGAGCGCATCGTGGCGCTGGTGCGCCAGCGCATTGCAGGCTGACCGCAGGAGGAACAGATGCCCGCAGAGATTCTCGATGGGCGCGCCGTCGCCCGCGCCATGAGCCAAGAGATCGCCGGAGAGGTCGCCCGCTGGGTGCAGGAGCAGGGCTATCCGCCCACCCTGGCCATCGTGCAGGTGGGGGCCGACCCTGTCTCGGACCGCTATGTGCAGGCCCTCTCGCGGGGCTTGAAGGCGGTGGGGATGGGCGCCCAACGCACGGCGCTGCCCGCCGATGCCACGACGGAGCGCCTGGCCGAGACGCTGCACCAGCTCAATGATGATGGGCGCGCGCACGGCGTCATTGTGCAGTTCCCCTTGCCCCGCCAGATCGAGCCATCGGCGCTGCACGCCCTCTCCCCGCTCAAGGACGTGGATGGCATCCACCCGCTGAACGCCGGGCTGTTGCTGCAAGGGTCTGCCGAGGCGCTGGCGCCCGCCACCCCTCTGGGGGGGATCGCGTTGCTGCGCCGCTACGGCATCGCCATCGAGGGGCGCGAGGCAGTGGTGGTGGGGCGCAGCCGCGTCGTGGGGCTGCCCCTGGCCATGCTCCTGCTACACCGCCACGCCACCGTCACCCTCTGTCACACGCGCACGCGCAACCTGGCCGAGGTCACCCGCCGGGCCGAGATCCTGGCGGTGGCCGTGGGGCGGCCCAATCTGGTCACCCCCGATATGGTGCGCCCCGGCGCAGCGGTGGTAGACTTTGGCATCAACATCGTCAATGGCAACATGGTGGGGGATGTGGATCCGGCGGTGGGCGAGGTGGCGGGTTACCTCACGCCGGTTCCGGGGGGCGCGGGGCCCATGACCAACGTGATGCTGATGCGCAACACGCTCCAGGCGGCGCAAAGGCAGCGGGAACGCGGGCTCTAGGCGCGCTGCTCGGAAAGCTCGTATAGCCGCGCAATGATCCAGATGCTGATGCCTGCAAAGGCCAGGTTGACGGCCTCGGCCACGGCAAAGCCCGCCAGGCGCGCCAGCCCCGGCACCAGGACGGCGATGGAGGTGTGATAGAGCACGGCAAAGCCGAACCAGCGCTTTTGGCGCGAGGCCAGGCTCTCCATCACCAGCAGCGCCCAGGCCACCTGGTGCGGCAGGGCCAGGATGCGCTCCAGCGCCACGGTCAGCGGCTGCGTCCACGAGACGGTGGCCAGCTCGTACAGCGTCGCGGCCTCCGCCGCACCCGCCTCGCCGCTCATCTGTTGCACCAGCGCCAGCGGGTCCATCCGCCCAATGATCAGGTAGGTGACGAACCCGATGAACGTCAGCCCGGCAAAGAGCCACATGGTCTCTAGCGCGTTGTGGCCCAGGGCATAGGCCACGCCGTTGCGCCAGGTCAGCCGGTGGTTGCTGCGGGCAAAGAGAAAGCGAAAGCCCAGCCAACGCCCGCTCTCCTCGATCAGCGCCGTCAGCAGGGCCGTGGCCATCAGCCAGGTAAAGGCGCCCCAGGCGCTCTTGAGCGTCTCTCCCCAGATCACATCCAGGAACACACTCAGAGGCAGCCAGGTAAAGAGCTGAAAGACGGCAAAGATCAGCGCGCCATAGGCATACAGGATCCAGGGGGTGCGGGTGCGCCGGCGAAAGTAGAGGATGGCGGCCAGGGGATAGCCCACCTGCACGATGAGCGATATGACAAAAGCGAGCACCGTGGCGGCCTGCAAGGCATCCCCCCTGTGGTATCTGGATCGGTGGCCCCATTATAGCAGCGCGCCCCAGAGGATCAAGTTGACCCTGCAACCGGACCTATCCAGGAATATGGGCGATCTGGCTAGCCGCCATCTGCACAGCTTTGTGTGCAAAGGCCAACAGGGGCTTGGCGCGGCGCGGCTCAAGCCGAGCCCCTGGAGCGCGGACGTCCCGTCCGCAAACGAAACTACGTTTCGTCGCGGGCCGGGAGGCCCGCCCTCCAACCATCGCCAAGAATTTCGGATGGACCCGGCAGACCAGCCCAACTGCGCCTTCACAACAACGGGGCGCTGGCCGTTCATCAGCGCCCCGCCGGTTTCAGCTCTCGCTCGTTCAGGCGAGCTGTCGCCTAAAGATGAGCCCGCCCAGGCTCATGGCATACAGGGCGCGGGCATCCTCCTCGTCCAACAGGACCAGACCAATGATGCTTTGCCCTGCCATTCCTTCGCTAAAGGTCTGCCAGGTGCGCCCACTGTCCGTCGAGCTATAGACGCCGTTGCCTGTGGCCGCATACAGCACGGCGCCACTGTCAATCTCGCCGATGGCGACCACGCTCAGCACATTGGCGCCATTCGGGTCCACCGCCGTGCTGATCCACACGTCTTTGGCGCGGCGCAGGGGCCGCAGGCAAAAGGGGCCGGTGGCCAATACGGCCTGATCCGCCACCCCTTCGGTCACATCGGCCGGCATGGTGATCTGCACCCAACGCGACTCGGTCTCTTGGGTGGCGATCTGGTGCCAAGTGCGGCCCTGGTTGCGCGAGCGCCAGAGGGCCACCCGCGCCGGCTTGACCCGCGTCCCCTCAATGGCCGTGCCCATATACAGGGTATGATCCTCGGCAAAGCCGGGGGAGGCCACGATGCTGAGCACCTCCTGGCCGGCCGTGGGCGGCTCTTCGACGGTTTGCCAGCTCATGCCGCCGTCGCGGCTGGATAGCAGCTCGCCCTCCGCCGTGCCCGCCCAGCCCAGATTCTCTTCGGCCAGCACCAGCAGGGCCGAGATGCCCGATTTCTCGTAACGCACGCGCCAGCTCTTGCCGGTGGCGGTTCCGCGCAGGATGCCGATCTCTTGGCTGGCCACAAACACCTGGCCATCGCCGGCGAGCGCCATCGCCGAGAGCGGCAAATACATATCCAGCCCCTCTACAGCGCGCCACGAGGCCCCTCGATCTTGAGAGACAAAGACGCCTTCTTGCGGCCCTATGGCGCACAGGGTACCCCCGCTGGCGATCAGCCGCGCCAGGCCGCGCGCGGCCAGGTTGCCCGTGGCCGACACCCAGGTTTGGCCGCCGTCCAGCGACTTGTACACGCCCACATCGTGAATGCCCGCCAGTACGACGTCCTCATTGCCTGCCAGCGCCAGCACGGCGCCCGGCATTTCAGCGATGCGGCTCCAGGTAACCCCGCGATCCGAGGAGACATAGAGGCCGTCGTCAATGCCGGCCACCAGGCGCCCGCTTTTGGCGAAATCGGGCGCGGCCCACACGCAGTTCAGCGCACCCTCGCCGATCTGCTCGTGCAACTGCTCCCAGTTGCGCCCCTGATCGGTCGAAACATACAGTCCGGCGGACTCGGTGCCCGCAAAAACGGTCTGATCGTTCATATAGTCGGGGCTGACGATCAACACACCCACCTGCTCATCGAGCATCAGGGTTGTGGGGCGCCAGGCGCGACCCCCGTTGCGCGATACATAGACCCCCTGGTCCGTCGCGCCAAACAGCACCTCATAGCGCTCCCAGCTTGGCGCCACAGCCACGGCGATCACCGTCATGCTGCTCATGCCAAAGCTGGCGTCTTCCCAATGCTTGCCTGCGTTGCGCGTCGCCATGAGGGCGCCGCCATCCAGAGAGGCAAAGACCGTGCCGTCCTGCATATAGTTGGGCGAGACGGCCATGCCTGTCACGGTGCCCTCGGCGTCCCAGCCCTGGGTGCCCCGCGCCCAGGTCATGCCGTCATCCTGGGAATGGAACAGCTCGGCATTGAGCGACCCGGCGAACAACGCGCCGTCAGGGGCCGCGACCAGGGCGCTCACCAGCGGCGTCGTCAGGCCGTTGAGACGCTGGTGCCAGCTCTCGCCCCCATCCTCAGACATGAACACGCCGCACGCTGTGGCGGCCCAAAAACGAGTATTCCCAGCGTGCGATGATACGGCTACGCCAAAGACGGCGCCGCCCCCTAGAACTGGGCCCACGCACTGCCAGCGTTCGCCTGTGGACGCTTGTCCGGTGTGACTCATGGCTCTACACTCCCCTTTGGTTTGCGATGAATGACCAGGGCATCGGTCGTCAACAACATCATGGCGCCACTGACGCCATGTTCGAGGGCACGTTGCGCGACCAGGGCGGGGTCGGCGATGCCCTCGGCGAATAGGTCTACGATCTTGCCCGTGCGCGCATCGAGGCCATAGCCCACGCCCTGTTTTTGGGCCTCGGCGATGGCCAACGGCGGATGCACATGCGCATTAGCCGCGATGCGGCGCATAGGCTCCTCTAGCACGCGGGCCAGGATCTGGGCGCCAAACGCCTCGTCACCCTCTACCTGCAGCGCGCGGATGGCGGGGATGCACGCCAGATAGGCCGCGCCGCCCCCCGCCACGACGCCGCTTTCCATGCCCGCCTGGATCGCCTTGATCGCCTGCTCGGCTGCCTCGGTCAACCGGGCGCGCTCTTGCTCGGTCAGAGCGCCCAAGCGCAGCTCGGCCACGCCCTGGGAAAAGTGAGTAAGCAACTCGCGGCAGATGTCGCGCTCCTCGGCGTCGGGCGCGGTGCGCGCCCGCTCACGCAGCTTGTGCATGCGCTCGCCAATGGCTGCTCGGCTACCCTGCCCGCCGACAATGGTCACACTTTCCCTCTCCACCACCGCCCGGCGGGCGCGGCCCAAGTCGCGGAACGTGATCTCCTCCGGCTGCATACCCATCTTGTCGTGCAGGGGCTTTCCCCCGGTGAGGATGCCAATGTTCTCCACCATGCCCCGGCGGGCGTCGCCGGTGGCTTGCATGGTGGCAACCGAGGACAGGATCGCTCCTCGCTCATTGTTGGTGGCAAACACGCCCACGGCCCGATCCGAGCACTGCTTGCAGATCGCCAACAGGCTCTTGCCGCCCGCCTGCGCCACCAGCTCCAAGAGATTGGCCGCACTT
This sequence comes from uncultured Anaerolineales bacterium, assembly GCA_964482225.1. Classification (GTDB taxonomy): domain Bacteria; phylum Chloroflexota; class Anaerolineae; order UBA1429; family UBA1429; genus UBA1429. The sequence goes on from CAYZWT010000014.1 coordinate 81,712, forward strand.
TCGGCGCTCTCGAATGTCATGTCGGCCACCAGGACATGGGCATCTTCCAGCACGGCCCTGCGCCGCGCCGCATCGGTCAATAGATAGGGCGAGACATAGCCCCCCGGAAAGCGCGCCCCCTCGCGATAGGCGCGGTCGTACGAGGCGGCGATATACGGGACGATGACAATGTTGGCATGAGGGCCCAGCACGTCATAGATCTCGCCCAGCAATCTGCCGATCTCGGCGTCGCCGGTGGCTGCTGTGGCCACGGCTGCGATGCGTTCCTCTCCCTCCAAAGGGACGGCCAACTCCTTTAGCGCGCCGGTGGCCACGCGCAGGGCGCGCTCGATGCCCCGCTTGACGACCAGCGCGTCGGCCCCCCCCGCGATGACGCGTTGCATCTCCTGGGCCAGCGCGTGGGCGATCACGGCGGCGGTGGCGCTGCCATCGCCCACCTGCTCGCGCATGCGCCAGACAATGTGCCGCATCAGCATGGCCCCCGGGTTCTCGCGCGCATCGGGGAGCTGGATGATGCGACGGGCCGCGGTGGCAGCGTCGCGCAAGAGCTCGACCTGCCTCGTGCCTTCTGGTTGGTTAGCGATCGTTCCCCCGCCAGGCCCCAGTGTCAGCGATAGCAGCCGCCCAACGGATGCAAAGCCACGGAGCATGCCCGCGCGGCTGCTTTCTCCAAGGAGAACATCAGGCCTGGGCATAGAGAAACCTCGTCGTTTGCCTTTCCTCTGGGCTGCCGGATCCGTGGCGCGGGCAGTATACCATTATCGAGAAGATGCAGCAATGTAGGCATTTTTGCCGATATCCGCGTTTGCCGCGCCCGACCACCCTGGGGTATAATGCCCGCGTGGTTTGGCCGTTTTCAACATCAGAAGGAGCAGAACCATGAGTATCAAGATCTCGATTCAGTATTGCACTGCTTGAGGTTACCTACCCAGAGCCGCCAGTTTGGCGCAGCTCATCCTTGACAAGTTCAAGACCCAGGTAGGCCAGCTCGCCCTGATCCCCTCGGGTGGGGGAGCGTTCGAGATCACCGTGGGCGACGACAAGATCTATTCCAAGCTCGAAACCGGGCGATTCCCCAGCGAGACCGCCATCGTTGCGGAGATCGGCGCCAAGCTCTAGGTCTGTTCTGAGCGCAAGGGGGGGCTCACCAAGCAGCCCCCCCTTTTTGATGCCCAGCGTCTCTATGGGCGACTTGTGCCGTGGCGACGGGGGCGATCTAGGATTCGTTGTCGCGCCCAGCGGCCATCGTTTCAGAAATAGGAACGAGCGCACAATCAAGGGACGTGCTGGGGCAATGTGTTGGCCAATACTACTGTTGATTGCGGTTTTGTGACCCTCACGCCCCTCTCCCGCGCGGGAGAGGGGGCGCCAACACGCTCGCTGCGCGTCAAGGACATGGGGGTGAGGGCCACTGGTCATAATAAGCAAGAGTAAACCACTTTTCACGACATGGACTTTTCACAGGAGGGTGCTATGGAGCAAGAGATTCGCTTTACCCTGATCGGCCTGGGGAACATTGGCCGCAACCTGCTGGATATCCTGGCCCACCGGCAAGAGGCCATCGCCCGCGACTATGGCCTGCGCCTGCGCCTGGTGGGGGCCGCCGATTCCTCCGGCGCGGCGCTAGACCCCGCCGGGCTCGACCTGGAGCGCCTGGTCGAGCTCAAGCTGGCCAAGCAGGGCGCCGCCGCCTATCCCCAGGCCGGGCGCCCGGGCCTCAGCGCGCTAGAGATGGTGCGCAGCGCCCCCGCCGAGATCCTGGTGGATGCCTCGCCCACTAACCTGCGGGATGGCGAGCCCGGCCTGAGCTGCGTGCGCGCGGCCCTGGCCCAGGGCCAGCATGTGGTGATGGCGAACAAGGGACCGTTGGTGCTGGCCTTTGCCGAGCTGACCGGGGCGGCCCAGGCCGCGGGCGTGGGCCTGGCCTATAGCGGCACCGTGGCGGGCGGCCTGCCCACCGTCAACCTGGGCGTGCGCGACCTGGCCGGCAGCGGCGTCACCCGCGTCGAGGGCATTTTCAACGGCACCACCAACTATATCCTGACCCGCATGGCCGAGGAGCAAATCGGCTATGCCGAGGCCCTCATCGGCGCCCAGGCGGCGGGCATCGCCGAGGCCGACCCCACCCTGGATGTGGATGGCTGGGACGCGGCCAACAAGCTGGTGATCATCGCCAATAGCGTGCTGCGGCGGCCCACCACGCTACAGGATCTGACGGTGCAGGGCATTCGCGAGGTCACGCTGGAGGACCTGGAGCGGGCCAAGGCCCAGGGCCGCGTGATCAAGCCCCTGGCCGTGGCCGAATGGGATGGCGCCGACTATCGTCTCTCAGTGGGGCCGGTCTGGCTGGAGCAGAACCACCCCATGGCGCGTACCGGCATGTGGGATATGGGCGTGGTGTATCACACCGACTATATGGGGGTGATCAGCGCCGTGATCGAGGAAGAGGGGCCGGTGCCCACCTCGGCGGCGGTGTTGCGCGATATGATCAACCTGTATCGCTGAGCCCTCAGGCGGCGTCGCGCAGGTCAAAGAGCTTGACGGCGATCTCGGTCAGGGCGGCCACGATCAGCCCCCACGAGGCCATCAGGATCACGATCAGCCCGATATAGAGCAGCGGGCTCTGCTCCGAGATGCCGACGAGCAGGCGTAACAAAGAGGTATACATTGCACTCCTTCACTCTGCGTAGGATGGCGGGCTCGGCGGGGGCGCAGCGCCATGCCTGAGGGCGCGCCCCTGCCCGATGTCAAGGCGTTGGCTCGCGCGCTGCTGGCCTGGTACGCCGTGCACCAACGCGACCTGCCCTGGCGCAATACCAGCGATCCCTACCGCATCTGGGTCTCGGAGATCATGCTCCAGCAGACCCGGGTGGCGGCGGCGATCCCCTACTATGAACGCTTCCTGGCGCGCTTTCCCACGGTGCAGGCCCTGGCTGAGGCCGATCTCTCCCAGGTGCTGGCCCTCTGGCAGGGCCTGGGCTATTACACGCGGGCCCGCAGCCTGCACCGGGCGGCTCGCATGGTGCAGGCCCAGCATGGCGGCCAGCTCCCCGCCGAGCGTGCGGCCCTGCTGGCGCTGCCCGGCATCGGCGCATATACGGCGGGCGCGCTCCTCAGCATCGCCTTTGGGCAGGATGCTATCGCCCTGGACGGGAATGTCAAACGCATCCTGGCCCGCCTCTTCGATTACCCCGGCGAGGTCAACCGGCCCGCCGCCCAGCCCGATCTAGAGCGCTATGCCGAGGCGCTGCTGCCCCCCGGCCAGGCCCGCGCGTTCAACCAGGCGCTCATGGACCTGGGCTCTCTCGTGTGCCTGCCGGGCGCGCCCCTCTGCAGCGCGTGCCCCATCGCCGCGTTCTGCCTCGCCCATCAGCGGGGCGTCGAGCACCTGCGGCCCGTCCGCGCCCGGCGCGGCCCCATCCCGACCGTCGAGATGCGGGCGGCGTATATCCCGCGCCCGGATGGCCGCTGGCTCATGGCCCGCCGCCGCCCCCAGGGGCTGCTGGGCGGCCTGTGGGAGTTCCCCGCCTTTGCCGTCGCGCCCGATGATGATGCTCCGCCCGCCCACAGCCTGGCCGCAGCGCTGCGCCGCGAGCTGGGGCTAGAGGCCCAGGTGGGTGAGGCGCTGTTCACCGTGGCCCACGCCTACACCCACTTGCGGGTGCGCGTCCAAGTGTACCCCTGCCAGATCGCGGGCGAGCCCACCCTGCTGGGGCGCGACACCTGGGACGCCCTGGGCTGGCTCGCGCAAGACGACCTGGCCGACCACGGCCTGACGGGCGTGGCGGTGCGCATTCTGGAGCGCCTCCACGGCCCGCAGCTACGCCTGCTCTAGGTCGCGCCCAGGGATGCCCGGCTCTGTCATCGCCAACGGATCCAGCACAATGGCCAACTGCTCCTCGGTCAGCAAACCCCGCTCCAGGATCACCTGCCGCAGCGACACATCCCGCGTCATGGCCTCCTGGGCCACCTTGGCGGCGGCGGCATAGCCGATATAGGCGTTCAGGGCCGTGGCCAGCCCGATGCTCTTTTCCGCCAGCTCGCGGCAGTGCTCCTCGTTGGCCGTGATGCCGCTGATGCAACGCTCGGCGAACAGGCGCGCGCCGTTGGTCAGAATCTGCAACGCTTGCAGCAGGTTATAGGCGATAATGGGCGTCATCACGTTCAGCTCGAGTTGGCCAGCCTGGGCGGCGGCCATGACGGCCAGGTCGTTGCCCATGACGTGGAAACAGATCATGTTCAGCATCTCGGGGATGACGGGGTTCACCTTGCCCGGCATGATGGACGAGCCGGGCTGCAACGCAGGCAGCGTGATCTCGAACAGGCCCGTGGTGGGGCCGGAGGCCAGCAAGCGCAGGTCGTTGGCAATGCGGGCCAGGGTGACGGCCAGGGTGCGCAGCGCCGAGGAGAAATCGGTGAAATCGGCCGAGCTCTGCATGGATTCGAACAGGTTGCCCGAACTGACAAAGGCGACACCCGCCAGCTCGGAGAGGCGCGCCACCATGCGCCGGTGATAGTCCGGGTGGGAATTGAGGCCGGTGCCGGTGGCCGTGCCGCCGATGCCCAGCCGGCGCAGCCCCTCGGCGGCGCGGGCGATGCGCTCGCGATCCAGGCGCACGGCCTGGGCATAGGCGCCAAACTCTTGGCCCAGGCGCACCGGCACGGCATCCTGCAGGTGGGTGCGGCCCGGCTTTAACATGTGATCAAAGGCGGCGGCCTTGGTCTCCAGGCGGCCCACCAGGGCATCCAGGGCCTCCAGCAGGCGCCCCACGTCCATGCTGGCGGCCACCCGCAGCACCGTGGGGATCACATCGTTGGTGGATTGGGCCATGTTGACGTGGTCGTTGGGGTGCACGGGCCGGTAGACGCCGCGCTGGCCGCCCAGCTTTTCGTTGGCCAGGTTGGCGATGACCTCGTTGGCGTTCATATTGTGCGAGGTGCCCGCCCCCGCCTGAAAGGGGTCTACGACGAACTGGTCGCGCCAATGGCCTTGGACGATCTCGCGCGCCGCCTCGGCAATGGCCTGGCCGCGCTCGGTATCCAGCAGGCCCAGGTCCATGTTCACCTCGGCGGCGGCCTGCTTGACCAGGGCCGTGGCCGCCAGGTACACCCCCGGCTGCTTGAGCCCGCTCACGTCAAAGTTCTCTATGGCCCGCTGGGTCTGTGCGCCCCAAAGCGCGTCGGCGGCGACCAGGACATCGCCCAAAGAGTCGGTTTCGGTTCGCACGCTTGCCTCCTCACGTTTGAACGTGTGAACGTTCACACGCTATAGCGTTCGCTGGCGTAGGCGGGGGTCGTCCCTGCCTATGACTGGCCTACCGCGTCGTCCTCCATCGCCAGGGCGATCAAATAGCCCCGGGCGCGCTCGGTGCGCTCATAGTGGTAGACCAGCTCCCAAAAGCGCTCCGAATGGTTGGGCTCTAGCAGGTGCGCCAGCTCGTGCACGATCACATAGTCCAGCACGAAATCCGGGGCGCCCGCCAGCCGGTGCGTGATGCGGATGGTGCCCTGGTTCGGCGAGCAACTGCCAAAGCGTTTTTGCTGGTTGCTGACAAAGCGGATGCTGCGCCACTTGAGCTTGCCCTCGAAATGGGCGCGGTTAAGGCGCGCCGCTCGGCGCTCCAGATCCTCATCCGAGGAGAACCTGCGCAGTTGGTCGCGCTTGGCCAGCATACGCTTGACCAGATCGTCCACGGCGCGCTGGAGCTCGGCGTCCGAGATGGCAGCCGGGGCGCGCACCTCCAGGGTATACCAGTTCAGCAGCCGGGCGCCGATGGTCTTTTTGCGGCGCGCGCTGCGGACGATCCGCACCTCGAATGCGCCACCCTCGGGCGGCTCTTGTTCATCGGTGCCGGGTTTGGGCTCCTGAATGCGCATGGTTACCCTCCCAGACAAAGAAAACACCCCGGCCGCAAGACCGGGGGTTTTTCTGTGCCGAGAGAGGGATTTGAACCCTCACGGATCTAATATCCACTACGCCCTGAACGTAGCGCGTCTGCCGGTTCCGCCATCTCGGCTGGCAGGCAGGATAATAGCACCGCTCCCCGATCCTGTCAAAACGCCCCATGGGCAAGCGCGGCCAGATGCGCCACAGCCCAGATGGAGCGCGGGCGTCTCGCCCGCGACCGGCCAAGTTGAGCACGTTGCCCTCGCTAGCGCGCTGTGGGCGTGATCAAGCCCTGTTCGCGGGCCTCGCTATAAAGCATGCGCCGCACCGAGAGGTGCCAGGCGGGCAGGTTGCGGAAACGTTCGCCCGAGTGGGCCAGCGGCCCGATCTGCACGCCATAGACGCTCTCGTCCACGGCATAGGTGTACACGGGCTGATAGAGCAGCAGCGCGGGCACATCCTCGGCAAAGAGCTCCTGGAAGCGCTGATACAGGCTCCAGCGATAGTCCGGGTCCGTGGTGCGGCGGGCCTCGGCCAACAGCGCGTCGGCCTCGGCGCTGATATAGCTGGAGAAATTGACGCCGTTCTCGCTGACCTGGCTCGAATGCCAGTAGGGATAGGGGTCCGGGTCCGGCGGCAGGCTTTGCCAGCCGCTCAGCACGGCGTCGAACCGGCGCAGCCGCAACTGCTGGCCCACCAGCTCTTCCCAGCCGACGGTCTCGGGCACTGCGTGGATGCCGACCTTGATCAATTGCTCGCTGATGGCCTCGATCATCTGCACGCGCACCGGGTCATCGGCGTTGGTGGCCAGGGTGAACTCGAGCCGCAGATCGCCCCGCTCGCGCACGCCATCGCCATCGTCATCGAACCAACCCGCCTCTTCGAGCAGCGAGCGGGCCCGGCGCAGGTCTTGGGTAATGGCGGGCGTGGAGGGATCATAGGCCCACGAATCGGGCAGGATGGGGCTATCTACCACGATGCCCTGCCCGCCCAGGACATCGTTGACCAGCTTTTGCCGGTCCAGGGCCAGCAGCAGGGCCTTGCGCACGTTGCGATCCTGAAAGATGGCCCGATCCAGGTTCAGGAACACCAGGTTATAGCCCGAGAGGGGCGCCGAATAGAGGCGCAGGGATTGGTCTTGTTGCACGGCGGGCAACTGCTCGGGCAGCACCCGCCCCATGGCCAGTATCTCGCCCCGGCGCCGGGCCTCTAGCAGCGAGGGCGCATCGGGGTAAAAGTAGAACTCGAGCCGCTCCAGGTAGGGCTGCTCGCCGTAATAGTCGGTGTTGGCCGCCAGCACGATGCGCTGGATGTCGATCTCTTGTAGCTTGTACGGCCCCGTGCCCACCGGCGCCGCATTGAAGGCGCTCTGGCTCAGCACCGAGATGTCCACGCTGGCCAGGATATGGGCCGGCAGAATGCCGATGGTGGTGTAATCCAGGAATGGCGAAAAGGGCTCGCGCAGGATAAAGCGCACCGTATGGGGGCCAAGCTGCTCCACCACCACGGTGCGCCACATGTTCGCCAGGAACGGCATGCCCTCGAACCCGGGGTTCTGCATCACATTGACGGTAAAGACCACGTCGGCAGAGGTGAACGGCGCGCCATCATGCCAGTACACGTCATCGCGCAGGAAAAAGGTATAGACCATGCCATCGTTGGTGATCTCCCAGCGGGTGGCCAGGTCCGGCAGGATGCGGCCATCCATACCGGCGCGGGTCAATCCACTAAAGATCAGCGCCACCAGGTCTTGATCCACCGGGTTGGCCTGCGACAAGACGGGGTTGATCAGATAGGGGTTGCCGGCGATGCCCTCGGTATAGGTGCCGCCGGCCTCCGGCAGTGTGACCGTGGTGGCGGTGAGGGCGGCATGGGCGAGCACGCCGGCCAATACGATGATAGCCAACGCTGCGATGACGACCTGTAGGCGAATCCGCCCCATAAAGCGCGTTCTCCCGGGGAATCCGCGGCCTAGATCAGTACGTTGAGCAGGGAGGTGACGAAAAAGGTAACCGTCAGGACAATGGTCAGGTTATGGAGCGTCTTTTCGATGCCGCGCCGCGTGCGATAGACGCCGCTATCGCCGCCCAACAGCCCCCCCAGGCCGCCTTTCTTGCCTTGCAGCAGGATAACGCCGATCATGGCAAGCGAGACGATGATTTGCACGATATTGAGATATGGAGACAAGGTATCTACTCCCCTGGCATCAAGCCCGCGTAAGATCGAGTGGGCGCCATTATAGCATGGGGCCAGGCGCCGAGCAAGAAGAGTTGCATCGCATCAGCCGCGCCAGGCGATGCCCTCGACCATGACCAGGCAATCGTCGTCAATGAACCGGGTGGTGGCCGTCATGCGGGCAGGAAAGCGCCCCTGCTCGAAATAGTTGGCAAAGAGCTTTTCCATCTCGGGCAGGTCGCCGATCTCCTTGAGCCACACACGAACCTGGACAATGCTGGAAAGCGGCATTTCCAGGGAGCCCAGGGTTTGCTGCAAATTGGCGAAAACGTCCCCTAGCTGGGCGCGGAAATCCTCACCGAAACCACGGTGCAACCCCAGAAAGACGTATTCCCCGGCGACGACGGCGCTGGAGTAGCTATAGGGAGTGGGAACATACGTTGGCTCTGCCATGCGATCCTCCTTCCGGGATGCCGGTGCCCGGTTTGGCTACAGGTAAAAGTCGGTCTGGAAGAGCAGCGTGCGCCCCAGCAGATAGACGACATAGAGCGCCATGAGGTAGATCGCCCCCAGCTTGCCCAGCCGCCCCTTGCGGAACCAGAGGATCACCAGCAGAATAGCCCCGGTAATGGTCTCCCACGGCAGGTCCCAATGGATCAAAGGCCGAGGCACCCAGTAGGTGGAGACCAGGGCGCCGCCGCCGATGGCCACCAGTGGGTTGGTGATGTTGCTGCCAATGAGCGTGCCCAGCGAGATGCCATGCTCCTTCTTGCGGATGCCCGAGATGGCCGTCATCAGCTCGGGCAGCGCCGAGGCGATGCCCAGGGTTACCACGCCGATCAGCGAGCCTGCAATCCCCGTCGTTTCCACCACAAACTCGGTCACATGCAGCACGACGCTGGCGCTCAGAACGGTTACCGCCATAGCTGCGAGGGCGATGACGCCATACTTGATCGCCTCGCGCCTCGATTGGGGTACGCCCTCGGTCTTTTTCTCTGCCGTTTCGTCGCGCTCGAAATACTTGCGCTCGTCGCGATACAGGAAATAGGTGTAGAGGATGAATGTGCCAAAGAGGATCAGGCCATCCAGGCGAGAGTAGGATTGGTCCCAGCCCAGGATCAGGCACATGAGGGTCGTGCCGATCATGGGCAAAAGGCTCTTCCACAAAAAGTAGCGCCGGAAATAGAGGCCGCTGGCAAAGAATACGACAATGCCCAAGATCAGCGTCTGCTGCACCACGTCCGAGCCGATGTTGGCCCCCAGCACAATGGCCGAGGACTGCTCATAATCGAGAGCGCCCGTCAGGATGCCGACCGAGGCGGTCAGGTGCGAGCTGATCTCCGGGATGCTGGTCGCCAGCGAAACGAAGGTCATGCCCATAAAGGTGGTGGATAGCTTGAAATAGTCCGCCAAACCCACCAGGCGTTTGACCACCTCATCGGCGCTGATGATCAACAGCGCCAAGGCGATTGCGCCAAACACGATGTTGACCCACAGGTTCTGCGAGCTCCATAGCAGACTCATCGAATCCCACCAACTTTCACGATACCGATGCTCAAAAAAAAGCCCCCCGCCGCGAACGGCAAAGCAGGCCCCGACTAATGATTCTAGGATTCCCCTCCAGGTTGTCAAAAAGGGCGCTCGATGCGGTTTCCGGCAAAAAAAACGAACGCCGTCGGGCCCCTGTGCGCTGGCCCGACGGCGCCGAAATTAAAGGGTTCCGTCAGGGCAGCATTTCGCTTGCTACGGGGATATCCGGATCGGGCAGGTCGGCAGACGGCTCGTCCAGAGCGGTCTCTTTGTCGGCGCCCTGGTTCTCATTGCGCGGCGGCTGGGTGGCCTTTTTCATGCGCTCGGCATAGAGATCCAGTTTGCTCTTGACCAGGGCATACAGGGTGCCCTCGGGATAGTTGCCCTCGGCGTCCTCCACTCCGGCGGGCATGCCCGTCAGCAGTTCGATGCCCTCCTCGATGGTCGTGACGGCATAGACATGGAACTCGCCCCGTTCCACCGCCTCCACCACGTCCGGGCGCAACATCAGATGGCGCACGTTGGACTCGGGGATCAGCACCCCCTGGTCGCCCGTCAACCCGCGCTCGCGGCACAGGTCGTAAAAGCCCTCGATCTTGGCGTTGACGCCGCCGATGGCCTGCACCCGCCCCGATTGGCTCACCGAGCCGGTGACGGCCAAATTCTGCTTGATAGGCGCCTCCGCCAGGCTGGAAAGCAGGGCGTACAGCTCGGTAGAAGAGGCGCTATCCCCCTCGACTCCGCCATAGTTCTGCTCGAAAGTCAGGCTGGCGGCCATGCTCAAGGGCCGGTGTTGGGCAAAGCGGCTGGCCAGGTACGCAGAGAGGATCAGGTTGCCCTTGTCATGGATGGGGCCGCTCAGCTTGACCTCGCGATCAATGCTCACCACCCCCGCGCGCCCCATAAAGGTGCGCGCCGAGATGCGTGAGGGCAGGCCAACGGTGAAATCGGCAGATTGGGCCACCGAGAGGGCATTGATTTGGCCGATGGCGGCGCCCTCGGTATCAATGAGCACCGTGCCTTGTTGGATCGTCTCCAGGTAGCGCTCCTTGACATAATCCAAGCGGCGCTGGCGCGCGCTGACGGCCTGCGCCACATCCTCGGCGGTGGCCAGCGAACGCCCGGCGCGCCCGGCCCAAAAGGCCGATTCGCGCACCAGGTCGGCCATGGCGGCAAAGCGTGTGGTGAGCTTGTCCTGATCGGCGGCGGCGCGCCCGCTCTCCTCGGCCAGGCGGGCCACGGCCGTGGGGTCAAAGTGGGTCAGCTTTTCACGGCGGCAGATATCCCCCACAAAATCGGCCAGGCTGTGCAGGCCGGTCTCATCGCGGCGCATATCCACGGCGAACTCGGCCTTGACCTTGAACAGCTCACTAAACTCTTCATCCAGGGCATAGAGCAACTGATAGATGCGCTGCTCGCCGATGATGACCACCTTGATATCCAGGGGGATCGGCTCGGGTTCCAGACTGACCGCCGCCACCATCCCAAAGTATTGGGCCATCTCCTCGATCTTGATCTCGCCATTGCGCAGGGCCCGCTTGAGGGCCTCATAGGAGAGTGGGTTCGAAAGCAGGCTCTGGGCCTCGACCACGAGATAGCCGCCGTTGGCGCGGTGCAGCGCCCCCGGGCGGATCTGACGAAAATCGGTGACCATGGTGCCATACTCGGCGCGATGCTCGATGCGGCCGATCAGGTTGTGGTAGGTGGGGTTGTCCTCGATGACGACCGGCGCGGGCCGGCCGGGCTCGTTCTCGGCCAGCACATTGATGGCATAGCGGTCAAAGGGGCGCTCCTGAGGGCGCTGGGGGCGCAGCCCAAAGGGCATCTGAGCGCCCTCCTCTTGGGGCATGAGGCGCTCCAGGTTGGCGATGATATCGGCGCGCACGGCGTCCAGGTGTTCCAGCACGTGGGCGCAGCTCTGGAACTTGTCCCTTATATCGCCCATGAGGGTATCCAACACAAAGCCCGCCATCTCGGCGTTGATCTGGTCCAGGGCGTGCTTGCCCTGGCGGTCCAGTTCGCGGGCCTGGCGCATGGCCTCGTCGAACTCTTTCTGGAGCTCGGGCCGATAGGACTCGAACCGTTTCTTGATCTCGGGGTCCAGCTTTTGATAGTCTTCGGCGCTCAGAACCTCGCCATTGAGCATGGGCGCGATGGCCAGACCCGCCTGAGAGCGGATCAGGGCAAAGCCCCGCTCGTTCAAATAGCTCTCCAGAGCCTCATAGAGCTGCATCTGCTTGCGCTGCATCTCTTGCAGGAACTCGCGGCGCCGCTCCTCGTAGGGCTGGCCCTCAAAGGTGCGCGGGACCTCGTCCTGGATGCGCTCGATCAGCTCGGCCATCATCTGGCGCAGCTCGCTGGAGCGGCCAGGGGGCAGCCGCAGGGCGCGCGGCTTGCGCGGGTCGTCAAAGTTATAGACATAACACCACTCGGCGGGCGCGGGGCGCTCGGCGGCGCGCTGGGTCAAAAAGCGGCGCACGGCCGTCGTGCGGCCTGAACCTGCCGGGCCAACGGCATAGATATTGTAGCCCTTGCTGGGGATCTCGACGCCAAAGTCAATCGCCGTAACCGCCCGGTCCTGGCCGATGACGCGCTCCAGAGGTTGCAGCTCCTCGGTGGATTGAAAGCCAAAGATCGAGGGATCGGTACTCTGGCGCAGTTGTTCAGGCCGGAGCCTTTTAATGTGATCCATGCAGCAATCTCCCTGGTTGATTGAGCTGACTGCCAACTGCTGCGATTATAGCATTCAGGCGAGCGGCCACCAACCCGATTGGCATGCCAATCGGGTTGGTGGCCGCTCACTTCTTTAAAAAGAAGCAGGGCAAGCCGCCCGGCTTGCCCCACGCGATAGCAGTTTGAATGTGGCCTAACCGCGGTCGCGTCTCGAGCGCTGGCTGCGGTTCTCGAGCGCCTCTTGCCAAGCGACGGCAAAAGCGCTGGGGCCGCGATCCTCCTGGGGCTCGTTGCGAACAGGCAACTCGGGCTCGTTCTCCAGCTCTTTCATCGAAAGGGAGAGCCGGCGCCGCTCGGTATCCACTTCCAGGATGCGCACCTGCACCTCCTGGCCCACCTCCACCACTTCGCGAGGGTGGTTCACAAAGCCGCTGCTCAGCTCCGAGATGTGCAGCAGGCCATCGGTCTGGGCGCCGATATCCACAAAAGCGCCAAAATCCACCAGCCGCACCACGCGCCCGGTCACCTCGCTGCCTACCCGCAGCTCCTCCAGGCCCTTTTTCGGCCCCCGGCCGGCCCCAGGCACTGTGAGGCTGATGCGATTGCGATCCACCTCGACGCGGCGGATCTGCACATCAATAATGTCGCCGACGCTCAGCGTCTTGTCAATCCCGGCGCGCTGTAGCGTCGAGATGTGGGCCAGGCCATCGCGCCCCACGCCGATATCCACAAAAGCGCCAAACTCGACGATCCTGCTGACCCGGCCTTTGAGACGCATGCCGCTCTTGAGTTGTTCGATCTCGGAGGGGCGAGCATCGGGGCCGGCCTGCGCGGCGGTCGCTCCGCCCTCAGACGCCGGGGCCTCTTGCTCCGGGGTTTGCATGTTTTCTTCTGGCTGAGCTTCTTGCCCAACCCTTTCCTCACTGACCATACCTACCGATCCCCCTCCATGTTATTATGGCAACCATTCACAGACCATCGGCCATTATCCCACAGACCCTGCAGGGCGTCAAATGGGGGCTGGCGTCTCTCGCGGCGCGATTGCCAGCGCGTTCACTCACCTAAAATCGTACTTTCAGAGTAAGGTTCCTTCAACTGATAA
>CAYZWT010000015.1:0-90065 GCA_964482225.1 uncultured Anaerolineales bacterium
AGGCACGACGTTTGACTCATTATACGACTTTTCACCAACCAATGAACAGTCACGGTTCAGTTGGCGGCGCACAGCCCAGGGTGTATGATACCGCACAGTGGCCCTTTCGGTCGCGGGTACCCGAAGCGTAGGAGCAAGCATGGCAGATTCGCTACAGATCGCGCCGGTTCATGGCCATCGCGAGGTGCGCGAGGTCGTCCAATTCCCCTTTGCCCTCTATGGCTCCGATCCCAACTGGGTGCCGCCCCTGATCGGCGACCGGATCAAGCACTATGACCCGGGGCACAACCCTTTTTTCCAGCACGCCGAGATGCAACTCTTTCGCGCCGTGCGCGATGGGCGCACTGTGGGCACCATCGCCGCCATCGCCGACCGGCTGCACCAGGAGGTCTGGAACGAGCCGGTGGGCTTTTTCGGGGTGTTCGAGGTCATCGAGGACTATGCCGTGGCCAAGGCGTTGTTCGAGGCCGCCAGCGCCTGGCTGTCGGCTCGCGGCCTAAAGGTGATGCGCGGCCCCATGAATCTAAACATCAACGACGAGTGCGGCCTGCTCATTGACCCCTACGATGAGCCACCCTACGTGATGATGGCCTACAACAAGCCCTACTATCGCACGTTTATCGAGCGCTATGGCTTTGTCAAAGCCAAGGACCTGTACGCGTTCGAGGCCCCGATCTATCAGTTCGGCACCAATCCGGACGAGATCCCCGGCCAGATCGCGCGGTTGGCCAACGTGGCCGTCAATCGCTACCGGGTGCGCATGCGCAGCGTGGATATGCCCAACCTGATGCGCGATGTGGAGCTGATCAAGCCGATCTATCGCCAGGCATGGTCCAAGAACTGGGGCGCCCTGCCCATGACCGACGCCGAGTTTACCTTTTTGGCCAACGAGCTCAAGACCATCGTGGATCCCGACCTGACCTTTTTGGCTTTTATTGATGATCAGCCCGTGGGCTGCTTTGTCTCCCTGCCCAACTATAACGAGATTCTGCCCTATGCCAACGGCCATCTGTGGCCCTTGGGGTGGGCCAAGCTGCTCTGGCACAAAAAAGAGATCAGCACGCTGCGAGTGCTCATCATGGGCGTGCTCGAACAGCACCGCCTCAAGGGGATCGAGGCGCTATTCTATCATCGCGCCTGCGAGGTGGCCTATGCCAAAGGCTATCGCCGGGCCGAGATGTCGTGGATCCTGGAGGACAACTATAACGTCATCCGGGGCATCGAGCGGATGGGCGGCCAGATCAGCCGCACCTATCGCATGTACGACAAAGCGCTGGGTTGATCCCCTCAGCTATCGAGGGGCGGCGCCCAGGTGAACTGGAAGCGGCGCTCGAACCGGCGCAGCAGGGTCAGCAAGGGCCGCGCCAAGAGCCCGATGAGCAGGGCGTTCCCTACGGCGCGGCCCACATCCCACCAGAGGGATGTGAGCAGGTAGAACACCCCGTAACGCTGGAGCACCTCGCCCAGCGCCATCCCCGGCGACCAGTACATCTCGACCTGTTGGGGCTGAAAGAGATAGGGCCAGAACCAGATATTCATAATGGCCCCAAACACAAACCCCCAGATCAGCCCGCTGGCGCCGAGCACCGCCACTTCGACCCGGGGCCAGCGTTCCAGCCGGGGTATCCAGGCCGCCGTCAGCCCCACCCATCCAACGGTCATCATCTGGTAGGGCAGCCAGGGCCCCACGCCGCCGCCGATGAGGGCAGAGGCCAAGAGCGATAGCGCCCCCAGCAAGAATCCAAAGGTGGCGCCATAGGCATAGCCGCACAGGATCGGCAGCACGAACACCGCCGAGAACCCCGCCGGCCCCGGCAGGGCGCGCAGCACGGCGTTCACCGCCGTCAACATGCCCAGGATCGCTGCCATCTTGGCGTTCATGGCGCCGGCCCCCAGGCTCGCCAGGACCACGCCCAGGCAGAGCACCACGAGCAGAATGGTCAGCAGTGGGGCCTCCTGGAGCTGCATGGCTTGCTCCGGCGAGACGGCCTGGGCGCCGCTCATCAGCAAAAAGGGATACAAAAAGGCCGCCACGCCGATCAGGCTGGCCAGCAGCAGAACCAGATGGCCGTAGAGCCTCTCGCGCCTCATCGCCGCCCCCCCAGGAGATCGCCCACGGTCAGATAGCGCGGGTCGCCATAGAGTTGGCCGATCTGGCTGGCGTAGGCCGGGCAGCGGGCCATCACCTCGCGGGTGGGGCCATCCTCGGCCACGCGCCCTCGCTCCAGGATCACCAGGCGATCCATGGTCTCGGCCACCAGCTCGACATCGTGGGTGGAGACGATCACCGTGCGGCCCTGGGCGCGCTCGTGGGCCAGGTAGCGCATGAGGGCCTCCTTTTGCAGGCGATCCACGCCCCGGGTCGGCTCGTCCAGCAGGATGATCTGGGGCTCTGCCGCCAGGATCGCCCCCAGGGCCACGCGCTGGCGCTCGCCCACGCTCAGGTCGCGGGGATAGTGGGCCAGGTAGCGCTCGATGCCCAGGGCCTCTAGCAGGCCCGGCGGCAGGCTATCGCGGGGGTAGCCGTGATTGGCCCGCGTAAAGGCCAGTTCCTCACGCACCGTCTCGGCAAAGAGCAGGGCGTTGGGGTTTTGGGGCACATAGCCCACCGTGCGGATCAGCTCCTCCAGCGGGGTATGGCGCGTATCCAGGCCGCGCACCTGGACGTCGCCCCGCGCCGGGCGCAGCAGCCCCACCAGGTGCTTGAGCAGCGTGGTCTTGCCAGAGCCGTTGACCCCCATGATGGCGACGGCCTCGCCCTGCCCCACCGTCAGATCCACGCCGCGCAGGGCCGGGCGCCCGTCATAGGCGTGCCACAGGTCGCGCACTACGATCTCGGGCTCGCCCGCCACGGGCATGGGCGCCGTCTTTTGGGGGGGCGCGGACGGCGGGCTGCCCAGGTGGGCGCGCGCCTCCTCGATGGTCAAGGGCAACGGCTGCCAGCCCAGCGCCAGCCCCAGGGTCGCCAACGGCGGGGCCTGGTCTATCTGCGCCAGCATCTCGCGCGCCGGCCCTGCCAGCGCCCCCCCATCCCCCGGCAGGTAGATGATCTGATCGGCATAGCCCACCACGCGCTCCAGCCGGTGCTCCGAGAGCACGACGGTCAACCCCAGCTCGCGGTTGAGGGCGCGCAACGCCTGCAACACCTCATCGGCAGCCTGGGGATCGAGCTGGGAGGTGGGCTCGTCCAACACCAACACCTGGGGCTGCAACGTAAGCACCGAGGCCAGGGCCACGCGCTGCTTTTCGCCGCCGGAGAGGGTGCTGATGCGCCGCTTGCGCAGGTGGCCGATCTCGAGTTGGCCCAACACCCACTCCACCCGCTGGCCCATGACGTCCTGGGGATAGCCGTGGTTCTCCATCGCAAAGACCAGCTCGGCCTCGACGGTATCCACCACGAACTGGGTCTCGGGGTCCTGAAAGACCATGCCCACCAGGCGGGACATCTGCCGGGGCCCGCGCGCGATGGGGTCCTCGCCCGCCACCCGTACCGAGCCGCTGATGACGCCGCCGTAGAAATGGGGCACCAGGCCATTCAAACAGCGCAGCAGCGTGGATTTGCCCGCCCCCGATGCGCCCACCACCAGGGCCAGGGCGCCCGCCTCGATCTCTAGCTCCAGATCGCGCAGCACGGGCGTGGCGGCCCCGGGATAGGTGTAGCTGAGGCGCCGGAGCTGGATCATGGGGCCACGTCCTGCAGCGCGTCGCCCTCGGGCGTCGGCTCGGCCAGGGCGATCAGGCCGGGAACGGCCAGCAGCGTCAGCAGCAGGCCCAGGGGCGCGTGAAATGCAGGCAGCAACCCGCCTGTGTAGGGCGCATAGGTCATGTGCGCCGGGTTGCTATAGCGCAGCCAGAGGGCGCCCGCCAGAGCCGCCAGGCTGCACAGCGCGATGGCGCTATCGCCCGCGCCCCAGCGCTCGCGCCGGTAGCGGCTGCGGCGCACGCTGCGCCCCAGGCGATGGAACGCATAGAGGAGCATGGCCGCGGCCAGGGCGATCAACAGATAGGCCAGGGCGGCCAGGTGAGGCCAAAAGATCTGCGCGACCATGCCGATCAGAAAGAGCAGCAGGCTAAGGACCATCATGCCGCGCAGGCGGGCCAGATAGCGCGGCGTCATGCCGGTTAGCGCGCCGCCAAAGCCGCGCGCGTCCATGGATTCGGCCAGTTGCACCGCCCGCTCAAAGGCCGTGGTCAAGAGGGGGATCACCAGAGGCAGGGAATCGCGCCAGCCGCGAAAACGGTGGCCCCGGATGCGCTGCGCCTCGCGGATCTCGCGGGCGCTGGCCAGCATCTGGGGAATGAAGGTGAGGGCGATGGAGGTGACCACGCCCGCCTGGTAGAGAAAGGGGGGCGCCAGCCGCAAGAGCTGGGCGGCATCCACGCCCAGGTTAAAGGCGGCAAAGATGAACAGCAGCGCCCAGAGGGCATAGCCCGCTGTCGCTCCGGCCAGCACCGCTTCCAGCGTGATGGGGCCGCCGATCAGGGGCCAATGGGCGGGCAGGCGAAACAAAACGACGCGCCCTTGGTGGATCATCAAGGCGTTGAAAGGGATGGTGATGAGCCAGATGAACAGCCCCAGCTTGAGCAGCGCCCGCCAGCTTGCAACCATGAGGGAGGAGCGCGCCACGCCCAGGTACACCAGCCAGGTGGCCAATACCACCAGGGTGAGATAGAGGGGGTGGCGCGCCATCAGGGCCAGGACGGCGGCGCACCCCGCCCAGATCAACCAGGAGAGGGGGTGTCGCATCAGGTGTTCCCGCGTCGCTTGCGCATGGCCGTTCGCCTCCGCCTTGACAGGGTTCGGCGTATACTATAGCGGCGACGCAAGGGCGAGCCAAATGCACGCAAACGTTCGCACGTTCGAACGTTTGCACGTTTGTGCCGCTATCGCCCCGAGATCCTGGCGCGGCGCAGCAGGTTCGCGTTGGTGACCACGGTGATCGAGCTGGAGGCCATGGCGATCTCGGCCAGCACCGGGTGCATCATGCCCAGCACGGCCAGGGGGATCATGACCACGTTGTAGAAAAAGGCCCAGAACAAGTTCTGCTTGATCTTGCGAAAGGTCGCCCGCGAGAGCTTGACGGCCTCGACCACGCCCCACAGGTCGCCGCGCACCAAGGTCACATCCGCCGATTCGATGGCGATATCGGTGCCTGTGCCGATGGCGATGCCCACGTCGGCCTGGGTGAGGGCCGGGGCGTCGTTGATGCCATCCCCCACCATCGCCACGGCGCCATAGCGCTCCTGCAACCGCTTGATCTCGGCCACCTTGCCATCGGGCAACACCCCCGCCACCACATGATCCATGCCCGCCTGGGCCGCAATAGCCTCGGCGGTCTGGCGGTTGTCGCCGGTGAGCATGGCGGTCTGGACGCCCAGGCCATGCAGCGCGGCGATCACCTCGCGGGCATCGACCTTGATCGGGTCGGCCACGGCGATCAGGCCCACGATCTGGCCCTGGCGCGCCACGGCCATGGTGGTCTTGGCCTCGCCCTCGAGCCGCGAGAGCTGGGCCTCGATGGGCGCCGGATCCAAGCCGGCCTCGCTCAGCAGGCGCCGCCCGCCCACCAGCACGGCCTCGCCCTCCAGGCGCGCCAGCACACCCTTGCCACGCACAGCCTCAAAGCCCTCCGGCTCTGTTAGCGCCAGCCCCCGGGCGCGGGCCTCGCGCACCACCGCCTGGCCCAAGGGATGCTCGCTGCCCTGCTCCACCGAGGCGGCCCACTGGAGCACCTGGCGCTCATCGCCCTGCAGCGCCACGATGTCGGTCACCTGGGGCTGGCCCACGGTCAGGGTGCCCGTCTTGTCCAGCACGATCACGGCCACATCGCGCAGCGTCTGGATGGCGGCGCCGTGGCGGATCAGGATGCCGCGCTCGGCGCCCATGCCGCTGCCCACCATCAGGGCCGTGGGGGTCGCCAGACCCAGGGCGCAGGGGCAGGCGATCACCAGCACCGAGATGGTGGCCGCCAGGGCCAGGGTGATGCCTGTGGCCTGGGGGTTGATCCAGGGCAAGAGCTCGGCGGCGCGCAGGACGAGCCCCTGCAACGGCCCGCTAAACGCCAGCCAGAGGATCAAGGTCAGGGCAGCCGTGCCGATGACAAAGGGCACGAACACGGCGGTCACCCGGTCGGCAAAGGCCTGGATCGGCACGCGTGTGCCCTGGGCATCCTCCACCATGCGGATCACCTGGGAAAGGAACGTGTCGGCGCCCACGCGGGTGGCCTCGATCTTGAGCAGGCCCTCCTGGTTCACCGTCGCGCCGATTACCTCGTCGCCCGGGCGCTTGGTAACGGGCATGGACTCGCCGGTAGCCATGGATTCGTCCACGGCGCTCTCGCCCTCCAGGATCACGCCATCGGTGGGGAATTTGGCGCCGGGGCGCACCAGCAGCGTATCGCCCACTTTGACCTGGGCCAGGGGCACCAGGTACTCCTGGCCGTCCACCAGCAGCGTGGCCTCTTTGGCGCCCAGTTGCACCAGCTTGCGAATCGCCTGGGAGGCGCGGCCCTTGGCGTTGGCCTCGATGTAGCGCCCCGTCAAGTGGATGGCCATGATCATGGCGCTGACGGCGCCATAGCTCTCCAGCGGTATCACGAACGAGAGGGGCGCGCTGAGCCACGAGGCCGCCGTGCCCAGGGCGATCAGAACGTCCATGTTGGCGTTGCCGTGGCGCACGGCGTTCCAGGCCGAGCGAAAGGTGTCGAACCCCGGCCAGGCCAGCACCGGCAGCGCCAGGGCCGCCAGGGTGATGGTCACCACGGCCATGCTGGCCCAGTGGACCCCGAGCATGTGCAGCAGCATGAGCACGATGATCGGCCCGGTGAAAACCCAAGAGACCCACATGCGCCGCCGGGCGGCCTGCATCTTGAGCACGTCCAGATCGGGGGCCGCCTCTAGCAACTCGCCGGAACGATCCTCCAGCACCTCATAGCCGGCATGGGCCACCGCCTCGCGAAACGCCTCCAGCGTCGCCACGCCGGATAGATACTCGACCGTGGCGCGCTCGGTGGCCAGGTTCACATTGACCGAGAGCACGCCCTCGACGCGCTTGAGGGCGCGCTCCACATGGTTCACACAGGCGGCGCAGGTCATGCCGCCGATGGGCAGGATGGCCCGCTGGGCGGCGGCGTCATAGCCGGCCTCGCGCACCTGGCCCACCAGGCGCGATAGATCCACGAGGCCGGGATCAAAGGTCACCGAGGCGCGCTCGGTGGCGATATTCACATGGGCATCGCTAACGCCCTGGGTGCGCTTGAGCGTGCGCTCGATGGTATTGGCGCAGGCGGCGCAGGTCATCCCCAGCACGTCGAGTTCGACGGTGCGTGTCTCCATAGTTCCTCCCTCGCATCCCTCAATGGGGTCTCTACCAGTATATATTCTTGATGGCCTTTGTCAAGAACAGGGTGTGGGCGCAAGCGGGGCGATGTCCAAGGCGCAGTTATGTATATGGTTCCAGTCGTGGGCGGGAATCTCAAGGGGCAGGGGGATGAGGGCCGCCGGCCGCAACCAGGCAAAAACAGAGCCCTTTCCACAGGCTGCACTTGTACATCACCCTGTAGGCGCAGGGGCCTTTGCGTAGGCAACCGGCAAGGGTATGGAGCGGAGCAAAAAAGAGAGTGCGCCCTATTCGATATCCGGCGCACTGGCGCGCGTCGGCGGCAAGCCCAGGGTCTCGCGCAGGGGGCCAAAGGCGTAGGTGCCCAGCAGGGCATCCAGCTTGGCCAGGGCGCGGCGCACCCCCAGGCGACAGGCTGCCCGCACCCACAGAGGGGCGCGGGACGGAATCGGGGTGCCGAGGTCGGTCTCCCAGGGAGAGAGGTAGAGCGCCACAGGACGCCCTTTGCTCTGGACCCTCGCCAGCATCGTATGGAGCAGGGGCAGGGGCGTGGCGCGCAGTCCGAGACCTCCGGCCACGGGCAGCGTCAGCCCCCCCAGGGCATAGACCGTCGGGGGGAACTCCCAAAGCGCGTCGTCGGGGTCGGCGCCCGGCTCGTCGGCGATCGGCCGATAGGGGGCCAGGGGCGCGCCTGCCACGCCATACCAGGGGGTGCGGGCGGGGTGGATGCTCGCATCGTAACGGTATCCTCTGCGGCGCAACGCCTCTAGCGCCCAGCTCGAGCTGGCATCCAGCGAAAAGCCGGGCGCCCGAAAGCCCACGATCTCTTGCACCGGCAGCACCTCGGCGGCCTGCCGATCAAAGGCGGCCAGGTCTTGCGCGAATAGCTCGGGGGCCAGGCTGTGCACCGGACGGGGCCGCCAGCCATAGCAGCCGATCTCATGCCCCTCGTCGTACAGGCGGCGCACCAGTTCGGGATGGAGGCGCAGCACGTCGCCCAGGACGAAAATCGTGGCCCGCACGTTGTGGCGCTCCAAAAGGGCCAGGATCGGCTCTACCGCCCAGGCTACGCGACCCTCGGGCCTCCCCATCGGCGTATAGGGGGCCATGAAGCGCGTGTGGTACCAATCCTCCAAGTGAATGGCGAGGGCGTTGCGGCTCAGAACGGACGGTTGCCCCCGGTTCATTCCGTTTGCTCGCTGCCGGCGATCTGATGCCGCGCCTTTCGGCGTTGCCAGGGCAGCCCTGTCAGGCGCAGGCGGATGATGGTGAACACCGAGCGGTAGATCTCGGCCCGCGAGATCTTGCTGGCGCCCAGGCGCCGGTTGTCGAACACAATGGGCAGTTCGGCGATCCGGTAGCCCGCCCTCTCGCAGCGGGTCACCATCTCGACCAGGAACGAGTAGCCGCTGGAGAGGATCGTCTTGGGGTCAATGGCGTGCAGCACATCGGCGCGGTAGCAACGAAAGCCGGCGGTGCAATCGCGGGAGCGCAGGCCCAACACCGTTCGGGCCAGGGCGTTGGCGCCCCGGCTCAGCAGCACCCGTGGCCAGGTGCAGCCCCGGGCGCCGCCCCCCTGCACATAGCGCGAGCCGATGGCCACATCATGGGCCTGGGCCAGCGCCAGCAGCGCGGGCAGATAACGTGGGTTGTGGGAAAAGTCGGCGTCCATGGTGATGGCATACCCATACCCCTGGGCCAAGGCGCGCTCGAACCCGCAGGTGTAGGCTGTGCCCAGCCCCAGCTTGGCGGGGCGATGGGCCACGGACACCCTGGCGTCCTCGGCGGCCAAGGCATCGGCCACGGCGCCGGTGCCGTCGGGCGAGTTGTCATCCACGATCAGAACGTGCAGCGGCGCGGGCTGGGCCAGGATCTCGTGCACCAGGCGCTCGATATTCTCGACCTCGTTGTAGGTCGGGACGATGACCAGCGCCTGTTGCGCCCACTCCTCCACGCCCATCTCTGCGTTCACGTCAGCCTTGCTCCGGGGCCACGGCGGGCGACCGGCGGGCCTCGCGGGGCTGCCAACGGCGGTAGCGCAAGAGGGCGCGCACGGCGGGCCAGCCATCGCGCCAGGGCGAGAGCTTTTTCTCCTCGCGGGGCGTGTACGAGATCGGCACCTCGACGATCCGGTAACCCTGGCGGGCGATCTTGGCCGTGATCTCGGGCTCCAGGTCAAAGCGGTTGCACTCTAGCTCCAGGCTCTTGGCGATGGGCGCCAACATGACCTTGTAGCAGGTCTCCATGTCGTGCAGGCGGGTGCCATAGAGCAGATTGGTGAGCCAGGTCAGGAACCGGTTCCCCCAACGGGTGAACAGCTTTTGCCCGCTCAGGTCGCGCACGCCATAGACCACAGGCGCGCTGCCTTCGAGGATGGGCGCCAGCAGCAGCGGATACTCTTCTGGCGCGTATTCCAGGTCGGCATCCTGGATGATGATGGCATCCCCCTGGGCCAGCTCAATGGCGGTGCGGATGGCCGCCCCCTTGCCCCGGTTGACGCTGTGCCGCATCACCCGCAGGCCGGGGAGCTCTAGCCCTTGCAGGATGCCGCCGGTGCCATCGGTGGAGCAGTCATCTACGACAATGATCTCTTTTTCGACGGGCACTGCCGCAACGCGCCGCAGAATGGCAGCTACACCGGCCTCTTCGTTATACACCGGAACGAGCACCGAGAGTTTCATATAGGCGACTCACGACTCCTGTACGGGATTGGCGTGATCTACAGGACACCAGTGAACCAGACGCGCCCAGTATACCCGCTCTGCCAGCCAAGCGACAAATACGCCAACAGGGGCGCTGGCAAGCCACGAGGTTTTGACCCGTCATGGCCCTCATGCTAGACTCATACGAGCGTTATCGCATGCAAGGAGATGCCCTTGGAACGTGATCAGCCCCGCACCCCTGCCGAGGCACCAGAGACGCCCGCCCAGCGCTGCGGCGATCTGGTGGTGCGGGTGCACGGGGGGCATTTCTACGTTCAGACGCAGGGCGGCCTGGTGGACTGCCTGATTCGCGGCAGGCTCAAACAGGAGCGCCGGGGCACGGATATCGTTGCCATCGGGGATCGGGTCTGCTGGACGCCCACCGAGGAGGGGCGCGGTGTGGTCGAGTCGGTGGAGCCACGCCAGCGGGTGCTCTCGCGGCGGCTGCCGCCGCCCCGGGCCGGCGCCGCATCTGAGGGAGAGCAGGTGATCGTGGCCAACCCGGATCAGGTGTTGGCCGTGTTCGCCCGGCGCAACCCGCCGCCCAACCCCCTGATGCTGGATCGCTACCTGGTGGCCTGCGAGGCCGCCGGGCTGCCCGTGGTGATCATTGCCAACAAGAGCGACCTGGAGCTGGATTACGACGAGCAGAATCCTTTTGAGCTATACCGCGAGATCGGCTACCAAGTGCTAGAGACCAGCGCCGCCACCGGCGAGAACATTGAGACGCTGCGAGGGCTCTTGCGAGGCAAACTCACGGTGCTCACCGGCCCCTCGGGCGCGGGCAAATCCAGCCTGCTGAACGCCCTCTGGCCCGATCTGGAGCGCAAAGTGGGAGAGATCAGTGCTTACCACGATCGCGGCAAGCACACGACGGTGGTGGCCGAGTTGCTGCGCCCCGAGCCGGAGATCTATGTGGCCGACACGCCTGGGATGCGCGTGTTCATGTTCTATGACATTGACCCCGAGCAGCTAGACGCCTTTTTCCCCGAAATGCGCCCCCACCTGGGCGAGTGCCGCTTTCAGCCCTGCACCCACATCCACGAGCCGGATTGCGCGATCCAGGCGGCCGTCGAGCGGGGCGAGATCGCCGAACTGCGGTATGAAAGTTATGTCAAAATGTTCGAGTATGCCTTTTAGCCACAGTGAGACCGCCCATATGGCCGTCATTGCGCATGCCCTGCCCTCACTTTCACGACCGTAGCGCGCAACAAGCGCAGGTGTGCGCCCGCGCCCACCGCATTCGCGCCTAGTCGTCAAAGATGGGCAGCTCTTCGCCCAGGATGGGCTGCGGGCGCAGGACACCGTGCACCTCCAGCCAGGCCACCGGCGTGGCCAGCATCTCGCGCCACCACCACTGGCGAATCAGGGTGTATTCGCGCAGGTCAGAGCCCACGCCCACGGCGTCTATGCCCAGGGCGTTGGCGGTAAAGAGGGCGCGATCCAGGTGATACGACTGGGTGACCAGGATGGCGTCGGTGACGCCAAAGATGTGGCGCGCCCGGTAGCAGCTATCGTAGGTGCGCCGCCCGGCATAGTCGAGGACGATATCCTCGGCGGGCACCCCCAGCAACTGGGCGTAGTCGCCCATGGCCTTGGGCTCGTTATAGTCCACAAAGCGGTTGTCGCCGGTCATCAGCAGCTTTTGCACGCGGCCCGCGTGATACAGATCCACCCCGGTACGCACCCGGTCGGCCAACACAGGGCTGGGGCTGCCATCGCCCCAGACGGCGGCGCCAAAGATGATGGCCACACGCCTGGGAGGCGCCGTCTCGACGGTATAGATCAGCGGGCCGTAGCGATGGTTGGTCCACCAGCGCACTGCAATGACAAGCGCCAGGCACACGACGGGGATGAGCGCCAGCCACCACAATCGCCTCAGGCGGGATCGTCGAGGCCGGATCGAGCGCGGCGCTGAGCGATGTTGTGTTCGTTGCTTCATGGCGCCATTATAGCATCGGCCCGCGCCGGAGCGGAAAAAGGGCGCGGTGCGCAAGGGCGCATCCCGCTGCGGCCCTGGGTGTTACCCCTGACAGTGCAGCGTGAGGAGGAGGTCATCATGCCATACGAGGGACGAGGGCTCTATTTCGAAGAGTTTGCGGTGGGGCAAGAGATCCGCACCATGGCGCGCACCATCACCGAGGCCGATGTGGTGCAATTCGCCGGGCTCTCGGGCGACTATAACGCCATCCACACCGATGCCGAGTACGCCAAGGATACCCTGTTCGGCGAGCGGATCGCCCACGGGCTCTTGGGGCTCTCGGTGGCCTCGGGGCTGGCCGCCCGGGCCGGTTTCATCGAGGGCACCGTGCAGGCCTTTACCGGGCTCGATTGGAAGTTCAAGGGGGCCATCCGCATCGGCGACACCATCAACCTGATCTGCCGGGTGAGCCGCTTGCGGGCGCTGCCCAGCATGGGCGGCGGCATGGTGACGCTGGATCTGAGCGTGCGCAACCAGCGCGATGAGGTGGTGCAGCAAGGGAGATGGAGCCTGCTGATCAAGAGCCGCCCTGTGACGAAGGAGTAACGCGTCCGGATAGCGAGCCGGGCCACGGAGGTTCGTCCGTGGCCCGATTTGTGCGCTCTCGAAAATGGTCCGGGTTATCGTTGCGCGTGGGCATGGAGCGTCGCGGGCGCGTATCTTGGGGCGCGCAGTTGCACGCTGCTACGCAGCGTTGGCGGGCGAGACGCCCGCCCTCCCTATCTGAATGGCTACTCTTGCGCACGCACAGAGCAACTCTGCGCTCTCAGACTCGCCCGATTTTTGTCTCTTGTGATGCGCTATGCACATGTCCATCTATTCGCGTTTGCGCCGCATGCGGCGCCAGCGTTCCTGGGCGCCGCCCCAGGCGCGGCCTGCCCTGGAGCGGGCAAAGCGCAACCAGCGGGTGTGTAGCTCGGCCCAGCGATAGATGAGCCAACGCAACCAGCGCCGGTAGAACACCGCAGGCGCCTCTTGCACCGAGGGGCCCCAGCGCAGCGCCGCCGCCGCCCAGGTGAGCCCTGCCCCAAAACCCACCAACACGAGCTGCTGGCCGGGCTGGATCTGGCCGCGCTCCACCGCCTCGCACAAGGCGATGGGCACCGAGGCGGCGCTGGTGTTGCCGTATTCGTTGACGTTCACGCAAAAGCGGGATTCCTCCACTTGCAGGCGCTTGGCCGCCGCCTCAATGATGCGCAGGTTGGCCTGGTGGGGGATGATCCAATCTACCTCGTCCAGGGTCAGGCCCGCGCGCTCCAGCACCTGCTCGATGGCGCGGGGCACGATGCGCGCTGCAAAGCGAAAGACCTGCCGCCCATCCATGCTCAGATAATGCAGGCCCTGGGCCACCGTCTCGGCGCTGGCGGGCAGGGCGCTGCCCCCGGCGGGCACGGCCAACAGGTCGGCGCCCGACCCATCAGAGCCCAGCAGCGTGGCCAGCACCCCCGCGCTGCCCTCTCCGGCGCGCAACAGCACGGCCCCGGCCCCATCGCCAAAGAGCACGGCGGTGGCGCGATCCTCCTGGTTGACGATGCGCGACATGGTATCGGCGCCCACCACCAACACCAGCTCGTGCTCGCCCGAGAGGATGGCCTGGTGCGCCATGGTCAGGGCGTAGACAAAGCCGGAGCAGCCGGCGTTCAGATCCACAGCCCCGGCGTGCAGCGCGCCCAGGGCATTCTGCACGGCGCAGGCGGTGGAGGGCATCCAGGTATCGGGGGTCATGGTGCCCACGATCACCAGATCTATATCGCGCGGATCGGCGTCGGCCACGGCCAGGGCGGCACGGGCCGCCTCGATGGCCATCGCGGCTGTGGCCTGATGCTCGGCGGCGATGTGGCGCCGCTCGATGCCCGTGCGGGTGCGGATCCAGTCGTCCGTCGTGTCCATCAGCGCCGCCAGGTCGTCATTGGTGACCACACGCTCCGGCGCATACATGCCCCAGCCGATGATCTCGGCCCTGCGTCGCGTCTCAGGCATCCTGCCAGCTCTGAAAGACAAGGCAAACGTTGTGGCCCCCAAAGCCGAACGAGTTGGAGAGGGCCGTGCGCAACTCGGCGCGGCGCGCCTGGTTCGGCGTATAGTCCAGATCGCACTCGGGATCGGGGAACTCGAGATTGATCGTGGGCGGGATGATGCCCGTCTCCAGCGCCCTGATGCTCAGCGCCGCCTCTAGCGCGCCCGCCGCCCCCAGCAGGTGCCCCGTCATGGATTTGGTCGAGCTGATGGGCACGCGATAGGCGTGCTTGCCCAGCGCGACTTTGATGGCCCGCGTCTCGGTGGCGTCGTTCAGGGCCGTACTGGTGCCGTGGGCATTGATATAGTCAATCTGCTCGGGTTGCAGGCCCGCCGAGGCCAGGGCCAACTTCATGCAAGCCGTGGCCCCCGCGCCATCGGGATCGGGCGCAGTGATGTGATAGGCGTCGTCGTTGCTGCTATAGCCGATCAGCTCGCCGTGGATGGTCGCCCCACGCGCCAGGGCGTGCTCTAGCGATTCCAGCACCAGGATGCCCGCGCCCTCGCCGATGACGAACCCATCGCGTTCGCGATCAAAGGGGCGCGAGGCGCGCTCCGGCTCGTCGTTGCGCACCGAGATAGCGCGCATAGCCCCGAACCCGGCCAGGGCAATCTCGATCACGCCCGCCTCCGAGCCGCCGCACACGCCCAGGTCGGCCATGCCATACTGGATCATGCGATAGGCCTCGCCGATGGCATTGGCGCCGGTGGCGCAGGCCGAGGTGACGGCCATATTGGGCCCCTTGAGGCCGAACTCGATGGCCACCATGCTGGCGGCGCTCTCGGGCAGGATCATGGGGATCAAAAAGGGGCTGACGCGGCCCGGCCCGCGCTCGAACAGCACCCTGTTCTGCTCGGTGACGGTGGCCATGCCGCCGATGCCAGAGCCGATGATGACGGCGGTGCGCTCGCCCAGGCCGCCGGTGAACGACTCGGCGCTGAACCCGGCATCGCCCAGGGCCTCGCGGGCGGCCACCAGGGCGAACTGGACAAAGGTATCAATGCGGCGCACATCCCGCGCCGGAAAATGATCGTTGGGATCGAACTGGCGCGCCTCTGCGGCGATGGTGGTCTTGTAATCTGTTACGTCAAACTTGGTGACAGGCCCCACGCCCGACTTGCCCGCCACGATCCCCTGCCATGTCGTGGGCAGATCATTGCCCAGCGGCGAGACCGCTCCCATTCCTGTGATTACCACTCTTGAAAGCACCGGCTACCTCCTTGCCGACCAGCGGCTCGTGTTGAGTCAATCGTTATAAACACATCCGAGGCCGCAGAGTTGCCCTTGGAGGGAAAGATCGGACAAAGCGCAACCCCAGGCGCGCCAAGGTGTTTGTGTACACGATTCGCCGTATAGGCAGGAGGGAACCGGATGATCAAAACGGCTTTGACCGACCTTATCGGTATGGACTATCCCATCATTCAGGGGGGCATGGCCTGGGTGGCCACCTGGCAACTGGCCGCGGCCGTCTCGGAAGGCGGCGGCCTGGGCATCATCGGCGCCGGCAACGCGCCGGTGGATTGGCTGCGCGACCAGGTGACCCAGCTCAAGGCCCACACGACGCGCCCCTTTGGCATCAACGTGCCGCTGTTCAGCCCCTTTGCCGAGCAGGTGATCCAGCTCGCCATTGAGGAGCGCGTATCCGTGATGACCACCGGCGCCGGCAACCCAACGCCCTTTATCGAGCCCCTCAAGCGGGCGGGCATCATCGTCATCCCCGTAGTAGCCTCGGCGGCCCTGGCGCGCCGCCTGGAACGGGCCGGCGCTGACGCCGTCATCGCCGAGGGCGAGGAATCGGGCGGGCACATCGGCAGCGTGGCGACCATGAGCCTGGTGCCCCAGGTGGTGGATGCCGTCAGCATCCCGGTGGTCGCCGCCGGGGGCATTGGCGATGGGCGCGGGCTGGTGGCGGCCCTGGCCCTGGGCGCCGCCGGCGTGCAGATGGGCACGCGCTTTATCTGCACCGACGAGTGCATTGCCCACCTCAACTACAAAGAGAGCATCATCAAGGCCAATGAGCGCGCCACCCTGGTTACGGGCGTCTCTATCGGCCACCCGGTGCGCTGCCTGCGCAACCCCATGTCCCGCGAGTTCGAGTCCATGGAAAAGGCAGGGGTCTCGGAGGATCAGGTGATCGAGTTCGGCACCGGGCGCCTGCGCATGGCCGTTGTGGATGGCGATGTGGTGAACGGCTCGCTGATGGCCGGGCAGATCGCCGGTCTGGTACATGATATCGTCCCCGCCGCCGAGTTGTTGCAGCGCATCGGCGCCCAGGCGGAGGCCCTATTGGCGCGTATGGCGGCCTGGGCCCAGCCCCAGGAGGTGACCCCATGAGTCGCTATGCCATCGTGTTCCCCGGCCAGGGCAGCCAGTTCGTGGGCATGGGCGCCGATCTGTGCGCCGCTCTGCCCGGCGCCCGCGCGCGTTATGAGCAGGCCGATGATATCCTCGGCTTTTCCCTCTCCGGGCTGTGCTTTGAGGGACCGGAAGAGACGTTGGGCGACACGGCCAACACCCAGCCCGCCATCTATGCCACCACCATGATCCTGTGGGAGGCGTTGGCGGAGCGCTTGAACGGCGGGAGCGCCCGCATCGCCCTGGCGGCGGGGCACAGCCTGGGCGAATATGCGGCGCTGACGGCGGCGGGCGCTCTGGATTTCGAGCAAGGCTTATGCCTGGTGCGCGAGCGCGGCCTGGCCATGCGCGAGGCGGGCGAATGCGCACCAGGCGGCATGGCCGCCATCATTGGGCTGAGCGACGAAGCCGTGCACGAGATCATGGCCCAGGTGCAGGCCGAGGGGCTGCACGCCTGGGTGGCCAATTACAACTCGCCCGGCCAGGTGGTCATCGCCGGATGCGCCCAGGGGCTGGAACGGGCTGTGGCGCTGGCCCATGAGCGCCGGGCCAAACGCGCGATCCCCCTGGCCGTCAGCGTGGCCTGCCACACGCCGCTGATGGGCGCCGCCGCCGAACGGCTGGGCGCGGCCCTGGCCGAGACCGAGATCCGCACCCCATGGGCGCCCGTGGTCAGCAATGTGACGGCCACGCCCCTCTCCGAGCCGGAAGAGATCCGAGCCGCGCTGCTGCGCCAGCTCTCCGCGCCGGTGCGCTGGGTCGAATCGGTGCAGGCCATGTCCACAGCAGGGGTCACGACCATGTTGGAGGTGGGCCCCAAGTCCGTGGTGGCCGGGCTGATCCGCCGCATTGACGGGCAGATCAATGTGGCCGCCATCACCGATGCGGCCAGCCTGGAAGGCGTGGCCGAGACGCTGGCCGAGGCGGTGCCCGCATGAGCGTTCTGGCAGGGCAGGCCGCCGTGGTGACGGGCGGCTCGCGGGGCATTGGGCGGGCCATCGCCCTGGCGCTGGCCGCCGAGGGCTGCCGTGTGGTGATCAACTACCACAGCAACGCAGCGGCGGCCCAGCAGGTCGTGGCCGAGATCGAGGCCTTGGGCAGCCAGGCGCTGGCGGTGCAGGGCGATGTGAGCCTTGCGGAGCAGGCCCAGGCGCTGATCGAGCAGGCGCAAGAAGCCTTTGGCGCGGTGGATATCCTGGTGAACAACGCGGGCATCACCCGCGACAATCTGCTGATGCGCATGTCCGAGGCCGATTGGGACGCCGTGCTGGACACCAACCTCAAGGGCGCCTACAACTGCGTGCGCGCGGTGCAGCGGGGCATGTTGCGCAGGCGCGCGGGGCGCATCATCCAGATCAGCTCGGTGAGTGGGCTGCGGGGCAACGCCGGGCAGGCCAACTATGCCGCGGCCAAGGCAGGGCTGATCGGCTTTACCAAGGCGGTGGCCCGCGAACTGGCCCCACGAGGCATTACCGTCAATGCCGTGGCCCCCGGATTCATCGAGACCGACATGACCCACGCCCTGGGCCAGGAGATGATGGCGCAGGTGCAGGCCCAGATCCCGTTGCAGCGCCTGGGCCGCCCTCAAGATGTGGCGGCTGCGGTGGTCTTTTTGGCGTCGCCCCAGGCGGCGTATATCACCGGCCAGGTGCTGTGCGTGGATGGCGGCCTGGCCATGTAACTCGCAACATTCTCACTCCTCCTTTGCGGATGCCAGCCCGTAACGACCACGCGGGCTGGCATTCGCGCGCCTGGGCACCACGTTGAGAGGGGCGGGCGTCTCGACCGGAGGCAGGCCAAAGACTGCGATTCAGGCGTATCAGTTCGGATTCGAGGGGAGGTGATAGGCCAACCTTCAATGAGTTGCCATAGGGAATGATTCCGCCACCCATACGGCGAACCACTCGTCGTGAGCCAAGTGCAGCGGCAAGGCAGATTGGAGGGCGGGCGTCTCGCCCGCCACGATGCAAGCATCGCAACGCTCCTAGCAGCGCAACGTTGCCATGCAGCGTGATGTTGCATGGCAACGTTTATCGTCGACAGGGGGCGAATCTCGCACAGAGCCGAGTTCTGGACAAAGCAAGAGCAGCTTGCTTTGTTTAGCGCTGCACCTTGGATGCTGCTGCGCATCGGACGCTACGGACGCATGCATGCGTCCGTAGCGTAGGCGGGCGAGACGCCCGCCCTCCATAGCCAAGGCTGTGTGCTCACCGATTGCAGGATAGTGGCATCACCGTTCTGGACAGTCAAGAACTCATCCCCCCAATTCTGAACTGATACCTCCAGGGCAAGGCTCGCTCAAACTCGCCATTGACAAGGGCTTGTCATGTGCTACACTGGGTGCAGAGACCAAGCTCCCGCCGGAGGCGTCGGGGGGAAGGCATTCACATAGGCACCCTGGCGTTTCGGGTGCAAACAAAGGCCGGGGGTCGCTCACACGAGCAGCCCCTGGCCTTTGTTATACGCGGATTGTGGCCCGGCTAGCGCAAGACCAGACGCATGATGCCATCCTCATCGGGCGCATAGCCCATGGGCCCCTGGGGCACCGCCTTGGCGATCTGGATATAGCCCGCATCCATATACTCCCAGATCACCTGGAAGGGCGCCTTGCCGGGCGCCCACTTTTCCACGATCATGGCGCCGTGGCCCGGCAGCACGGTGAACACCACCTGGCGCGGATCGTCGGGGTTGCGCAGCGCCTCGGAGCGGGCAAAGGCCGCCTTGATCCCCTGGGCCTGGGCGCCCGTGCCGCACGATACCAGATAATGGTAGAACGGATCGTCCAGCGGCATGAACTGCACGTGGGCGGGATCATAGGCGCCCACGCCCCGGTGGCCATGCAACCGCGAGCGGATCACCGGCACGCTGGCCTGCACGCCCCACGCTTCCCCCAACGCGATGCGGGGCAGCGGCTCGTCCATCTCCATCATCTCGACCGCCTCGGTGGAGGGGGGCGTGTTCAGCTTGCCGACCACGTGGCGCACCTGGGCGCCCATGCCGCTGGCCGTGACCCCCACGATCACCGCCAGGTCGTCATCCGTCAGGTTGCCCTTGTCCACCGGGCGGGCGCTGCCTGTGACCGTGGCGACCAACGCGCCCAGGTGTGGGTCCCAGGTGGCAAAGCAGCCCTCGCTGTACTGGCTGGCCAGGACATCCGAAACGGCTGGTATCTGGATCAGATCGTCCACACGGATCATGCGCGTGAAAAAGTGGCGCCGCCCCAACTCGATCCCTGCCACGCGCATGGCAGCGGGGGCCGTGGCCCGATCCCACTCGGCGCGCGCCAGCGGCTCGCCCACCACCTCGTGATCGATCACCTCCGAGGTGCTGGCCGTAGTGACGATGCGCAGGGCGATGTCCCGCAAAAAGCTCTCCGGCTCGGAGGGGTCACTGGTGGGGTGGGCGCCCACCAGGTCGAAATGATACAGCGTCTCGGGCTCCTGGTCGCCCACCAGCAAGAGCAGCCGGATACATTTGGCCTGGGCCTGCAACAGGCGCTCCAGCGCCAGGATGGGGCCGCCGCGCTGCCCCTGCTCCACCAGCACCTGCCAGGCTGTGGAGGCCAGGCCCTCAAAGGCGAAATCCTCGGGCCGGATCGGATCGCGTTCCAGGGCGCGGGCCAGCCGATCCATGAGCTCGTCGAACTCGGCGCGGGTCATCAACACCAGGGTATACAGGGCGGGCGTGTGTTCCAGACCAAAGCGCCGCCGCATGGTAAAGAGCAATGCCTGGCGCCATCCCAGGGGCTGGCCATAGCGATAGGTGGTCAGCACCAGGTCGGTCTGCGGGTCGGGCGCATTCAGCACGGCATGCCCCAGCGCCGCCAACTGCCTGCCAACGCCCTCCAGAATGCGGGCCATGAGCGGGTGCTGGTGCCCGGGCACAAGGGCGGCGCGCACCGGCTTGAGCCAGGGATGCACCGGCAGGAGGGAAACCGATAGAGCGTTATCTGCTACGCTAGGCTGCATGGCGCATGAGGTCCTTTCAGGCAGACCGGTCGCCCCCGGGTGCGGGCTCGGTCCAGCCCTCGAGGTGCAGGACCCGGATGAGCCAGTCGCCCAGGGCGGGCCAGATGTCTCGTACAAGATAGAGGTATCCGGTAAAGGGGTAGATGATCTGTCGCTTTTGCGCGCGAATGCCGCGCACCACGCGGCGCGCCAGCGCGTCGGGCGCTGCCTTGGGCGAGATCCAGGGCATGCGCAGATGGGCGATGAGGGGCGTTTCGATGCGCCCTGGATAGACGACGGTGACGGCGATCCCCTCAGGAGCCAACTCCTGGCGCATCACCTGGGCGATGCCGCTGAGAGCGGCCTTGGATGCCACATAGGGGCCATCGGGCGGGATGGGGATAAAGGCAGCCTGGGAACACATCAGCACCAAGTGGCCGCTACCCTGGCGCCGCATGATGGGCAGCGCAGCCAACGCCGTGCGCATGGCCCCAAAGTAATTGATCTCCATGCCGCGTTCCAGGGCCGCCACGGTCAACTGGGCCGTGGGCGCCTGGACATAGGTGCCCGCGTTGGCAACGAGAACGTCAATGCGCCCCCATGCCCCGCAGACGCGCCCTATCAGCGCCTCCACCTGGGCTGCATCGGTCACATCCGTGGGGATAGCCAACGCCTGGCCGCCCGCCTCTACGAGTTCGGCAACCAGCTCGCCCAGCCGGGCGGCATTGCGGGCGGCCAGGGCCACGCGCGCGCCCTCTGCCGCCAATGCGCGCGCCAGCGCCTCGCCGATCCCGCTGGAAGCGCCCGTTACGACCGCCACCCGCCCTGCCAAAGAGCCTCTCGCCACCCCTCACCCCCTCGTTATGCTGGTATTATAGGGGAAACGATGGAGCGCACAATCGGGGGCGGCGACCGGGGCAATCGCATTGAGGGAAAAGTATCCTGGGCAGACAAGCGGTGCTCGGTCCCGTCCCAAGAAGCCTCACTTTGGTTGGAGGAGGAAACGTTCCCCCGCGTCGCAAAAGCCCTCACCCCGCCGTCGCAAGCTCCGGCGACCCTCTCCCGCGTGCGGGAGAGGGTGCGGCCCGTCTGCGGGACGCGGGTGAGGGCTAGAAGGCCCCAAGCAACAGCAGTATCGAGGCGGACGACTTCCAGGTACGATTGGTCTGATCGGAAGGCGCGCGCGGCCCGCATCCTATGCGCCGCGGTCGCCGTCCAGGGCGGCGCGCACGTGCCGGGCCAGGGTTTCCAGTGAGAAGGGCTTTTGCAGGAACGCCACGCCATGATCCACCACGCCGCGATGGGCGATGACGTTGGCCGTATAGCCAGACATGAACAGGTACTTCATGCCCGGGCGCTGGGGCCGCAGGCGCTCGGCCAACTCGCGTCCGTTCATGCCCGGCATGACGACGTCGGTCATCAGCAGGTGAATCTCGCCCTCGTATTCCTGGTGCAGGCGCTCGGCCTCTTGCGGCGAGTTGGCTGCCAGCACGTTGTAGCCGAGCTGGGTCAGCAGGCGAACCGCCAGCCTGAGCAGGGCCTCTTCATCCTCCACCAACAGCACCGTCTCAACGCCGCGCGGT
This sequence comes from uncultured Anaerolineales bacterium, assembly GCA_964482225.1. Taxonomy (GTDB): domain Bacteria; phylum Chloroflexota; class Anaerolineae; order UBA1429; family UBA1429; genus UBA1429. The sequence continues at coordinate 21,925 of CAYZWT010000015.1, forward strand.
AGGGCCGAGGGCTCACTTTCACCATTGTCGGGCTGCAAGGCCACATCGTGGCGCGGCAGGTAAATGCGAAAGGTTGTGCCGCGCCCGGGCTCGCTATAGACGTTGATGAACCCCTCGTTCTGCTTGACGATGCCATAGATGGTCGCCAGGCCCAGGCCGGTGCCCTCGCCGATGGCCTTGGTGGTAAAGAACGGCTCAAAGAGATGCGTCCTGGTCTCCGCATCCATGCCACACCCATTATCGGTGACCACCAGCATCACATATTTCCCCGGCAACGCGTCGAGATGGCTGGCGACGTATGCCTCGCTGATGGCGACGTTCTCGGTCTCGATCAGGATCTCGCCCTGCCCCTCGATGGCGTCGCGGGCGTTCACAACCAGGTTGGCCAGGATCTGGTCCACCTGAGAGGGATCCATCATCACCTGGCCCAGGTGGGCGCCGGGCTTCCACACGAGAGAGGTGTCCTCGGCTATCAGCCGCCCCAGCATCTTGAGGGTGTTGGCCACGTGCTCGTTCAGATCCAGGGCCTGGGGCTGGATGGTCTGGCGGCGGGCAAAGGCCAGCAGTTGCCGTGTGAGGGCCGCCGAGCGCTGCCCGGCGGAGCGGATCTCGGCCAAATAGTCGCCCAGCGGACCATCGGGCGGCGCATCCTGGATCGCCATCTCGGCGTAGCCCAGGATCGTCTGTAGCATGTTGTTGAAATCGTGGGCCACGCCGCCCGCCAGGCGGCCCACGGCTTCGATCTTTTGCGAATCCTGCAAGCGCTGCTCCAACCGCTGCCGCTCCTGCTCCTCCAGGATGCGCTGGGTCATATCGCGGGTAATGCCCTCCACCGCCAACAAGCGCCCCTCGTCATCATGCAGGGGGATCATGCGCGTCTCCATCCAGCGGGCCGAACCATCCTTGCCGATCCAGCGCATGGTCAAGGGCTCGGGGGGAACATCCCGGGTGGTGAGCAAATCGGACATGATATGGGCATCGTCCGGATGGGCCATGTTCACCATGAGCATGGGATCGGCATAGCATTCTTGCGGCGAGTAGCCCGTGATGGCCTCGACCGCCGGGCTAATGTATTCCAGACCCGGCTCGGGCAACAGGCGATAACGGAAGATCACATCCGGTGCGTGTTCGGCCAGGCGGCGGTAGCGCGCCTCGCTCTCGCGCAGGGCCTCTTGGGCCCGGCGCTGCTCGGTCACATCCAGGCAGTGGCCGATGTAGCCGGCAAAGCGGCCCTCGGCATCGTAACGCGGGCTGCCATCATCCTGTATCCAGCGGTATTCGCCGTCATGGCGGCGCAGGCGGTAGGTCATGCTGAATCGCTCGCGCCGGTCAAAGGCGGTGGTATAGATCTGGATGCAGCGCTCCAGGTCGTCCGGATGGATGCCCTCGGTCCAGCCGTTGCCCAGCTCTTGCTCCAGGGTGCGGCCGGTAAAGGCGAGCCAGGGCTCGTTGAAATAGTTACACAGCTTGTCTGTTCCGGCGGTCCAGATCAGGGCCTGGCCTGAATCGGCCAGGGTGCGATACTGAAGGGCGCTCTCGCGAAGCTGTTGCTCATATTGCTTGTGGCGCAACAGCTCCCACATCCTGTTCATCAAGGCCGTAAGAGCGGCCACATCCTCGGTATCATAGGGCTCTTCTTTGTTGGCCACCGCCGCCACTGCTGCGATACGCTCTCCGTCGAACACGGGCACGCAAAGCAACCGTTTCAGCGAGGCATGGCCCTCAGGGAGACCCCGTTTGGCGGGGTGCGGCGCCGCATAGTCATTGATGACGATGGCGCGGCGCTGGCGCAGGCACTCGGCCCAGAGCCCGCCATCGGCAACGGCGAAATCGAGGGGGGCGTTCGTGTCGGCGCACTGTTGCATGGAGCTCGGAGACCAGGCATGGGTGTGCAGTACAGCCTCATCGTCGTCCATCAAGCCGATAAAGGCCAGACGGCTCTTGACGATCTGGAGGCAGGCCTCCAGACCAAAGCTCATGATCTCGTCTTGGGTGGCATCGGCCATCTCGTGCAACCTGAGGAGCATCTCGATGCGCAAAGCCTGTAGCGCGCGATGCTCCTCCGCCTGCTTGCGCTCGGTGATGTCCCGACTGATGCCTGCCAGCCCAATAACGTGGCCGTCGGGGTCGCGCACGGGCAGTTTGGACGTAAGCAACCAGCGCCGCTCGCCATCGGGCCTGACCAGCCACTCCTCCCGACCGAGCAAGGGCTGTCCCGTCTCGATTACGAAACGGTCGTCAGCCATATAGGCCGCCGCCGTCTCGGCGTCAAAGATCTCCGAATCCATCTTGCCCAGTATATCGGCTTCGTCGGCCAAGCCCATGTTGCGCAGGTCGGCGGGGTTGCCCAGGATTCTGCGACCCTGCGCGCTTTTGACATAGACGGCGTCAGGCAGGTTGTCAATCACAGTGCGCAAGAGGGCTCGCTCTTGGGCGAGCGCCTCCTCCGCCTCCTTACGCTCGGTGATATCGCGGATGTTGCACTGGATGATGCTCTCGCCGTTTGCCTGGTAGACGTTGCTGATGAACTCGACCTGTCTTCTACGTCCATCGGCTCCCATAAGGGGTAGATCCTCGTAGCGGACATAGCCGTTGTCTCGTAGCTCCACAAAAGCAGCGCGCGAGGCCGCGATGTCGGTGAACAGACCGAGTTGCCAAAGCTCTGTGCCCAGCAGCGCTTCTCGGGTCAATCCCAAGAGATCAAGGATAAAGGGGTTCGCATCCACTACCTGCCCGGTCTCACCATTGAGGATCAGGATCCCATCCTTGGCGGCCTCGAACAGCCGCCGGTAGCGCGTCTCTGATGCTGTCACCGCGGCCTCTGCCTGCTTGCGCTCGGCGATATCCTGGAACCCGCCATAGACCCTGACAATGGCGCCTGTTTCATCGCGCACGGGGGAGCCGAGGGTGCGCACCCAGACCCGCTCGCCCTGGGCATTGATGATCTGCAGTTCTTCATCGTAAGGGATGCCCTCAGTGATGCAGGCGGTCCAGACCTGGCTGATGCGCTCGCGGTACTCGGGCGCGTAATAGTTGATCCCGTCCTGCACGCTGGGCGAATAGCCGGGCGGCATCCCGTGGATCTCGGCCACCTGGTCAGACCAGGTCATGCGGTTCGCCACCAGGTCCACGGTCCAGCCCCCCAGCCGCGCCAGGGCGCCCGCCATGCGCAGCAGCTCCTCACTCTCGCGCAGGGCCTCCTCGGCGCGCCTGCGCTCGGAGATGTCCATGAACACGGTGGCAAAGCGGTTCTCGCCCAGCCGATAGGCGTTGATGTAATAGTGCCTGCCCAGCGGCTCGGAAAGCTGCTCAAAGCTGACCGACTCGCCGGTCAGCGCCACTTGGCCGTAGGTCTCGATAAAGGGCGAGCCCTCGATGCCCGGCAGGACCTCTGTAACGCGGCGCCCAAGGATGTCGGCGACCCGCAATCCGGTGAGGGTCTCAAAGGCCGGGTTGGCATCCAGAAAGATATAGTCCACGGGGTTGCCCTGCTCGTCCAGCACGATCTCGTGGAGCGCCACGCCGCTGAGCGAGTGCTCAAAGAGGCCCCGGAACCGTTCCTCGTTCTCGCGCAAGGACTCTTCGGCGCGCCTGCGCTCGGTAATATCCTCAAAGACCAGGGTAACGTACTCGGGGCGGCCATCGGCGCCCAAGATGGGGGCGGCAGTCAACTGGGCCCAGAGGACGCTGCCATCCTTGCGCACGTAACGCTTCTCGCGCTGGTAGCGGCCGATCTTGCCGGATACCAACTGCACAAAGAGCTCAGCGCCGGAGAGCCGGTCATCGGGATGGGTGGGATCCATCTCGGCCAGCTCCTCCTGTGTATAGCCCAGGAGATGCATCATGGTCGGGTTGCACCGCACCAGATGGCCATCGAGGTCATACAGGCCCACGGCGAGGGGGCTCGCATCAAAGAGGGTGCGGAAGCGAGATTCGCTCTCGGCCAGGGCCTGCTGCGCGGCGCGCTCCTCGGTCTGGTCACGAAAGACCAGCACCACGCCGCTCACGCCCCCCGTTTCGTCTCGCACGGGGGCGCCGCTATCGGCAATGGGCCGCTCGACCCCATCGCGCCCCAAGAGCACCGTATGGTTGGCCAAGCCGACGATGGCGCCCTCGCGCAGCACGCGGGTGGCCGGGTTCTCCACCGGCTGACGCGTCTCCTCATTCACGATGTCGAACACCGTATTGAGGCGCTGCCCCACGGCCTGCTCCAGAGGCCATCCGGTGAGCTCTTCTGCCACGGCATTCATGATCTCCACCCGGCCCTGGCCGTCGGTGACGATCACGCCATCGCCCACGCTGAGCAGGGTGGTGCGGTAGCGGGTCTCGCTGGTTTGGAGGGCGGTCTCGGCCCGGGCCAGGCGCTCATAATAGGCCCGCTCGCGCCCCTGCAAAAGGGCGATGGTCCCCGCCACAAGGCCCCCCAGCAGCGCAAGGATCAGGCCCAGGAGAGCGTATGAGTAACGCCGCCACTCGGCATAGACCTCGGCGCGATCCACCTTGGCCACGATGAACCAGGGCGAATCGGGAACATCGCGGATGGCCGAGACCACCGGCGCGCCGCGATAGTCCAGCCCCTCATAGACGCCCCGCCGCCCCTGCACCGCCATCACGGCGGGAACATCGGTGCGCGTCAGTGGGATACGCAGGCTCAGAGCGGCGTTCGGCGTATGGCGCAGCTCGTTGAGGAACAGCACATCGTCGCCCTCGCGGCGCACCAGCAGCGATTCGGCGCTATCGCTGGGCAGGGGCCAGGTCTGGATCAGGGGATAGAGGAACGACTCGGCATCTACCATCAGGATGACGGCGGCCACGGGCTCGCCATCCTCGGCAAAGAGGGGCGCCACAAAGCCGACATGGGGCTCTGTTCCATCGGCCCTGAGGTGCAGGCCCACCATGAGGGGGCGCGCCTCGATCCAGGCCCGTTGTACGGTCTCTTGCGCATGAGGATCCAGCGGGCCGTGGTCGCCTCGCAAGCCCAGTCGCACCTGCCCTGCCGAATCCACCAGCAGCACATCATCGTAGCCATAGTAGGACTGGAGGGCGCGAAAGCGGGTGATGATCGCGCCGCCGTCTCTGGGTTGGGGATCTGAGAGCCAGCGGGCCACGCCCTCGATGAGCAGGGGGCTACTCATAACCACCGCCGCATCGCCCAGGCGCTCGGCGCGCCACTGGGCGATCTGGTTGGCCTTGAGGGTGGCGATGGCCTCCAGCTCGGCCTCGACGTCGCGGCGAATGCTGGCCTCTTGGGCGCGATACACCCAGGCGCCGCCGCCGAGGATGGCCAGGGCGCAGAGCGCGAAAACAATCAGGAGCCAACGGCGTCGCGGGAGTTGCATCAAGATACCCCCCGAATTTAGTACAGCAGACCAAGGAGCAGGAATACCCAGCCCGAGTATCAACGCAATTTACGGATATTATAGGTTGGCGCGCAGGTTCGTCAACCGGCGCGAGAGACAAGGCACGGGAACGGCCTGCAATTGACACCTCTTATGGCCCATGTTAGCATCTCTCGCGAGCGTACGCTAGTCGCTCGCACCCTTGACCAAGGACGCGACATGAGCCACTCAGTCCCCACCCGCGCGCGCGACCGCCACATGGCCGTGGCGCTGGGCGCCCTGCTGGCGATGGTATATCTGCTGTCATTCAGCGGGCAGTTTCGCTCGATAGACGAATACGCCATGTACGCCCGCGCCGAGACCCTGGCCCAGGGCTATGGTACGGGCACGCCGCAACTGGCCTTTTCCTCGCTCCACCATCCGGTAGGGGCACTGGAGCCGGGGCAATCGGTGTTGGCCGCGCCCCTCTATCTGCTGGCGCGCCAGTGGCCCGCCGCAAGCAACATCACCGCCGTGATGCTGTTCAACGTGTTCGTCACGGCGCTCACGGGCGCGCTGTTGTACGGGTTGATACGGGGTCTGGGGTTCGGCCAGGTGGTTGCTGCCCTCACGACCCTGGCCTGGGGGATCGGCACCACAGCCTGGCCCTACGCCCGCAGTTTTTTCCGCGAGCCGCTGCTGGCGCTGTTTTGGCTGGGCGCTGCCTGTGCCTGCCTCCGCTGGCAGCGCACGCGCCGGGTTCCCTGGGGGCTGGCTTGCCTGGCTCTGGCAGCGGGTAGCCTGGCCGTCAAGATCTCGGCGGCGGGGGCGCTGCCGGTGTTCGCCTTGGCCCTGCTGTGGGATGCCAGGCGCAAACGGCTGGCCCTGACGTGGCGACGGGCCCTGCTGCTGGGCGCGGTCGCCCTCATCGCGGGGGCAGCCGTAGCGGCCCTCTACGCTCTGCGCTACGACAAGCCTCTCTCCCTGGCCGAGTACACTTGGGGCTACCCGTGGGGCCAGGCGCTGGCGGCGGCCTATGGCCTGCTCATCAGCCCGGTCAAGGGCATCGCCTTTTTCTCGCCCATCCTGATCGGGGGCGCCATCGGCTGGCCCGGGTTTTTCCGGCGGCAAGGGCCGGCGGCTTGGCTCACCCTGGGCCTGGTGCTATCGCTGCTCTATATCTACGGCCCGGCCCCCCAGTGGCATGGCGGCCACGTGGTCTGGGGACCGCGTTTTGTGGTGCCCCTGTTGCCTTTGCTGATCCTGCCCTATGCCACGGCCCTGGCAAACCCGCGCCTTGTGGCGCGACTCTGGGTGGCGGGCTGGAGCGTAGTGGGGCTGGTCATCCAGTTCGTGGCGGGCACGGCTTCATGGAGTGACGCGATATGGCAACTGGTGCCCGCCTATCAGGGCGAGTGGCTGGTGGGCCTGGACGGGATCCCCTGGCAGAGCTGGCGGCTGCTGCCGCGCTCGCCCGCCCTGGTGCAGCTCACCGGCTGGGGGGTGCGCCAGCTCGATCTCTCCTGGCTGCGCACCCTGAGCGACGGCACGCTGGCCTATGATCTGCCTCTGGGGGTGGGGCTCGTCGCGCTGGCCTTGGTAGTGGCGGGGGCGGTGTGGCTCCTGCTGGCGCGCAGGTCGGGCGCCCTACGCCATCAGAGGCTCGTAGCGCTGGCGTGCGCGCTGGCGGTGCTGGCGGGCAGCGGCGGGCTGCTGACGCGCAGCGCGCGCAACACCCAGGATCACGGCGGCCTCACCCGGGCCGAGGCGCAACAGATGGCATCCCTCATCTCACAGGCCCAGGATGCGCCCTATACGGTGGCGTTGATCTCGAACGACTTTTTCATCCACTTTATGCCCGGCCTGCTCAAGGGGCGTTTTCTGCTCCAATGGCACTCGCCCCACGAGCCGCTCCTTCTGTCCGAGGTCATGGCCCGCGCGCCCCGCGCCGAGCGCGTCTGGCTGGTGGTGGACCGGGTGCATCTGCCCGTGGACGCCACGCCCTATCTGGCCCGCGACGCCTTTGTTCGAGAGGGTTATCTGATGGGCAGCCAGTGGGTGGGCGGCTATGAGCTGTTCGCCTTTTTGCCACCGGCGCCCCTGGAGCGCCAGCCCGTAGCCCGCAGTTGGGAGAACGGTCTGGTCGTGCGCGCCTTGGCCGCCGACGCCCAAGAGTTGCGCCCGGGCGAGGCGCTGCGCGTCGAGTTGGAGCTGGCCGCCGCGCACCCGCTGGCCGAGGACTATGTCCTGTTTGTGCACCTGCTGCCCGCCGAGGGGCCCGCCCTGGCCGCCCCCGATGGCCAGCCCCAATATGGCGGCGCCCCCACCTCCGCATGGCAGCCCGGTCAGGCGGTGGTGGATCGCCGGGCCATCCTGATCCCCCAGGACGCGGCGCCCGGCGTATATGAGCTGGGCTGCGGCTGGCTGGACGCCCAAGGCGCGCGGGTCGCCCCCGTTGAGGGCCAGGGCCCCACCCGCGACGGCATGATCGTGCTGGGAACGGTGGTCATCAGCGAGCCGTAGGAGGTGTCTATTCAGATTTGGAGGGAAGCGGCCAACGCGTTGTGGACGGCGACGGCGAACCTTGGAGGGCGACCGTCTCGCCCGCCTACGAAGCGCAGCTTCGTCCGATGCGTAGCAGCCTCCGATGCGTACAAATATATGCGTCCAGCGTCAGCTTTGCCCATACGTGTTTAGTTCGTTTTTCTACGGTTTTATGGTAGGGGCGAGGCATGCCTCGCCCCTACAAGGCAGGCGAGACGTTCGCGCCCCAAACTTGTCCGTCGCTATCGCCTACGCGTTGGCCGCTTCCCTCAGATCTGAACTGATACCCGTAGCGGCACACGCGCCGGTTGACAGCCGCCCCCCTTGTCCCGATAATGCCCCCATCACGCTCACACATGCCGCTATGCCCCATACAAGGAGACTGCCGTGGCCGCATCCCCTGTGCGCAGACCCGTTGTTGCCATCACCATGGGCGATCCCGCCGGCGTCGGGCCGGAGGTGACCGCCCGCGCCCTGGCCCACCCGGAGGTCTGGGAGGTGTGCCGTCCGCTGGTGGTGGGCGACGCCGAGATCCTGAACAAGGCGGCGGCCCTGGTGGGCGCCCCGGCCCTGCGCCCCATCGGCGACCCCGGCGAGGCCGCCTATGACCCCCAGGCCCCCGACCTGCTGGACCTGGGCCAGATGCGCGCCGATGATCTACAGCCCGGGGCCGTCTCGCCCGCCTGTGGCCGGGCCGCCGTGGCCTATATCGAGCGCGCCGTGGCCCTCACCCGCGCGGGCCAGGCCGACGCCATCTGCACCGGCCCCATCAACAAGGCCGCCCTCAAGGCCGCCGGCATTGATTTCATCGGGCACACCGAGTTGCTGGCCGCCCTGCTGGGCGAGGAGCGGGTGACCACCATGCTGGCCACCACCGGCCTCAAGGTCGTGCATGTGACGCGCCACGTACCCCTCAGCCGCGTGGCCGCGCTGATGACGGTGGAGAATGTGCTGGAGACGATCCAACTCACCGACGCAGGGCTCAAGCAGATGGGCATCCGGCAGCCGCGCATCGCCGTGGCGGCGCTAAACCCCCACGGCGGCGACGAGGGGCTGATGGGCCGTGAGGAGATCGAGGCCATCGGCCCGGCCACTGCCCTCGCCCAGGGGCAGGGGATCGCCGCCAACGGCCCCATCCCCGCCGATTCGGTCTTTTTCCGGGCCATCCGGGGCGAGTTCGACGTGGTGGTGGCCATGTACCACGACCAGGGGCACATCCCCATCAAGACCCACGGCTTTGAGCGCAGCGTGACGGTGACCCTGGGGCTGCCGGTGGTGCGCACCTCGGTGGATCACGGCACGGCCTTTGACATCGCGTGGAAGGGCCTGGCCAGCGAGGAGAGCATGGTCGAGGCGTTGTTGCTGGCCGCCCAACTGGCCGAGGGCGCGCTGGCGGCCCAAGGGTGACGAGTAGAGTCAGGTTTGGCAGGGCGCTTGTGCTTGCCGCCTGCCAAGCCATGGAGGGTGGCAGGCGCGGCCCTCACCCCCATGGATGAAAATGATAATGGCCAGCTAAAGCCCCCTCTCCCGCAACGTTGCGGGAGAGGGGGAGGCGAAGCTCGCCTCAGGGGCGAGTTTCGCCGGGGGTGAGGGCTTGCCGGGGCGCAAGGGTTGGCCGCCGACAGATACCCTTCCGCCGGGTTGTCCTTCCCCTACACGTGTACGGCGGCTAGCATCCAAGGCACACGACAGAACATCATCAGAGGGGCTCGGGTTCGCACATGCTGACCAAAACCAGGCGCGCCCTGTGGGTGGCCGCCGGGGCGCTCTTTTTGCTGTTGGGTATCATCGGCGTTTTTTTGCCGGTGCTGCCCACCACGCCATTCCTGCTGCTGACGGCGGCCTGTTGGGCCAGGGGCTCGCGGCGCTTTCACCATTGGCTGCTGCACAATCGCCTTTTTGGCAGCTACATCCGCGATTATTACGAGGGGCGGGGAATCCCCCTGCGCACCAAGATCTGGAGCATGGTCATGCTCTGGGGCACCATCGGCTATACGGTCTATCGGGTGGACATCCTGCCCATGCGCCTGGTCTTGCCGCTAATCGCCATCGGCGTCTCGATCCATGTTCTGGGCAAGCCCACGCGCCGCGAGTGACGCGGCCCTTGCCGCCAGCGCCTGCTGCGGCTATCATAGGGACGTTGGCGCAACGAGAGGAGATCTGGCATGATAGCCCTGAACATCTGGAGCACCCTGCTGGTGCGGCTGCCGATGCTGGCCGCCTATGCCGTGGGGGTGTTGGTCGGCCTGGCGCTGGTGGTTCGACGCCGCGACGCCGCCGCCTGGCTGGCGCTGATCGGCTTTGGCCTGCTGCTGGCGACGCAGCTCGGCGGGTGGCTGATGAACGCGCTGCCCCTCTGGCTCGCCTCCGGCGGCGCCTATTCGCTGGCTGGCGTATTCACTTGCCTGAACGTGGTATTCAGCCTGTGCAGCGCGGGCGGGGCGCTCTGCCTGGCGGCCGCGCTGTGGATCGGGGTTGCGCGTTCCGAGACGTGATCGTTTTCCAGAACCCACCTTTTACGATGGAGGTTTGCCATGCCCTACCAGGCTGCATCGGACCGCTATGACTCGATGGTCTATCGCCGCTGCGGGCGCAGCGGCCTGTTGCTGCCCGCCATCTCTCTGGGCCTGTGGCACAACTTTGGCGACGTGGACACGTTCGAGAACGGCCGCGCCACCGTGCGCCGCGCCTTTGACCTGGGGATCACCCACTTTGACCTGGCCAACAACTATGGCCCCCCGCCTGGCTCTGCCGAGGAGAGCTTGGGGCGCATCCTGGCCGCCGACCTGCGCCCCTATCGCGACGAGTTGATCATCTCTTCCAAGGCGGGCTATACCATGTGGCCCGGCCCCTATGGCGATTGGGGCTCCCGCAAGTACCTGGTGGCAAGCTGCGACCAGAGCCTAAAGCGCATGGGCCTGGAATACGTGGACATTTTCTACCACCACCGCCCCGATCCCGAGACGCCCCTGGAGGAATCTATGGGGGCGCTGGACTATATCGTGCGCTCGGGGCGCGCGCTGTATGCGGGCATCTCGAACTATCCCGCCGAGCTGGCTGTGGAGGCTATCAACATCCTGCGCAACCTGGGCACCCCCTGCGTCATCGAGCAGCCCTCGTACAACATGTTCAACCGCTGGGTCGAGGAGCGGCTGCTGAGCACCCTGGAAGCCGAGGGGGTGGGCTGCATCGTCTTTACGCCCCTGGCCCAGGGCCTGCTGACCGACCGCTACCTGGGCGGCCAGATCCCCGCCGATTCGCGGGCGGGCCGGGGCCACGGCGCTCTGCGGCGCAGCGCCATCACCGAGGACAAGGTGGCCAAGGTGGAGCGGCTGAACGAGCTGGCCCAAGAGCGCGGCCAGAGCCTGGCCCAGATGGCCATCGCCTGGGTGCTGCGTAACCCGGCCGTCACCTCGGCCCTGATCGGCGCCAGCCGCGTGGCGCAGATCGAGGAAAATGTGGCCGCCCTGCAAAAGCTGTCCTTCACCGCCGACGAGCTGGCGTGCATCGAGCAGATCCTGGCGGGCTGAGCGGCGCTCACTAGATTCATGCCAAAACCTGTGGCATCATCCTTCTGGCTGCGCCTGGCCCTGGCCGCGCTGCTGGCCGGCATCCTGGCCGGCAGCGTATCTTGCGCCGCCCAAGAATCTTGGGATGCCGAGCTGAGTCGCATCGCCCGGCCCTATCGCTTTTCCTTTCTGCGCTGGGAGCTGGCCCAGTTCGCCAGGCTGCTGCGCCCGGTACAGATTCCGCCCCAGGCGCAAGACGATCCCGCGGGCCATGTGCAGGGTTACCTGACGCGCCAGGCCCAGGCCAACGCGCTGGAGCGGGCGGGCCAGCCGGTTCCGGCGGCGCTGCAACAGGAGCTGGCGGAGATGCGGCCGGTGGCCGAGCTCATCCTGGCCCTGCAAGTGGCCGAGGCGCTCGCCCAGGAGGGGATCTATGGCCCGCTGGATCGCCATCTGCGCCTGCCGGTCACCTTTCCGCCGGTCTGGTTCGTGTTCGAGCCGCCGCCCCATCTCCTGGTGGTCTCGCCCCGCGACCGGATCGAGCCGATCTACCAGGTGATGCTAGAGCCGGAGATGGATCTGGCCACGATGGAGGCCATCGAAGCCGAGATCGAGGCGCTGGGGCTCTCCCCTCTGGTAACCGAGATCGGCGGCTTTGGGGCCACCTACCCCGCCGTGGTGAGTACCCGCAGCTCGCTGCCCCACGCCATCGAGACAGTGGCGGAGGAGTGGCTGCACCAGTATCTCGCCTTTACACCCGTGGGCTGGCGCTATATCCTACACCTGTTGCGCCTGCGCCCGGATTACGAGATCGCCCAGATCAACGAGTCGGCGGCGACCATCGTGCACGAGGAGATCGCCGAGCGCGTGCTGGCCGAGCGCTATGGCATCGCACCCGCGCCCGAGAGCGCCGCGCCAGCGGATGACGATGGATTCGATTTCCGCGCCTTTATGCGCGAGACCCGCGTGCAGGCCGAGGCGCTGCTGGCGCAGGGTCAGATCGAGGAGGCCGAGGCGTACATGGAGGCGCGGCGACAGGCGCTTGTGGCCGAGGGCTATCGCATCCGCAAGCTGAACCAGGCCTATTTCGCCTTTTACGGCACCTATGCCGACGCGCCGGGGGCCATCACGCCCATCGGGGCCGAGCTGCGCGCCCTGCGCGCCCAGGCCCCCTCGCTGAGCGCCTTTCTCAACGACGTCGCGAGCCTGACCGGCCGCGAGGCGTTGTTGCGTCTGCTGGAGGAACGAGGCATCCGTGCAGCCGGACTGCTGCCCGCGCGCTAGCCAACTGACCGCCCTCAACTAAACTTGTCGAAAGGAACGCGCCATGCCCTGCAAGCACCCGAGGATCGTGCTGCTCGCTACGCTGCTCATCGCCATCGCCATCCTGGCGATGGGGTGTGAGGTACCCACCGTCGCGCCGGCGCCCGTGGCCGAGGCCCCCACCGTCATGTTGTCCCCCACGACAGCAGCGCCCGAGAGCGCAGAGGCAGAGGCGCCCACCGTGGCGCCCCAGACCGTCGCGCCGCCCGTGGCCGCCGATCCGACGCCCACCCCCACGCCCGAGGCGGAGCCTACCCCCGCGCCCACCGAGACCCCCGTGGTCTTGGGCGACCTGGGGCTGAGCGCGGGCGCGGCGCAACTGGCCGCCGCCCTTGGCGTGGCCGAGCCCGGCAGCCTGCTGCGCTTTGAGAGCGCCACCCTGGCGGGCGGCAGGCCCGCTCTAGTGGGCGCCTCGCCCGATGGCCACATGATCGTCGAGATCATCGGCCCGGCGGAGAGCCCTGTTACGGCCTCTTTTGCCATGCTGCTGCCCGAGGGGGACGCCGCCGCGCGAGAGACCGCCCGCGCCGGGCTCTACCAGCTCATAGGCGTGGCCATGCCAGAGCGGGAGTGGGCCCTCGCCTGGCTGGATGAGCGCATCGAGGACGCCCTGGCGGGCACGCCCTACTCTGTCACGCACGGGGACTATTACGCCCAGGTGGTGCGGCTCACATCGCCCCAACCCTACATCAGTATCGCCGTGACCCTGGCGCCCCAGACCCTGGCCCTGCCCACCTGGGGACACCTGGGCGCCGCCGCACCCGCGACGGTGGACACGGGCTGGGAGCGGCTGCCGATCATGCCCGATCCGTTGCGCGGCCAGCACATGCCCACCGACCGCTTTGAGCTGTACGAGTACACGGTGAATGCCGCCATCGAGGCGGTGGAGGGGTTCTATGAGCGCGAGATGGCCGCCGAGGGGTGGGCGCTGGCCGACCGCGCCAGCGTCGCAGATCCCGGCGTCGCGGATCAGCGCCAGATCGTGCTGATCTATCGGCGCGGCACCGAGGGCGCATTGGTCACCATAGACCGCTACTCGGCCCTGGAAGAGACCCTGGTAACCCTGGGCTATGCCGAGGACGCCGCCGACCTGCCGACCATTGCCGGGTAGGCCGGCGGCGCCGTTGCCTATAGGAATAGCGCGTCCTGCTCGCGGCGCAGCGCCCACAGGGCCGAGCCCGGCGGCTCGACCACCATGCTGCCGGTGATGGCCGTCCCGGCGGGCACGTCCACGGCCAGTTGGATGCCTTCCAACATGAAATAGGGCACGGGGTTGTCGGGGGCCAGGGGCGCCGCCGGGGCCAACGAGGCCAGCAGGTCGCGGTCGTAGCCCAGGCCGCCGGGCCGACTGATGATCTCGCCCGCGCGGAAAGCGCGCATCGGCGTGGCCACCATATCCACCCGGGGGCGCAGGTCAGCGGCGCCGGTGGGCGTCTGCAACAGCCCGGCGCACAGGATGGACATGGCCGTCTCGGCGCCGCACAGGTGGTAGGGCCGGTAGGCCAGCATGGCCGTGCCCTCGGCGTTGGCATAGAGCCCCTTTTCGATCATGGTGGCCCGCGAGACGGGGTCGGGGTTGGCGACCACAATGTACACGCCGCCGCCGCCGTGGGGCTGATCGGCGGTATGCAGAGCATAGGCCATGTCCAGCACGCCCCGGCCCGCCAGGATGCCGCCCTCCCCTTGCGGGCAGAGCACCTGGGGGATCTCGACCAGGCGCAGCGTGGCACGGTGGCCGATGGGCCCCTCCGGCAAGAGGCCCGTGCCGTTGGCGGCCACGGCCATGTGGCACATGGGGTCGCCCAGGGCGTCATCCTCGCGAAAGGCGTCCAGGATGCGGCAGCGCGCCTCGGCATAGCGCGGGGCCTCGCCCGCCGGGATGCGCTCCAGCGCCCAGCGGTCCGCCTCGGCCACCTGCACCGTGCGCCCGCCCCGCGAGACGGTGCCCGCCGCCGGATCGTACAGGGCGCTGCGCAGGTCGCCGCCGCACAGCACCTCCATGCCCAGCAGCCGCGCCCAGGAGGCCAGGCCCATGAGCAGGCCGGGCTGGTCGCCATCGTCGGTGGTGAACACCACCCCGGCAGCATCGGCGCGGCGCTTGAGCACCGACCCCACGATGGAATCGGCCTCCTTGTCTATCATCACCACATGCTTGCCGTGGCGGATCGCCTCGCCAGCATACAGGGCCGCCGCGGCGGGCGCCCTCGTTGCGGTGGCGATCACATGCAGGGGCAGGTCCATCAGCAGCAGGGCGTCTCCCACAACGACGGCCCGCCCTGCCTCTAGCGCCTGCAACGCGGCCTCGCGGCTATCGCACACGGCAATGTCATCCTCGGCGCGGCCCGCCCGCAGGAACGCCGCGCGGGCCGCCTCCACGTTCAGGTCGGCCACAGCGCACAGATCCAGGCGAGGGATCAGCGGCGCCTGGGTGACGATAGGGGCGCCAAACTGCCCCGCGCCGATCAGGGCGGCCCGCACCGTCTCGGGCTCGCTCACGCGGCTGAACAGATGCTGATAGATCATGGCAACGCCTCCCTCTCGAACAGAACCACGTCATAGGCCCCCAATTGCGGCGCTGTCACCCACAGCCAGTCGCCGTCTCTTTCGATGGGCAGCTCGGCGCCGGTGGAGACCAGGCGCGCCGTCGCCACGCCCTCGCCAACGGGCGGGCGGATGGCGATGCGGCAGCCGTGCAGGGGAATGATCTCGCGCATATAGCGCTCGCCGCCGGTGAGGTTGACACAGTGCACCGCCAGGCCGCTGGCGCAGCGTCGCAACGAGAGTTGCAGGGTGGCCGGGGCCACGGCGCGCAGGGGCAGCGCGTCGCCCAATATCCAGCGTGCAGCGTCGGCGATCAGATCGCCCAGGGCGGGGGCGTGCACCATCTTGAAGGCGCGGCCCATCTGGTTGGCGAAATAGACCGCGCGCCCGCCGCCTGCCTCATAGGCCACGGCCAAGGGCTCGCCGGGATCGGCGTCGGTGGTATAGGCCCAACCCTCGGGGAACACGCGAAAGGGCGCGGCGCGGCGCAGGGGCACAACGGCCCCCGGCGCGCTGGCCACGGGCATAAAGCGCCCCGGCAAGGGCAGCAGCTCGATATCCTGGGACGAGGCCACGATGGGATGCGCGGCCACCCGCCGCATATAGGCTTGCAGCAGCTCGCGGGCCTGGCTCACGGCGGAGCGCGAGACGCTCAGAAGCGTTTCGCTCGGCAGCGCGACGCTCGGAAGCGTTTCGCCCAGCAACGTCACGCCCAGCAAGTCGCTCAGGGGCAGGTCGGCGCGCCGCTCGCCCTCGGGCGTGTACAGGCCACAGTCATAATCGGCGATCAGCCCGCCGCCCGCCCCTACAAAGGCCCGCAGCGCCTCGGCGGCCTCGTCCGAGAGCACGCTGGCCCCGGGCACGACCAGGGCGCGATAGCGCGCCAGCACCTCGGCCGTCAGCGTGCGGCAGGAGATAATATCGTAGGGGATGTGGGCCTCGTCCAAGGCCAGCTCATAGCCGCGCAGCTCTTCCACATACTGCTCGGCGGCCTGGTCGCCATAGCGCTCCAGCGTCTCCTGGCTGTAGACCAGGGCCAGGTTGGCCGCCGAGCGATCCTCGTACAGGGTCGCGTGGTCGGCCATAAAGCGATAGACGCTGGCGATGGCCTGGAAGCCGCGCGGGTCCTCGTGGACGGCGGGCGGCCCGCCGGAGAGGTTGACCATGGGCATGGCGCCGTTGGCGGCCATTTGGGCCAGGTAGACGGTCTGCTCGGCGGCCGGCACGGCGCTGCGCCGCCAGGGCCACGCCATAAAGTAGGAGCAGACCGTCCACACCGGCCGCTCGCTGACCGCCGTCATATAGCGCGCCGTCTCCGTCGGCCAACGCAGGTATTGCCAGGCGCCCGCATCCCGCGAGGGCTCGTAGCGGAAGCGGCTCTGCACCTCCACCTGGGAGATGTCCTGGATGAGCGCCAGCCCCTCGATATCCAGGGAGGAGCGCAGGGTCCACGAGGGATCGCCAAAGCAGACGGCGTTGCCCACCACGGGCGCGCCGGGGGCCTCCTGCCGCACGATCTCGACCAGGTGTCGCACGGTCTCGGCGGTGCGCTGGCCCTTCCAGCGGTGATACTGCTGCCAGGCGGGATCGCCCCAATCCTCGGCGGCGGGCAGCGGGCGCCCCATCTCGCGGGGATAGCGCTCCTGGCAGGCGGGACAGTGGCACACCGTCGCGCCAAAGCCATAGCTGCCGCCGCCAAACTTGACGCCATCCAGGGGATAGCGCTCCGCCATCTCGGCCACCATCTCCCTGCTATAGTCACGGATAAAGCCGCCCAGGGGGCAGGCGCGATAGAGGGCGCCGTCGGCGGCGGGCACGGGCCGCCCCTGGGCATCCAGCGCGGCCCACTCGGGGTGCGCGGCATAGGCCGCCTCGGGAAGCTGGCCCAGGTCAATCATGGGGATGGCCTTGATGCCGTAGCGGTGGGCCGCCTCGATCAGGTCGCCCGTCAGGTCGCGACCCTCCAGCCAGGGGCTGATGCGCTGGAGCGCCAGCCGGGTGGGATAGGTGGTCACATACCCGGCGGCAAAGAATGAAAAGAACGTCACGCGCCATTCGGCAAAGGTGCGCGCCATCGCCTCTACATCAAAGTTGGCGCAATCCACGTCGCGGATGGTCATATGGATGCCGCGATTCCGCCTGCTCAACCAATCGGGTCGTACCAGTTCCATCGTCGTTTGCCTCCCTACTCCGAGAATAGAGTCAGATTCTGCTCGCGCAGAGAGCGCCAAGTCGCCAAGCCGGAGAGAAACCGGGTCGGGGCCACCCCTCTGCGCCTCTGCGCGCTCTGCGCGATCATTGCTCTCATCCCTTGTGGTGCGCCAAGGCATGTCTTCCTACTCGAACACCACCAACTCATGATCCACCACCCGCTCCAGCTCGATCCAGGCCCGGCCATCGGCCATTTGCAGCGCCGCCTCTCCCCCGGCGACCCGCAGCAGCGCCCGCGTGGGCGCGCCCGCGTCCCAGCGCACGCCCACCCGCAGCGGCCCCACGGGCAGGTGCTCCTCCACATAGGCGGGCCACTCGTTGGCCCCGGATAGGTTCACGATGTGCAGGATCAGGCGGCCCTCCTGGCGGTAGAGGGTGCAGGCTAGGTACCCTAACCCCTCCACGCACAGGGGCAGCTCGCCGGCGGCCCAACGCGCCGCATTGGCCAGCAGGAGCCCGTGGTCGGGCAGGCGCCGCGCCCCATAGGTGCGATCCACGTCGGCGGCCAGGTACAGGGTGCGCCCGCCCTCGGGCCGCTCCTGGGCCACGATGGCCGGGATGTCGGTGGCGGGCTCGCGCATCCAGCTAAACTCGGGCGGATAGATGGGAAAGGCGGGCACATAGGTGGCCGGGGCGACGGCCCCAGGGCGAGTGTGTACCCGCTGCAACGTGCCACCAAAGGCCAGGATGTCCGTCCCCTCAAAGCCCTGCACGGCCGGGTGGCGCGCTGCGGCATCGGTATCCAGGCGCAGATAGGTGTGGCCGCTCTGCACCTCCCAGTTGGACGAGTGCTGCCCCAGCAGGCCCAGGCGCTCGCCCGTGGGCGCAATGCCCAGCATCTCGGCCAGGGCGGGGGTCTCGCGGGGCTCGCCCCACTCGTCCAGGCTGCCCGAGATGCCCGTGGCGACCAGGCTGCCGCCCTGGGCGACGAAGGCCCGCACCGCCGCGATCTGGGCGTCGGTCATGACCGCCAGGTCGGGCAGAATCAGGGCCTCCAGCCCCGGCGCGTCGCGTTCCACGTGGTCGGCGTGCACGGGCAAGAACGGGATGCGATGGCGCGTCAGGGCGCGGGTCCAGCCATGCCAGGGCAAGAGCACCCGGTCATGGGCGGCATCGCGCCCGTAAAAGTCAATGTTCTCGTGAGACCAGAGGACGCCGATATTGGCCACGGGCTGCCGGTCGTAGAGGTAGCTCTCGTTCTCGGCGTGCCAGCGCAAGAGCGCGGGGACGGTCTCGAACTGGCGGCGGTCCTCCTGGTAGGCGCCGATGTGGTGCCACCAGGGGGTGATGCCCCCGGCAAATCCGGAGAGCATCCAGAGGCGAGCCTCCAGCGGCGGGTTGGCCGCCTTGCGAAAGGCTTGCTCGCCGCGCACATAGGTGGCCATGCTCTCGGGAATGGCCGCCTCCCACCCTACCACACCGTGCAGCAACTGGCCGCTGATGGCGTTGTACTCGAACCCGGTCTCGCGCCGCGATTGCTGGTCGGACATCATAATGCGCGAGCGTTCGCCCACCAGTTTGAGATCGCAGAACGACAGGTGGCTAAAGAGCGGGTCGCCGTTGATCATCCCCAGCCAGAGGCAATCAGGGCCGCCCTGCTCCTGGGTCACCCGGTTGTTCAGGTCCCAGTTGGCGATGCGGCAACCATAGCTCCAGCGCACCCAGGCGCGGTAGGCGGGGTCGTCCCAATCGGGCGCGAGGGGCAGGGCCATGCCCACCTCTGATGCGAACTTGTTCTGGCAGTGGGGGCAGTAACAGATGCGGTTGCGGCCCAGGCCCGTCCAGCTATTGTCGGTAAATCCATCGGGATGGTAACACTCGGCGATCTCGCGCAAGATGGCGGGGATATACTCTGTGTAGTAGGGGCTGTTGACGCAGGCCTGGTAGCGTCCCTGGGTGACGCTGGGCTGCCCCTGGCGGTCCATGACGAACCAATCGGGGTGCTGGCGATAGAACGGCTCCTCGGTGCGGTTGGAATCCATGCGGGCCAGCACCGCCAGCCCCTCGGCGCGGGCGGCCTGGGCGATCTCGCCGAACAGGTCGCGCCCGCCCAGATGCTCGGCCCGGTATTGCATGGCGATCTCGCTGGGGTAATAGGCCACAATGCCGCCCGCGTTGACGATCACCCCCTGGGTGTGGGTGCGCCGCCAGTAGTCGCGCCACCAATCGCCATCATAGTTGGTGGGGTCCAGCTCGCTCAGGTTGGTCTGGCCCCAGCGGCGCACCCGCCGGTACCAGGGTTGGCTCGTTGTCATGGGGTTGTCTCTCCCTCAATGAAAGTGGGCAAAGACGAGCTTTGCCCGTACCATATCCTCTCAGCGTCCTCCGCGAGATTCTTGAGATCGAATACGCGGCCTCAGACATAGTAGGTGTGCACCTCATCCAGGTCCATCCGTCCCGCCAGGTCGTTGGCCAGAGCCACGTTCTGCTCCACCCGCGCCACGCTGCGCATGCCCACCAGGGCCACGTCAATCAGGGGGTTCGAGAGCTGGAACTGGATCAGGGCGGGGGTATAGTCGTAGGTGTTCTCCGGGTTGGCCATGGCGATCCAGCGCTGCAGGATGCCGGAGGTGGTGGTGCGCATGGTGACGATGCCCATCCGTTGCGCCTCCAGGGCGAACATGACCCCCGCCTTGCGCCGTGCGTCGTAGGGGTGCTGAAAGAGCAGGTTGTACTGGATCTGGGCCACATCGAAACGACCCGTCTCCACCAGGCGAAACAGGTTGGGGTCGTGGCCCTCGTAGGTGAGCCCCACATGGCGGATCAAGCCCTCGTCGCGGGCCTGCTCCAGCTCGGCCAGCAGACCATCGTCATCCAGGATCCAGCCCATCTGTTCATCATCAAAAGTGGTGCCGTGCAGTTGCAGCAGGTCGATCCAATCGCGGCCCAGGTTGCGCAGGCTGGCCTCCAGCGAGGGGCGCACGACGCCCTTGGCGCTGGGCCCGACCTTGGTCGCCAAAAAGATGCTCTCGGGGTCAATGCCCTCCAGGCCACGGCCAAAGATGCGCTCGCTGGCGCCCGCGCCATATCCGGCGGCGGTGTCATAATAGGTGACGCCCAACTCATAGGCGCGGCGGATGGCCGCCACGATGGGGTCGGCGTCCTCGGGGCGCTCGGGATCGAACGGCTTGAGATAGTTGCGCAGCCCGGCGGTGGCCCCGCCAAAGCCCAGGCGGCTGACCCGCCGCCCCGTGCGGCCCAACGTGGTGTACTCCATGCTCTCCCTCCTGGTCGCTGGCTTTTGGGGATACTATAGCCGCGACGGGGAGGCGTGTCGAGCGAGGGAGCAAGGGGTGGAGGGCCGATGCGCTCCGGCGCGTCGCCCGATGATCCGGCTGCTGGAGCGCAGGCTTTGGCCTGCATATAGCCAATCTCTATATTATTGCACAATGCTCCAGCGCTAACACGCTGGTGCGGGATAGATCCCGCGCTCCATGGCCTGCCACGACCTTGCGTGCGATCACCCCGGCGGAACGGGGGAGAAGCGAGCTATCAGAAGAAGAGGTTGGGCGTATGCCGGAGCGCTCACATGAGGCGCGGGCTGGAGCTCCAGGCGCGTTGCCTACGCCAGCTCCGCCACCCGACGCGCCCCGTGGAGCACGCGACGATAGATGCGTCCCGTGGGCACCGACTGGGCGCCGGGGCCCTCCTGGGGCCGGTCGCTCCAGATCACCTGCCGAATGACGCCCCCGGCGATCTCGATGCCTGTGATATGGCCGGACTGCACGCCGCTGCCGCAGTTGAAGTAAGGCTGCTCGCCCGCCTGGGCAAAGGCCGCCCGGTGGGTGTGCCCGCAGATCAGGGCCAGTCCCTCGACGGAGCCCAGCCAGCCCTTGATGCGCTCCTCGATGCGGCTCTGATTGTTGCGCGACCAGGCGACGGCGCGTCGCATCCAGCCGCCCTCCAGGTGATGGGTCTCCAGCTCGGGCAAAGCGGTGCGCATGCCCCGTTGTTGCAGACGGCGCCAGAGATGGCGCACCAGCAGTCGGGTGGCCCCGCGCACCCGGGCGTGGAAGCCGTCCCCCTGGTGGCCGTGGGTTACCAGGATGCGCTGGCCGGTGGCGCGGTGCTTGAGGAGCAGCGCCTCGCCGCCCAACAACCCGTGGCGCTGATGCCGCTGGGTGCGCGATGCCCCCAGCAACTGGTGGTTGCCGATCAAGAGATGCAGCCGTCCGGCGCGCCGGAGGCGGTTCAGTGCCTGATAGATCGGCGCATGGGCGCGACGCACATCCCGCAGGCCCCGGTTCTTCCAGAGTTCGTCGCCGTCGCCCACCTCGACATAGGTGTAGCCCTGGCGCTCATAGTGTTCCAGGGCGTGCAAAAAGAGGGCCTTGTTGTGGCGAAAGGCATCGGCAGGCCCATCATCCCCCCGATGGAGATCGGAGAAAAAGACGAGCCGCGAGTCGTCGTCAATGGGGAACATCGGCGCCTGCTCCAGCGCCCAGGCGAGCCGCCTGTGGGCGGCAGTGGTGCGGTTGTTCCGTGTAGTGGACCCATCCGTGAGACGGGGCCGGCGTGAAAAAAGGCCCGCCAGGGGCCAGCTCTGTGCCAGGTTGATCAACAAGTGCTTCCTATAGATAGTCTCGGGGGCAGCCCCGGTCAGGCGTAAAAAAAGGACCGGTCAATGGAGCATCGCCGATCCGATAACGAGTATAGCACGGGTCGCAGGGAGGGCCAAAACGGGCAGGGCGGTCGACATGCCCTGCTCGCCTCTCTATAATAGGGCCATGCACAGTGCATCATCACACCTGCGGGAGAGCCCATGAGCAAGCGCATCGCCCAACCGCCGCCAGCCGTCTGCCAACGCCTGGTCGTGGACCAGGATGATCGTCGCGCCATCCCAAGCCGCGACCACGAGCGCATGCTGGCGCTGTTACATCTGATCCGGGCGTTCGAGACGAGGGTGTTGGATCTCAAGGAGGCCGACCTGATCCACGGCCCGGCCCATACCTCGGTGGGGCAGGAGGCCGTAGCGGCGGGGGTGGCCGCCGCCCTGCGCAGCAGCGACTTGATCGCCTCTACCCACCGCGCCCACGGCCATTTCCTCGCCAAGGCCCTGCTCCACTATGCGCCGCCCGATTGGGCGCCCCTGGCCGACGAGACCACCCCCGCCATGCACGAGGCCATTTACCGCACCCTGGCCGAGATCATGGGGCTGGCGGCAGGCTGGTGCGGCGGGCGGGGCGGCTCGATGCACCTGTACGACCGGGCCTCGGGCAACCTGGGCAGCAACGCCATCGTGGGCGGGGGCATCCCCCTGGCCACCGGCGCGGCCTGGGCCGAGCGTCTGCGGGGCCGCGATACCGTCGTGGTCTCGTTCTTTGGCGATGGCGCCATCAACCAGGGCTGCCTGCACGAGGTGGCCAACATGGCCGCCCTGTGGGATGCGCCCATCCTCTACCTGATCGAGAACAACCTGTACGCCGTGGGCACCTGCACCAACGAGTCCTCCCATGTGTGCGACCTGGCCCAGCGCACCCTGGGCTATGGTATCAGCAGCCTGATCGTGGATGGCATGGACCCCGTGGCCATGTATATCGCCGTGCGCGACGCGGCCCAGGCCATGCGCGCAACCCCCTTTCCCTACGCCATCGAGGCCAAGACCTACCGCCACTATCACCACGCCGGGCGGCTGGCGGGCAGCGCCTTTGGCTACCGCAGCCGGGAGGAAGAGGAGCAGTGGCTGGCCCTGGATCCGCTGGCGACCTATCCGGCGCAACTGGCCGCCGAGGGCTTGCTGGGCGAGGGCGACAACGAGCGCCTGCGGGCCTGGGCCCAGGCGCTGGTGGAGCGTGCCACCGACGCTTGCACCGAGGAGCGCGACGGCGCGCGGGCGATCCCGGCGGCCCACTGGCCCAGGCCGGAGACGGCGGCCCTGCACCTGCGCTCCGGCGAGGAGGCCCTGGCGGACGCCGAGTATCGGGAGCGGGGCGACGCGCTCGCCACCGAGCAGCGCAGCTACGTCCAGGCCATTGCGGCGGTCACCCGGCGGGCGCTGGAGCGCGACGAGTGGGTGATCGTGCTGGGCGAGGAGGTGGCCAACCTGCGGGGCGGCGCCTACCAGGCCACCCGCGGCGTGGCGGAGGCCTTCCCGGGGCGGGTGTTCAACACCCCCATCTCAGAGACGGGCTTTGTGGGCATGGCGGGCGGGGCTGCGTCGGTGGGGCTGCGCCCCGTCGTCGAGATCATGTTCCCCGATTTCGCCCTGATGGCCTCGGATCAGCTCTTTAACCAGATCGGCAAGCTGCGCCACATGTACGGCGGCCAGGTGAGCTTTCCCCTCGTCCTTCGGACACGCATCGCCATCGGCTATGGCTATGGCGGCCAGCACAGCATGGACCCCGCCGGGCTGTTTGGCCTCTTTCCAGGCTGGCGCGTCGTGGCCCCCTCCAACGCCTGGGATTACATCGGCCTGTTCAACACGGCTCTGCAGTTGGATGACCCGGTGCTGATCCTGGAGCACGGGATGCTGTACGATCTGGTGGACGAGACCCCCGCGGGCGACCTGGACTACTACGTGGCCTATGGCGCGGCGCGCATCGTGCGCCCCGGCGCCCATCTCACCGCGCTGACCTACCTGACGGGCGTGGGCGCCTGCCTGGAGGCCGCCGAGGCCCTGGCGCGTGAGGGGCTGGAGATCGAGGTCATTGATCTGCGCACCTTGGATTACCTGGGCATGGACTATGCGTCCATCGGCGCCTCGGTGGCCAAGACGGGCGCCGCCCTGATCGTGGAGCAGGCGCCCCGCAGCCAGGGCATCGGGGCGCGCCTGGCCGACGAGATCCAGGGGCGCTGGTTCGACGAGCTGGACGCGCCCGTGGCCCATGTCAGCGCCCTGGATGTACCCCCGCCCGTCTCACGTGCGCTCGAGGCGGCGGCGCTGCCCACCGTGGAGGCCATCCGGGCGGCCATGCGCGACGCGGCGATCCGCCGCGTCTAGCGGCGACACGGCAAGGGTAGGGGGGCGTGGGAATGTGGGAACGTTCTCACGTTCGAACGTTTGCACGTTCCCACGTCTGCACACACAAAGAAGGAGAGTTACCATGAAAGTCATCGCCGTATTGGGGAGCCCCCACAAGGAGGGGCCATCGTCTACACTGGCGCGCGAGGTGCTGCGCGGCGCCCAGGACGCCGGCCACCAGGTGGTGGTGTACGAGATCAACGAGATGCATGTGCGCGGCTGCCAGGGCTGCCGCACCTGCAAAGAGAACAATGTGGATTGCATTGTGCAGGACGATCTTCAGCCCTACTGGGCCGAGCTGCACAGCGCCGGGGCGCTGGTGGTCAGCGCGCCCAACTATGCCTCGCAGGTGTGCGGCCCCATGATCACCTACATGAACCGGCACTATTGCCTGCTGGACAAGGACTGGAAGGTGCGCATCCACCCGGGCATCAAGCTGGTGGGCGTGTTCTCCCAGGGCCGCCCCGACCCCGAGGCGTATCTGCCGGTCTACAACTGGTTCCTGGGCGATTTCCAGAACCGGGATATGGCCCTGGTGGATACCATTGTGCATACGCGCGCGCTGTCGTATGCGCCGGGCAGCCCGCTGATGGAGCGCGCCTACCAGGTGGGGAAGAGTCTGTAAAAGAGCGGTGCGGCGTATCAGGAGGGCGGGCGTCTCGCCCGCCTTGTAGGGGCGCGGCATGCCGCGCCCCTACCATAAAACCATAGAAAAACGCATTAAACACGTATGGGCAAACCTGACGCCAGACGCATGTATGCGTCCATAGCGAGGCTGTGTGCTCACCGTTTGCAGGATATTGGCATCACTTCCTGGTCAATTAGGAACTCGTCCCCTTGAATCTGAACTGATACAAGCGGTGCGGGGCGCAACTGGGTAGCGCCCGCGCCCGCGATGCGGTAGTATAGGGGCGTTGCATCCTGCCCCATCGGGGGCGCCAGATCGTGCAGCACACTCTGCGTACAAAAGAGAGGGAAAAGAACCGTGAACATGAAGACGAACAAGCTGCGCTATTTGCTTGCCAACGGGCTGCCATCCGTTGGCACACGCATCGAATCCGGCTGGCCGGTCATCACCGAGATCGTGGGCTCTACCGGCCATTTCGACTATGTGGAGTTTGTGGTCGAATATGCCCCCTTTACCGACTATGATCTGGAGAACATTGCCCGGGCCGCCGAACTCCACAACATGGGCACCATGATCAAGCTGGACTTTCAGAACCGCGCCTATGTAGCCCAAAAGGCGATGGCCTCTGGCTTTCAGGCCATCATGTTCACCGACCACAAGACCGCCGACGAGGTGCGCGAGACCATCCATCTCGTGCGCCCCGATACCCCCCAGGACCAGGGGCGCTTTGGCTATCCCAACCGGCGCTGGATCGGCTACCAGCCCAGCAACAAACAGATGGACTATGCCGCCATGGTGCGCGACACGGTCTTTGTGTTCATGATCGAAAAGCAAGAGGCCATGGAGAATATCGAAGAGATCTGCGCCGTGGATGGCGTGGATATCGTCCAGTTCGGCCCGTCGGATTACTCCATGAGCCGGGGCTGGAACTCGGGAGAGCATTTCGACGAGTTCAAGGCCGCCGAGCGCGAGATGATCCGCGTGGCGCTGGCCCACGGCAAGCAGGCCCGCTGCGAGATCAACTCACCCGACGACGCCCAGTACTATATTGATCTGGGCGTGCGCCACTTTTGCCTGGGCGACGAGCTGCGCAACAACACCATCTACTGGTCGCGCCAGGGCGGCGCGCTGCGCTCCATCGTGGCCAAGCTACCCTAGCGAGCGCCCCACACAACGACAGACGCCCTGCCCAAGTCTATGGCCTGGGCGGGGCGTTCTTGTGCAACCCGGCTTGCTATGCTTTGGGTTTCTTGGCGAACTTGGCCGCCCAATCCACCTTGGCCGTCACCTGCATCAGCACGGCCAGGGTGAGGATGGCGCCCACCGTCACCACCAGCCCGGTATAGCCCTCAAAGAAAAAGGCGTACGAAAAGAGCACCAAGAAGATCAGTTGCGCCAGGCCCGCCTCGCGCAGGGCAAAGCGCGGCCCCACCACCCGCCAGAGATAGCTGATCACCAGCCCCAGCGATACCAACGCCGCGATCACGAACGCCGCCTCGACCAGCACGTGATCCACCAGGTAAGCAAAGAGCAGGTGAAAGGCAAAAAAGGCCGCCCCCAGGTAGAAATAGTGCATGGGGTGCAGGTTCACCCCTTTGACCACGCCCAGCACCAACAGCACGGTAAAGAAAAAGAGCAGCGAGACGGGCGCGAAAAAGCTCATGCGACTGGCCAGGGGGCCAGGGTTGAGCTTGTGGGGCATCTCGACGCCCACCCCGAAATCGGAGACCAGGCTGCCAAAGCGCCACTGGAGCTCCCAGCCCTGGGCCGTGCGCGTCTTGCTGGAGGCCGAGACGGTGCGCTCGGGAAAGTCGTACTCGGCGAAATCGGTGTTGACCGTCAGGCTGAAATCGCGCACCGTCGTGATCCGGTCGGCAAAGCGATAGACCCAACGATCCAGCCCGCGCGATTTGTAGGCCACATAGACCTCGGCGCTCTCCCCCGGTTCGAGCTGCACCGTGCCAGGCACGCTCGATGTCACCCCGCGCGGTGTGATCTGCTGCTCGCCGATGCGCAGCTCGAAATCGTCATAGATGGCGTTGTCCGAGGGGAAGGTGAACACCACCGTCGCCGTAATGGGGACCTGAAGGGTGTTCTGGACAGAATAGCGCCCGCTCAAGGCCACGTTGTAGGTATCGTACCACATCAGGCCCTTGCGCCGCTGGTCCAGGCTCAGGTCCACATGGATCTGGCTGGAGGCCAACTCGAGACTCTGCTTGCTGCCATCGGGGAGCGCCACAGTCACCTGCGGCGCCAACTGCATCTGCTCGCTGCCCCAGAGCTGCTCTACCTGCCTGCCCAGGTCGCTGTGTCCCTGGTTGGTGCGAAACGTGACGCTGCTGCCCAATATAACCCAGGCCACGGTAACGCAAAGGAAAATGAACACGATCGCTGCGACGCGTCCTACCGTCATTGTCCCTCCTCACATCTGCCAAGCATCGGCCACATATCCGGCATATAGACGCGCAAGCACCGCCACGGTTCCCCTGGCGCCGCACGTAGCCCTTTGGTCTGCGCGAACACACAAGCGGGTAGATGGTTCGAAATGGCCGCCGGTGGTATAATCCTCCTTAGCTTTTTCGCGGGCGACCACCGCTACGCCACCTGGGCCGCCCGCCAGACTATCGGCCCGCACAGGCCAGAGAGTGCGACAACATGCTCATTGATCTACACGTACATACCTCTCGCTACTCGACCTGCGGACGTTCCACGCCCGAGGAGATGCTGGCCCGCGCCGCCGAGATCGGCATCCGCGCCCTTGTGTTCACCGAGCACAACCTGATCTGGCCCGAGGACGAGATCGAGGCCCTGCAGGCGGCCTTTCCCGCCGTGCGCCTCTATCGGGGCATCGAGGTCACCTCGGCCAAGGGCGATGACTATTTGGTCTATGGCGTCACCGATCATGACCTGCTGGCCTCCGGCATGGAGGACGCCGAGATCATCAGCCGCGCCCAAAGGCGCGGCGGCGCTGTGGTGCTGGCGCACCCTTACCGCTATGGCCCCGACGCCCCCGAGGTGCTGGACGATCACCCGGTGGATGGCATCGAGGTCCTGAGCAGCAACATCTACAACTATGCCCACCTGCCTGCCGTGGCCCTGGCCCACCGGCTGCACATCCCGGCCACCGCCGCCTCGGATGGGCACCACACCAGCATGTTGGGGCTCTATGCGATGGATGCGGACGCCCTGCCCGCTGATGAGCGCGAGCTGGCCGAGATGGTGCGGGCGGGAGAGATGCGGGTGTGCGTGGACGAGGCGCGTGTAGCCGAGGAGAACCAGGCACTGAGCGCCGAGATCCCCGAGATACTACAGTTGATGCAGCGCGGCCTGAGCGATGGCGAGATTCGCGAGCGCCTGTCCATTTATGTCAACCTAACTGTGATCCAGGGCTTGCGCTCGGGCAAGAATGTGTTGCGCCCCACCCGCGCGGCTTTGCCCCTGCCCCAGGTGTGCGCCCGCGCCTCGGCCTGAGCGGCGCCGCCCAGCACCTCGGCAGGGCTGTTCTCAGCGGCGTCGGTTACGCCACAGGCGGCCGTCAGGCTGCCCTGGGGGCCGCAGTCCACCAACAGCACGCGCCGCCCCTTTGGTTTGCGATCACCAAGGCTATCATCGGCGCCTCCCAAGCCCAATGACGCCTTCCAGGAGGGCCTCGCTAAGGTCTGCCCCACGCAGGTTGGCCCCGCGCAAGTTGGCCCCGTTAAGGTAGGCCTCACCCAGGTCTGCCCCGCTCAGATCTGCCCCGCTCAGGTTGGCCCCGTATAGGTTGGCATTGCGCAGGCCCGCCCCGCTCAGGTCTGCCCCGCTCAGGTCTGCCCCGCTCAGGTCGGCCCCGTTCAGGCGTGTCCTGCGCAGGTTGGCCCTACTCAGGCGTGCCCCGCGCAGGTCGGCCCCGCTCAGGTCGGCCCCGCGCAGGTCTGCCCCGCTCAGGTCTGCCCCGCTCAGGTCGGCACCGGTCAGGGGTGCACTGCGCAGGTCGGCCCCGCTCAGGTCTGCACTGCTCAGGTCGGCCACGCGCAGGTCGGCCCTGTGCAGGTTGGCCCCGTGCAGGTCGGCCTCGTGCAGGTCGGCCGCGCCCAGGTCGGCGCCGCGCAGGTCAGGTTGGCGCCCCTCGGCGCGCGCGTCAGCAACAATCTTTATGACCTCATCGCGTGTCATCGCCGGCTCCTCTGTGGTTCGCAGTCACACAAGTTCTCACTAGCTGCTCCCAAGCCCAGGGACTTTTTCTAGGTTGGCCACGTTAAGGTTGGGCACTCGCTAGCCTTCGTGCGGCAGCAACGCTCTGCAACGCTTCTTCTTGGGTCAACTGTTCGTCTGGTCTCACCGGCGTTTCCTTTCCCACACATAGATCGGCACCCCATCTCGAAATGTCCAATAATCCACACTGTAGGATAAGGCCGCACCGTCAGTCGCCCGAAAGGGTAGCGTGGGTGACAAGACGGTGGGCCATCGGCATAGCAGAGCCCACGAAATGCAGACCAACGAGCATCTCGGCCAACCGCTCGTAGTCGCGCCTCGGCCTGAGCGGCGCCGCCCCACTCACAGCCCGCCACCCACGCTCAGGGCGGGCTGCGGCAGCGTGCGGGCGATCTCGCCCACCCGATACCCCAGGCCAGGGCCCCTGACCGTCTCCAGGCGCACCTGGCCCTGGCGCCTCCGGTAGAGGCCGGGGTGCACGGCCTCTTCAGGCAGCGAGGCATCGGGGTAGAACTGCATGGCGTTGGTCTCCACGCCCATGATGGTGCCCGCATGGGCCGCCAGCAACACATGGGGGATCTGGGCCAGCATCGGGTTGGTCAGGTCTTGCACCATCAGGCTCATGCCGTGGGCGCGCGCCCAGCAGAGGGAAAGCAGCGCCCCCGTCAGGGTCTTGCAGGTCTTGAGGGCCACCCCCGTCCAGCCCAGCGCGCGCCCCAGGCGCACCAGGCGCCAGTCGTGGGCGCTCTCGTCCATGAACAGGGGCTTGCGCGCCGAGACGCTGTGCACCGGGATGCGGTGCGCCTCTAGATCGTAGGGAAAGGGCTGCTCCACATAGAGCAGCCGCTCCCAGATGGCCGGGTGCTCTCGCAGCAGGCGATCCAGGCTCTCGTTCACATAGGCGGGATCGGTGACGGTGCAGTTGTAATCGGCGCTGAGCCAGCGCACATCATGGGCCAGGGCGATCTGGCCCACGCGCACCAACCGCTCATAGTCCCACGCGGCATCGTTGCCCCGCAACTTGATCTTGATGGCTCGCAGGCCATCGCGGGCGATCCAATCGCCCAGCAACACGGGATAGCCGTCATCGGGCTCGTCCCCTGCCAGATCGTCCCGCGTGAGGGGGTCCAGGCCGCCCACCAGGTGCCAGGCCGCCAGGCTCTCGGCCCGCTTGGGCGATAGATACGCTGCGGGATAGCGCCCGCGAAACGAGATACTGGCATCATCCGGCTCGATCCACGCGGACAGGTCCTGCCCCATATAGGTCTCGTTGTAGGTCTCAAAGGTGGGCGCGCCCAGGAGCTGGCCATACGCATCGTGCAGCGCCAGATCAAGGGCCGAGCAGCACACCAGGGCCGCCAGCCAGGGCATCGGCTCTTGTCCCGGCCGGGCGCGGTTCAGCTCTGCCAGCAGCACAGGCAGCATGGCGGCCTGGAACCGATGCGAGACGGCGATGGGATGGCCCCAATCGTCCCAGGCGGCCCAGGCCCTCGCCAGCGCCAGGGTCAGGCGTTGGAGGGCATCCAGGCGTTCCGCATAGCCCAAGGCGCTGGGCCAGACCCACTGGACGCTCAGCGGCGTCTCGCCCCAGCCAACGGCGGCGCGCCCCCGGCGGTCGCGCACGGCCAGCGCCACCCGAGCGCAGGTCACCTCTGTCAAGATCTCCGGGCCGAACTTGAGGGGCGCCCGCGTTTGCACAGGCAGCCAGTATACTTGCGCGCCGATGGGGCGCGGGTCTGTTTCTTTGGGCATCTCTACGTCTCCAGCCCGGCTTTCATATCGCCAGTCTAGCACAAACCCGGGAGAGCGTATACGCGCCCTGAGCCTTTGGGGCAGGATTTGTAAGTCGGCAACCTTTGGCTGACGTGGGCAGATTGCGCTGCAAGCAGCCTAGCTACCGTACACTTTCAGAAGCGGCGGAGTCGGGGGATGTGCCCAGACAGTATGCCGGACAGTATTGCTGTCTACTGCACTTCTATAGCCCTCACCCCCACGGCATTGCTGCGTCCAGTCCGTGCCTGAGCCCCCTCTCCCACAACTTTGTGGGAGAGGGGGAAGCGAAACTCGCCCTGGGAGCGAGTTTCGCAGGGGGTGAGAGCCTTCAGGGGCGCAAAACATCGCTGCCACAGTACGCCCATCCTGCCGGAATGCCTTCTCCCTCAGACTGTACGATAGCTAGTGAGCAGCGTCGGCGGGCGAGACGCCCGCCCTCCGTACTGGGCTTCCCTGAACTCTGGTCAAGACCCTCGCCTCAGGTTGCTCTCCTCTCCCGCCCAGGGTATCATGCAGACGTTCACATCCCAGAGTGTCGGAGGCATGCAACATCGCCCCTCCAAGCGGCCCGCCCCACCACCTTGCCCAACTCAGGCGGCTGGCGCCCTTTGCCGCGCTGGATGCCCCTGCCCTGGAGGCGTTGGCCCGCGTGTGCGCCGTGCGCCGCTATACGGACGGCGAGCTTATGATGCTGGAGGGCGACGACCGGGCGCCCGCCCTGTTCGTGCTAGAGGGGGCGGTGCGCGTCTATCGCACCAACCTGGAGGGCCGCGAGCAGACCCTGATCATCCTGCGCGCAGGCGAGGGCCTGAACCTGCCCGCCGCCTTTGCCGACATACGCCTGGCGCCCTGCAGCGCCTGCGCGGTGGGGCCAACCGAGGCGCTGGCCATCGGCCTGGACGATCTTGAGGCGCTGGCCCGGCGCTGGCCCGGCATCGCCCTGGCCTTTTTGCGCCATCTGAGCAACCGGCTGCAACATCTGACCAACCTGACCTACGACCTGAGCCTGCTCAGCGTGCGGGCCCGCTTGGCGCGCTTTTTGCTGGCCCAGAGCCGCGAGCCGGAGGAGGTGCCCCTCCGCTGGACCCATGCGCAGATTGCGGCGCGCATCGGCACCGTGCGCGTGGTGGTCAGCCGCACCCTCTCGGCCCTGGCCGACGAGGGCCTCATCCGCCTGAACCGCCAGCGCATCGAGATTGCGGACCCCGAGGCGCTGGAACTGATGGCCGAGGAGTGAGGGAAACCCTCTTTTCGTGACGCGCTCCGGGTGTAACCTGGGTCACAGCGCCACGCGCCCAATTGTGTCATATTGAGGGCAAGTGAGGTAACCATGCCCGAACGATCCCTGCCAACCCTGTATCCGGACCGTTGCACCGCCTGCGGCCTCTGCCTGAGCGCCTGCCCCGAGGGGGTGCTGGCGCTTGAGGCTGGCCGCCCCGTATTTGCCCGCCCGCTCGCCTGCACCTACTGTGGGGCCTGCGAGATGGTCTGCCCGGCAGAGGCGGTCGAGCTGTACTATGAGATCGTGCGCGCGCCAGAGCAGGAGGCGCAGGGACGCCGGGCCACGGAAGGAGACACAGCATGAGCGAGGCACCCTTGATCAAGAATATCCCCTTTAGCGAGGCGCTGGATTTGAGCAACCTGGTGGCCTACCAGCCGGGCCAGGTGGTCAGCCGCACCCTGGCCCAGAACGACGCCCTCAGTATGACCTTGTTCGCCCTGGAAGCGGGAGAATCCATCAGCACCCACACCACCCAGGGCGACGCCCTGGTGTATGTGCTGGATGGAGAGGCCGTGTTGGAGATCGGAGATGCCCGGGTGCCCACGGCAGCGGGCCAGGCCACGGTGATGCCATCCAATATCCCCCACGCCCTGTATGCCGAGCAGCGCTTCAAGATGCTGCTGGTGGTGGTGAAAAAGGGCTAGCGGGGCGGCTCGTCCTTTCCGCGCGAGCCCGCTCCCGCGCGCGCCTTGCCTTGCGGCGGGGCGCGCGCTAGACTGTCCCCACTAATCCGCAGCATACGGCAAGGGGGCAGGGAGATGGCCACTTCTCGCGAACGTGTACGCGCCGCGCTCGAACACCGCCAGCCCGACCGGGTACCCCTGGACCTGGGCAGCACCGCCGTCACGGGCATCATGGCCTCGGCCCTCTACCGCCTGCGGGGCGCCCTGGGCCTGGAGCGGCGCCCCGTCCATGTGCACGAGCCCTACCAGATGTTGGGGCGCATGGATGAGGATGCGCTGGACGCCCTGGGGGTGGACGTCATCGGCCTGCAGGATGACGCCACCATGTTCGGTTTCCCCGCCCGCGATTGGCAGCCGTTCACCCTGCACGATGGCACGCCCGTGTGGGTGCCGGGCCTGTTCAACACCGAGCCCGCCGGGGATGGCAGCCTCTACCAGTATCCCCAGGGCGACCGCACGGCGGCTCCCTCGGGGCGTATGCCGCCCGAGGGCTATTATCACGACGCCGTAGAGCGGCAACAGCCCTACACCGAGGCCGATCTCAAGCCCGAAGAGTGGGTGCGGGATATGTACGCCGTCTATACCGACGAGCAACTGCGCGCCCTGGAGAAGCGGGCTGCCTCCCTCTACGACAACACCAACCGGGCGATCCTGGGCAATTTCGGCAGCGCCGGCTTTGGCGATATCGCCCACGTGCCCGGGCTGACCGCCCGCGAGCCCAAGGGCATCCGCGCCGTGGCCGATTGGTACATGGCCACGGCCCTGCACCCCGCTTACGTGCGGGGCATCTTTGACCTGCAACTGGACATCGCGCTCAAGAACCTGGAACTGTATCACCAGGCCGTGGGCGACAGGATCGTGGCCGTGTTCCTCAGCGGTACCGATTTCGGCGCCCAGCACGGCTCGTTCATCTCCCCCCGGGCCTATCGCGAGCTGTTCAAGCCCTACCACCGGGCCGTGAACGACTGGGTGCACGCGCACACCACGTGGAAGACTTTTTACCACAGTTGCGGCTCGATGACAGCCCTGTATGACGACATGATCGAGGCGGGGGTGGATATCGTCAACCCGGTGCAGATCTCGGCGGCGGGGATGGCGCCCCAGGCCCTCAAGGAGCGTTGGGGCGATCAACTGGTCTTCTGGGGCGCCGGTGTAGATACCCAGCACGTGCTGCCTTTTGGCACACCCGAGGAGATAGCCGAGCACGTGAGCGAGAATGTGCGGGTGCTGGGCCAGGGGGGCGGCTTTGTGTTCACCGCCGTCCACAACATCCAGGCCACCGTGCCCACGGAGAACCTGGTGGCGCTGTTCAATGCGTTCAACGAGGCGAGGTAGCGGGCGCTTGCAGCGCGGCTATGCCAGAACCAGTAGCGCCCCTGGTTCTTTGCCGCATGGAGGGCGGACGTCTCGTCCGCCCACGCGGGCGGGACGCCCGCGCTCCAGGGGGAAGACACGAATCCCCCGCCCGCCGTTGACGCGCCGGGGGGCCTGGCGTAATATGGTGATCGAGAAGCGCCCATCGCTCCATCCGGAACGTGGGCATCAGGCGAATACAAGTTTGCGCCCGGCTACGATGGCCGGCAAAGGTCGCCAATGGAACTGGCAGCCCGCGAGAGCAGCACACTAGAGGGCACGGGGCGTGTGGTGTTGCACGTATCCAGCGGCAACGCGTGGGCGCCCCCTGCCGGCAGCGCCGTGCAGTTGCGCTGCGGCGCCCGCCTCTGCGGCGCCCGGGTCGAGGCCGCGCAGCCGGGCGATGGTGTGATCGAACTCGACAAGTACCTCCGCCTGTTCCTGCACGCCCGCGAAGGCCAGCCCATCTCCGTCGAGGCCCTCGATTGCCCCGAAGCCCAAACCCTCCACGTGCAGGCGCCGCCCGCCTGGGCCCACGAGGACGGCCTTCGGCTCCTGGGCGACCTGCTGGCCGGGCGGCTGGCCTGGGCGGGGGCCCGGCTGCCCGTGTTCACCCTGGGGGGCAGCGTCGCCATCATAGATGTCGTCGGGGTGGAGCCTGGCCCCATCGCCGCCATCGGCCTGGAAACCCGCCTCTGCCTGGACGCCGAGCCCGCCCAGGCGCCCGACGAGGCGGCGGGCATCGGCTATGGCGATATCGGCGGGCTGGGCCGCGAGCTGACCCGCATCCGCGAGTTGATCGAGTACCCGCTGCGCGCCCCTGAGGCGTTCGCCTACCTGGGCATCTCGGCGCCCCGGGGCATCATCCTGCACGGCCCTCCCGGCACCGGCAAGACCCTGATCGCCAAGGCCCTCAGCAACGAGGTGGGCGCCCAGTTCTATGCGGTGCGCGGCCCCGAGCTGCTCTCGGCCTTTTTCGGCGAAAGCGAGCGCCAGCTCCGCGAGCTGTTCGAGCGCGCCCATGCGACGGCGCCCTCGGTGATCATGATTGACGAGCTGGATGCCCTGGCCCCCAAGCGCGAACAGACCCAGGGCGAGGCCGAGCGCCGCCTGGTGGCCACCTTGCTGGCGCTGATGGACGGCCTCACGGAGCTCAAGGGCGTGGTGGTGATCGGCACCACCAACCGGGTCAACGCCCTGGACCCGGCCCTGCGCCGCCCAGGGCGCTTTGAGCACGAGATCCATATCGGCGTCCCCGATGTGCAGGGCCGCCGCGAGATCCTGGCCATCCACACCCGCCGCATGCCCCTGGCCCCCGACGTGGCCCTGGACGACCTGGCCCAGCGCACCCCTGGCTTTGTGGGGGCAGACCTGGCCTCCCTCTGCCACGAGGCGGGCTATTGCGCCCTGCGGCGCACCCATTCGCCGGAGGCCATCGAGAGCGGGGATATTTACGTCAATGACGACCTGCGGGTCTGCGCCGCCGATTTCGCCGCCGCCCTGGGCGCCACCCGTCCCTCGGCGTTGCGCGAGGTGACGGTCCAGGCCGCCCGCGAGATCACCTTTGACCAGGTGGGCGGGCTGGAGGAAGTCAAGCAACTAATCATCGAGGCGGTGAGCTATGGCCTGCACAAGGCGGCGGCCTATCGCCAGGCGGGCATCCACCCGGCCAGGGGCCTGCTGCTCTATGGCCCTCCCGGCACCGGCAAGACCCTGCTGGCCTATGCGGCGGCCAACCACTGCGGGGCCAACCTGATCGCCGTGCGCGGGCCGGAGGTGCATTCCAAGTGGTTCGGCGAATCGGAGGAGCGCATCCGCTTTGTGTTCAGCAAGGCGCGCGAGGTGGCCCCCGCCATCATCCTGTTCGACGAGATTGACGCCATCGCGCCGGCGCGTGGCCGCGACAACCAGGGCGCCACCGACAGCGTGGTGAACCAGCTTTTGGCCGAGATGGACGCGGCCGGCGGCCAGGAGAACGTGTTCGTCATCGCGGCCACCAACCAGGCCAACCTGCTGGATCCGGCGCTCTTGCGGCCGGGCCGCTTTGATCTGCAGATCGAGGTGCCCCTGCCCGACGAGGCCGCGCGGGGAGCGATTTTCGCCGTCCATCTGGGCCCTATGCCCGTGGGCGAGAGGGTCACTGCCCCGGCCCTGGCGCAGGCCACCGAGGGCTTTTCCGGCGCGGATATCGCCGAGGTGTGCCGCCGGGCGGCCCTGTATGCCCTGCGGGGCGTGGGGTTCGAGCCCGACGCCGCCTTTGCCGTGTCGGCGGCCCATTTCGAGCAGGCGATCCGCGAAGTCGAGACGCACAAAAAGCAACTCCGCCCCCGCCAATTGGGCTTTCGGCTGCCGGGGACGGAGGAGTGAGGGGGGGCCATGCGCGGATGGTTGGTGCGACTACTGAGGCGTAAAGCGGCCTCGCCGCCAGAGGGCAGGCAGGGCGTGGCTCTGGACGAGACGGGCGTCTGGCGGGCCGCCTTTGAGGAGGCTCGCTTCTTGAGCGAGACGCCGCGCCGCCTGCAAGAGGCCCAGACCCAGATGGTCAACCACCTGGGCAGGGCCTACCAGGCCCACGAGCGCCAGAGCCGCCAGTATGCCAATTTGCTGCAGGGCGTGGTGCAGACCGTGGATCTTTGCGAGGGATTGCAGCCGGATAACGATGCGCCCGCCACCGGCGAGGCCCTGGCTGCCGTGCAGCGCGTCCTGCTGGACCTGCTGGCGGGCCACGGCGTGCTGCGCTGGGAGTGCGCCCCCGGCGACCCTCTGGGCGAGGGCTGCGAGGTGGTGGGCATTGAGGAGCGCGACGACCTGCCCGAGCACGTCATCGCCAGCGTGGTGGCGCCGGGCTATCGCCGCCCGGATGGCGAGGTGCTGCGACGGCCACGGGTGACCATCAGCCGCGCCCCTGCCCCCACCCCCGCTGCCGAGCCCGAGGCCGCGCCTCCGGAGCAGGCCCCCGAGCCAGAGATACCCTCGCCCGAGGCGGCGCAAGAGCATGAGAACGCGAGCGACGCAGGAGAGAACAGAGAGCCATGACGACCATCGGCATTGATTTGGGCACGTACAACTCGGCCGCCGCCTATGCCCAGCCGGACGGCCAGGTGATGATGATCGAAAGCAGCTATGGCCGCACCTGGCAGGGGGCCGTGTTTCCCTCGTTCGTCAGACTGGATGCGTTGGGGAACGTGCAGATGTTGGGCGAAGAGGCGCGCCAGCAGATGGCCGTGGCGCCCCAGCAGGTGGTTTGGGGCGTCAAGCGGCTCATCGGGCGCTCCTTTCGCGAGGTGGAGGCCGAGCGGCGACGTTTCCTGTATCCTCTGGACGAGGCCCCCGATGGCGGCATCGCCATCCCTGTCGGGGCGCAGCGTTACAGCCCCGAGCATATCTCACGGCTGATCCTGGCCTGGATCAAGCGCGAGGCCGAGTCGCCCGCCAACCCCTTTGTGGGGGATCGGGTGGACAAGGCCATCATCACCCACCCGGCCTATTTCAAGAGCGAGATGGTGCGCCTGACCCGCGAGGCGGCGCGGGGCGCCGGCTTTGCCGAGATCGAGCTGATCGCCGAGCCGGTGGCGGCCACCCTGGCCTATGGCCTGCGGCTGGATTCTATGCGGCCCCAGTTCGTCATGGCCATTGATTGGGGCGCGGGCACCCTGGATATCGTCATCACCATGCTGCAATCGGTCAACGGGCGCCCCGTGGTGGATCAGGCGCGGCCGGCCAGCGGACATGTGCAGCTCGGCGGCATTGACATGGACGACGCCCTGCTGGCCCAGGCCATCGCCGTCTATCGTCTGGACGAACTCAAGCCGCTGGTGGAACGGCTGCGCCAGGGGCAGCCGTTGGCGGGCGTGGATGCCACGCTGCTGCGCAACCTGGGCGAGCTGCGGTTGCGGGTGGAGCAGGCCAAGATCCGCCTCTCCGAGGTGCCCACGGCCACGGTGGATACGCCCTATCGCGGGCGCCCGCTGACGATCCAGATGGCCCGCTCGCGCCAGGATGCGGAGGGGCGCGGCGGCGATTGGGTGATCCTGGAGGATGCCCTGGCGCCGCACCTGGAGCGCCTGCGCAGCCACATGCGCTTTGCCCTGCAGGAGAACGGCCTGGCCCCGGAAGAGATTGACCATGTGCTGATGATCGGCGGTCCGATGCACATGCCCTGCGTGCGCCGGGTGATCGGCGAGGTCTTTGCCCGCAATGGGGGCGTCTGCCGCGAGCTGGCCCAGATCGAGGCCCAGGGCTTTCCCGTCAACCCGATGGAGTGCGTCGCCCAGGGGGCGGCCCTCTATGGCCAGGAGGTGGTGGAGGCGCCTCCCAACCAGTTGCCGTATCACTATGGCCTGGCGCTGCGCACCCAAATGGGCATCTATCAGGGCAAGGTGCTGCTGGAGCGCGGGCGCATGGTGCCCTGCGAGGGCAAGCTGGAGGGCCTGACCGCCCACGGCCAGCCGGGCGACGCGATCCCCGTCTCGATCTATACCTGGGAAGTGGGGCCCGATGGCGGCTATCAGTTGATCGGCGACTTTCGCTTTTCGCCCGCCTTTGACACCAAAGGGGTGGCGCGCTTTACGGGCGTGTTGCGGGCCGACCAGCATGGCGTGGTGAGCGCTCTGTGGAGCGATATGCGCGTCGCTGGCGCGCCGCTGCGGTTGGAGGGCCTAAACGAGCTGCGCGGAGAGCCCATGCCCGAGCCGCTAGAGATCCAGGAGGTAGACCTGGCGGCGCTGATGAGCCAGATGCAGAGCCAGGGGCTGAACGAGCAGCAGATCCGCGATCAGCTACAGCAGATGACCGAGGAAGGGCAACTTGGCGAGATACCGGCGGCGCGCGTCGAGGCCACGCGGCGCGCCAGCGAGAACCTGTTGAACCTGGCGGAGAGCAGCATGCGCCGCGACCCGCGCCTGGCCGCCGATGCGCAGCTACTCGAGGCCGTCGCGAGGTTGCAGCGGGCCTTGCAGCGCCTGCCGCGAGGGGCTTCACCTTACCCCGCATGGGCGGCGGCGGCCCACGGCGCCGAAGAGCTCTTTTTGCCGCTAGAGCGCGCTGGCGTGCTCTCCAAAGAGAGTATCCGCACCCTGCGCGGCGAACTGGGCGGAGGGGCCAAATGACCGTGGCTGCGGAACCGGCTTCTCGCTACCCCGACGCCGCAGCCGATGCGCTGGCGCGGCAGATCGCCCTGGGCGACTATTACGAGGCCCTGGGCATCTCGCCCAGCGCCTCCGGGCGGGATATCGCCGCTGCCCTGATGGGGAGGCGCAGGCAATTCCCCACTCTCGACCAGGAATGGAACACCATGCAGACCGCATTAGCGCAGCAGCGGGCCCGCTACGATGCGGCGCGGGCCATGCGCGACGAGATCATGGACGAGTTGCTGCGCACCCATGACGATGCCGTGTGCAAACGCATGACGCGCCAGGCCATCTGGCAGCAACTCTGGCTCTCCAACACAGACGAGGCGCCCCTGGCCCTACGCCGGGCTCAGGTGCTGCTCCAGGCCCAAGCCTGGCAGGGCGCCGAGCGTTCCCTGGCCCAAGCACGCGAGGTCCTCTCTGCCGAGTTTGGGCAGGGAATCTGGCAGTTGCTCGATGCGGCCACCAACTGGCAAGAGGTACACCGCAACCTGCCGGCGCTGCCCCAGGCGCTGGAGGCATTTGCCCTGCAACTGCCCACCAGCGGGCGCGAGGTGGCAACGCAACTCCCCGAGATCGAGATCACGGCGCAAGAGGCGGCCCAACAACAGGCCAGGCGGCTACAGGTCCACCGCCAGGATTGCCCCACCTGCCACGGCAGCCGCCAAGTACAAAGCAACCTGCAAGAGGCGCTACAAGAGCGTGCCTCATCGGCTGGCAGCGCGCTGCAGAGTCTATCCGAGCTGGCCGAGCGCTACCAACGCGGGCTGGGCTCCACCTTGGACCTCCGCGCCAGCGTTCCATGCCCCGCCTGCACCCAGAACGTGACCTTTCGGGTACCGCCAGGCGCCCGACATGGCTGGGTGCTGTGCGGCAAGGACCAGGCCGGAGGTCAGCACTTTGCGCGCCTGGGCGAACTCAAGGCTGCGCCCGCATCCGCAACAGCGCCTGCCCGCGCCGTTACGCCCGATCACGCGCCCGCGCGACGCCCCAGCATCTCCTCTGTGGAGGAGCTCGACGCCCGGCGCGAGCGGTTCAAGCGGGTGCTTCTTTGGCTGTACCTGGCCATTGTCGCCCTCGTGCTGGTCGTAGCGTTCGCGAGTCCCCAGCGATCGCCGGGCTTGCTCGGGCTTCCCCTGAGAGGCGTTGACTGGTACATCATCCTCGCCGGAGGGGCGCTCGTCTACCTCTTGTCCCGCAACGACCGCTAGGCCGCGTTCGAGTTTCCCCGGCCAGGCATGTAACTGCGGTTACAGCGTTGGTTCGCCTCCTGCGCTATGCTTCCCTTGAGCCGGGAGATCGCCGGAACGCACTTGGCAATCTGCAAAGGAGGCAACCATGCGCGCAACCGAATTGCTAATGGAGGAGCATCGCGGGATCGAGCGGATGCTGGATGTGGTAGAGGAGTTGGGGCGGCGAATGGCCGCAGGGCAGGCCGTGGAGCCGGGCGACCCTGAGCGAGCGCTGGGTTTCCTCTCCGGCTTTGCCGACAAGTGCCACCACGCCAAGGAAGAGGGCCAGCTCTTTCCGGCGCTGGTGGCGGCCGGCCTGTCGCAAGAGGGCGGCCCCGTGGGCGTGATGCTGGCCGAGCATGTGCAGGGCCGCGGCCATATCGCCGCCATGCGCGAGGCGCTGCAAGCAGGGGACGGCGGCGCATTTGCGGGCGCGGCGCACGCCTATGTTGCGCTGCTGCGGCAGCACATCCAAAAGGAGGATCAGATCCTTTACCCTATGGCCGAGGCGCGGCTCCAGGCCCAGGATGCTGCCCTGGTGGCGGCCTATGATGCCCTGGAAAAAGAGGTGACGGGCCCTGGCGGCCACGAGGCGTATCACCGGCTGCTGGAGGAACTGGTCGAGCGTTATCTCTAGGGCAACCGCTCCGATTTGGCAAAAAGGCCCGCCCGGAGGACAATAGGGTCAGGGTCGGCAACGCGATGCGCCGCCCATGCGCCCTTTCGCCCCGGTAGCTCAGGTGGATAGAGCAACTGCCTTCTAAGCAGTCGGTCCCGGGTTCGAGTCCTGGCCGGGGCGCTAGACACATCGCTCCCTCGTGGAGAGCCCGCGCGCCATCCCGTGAGGTTGCCATGCAAACCCACACCATTCGCCAGGCCAGCGCCACAGATATCCCCGCCATCCAGCGCATCTATGCCTATGGCGACGCCTATCACCGGGCCGTCGCGCCCTGGTTCTTTCGCGAGCACGAGGGCCCGGCGCGCAGCGAAGAGTATCTCTTGCAGAGTTTGACCGGCGACCAGGCAGCGATCTTTCTCGCCGATGATCCGGCGGGAGAGGCCGTAGGGTTGGTGCACCTGTTCGAGCGCACGGCACCCGAGCTCCCCTTTCTCACACCCCGCCGCTATGCTGTTATCGAAGCGCTGATCGTGCTGCCCGAGGTGCAACGCCATGGCATCGGCGCCGCGCTGCTGCGCCAAGCCGAGGCATGGGCCCTGGAGCGTGGCATCGGACAGATCGAATTGGGCGTCTGGGAGTTCAACGCCACGGCCCAGCGGCTCTATGAGCGCATGGGCTATGCCACGGTGCGGCGCACCCTGCACAAGCAACTGGCGGGCTCGGATGGGGAGACCGACGGGTGAGCCGGCGGCAAAGTCTGGGACAGCGGGGCGAGGAGCTGGCCTGCACGCTCTTGGCGCGCCAGGGATACGAGATCGTCGAGCGCAACTGGCGCTGCCCCCGGGGCGAAATTGACATCGTAGCCCGCGAGGGCGACTGCTGGGCCTTTGTCGAGGTCAAGACGCGCCGCGGCCACCAGACAGAGTACCCCGAGGATGGCCTCACCCCCGCCAAGCTGGCGCGCCTGGTGGAGCTGGCCCAACTTTACCTGGGCGAGCACGCCCTGGATGCCGTGAACTGGCGCATTGATCTGGCCGCCATCGAGTGGGATGCGCGGCAGGATGCCGCCCGCTTCAACCTGGTCCGCGGTGTGGGCATATGAGCATGGCCGGACCGCCCCGCGTGGTCGTTCTCGTCGGGCCCACCGCCGTCGGCAAGACGGCCCTCTCATTGCGCCTGGCCCGCGCTTTCGATGGCGAGGTCGTCTCGGCGGATTCGCGGCAGATCTATCGCCGCATGGATATCGGCACGGCCAAGGCGACGGCCCACGAGCAAGCCCTGGCGCCCCATCACCTGTTGGATGTGGCCGAGCCCGACGAGCAGCTTACCCTCGCCCAATACAAGGCCCTGGCCGACGCCGCGATCCGCGCCATCTGGGCGCGGGGCGGGCTGCCGCTGCTGGTGGGCGGCACGGGGCTGTACGTGCGCGCCGTGCTGGAGGGCTGGACGGTGCCGGAGGTCCCGCCCAACGAGGCGCTGCGCACAAGCCTGTATGCGTTGGCCGAGCGCGAGGGCCACGAGAGCCTGCACCGCGCGCTGGCCGCCGTGGATCCACAGGCGGCCCAGGGCATTGACGCCCGCAACGTGCGCCGCGTGGTGCGCGCGCTAGAGGTCTATCACGAGACGGGCGCGCCCATCTCGCAGCTTCAGCGCAAGCAGCCCCCCGATTATCGCATCCTGCGCATCGGCCTCACCCTGCCGCGCCCCGCCCTGTACGCCCGCATAGATGCGCGGGTGGACGCCATGCTGGCCGATGGGCTGGTGGAAG
The DNA here is from genome assembly GCA_964482225.1 of uncultured Anaerolineales bacterium. GTDB lineage: Bacteria > Chloroflexota > Anaerolineae > UBA1429 > UBA1429 > UBA1429. The sequence continues at coordinate 64,993 of CAYZWT010000015.1, forward strand.
AGGTGCGGGGCCTGCTGGCCCAGGGCTATAGCCTCGACTTGCCAGCCATGTCGGGCCTGGGCTATCGCCAGATCGCCCAGCATCTTGCGGGAGAGATCGGCCTGCAAGAGGCCACAGCGCTGATCAAGCGGCACACGCGCCGCTTTGTGCGCCAGCAGTACAACTGGTTCCGCCTCGATGACCCCGCGATCCACTGGCTAGATGCCGCCGAGGGCGATCCGGCCCCGGCGGCGATGGCCCTGGTGCGCGCCTTTCTGGCGGCGGACTGAGGCCAAAAGGGCTCAGCGCAATGCCACTGGCAGGAACGTGAGCCGATCCGGGCCCCGGGTCGTGGGCGGGACGCCAGCCAGCAGCGCCGGGCTGACGCTCTCGTTGCCCGCCAGGTCCACGGCCCGATAGCGTACGAGCCCTTGGGCGGGCGCGTCGGCATAGAACAGCGCCGCGCTGTGGACGCCAATCACCCCATCCACAACCAATGGCTGCCAAGCGCCCCAGGTCGCGCCGTCATCGAGAGAGTGGGCCCAGGCGGCCTGCCCCACATCCAGGCCCGCCAGCCGGTCGCGCACCCAATAGCCGCTGCCATCCGCTTGCGCCCAAACGGGCGGCGTGCGGTCAATGCCAATGTCAAGCTCGTGGTCGGCGGGGTTGCCCGCCCCATCCAGCAGGCGCACCGTCACCTGGGCCAACCCCTCGGCGGCAGGCGCGTCCCACCAGAGGGTACCGGCCAGGGGTTGGGGCGCGGTCCAGACGCGCACCCGATCCAGCCACAGGCTGCCCGCGCCGCTGAACCAGGTGCGAAACTCGAGGCCGGCGTTCTGCCCCGCGACGCTGCAAGAGGGCGCCTCCTGCGTATAGTCCAACTCCAGTATGAACTCTTGGTAGCCGCCCGAGGCAAAATCGTCGCCCGCAATGGGGCGCTCGGCATAGCGTATGCTCCCCTGGTCGGCGACCAGATCCGCCGTCGCCAGGCCGATGGCGGCGCCATAGGGATCGGTTCTGAAGGAAAAGGCCACCTGATAGCCCTGGCCGGGGGGCAGGTCACAGGTGTAGGGACCATAGGCGACCCCCCACTCATCCTCTCTACCTGCCAGGAAGCGCAGAGCCCGCCCTCCTGAGGCGGCCGAGTCGCTCACCACCTGGAACCGGTCCGAGGCCGCGCTCCAATGGGGAAGGTGCTCTCCCTCCCAGCTCCAGCCGCTGCTCAAGGCCATCGAGAGGGCATCCGTGGCCGTGATGGCGATGGGCACGCTCAGGGCATTGGTCCAGACGGGCGCGCTGACCAGGCCCTGGGGCGGCGTATTGTCCACCAGCACCGTGACGCTATCCTCAGCGCTGCCGCCGGCGTTCTCGGCCACCACCCGGAACGTATGTTGCCCTTCGCTCTCCAGGGTCGTGTTCCACTTCCAGGCCAACCCTGCCCCGCCCTCGGCCCGCAGCGCGCCATCCACATAGTAGGCCAGGCGCGTCACGATCCCCGCGCTGACAACCTCCGGGGCGATGACGCCGCGTACGTGCTGCCCCCCGGCGGGCCAGGCCAGCGCCACAGTGGGCGGCGGGGTCGTCATCTTGGCCAGGGTGTCGGCGCGCACGGCGCCCATCAGCGCGTAAAAGTGCTGCCCCGGGCAGAGGGTGGCCGCCACATCCCGGTGGCCCAGGATCGTGGGCACAAGGGCGTCAATCAGCAGGGTTTGGCCCAGCGGGTCAATGCCATGCAGCGTACACTGCTGCGCCGTGAGATCGGTCACGGCGCTATAGAGGGCCTGGGGCGCGGGGTTCTGCTGGAAATCGCCGATCATGCCAATGCCCACGCTGCCCCAGTTATAGATCCCGGCGTGGGCGCCCACCACCCCCGGCCCGCCCGCGCGCCCCTCATAGATGCGCCCGTGGGCATCCACGAGATAGTTGTAGCCGATATCGCCCCAGCCGCGCTCGATGGCGTGATAGTAATAGATGGCGCGCACCACCGCGGCAGGGTCCAGGCCGCCATCGCCGGTGGCCGTGTGGTGCAGGACAATGGCGCGCACGGTGCGGTATTCCGGCGGCCAAGTCATCCAGCTCTCGTTGGCCCCCCACTGGGCCCGCGAGATGACCACAAGCCCGCCGCCCTCCCCCTGCGCGGGCGGCTCCCACTGGGCGCTAGAGGGCCCCTGGCGGGTATCGAGACAGACGATGCGCAGATGGCGCAGCAGGGGGCGTTCGGCAGCGCTCGGGGCGCTGAGATGCGCCCGGAACTGGAGATAGCGGGCCTCGCCAAAGACCAGCGGCGCGCTCTGCAAGGCGTCGGCGCCGGGCAGATACGCCTCGCCTTCCAGGGTGCGCCAGGCATCCCAAACGACCCCATCCAGGCTGGCGCGCGCCTCGATGCGCACCGTCGTCGCGCCGGGCGTCTCGGCCTGCCAGAGCAGCCCATAGGCCACAAAGGGCGCCCCCGGCGTCAAGATCGCCGAGGTGTAGCTCCCCTGCGTGCGCCCAGGGGCCAGGGCCAAGGCATCGGTCGCCTCTGCAACGACGGTAAGGCCATCCAGCGCGCCTGTGGCCCAATCCTGGGCCGTGGCAAAGGTGAGGTTGCGGCGCAGCGTCTCTTCAGGCGGCGCGCCGGAGGAGGCCACCGTGGGGCCGCCGTAAGCGCCCGAGGCCGGGGCGGCGACGACATGCCCGCGCCCATCGTCGAATAGGAAACGATAGCTGTGCTCTCCGGCGGGCAGGGTGCCCGTGTAGGCATAGGTCCAGCCCACGGAGGCATCGCCGCTCTCGCGCCGCAGCGTCTCGGCGCGCCCGTTGATGATCACGTCGGCGATGGGCGGGGGCGCCCCTGTGCTATCATAGTAGCGCACCCGGTAAACGAACCAGGTGCCCTGATCGCCGCCGGCGGGCTCCACCCGCGCATCGGAGAGCGTCCCCCGTTGGGGTACCAGCAGCTCGATGCCGGTGTAATAGTGTTTGAGGATCTGGTCATAGGTGGCGCCGGCGTTGGCCATAGCCCGCGCCCCGCGCTGGCACATGCCCACTCCGTGGCCATACAGCGTGGTATAGCCGCAACTGCACGGCACGCTGCGGGCATAGGGGAGAACCCCTCCCCAGACGTCCTCGCTGTTGCGGGTGTGGCCATCGCAGTGGCCGTGGAAAAAGGCCCAGATGATCGAGCCCTGGTAGGTGGCGGCCACGCCCCGGGTCGCCTCCACGGCCGTGTCAGTGGTGTCATAGTGGGTGGGGCGCCAGGCCTGGCAGTGCACCGAGCTACACACGTCGGCGCTCTCCGCCCAGTGCTTGCCCATGCTGGCGGTGGCATAGCTGCGCGCCGCCACCGCCTGGGCCTTGAGGGCCTCCGGGTGCCAGGCAGGCGACATCTCGATGGGCACCACGCCCTTGAGATACTCCTCAAAATCCAGGACGATCACCTCCACCGGCGGGCTGTCAATGATCGCCGGGTTCTCTCGCACCAGCAGCCGCACCGTGCGGGGCACGCTGGTCATGCCCGAGGGGAGCACCTGGCCATCGTGCAGGATGTGCGCCTCAAGATCGGGGGAGAGTGCCTGCCCATGCTGCTCCAGCCGTTCCTCGATCAAGCGGCTCATCTCGGCATCGGGCTCGCGGGGGATCACGGCAAAATCCAGCACCGTCAGCCCCGTGGCCACAGGCTGGAGGGTGTGGCTCATGCCGATATAGCCGGGGGCCTGGGCGCGCACGTCGTGGCGGCCAGGGGGCAGGAGCAGGATATACCAGCCCTGCTCGTCGCTCAAGGCGGTCTGCTCTTTGGCGCTCAGCAGGGCGCCCGCGATGGGCTCGCCGGTGACGATATGGGTCACCCGCCCGACGAACCCGCCGGCCTGGGCGCGGTTGGGCTCCGGCAAGATCGCGCTCACCAGGGCGAGCAAGAGCAGCGTGAATAGCAAGCGGCGCACAGCGCACGGCATGCTCATCGCGATTCTCCCGATTGCGCGGCAGCCCTGTGCGCCTGGCGGGTGGGCTCTGGCAGGCGATAGCCCTTGCCGCAGGCCAACACCAAGTCCAGGGCGGCCTCCAGCGTCATCCGATGCCCCAACGAGACATACACAGGCCGCACGCCCGTGCGGGTGCGCAGCACCGCCCCGATCACCTCGTCTTGGTCGTACAGATAGCTGGTTGCGCCCCGCTCTCGGCCCGGCTCCTCATACGTTCCGCACAGGCGCGATTTGGCGCAGCCCACGGTGGGGTGATCCAGCAGGACGCCGATATGGGAGGCCAACCCCAGGCGGCGCGGGTGAGCATAGCCCTGGGCGTCCAGCATCAAGACCTCGGGCGTGTGGGCCAGCCGCTCCAAGGCTTGCAGGATCACCGGCGCCTCGCGAAAGCTGAGCAGCCCTGGCACATACGGGTAGGTGATGGGCGCATCCACGCACACCCGCTCCAGCTCGACCAGGGCAGGCAGCGCCAAGACCACCACGGCGGCGCGGGCGATCCCCCGGCGCAGCGAGACATCTACACCGGCGACCATCGTGATCGGCGCGATAGGCGGCGCGATACGCACCTGCGCCGCCAGCTCGACTTGCAGAGCGCGGGCATCCTTGGGCGCCAGATCCCAGGGGTGTGTCGGCACAGGTGTGAGCAACGGGTGGCTCCTGGGCAGGGGATACGAGAGCTGTGACGGTTTACATTACTATATCAGGCCAGCCCGTACCTTTGGGTAAACAGGGTATAAATATCCGTCGAGTGCTGCACCGCCGTCGCATCCCAGGGGACATCGGGCTCGACCATGAGCAGCGCCATATCCTGCGGGCCGCCCAGCCCGCCGTGGCAGGCCCACTGCTCCTCAAAGCAGCAGACATGGCGGGCATCGGGATCATAGCTGCCCATCAAGATCAGATCGCCCGAGGAACGGAAGCGGGCCATGCGGGCGATCTGCCGGGCGGCCCAATGGGCATAGGGAACATCGGCCAGGGGGTCCTGGCCCTCCACGTGATAGCCCTCGTCCAACGAGAGCACGCCCTCACGCCCAAAGATAATGACGCTATCCCCATCTCGCCCGATCACCAGCCAGATCCCCGGGTGCGCCACCAGTGAAGAGATCAGCGAAGGGTACAAGGAGATGACATCTCGCAGATCGAGCTGCTCCGGACGCGCGTTCAGGTATACGTGGCAGAGCGACCCTGAGCTTCGCACCACCAGCTCTGTATGCTCGCCGGTCTCGCCCCAGGCATGGGGGTCAAAGGGCAGCCTGCGCGCCACAAAGCTGCGCATCCATTGGGGAATGCGCGAGAGCGGCGGGGCGACGTTTTCCTCGATAGCCTGCAACTCTTCTTGCAGGTAGAGGGCGCGCATCAGATCCTGCCGGCTGACGCCATAGGTCTCGCTTAGCGCCACGCTGCGGCCCACCAGCTCTTGCAAGAGCTCGCCCACCGTCTGGCCAAACTCGCGGGCAAAGGGCGTCCCCTCGGTCATGCCGTGATCCGACAGGATGAACAGATCATAGGGACGGCTGAGGCCCAGCCGCCGAAAGTTGTCAATGCGCTGGATGCGGGCGTCAATGGCGCGCAGCGCGCGCAGCGCCGGCTTGGACAGGGGGCCATAGTGGTGCGCCAGCTCGTCATAGCCCAGGTAGGTTGTGTAGAGGGCGGGCACCCCGCGATAGATATCCAGCAGAGCGGAAAAGGTCTGGATCTCGCGCAGCACGACGTTGCTCATCACCCGCAAAAAGGGAAACATGCGGCCCAGGGGGCGCGGGGTCTCGCGGCGGATGGCGGCCTGGGCCCGCTGCGCCAGGTCCACCAGATACTCCCAGAGTGCCAGCACGATCACGCGCAGGCTGCGCAACGGATTGAGCAGGAACAGCAGGAAAAAGCCCAGCCCGCGGATGCTCTCGAAAAAGCGATGCCGCCCGATAGAGCCCACGGTGAACACCGAGAGCGAGGCGTCGCCATCGAACATGTTCATATAGCTAGAGCCGCCCTGCAGGATGCCACGGCCCTGCTGCGAGAAACGCTCCTGCAACGCCTGGGCTACGCTGGGGGTCGAGGAGACCAGGGTGGCGCCCGCCGCCTTGTCATACCAGCGATAGGCGGGCAGTTCGTCGTTGTTGCCAAAGAGGATACCCGCCTGCACCGCCGGCGTGGTGCCGGGGATGCCCGGCTTCCAGGGGTGCAGCCGCAGCTCGCCGCGCCGCAACATGCGCTGCAGCGCGGGCGCATAGCCCCGCTCCAGCGCGGTCAGCAGGTAGTCGTAGGCCAGCCCGTCAATCTGGATGACGATGAAACCCCGCCGCCCATCCGAGCTGACATGGGGCAACCCGAGCCGCCTGGCGAGCAGGGCGTACTTGGCCGAGTAAAAGCTCCCCAGCAAGGCCGCGACCACGCCCATGACGGCCTGGAATAGCGCGCTCAAGGTGTGTTTCATAGCGTTAGCACCCGCTGCGCTGCGGGGTGTGCCCCGCGCGCATGAGAACGAACCACAGCAAGAGTATAGCGCCCGCCGGCGGGGCTGGCAATGGGGAGCGGGCGTCTCGCCCGCCAACAAAGCGAAGCACTGCACAAGACTCGTCTTCGAGGGAGAGCGGCGGGCGACACGATGCAAGCCCCGCGCGCCTGCCGGTTCGTGCCCGTCTGAATCTGTGCTATAATCCCCGCACGATGAATCTATCCCAACACCCGTTGATGCAGCGTTTCGCCCAGGATCGCGTGTTCTGGCTGGTGGTGGCGGCCATCCTGGTGGCTTTTGTGCTCTTGCAAGCGCGTTCGGCCCTGGGGATTGCGTACATTATCGTTTCGCTCCTGGTCGCCGTCACGGTGCACGAGTGCAGCCATGCCTGGGCGGCGCTCCGGCTGGGCGACGACACGGCCGCCGCACGGGGGCGCATCTCGCTCAACCCCCTGGTACACCTGGATCCCCTGGGCACGGTGATGATGGTCATTACGGCGCTCACGGGTTTTGGCCTGGGCTGGGGCAAGCCGGTGCCCGTGGCGCCCTATCGCTTGCGTTACGGCCCGCGCGTGGGCAATGGCCTCGTCTCTCTAGCGGGCCCACTGTCCAACATCCTGCTGGCCGCCGCCCTGGGGCTGGCGGTGCGCCTTTCAGGCAACGTTGTCTATGCTCTGCCCTGGTTGGCCGATCTGCTTGTCACGGTGGTCATGCTGAACCTGGTGATCGCCGTATTCAACCTGCTGCCCATCCCGCCGCTGGATGGTTATAGCGTCCTGATCGGGCTGCTGGCCCTGCCGCGCACCCGCTGGGGCCACCAGGCGGCCAACACCCTGGAAAGCTGGAACCGGTTCGGGATGCTGCTGCTGTTTGGCCTGATCCTGTTTTCCCAGTTCATGGGCTTGAACCTGCTGGGGCGCCTGGTGGGCCAGCCCGCGTTGGCGCTCTATCGCGTCATCCTGGGGGGCTAGGCGTGATCGCGCTCGCCCCGGCCCCTCTCTGATCCTGGCGGCGCCATGCGGCCATCTCGCTGGCTCTATCGGGCGCGCCAGGGCTTGACGCGGCTGGCCGTGGCGTTGCGGCCCGGCGCGCTGGACGAGTCGCCTGCCCGCCAACGGCTCTCGCCCCAGGCATGGGCCTTGTTCGCCCGCATGGCGCCCGGAGATCGCGCCCATGCCCTATGCGTGTTGGCGCGTTTGGAGGCGCGCGGCCCGGTAGCGCCCTGGCTGGCCCAGGCCGCCCTGCTGCACGATGTGGGCAAGAGTGAAGGCCGCTTGACGCTGCCCCATCGCGCCGCTATTGTCTTGCTCGGAGCGCGCTTGCCCCGCTGGGCCAGCACCGATCCGGCAAGCTGGCGCTACCCGTTCCATGTACACCTGCGGCACGCCCGGCGCGGCGCAGAGCTGTGCGCCCAGGCCGGGTGCGACCCGCGCGCCGTGGCGCTGGTGCGCTGGCACGAGGCCCCGCCGGACGCGGGGGTAAAAGATACGCTGCGAGACGCCCTGGATGCCTTGCGGGCCGCCGACGATCGTTGCTGACGGCCCTGTGGCGCCGCCGCACCATGAGGGAGACTGCATGAGCCAACAACCGTTGTCAGATCACCCTGTGGCCAGCCTGACCGTGAGCCTGCCCGCCTATAACGAGCAGGACAATATCGGCCCCATGGTCCATCTGGTGCGCGACCAAGTCGGCCCTCTGGTCGAGGACCTGGAGATCATTGTGGTGGACGATGGCAGCGCCGACGACACCGCCTCGGTGGTGGCCGCCATCGCCCAAGAGGACCCGCGCGTGCGCCTGATCCGCCATCCCGTCAACCAGGGCTATGGGGCCGCCGTGTACGACGGCGTTTGGGCTGCCACAAAGGAATGTATCTTTTTCACCGATTCTGACCGCCAGTTCAGCCTGGAGGAGCTGCCCCGCTTTATGGCCCGGCTGGCCGAGGCCGACCTGGTGATCGGCTATCGTTATGCCCGCAGCGACCCCTGGTTTCGGCGGCTGTTCGGCCAGGGATGGAGCTGGCTGGTGAACCTGATGTTCGGCTATACGGCCCGCGACGTGGATTGCGCCTACAAGCTCTTTCGTCGCCAGGTGATCGAGACGATCCAGGTGGATTCGCGGGGCGCGACCTTTAGCGCCGAGTTCCTGGTGCGGGCCAAGCGCGCCGGCTTGCGCATTGTCGAGGAGCCGGTGAGCCATCACCCACGCGTGGCGGGCAGCCAGACCGGCGCCAACCCCCGGGTGATATTGCGCGCCTTTCGCGAGCTGGCCAAGCTGCGCTGGCGCATCTTGCGGGGTGGGCATGTCTGATCTCGAAGCGTCCTCGGGCGCAACGGGGCGCCCCTATCGGGTGCTGATGATCGCGCCCACCTCGTTCTTTGCCGATTATGGTTGCCATGTGCGCATCCTGGAGGAAGCGCGCTACCTCCAAAGCCAAGGCCACGAGCCCGCCATCGTCACCTACCAGAACGGGCGCAACCTGGACGGCCTGACCATCTTTCGCACGCTGCCCATCCCCTGGCGCACCGACTATGAGGTGGGCTCCTCACGGCACAAGATCGCCTTTGATGCGCTGTTGGCCGTGCGATCCATCCAGGCGATGCTGGGCTGGCGGCCCGATATCATCCACGCCCACCTGCACGAGGGGGCGCTGATCGGGCTGGCCCTCTCCAGGCTTTGCGGCTGTCCCCTGGTGTGCGATCTACAGGGCAGCCTCACCGCCGAGATGCTGGATCACGGCTTTGTGCGCCAGGGGAGCCTGGCCCATCGCGCCTTTTACCGGCTGGAGCGGTTCATCAACCGCGCTGCGCCCCACATCCTGACCAGCACCCAGCAGACCGCCCGCCTCTTGCAGGAGCGCTTTGGCTGCGCGGCAGAGCGGGTCACCCACGTGCCCGATTGTGTCAACACCGCCGTATTTGCGCCCGCCCCTCGGGACGACGCCTGGCGCGCCCGACGCGCCGCATTGGGCATCCCGCCAGAGCGGCTGGTCGTGGCCTATCTGGGGCTGCTGGCCGAATACCAGGGCACGAGCCACCTGCTCCGGGCAGCGGCAGAGCTGTGTCGCCGCCGCGACGACCTGCACTTTTTGATCGCCGGGTTCCCCAACATGGAACGTTACCGTCTGGAAGCCGAGTCACTGGGCATCGGCGCGCGCTGCTCCTTCCCCGGCAAGGTGCCCTATGAGCAGGCGCCCGCCCTGCTCGCCCTGGGGGATGTGGCCGTCTCGCCCAAGCTATCTGCCACCGAGGGGGCCGGCAAGCTGCTCAACTATATGGCCCTGGGCCTGCCCACGGTGGCGTTCGATACGCCGGTGAGCCGCGAGTACCTGGGCGAAGATGGGGTATACGCCGCCGCGGGCGATAGCCACGCCCTGGCCGACGCGCTGCACGCCTTGATGGAGGATGCGCCGCTGCGGCAAGAGCTGGCCGGCCGGCTGCGCCTGCGGGCGCAACAGCGCTATGCCTGGTCCTCTTCCGGCGAGCTGATCTTGCAGACGTACCGGGCGGCCCAGGGCGATCACCGGCGCAAGAGGGCCTCCTGATAGGCGAATAGCGCAGGCGTGCCGCCTGTGTGCCAAAAGAGTACCGCCTCGTCGCGCCGCCAGGCCCTCTCGCGGATCAGGGCGATCAGGCCCGCCATCGCCTTGGACGTGTAGACCGGATCCAACAGCACCCCTTCATAGCGCGCCAGCAGCCCGATAGCCTCTCGCTCCGGCTCGCCCATCACCCCATAGCCGCCGCCGATATAGTCGTCTACCACCATGACGCCATCCTCAGGCACATCTACGCGCACGCCCAGGTGCTCGATCACGAGCCGGGCCAGGCGCAGCACCCGGGGCGCCAGCACGTCGGCGGGCTCGTCCACACTGATGCCCATGATGCGCCCGGCATAGTGCATGGCGGCGGCGCCGGCCACCAGACCGCCCTGAGTGCCGCCCGAGCTGGAGGCCAGCGCCAGGGTATGGAACTCGACTTGGGCCTGGCGCACCGCCTCGTGCATGGCCTCAAAATAGGCGGCGGCGCCAATGGCATTTGAGCCGCCATAGGGGATCAAGTAGGGGGTGCGCCCCGCCGCGCGCTCCTCCTCGGCGATCTCTTGCATGATCTCGGCGCGGTCGCGGTCGCCGGTCCAGCGCACCTGTGCCCCCAACAGGTGATCCAGCAGCAGGTTGCCGGTGGTCGCTTCTGGGGCCAGGGGGCCGAGCGCCAGGATGCAGCGCAGGCCGCAACGCGCCGCCGCAGCCGCCGTCTGGCGAGCATGGTTCGATTGGGCGGCCCCCGCCGTAATGACCGTATCCGCCTCGTGCTGCACGGCATCGCCCATCAGGTATTCGAGCTTGCGCGTCTTGTTGCCGCCCAGGGCCAGGCCGGTGAGATCATCGCGCTTGATCCACAACTGGGGGCCGCCCAGGGCCCGGCTCAGGCGCTCCAGGGGCATCAGAGGCGTCGGCAGATGCGCCAGGGGAATGCGGGGCAGCTTGCTGGCCATAGAACCCTCCTTGTCGCGCTCGCAATAAAGGGATTGTGAATACTTGCGTTTCATAACTAGATAATGTACACTGTAGCCGTGGATAGAGCCAACTGCGAGGGATTACCATGACAGTTGACGGCAGACAAAAGGCGCTGGATACCACGCTGGCCCAGATCCGTAAACGCTATGGCGATGGCGCGATCATGAAATTGGGCGATGGCGCCAATCTCGATGTGGATGTGATCCCCACCGGGTGCCTGGCTTTGGACGTGGCCCTGGGCGTGGGGGGCATCCCCCGGGGGCGCATCACCGAGATCTATGGGCCCGAATCCTCGGGCAAGACCACCCTGTGTCAGCATATCATAGCCGAGTGTCAAAAGCTAGGCGGCACAGCCGCCTTTGTGGATGTCGAGCATGCGTTGGACCCCGCCTATGCGGAGCGATGCGGCGTCAACATCGACGAGTTGTACCTTTCTCAGCCCGACACCGGCGAGCAGGCCCTCGAAATCACCGAGGCCCTGGTGCGCAGCGGCGCGGTAGATTGCATCGTGATCGACTCGGTGGCCGCCCTGGTGCCCCAGGCCGAGATCGAGGGCGAGATGGGCGATGCCCACATGGGCTTGCAGGCGCGCCTCATGTCTCAGGCGCTACGCAAGCTGACGGGCGCCATCAAACGCAGCAACACGGCCGTCATTTTCACCAACCAGTTGCGTATGAAGATCGGGGTGCTCTTTGGCAACCCCGAAACCACCAGCGGCGGCAACGCGCTCAAGTTCTATGCCGCCGTGCGGATTGACGTGCGCCGCGCCGAGGCCATCAAGGAAAAGGGCGAGGTCACGGGCAACCGGGTGCGAGCCCGCATCAAAAAGAACAAAGTGGCGCCGCCTTTCAAGGTTGCCGAGTTCGATATCATGTTCGATCATGGCATTTCCAAAGAGGGCAGCCTGCTGGACGTGGCCGTCGAAATGGGCGCCATCGAACGCAAGGGCTCGTACTATTCCTACGGCGACACGCGTCTGGCGCAAGGTCGCGAGAACGCCAAAGAGTATTTGCGGGAACATCCCGAGATCGCTGCCGAGATCGAGCAGCATGTGCGCAGTAACTTGAAGCTTGTGGCGCACAGCATGCTCGACTCAGAGGTCGTAGCCGAGGAGATGGAACAAGTCGAAGAGTGATCTTGGATGCGCCTGTCCGGGGCGCTTCCTTGGCCGGAGGAACGATCAGGCCACGGGCGCGTTGTGCGACGATTGGCAGCACGCGGCGCATGGCCGGTCAAGCCGGACTGGAGTCGCTTTTCCTTGTGTTCACGCCCACCTGGAGGATACAGGGCTGCTTGAGTGTACCGTGTCCTGTTGACATGGTATAGTTCAGGCTACCAGCCATTCTGCCCCCCAGGGCAGAGTGGTTACAGGGCTTTCAGGTTTTCGGGGCTGCGGCTATGGCTGCAGTCCCGTTTTGTTTGTCTGGGGGGAAATTAGTGCCCCAGGTTACGGCAATCAAGGCGCAACAGCGCCGCAGAGACCGGGCCAACATCTATCTGGACGGCGAATACGCCTTTAGCCTCCAGAAGGTGTTGGCGATCCAGCTTGCGCTGGGGCAGATGCTGACTCCGCAAGAGATCGCGACGCTCCAGGCCCAGGATGTGGCCGAGCGCGCCTATGAGCGCACGCTGCGCTACCTGACCTATCGGCCACGCAGCGAGCAAGAGGTGCAGCGCTATCTGGAGCGCAAATCGGTAGAGCCCGATGTAATCGCACAGGTGCTCCAGCGCCTCAAACGGGCGCGCCTGTTGGATGACGCCGCCTTTGCCGAGTTCTGGGTCGAGAACCGCGAGGCGTTTCGGCCTCGCGGGGCCTGGGCGCTGCGCGGCGAGCTGCGCCAAAAGGGCGTTGCCTCGGAGGTCATCGAGGATGCCGTGAGCGATCTCGATGAGGAGGCGAGCGCCATGCGGGCGGGCGAACAGGCCACCCGGCGCTATGCCCGGCTCGACCGCGAGACCTTTTTCCGGCGCATGCTGGGCTACCTGCAGCGGCGCGGCTTTGGTTATGGCATCTCACGCCAGGTGGCCGAGCACTGCTGGGCCCAGCTACAGGCCGATATAGACGAATGAGACCGGTGCGACGAGACGGGTGCGCGCTGCACGGACGGCGGCATGGCAGCCAGGCTGATAGCATGCTGCCAACGGGCGCGGCCCGATCAGATAGATAATCGAAAGGAATTGACACATGTTTACAGGGGTATGGTGGATTGTTTGGCTGGCGCTGGTTTTGTTGGGGGTCGCCGGTGGCTTTTTCATCGGGTACCGCCTCAAGAACCGCGCCATCGGAGAGAACATCGCCAAACTGCAAGAGGAGACCAGAGAAAAGCTGGCTCAGGCGCGCACCACGGCTATGGAGATCGAGATCGAGGCGCGCGACAAGGCGCTCAAGGCGTTGCAGGAGGCTGACACCGAGGTGGCGCGTCGCATGAGAGACGTGAACCGCCAGGAGACGCGCATCCAGGAGCGCCGCGACAACCTCGACAAGCGCATGGACAACCTCGAGGCGCGAGAGACCCGGCTCAAGGAGCGCGAGCAAAAGCTGGATGCCCGCCAATCCGAGCTAGACCAGGCATGGCAGGAACACCTGGCCGAGCTGGAGCGCATCTCCGGGTTGACCCAAGAAGAGGCCAAAGAACTGCTGCTGCAAGAAGTCGAGCAAGAAGCCCGCATTGATGCGGCGCGCATCATCCGCGAGATCGAGGGCCAGGCCCACGAAGAGGCCGAGTCACGCGCCCGCGAGATCGTGACCATCGCCATCCAGCGCCTGGCCACCGATCAGGTGGCCGAGACCACCGTCTCGACCGTGGAGCTGCCGAACGACGAGATGAAGGGCCGCATCATTGGGCGCGGGGGCCGCAACATCCGCGCATTGGAGAGCATCACCGGCGTGGACCTGGTGATTGATGACACGCCTGATACGGTCATCCTCTCTAGCTTTGACCCGGTGCGCCGCGAGGTGGCGCGCATGGCCCTCGAGCGGCTGATCCTGGACGGGCGCATTCACCCGGGGCGCATCGAGAGCATCGTCGAAAAGGCCCAGTCCGAGGTGGATCAGACCATCCGCGAAAAGGGCGAGGAAGCGGCTTTGGACATGGGCATCCATGGCCTGCCGCCAGAGATCATCCGGCTGCTGGGACGGCTGCACTATCGCACCAGCTATGGCCAGAACGTGCTGCGGCACTCGATCGAGACCGCCCAGCTTGCTGCGCTGATCGCCGCGGAACTGGGCGCCGATGTGGAAAAAGTCAAGCTGGCGGGCCTATTGCACGATCTGGGCAAGGCCGTAGACCACGAGGTGGATGGCCCCCATGCCCTGATCGGCGCCGAGATCGCCAAGCGCTATGGCATGCCGGAAGAGATCGTGAACGCCATCGGCGCACACCACTGCGACATGGAGCAGTGCTCCATCGAGGCGATGCTGATCCAGGTGGCCGACGCCATCTCGGCCAGCCGCCCAGGCGCGCGCCGCGAGTCATTGGAGAACTATATCAAGCGCATCAAGGCGCTGGAGCAGGTGGCCAACTCGTTCGAGGGCGTAGAGTCGTCCTTTGCCATCCAGGCCGGCCGCGAGATTCGCATCATGGTCAGGCCGGAAGAGATTGACGACCTGGGCGCCATCCGCCTCTCTCGCGATGTCGCCAAAAAAGTAGAAGAGAGCCTACAATATCCTGGACGCATCAAAGTTACCGTGATCCGCGAGACGCGGGCCACGGAATACGCGCAATAGCTCCGAGAACGTGCGGTAGGGGCCAGCCCGGGGGGATGTCGCGCATGGCGCACCTCTTTCGCTGCGTTCCTGGATGTGGGGACAGCTTGCCGTGCCGGCGCACGCCATGAGGGCGTGCGCTATCGTGCCGAGCGGCCGATCTGGCTGCGTGTCACAGCCAAAGGAGTCAGCACCATGCAAGTCCTCAAAGTATCAGCGCACTCCCGGTCTACTGCTGTGGCGGGCGCCATCGCAGGCGTGGTACGCGAGCATGGTCGCGCCGAGGTGCAGGCCATTGGCGCGGGCGCTGTGAACCAGGCGGTCAAGGCGGTCGCCATTGCCCGCTCCTATCTGGCGCTGGATGGCCTGGATGTGATCTGCATCCCATCCTTTGCGGATGTGCTGATTGCCGAGCAGGAGCGGACCGCCATCAAACTTGTCGTCGAGCCGCGATGACGGGCAAGGTGGATCTGCACGTACACACCACCGCCTCGGATGGCGCCCTGGCGCCCCGCGAAGTAGTGGAGCAAGCCCACCGGCTGGGCCTGCGGCTCCTGTCCATTACCGACCACGATACCGTGGCGGGCGTGGGCGAGGCGCTGGCTCGCGCTGACGAATTGGGGCTGACGGTGATTCCTGGGGTGGAGATCAGCGCGGAAAAAGACGGGGTGCAGGCCCACATCCTGGGGTACTATATTGACCATACCTCGCCGGCGCTGATCGAACAGCTCGACCGATACGGCCAGGCCCGGCTGCGCCGCGCCGCCAAGACCCTGGAGCGGCTGGCAGAGATGGGCATGCCCCTGGCATGGGAGACAATCTCGGCGGCCGTCGAGCATGGGGTGGTGGGCCGCCCGCACATCGCCCAGGCGCTGGTAGAGGGGGGCTTTGTGGCGACCATCGAGGAGGCCTTTGGCCGCTACCTCAACCCGGGCCAGGCCGCCTATCTGCCGCGCCTCAAGGCCACCCCGGCCCAAGCGATCCAGATGATCCACGAGGCCGGGGGCTTGCCTGTGCTGGCCCACCCGTGGTGCGTCACATTCCTGCTCGAGGAGCTGGTGGCCGAGGGACTGTTGGGCCTGGAAGCGTACTATCGCAACTATGACGCCTGCCAGGTGCGGCGGCTCTGCTACCTGGCTCGCGAACATGGCCTCGTCTGCACTGGCGGCACCGATTTCCACGGCCTCGAAGGCGAATCCCTCTCCCTGGGCGAGACCGCCCTGCCCTGCGCCTGCATCACCGAGCTTGAGGCGTTGCACGCCTCGCAGATGCGCCCGTAGCTGCGTCAGGCGCCCTCGCCGCCGCTGTTGCCTCCTCGGCTGCTATTGCGCCGCGCGCCACGAGGGCGCCTCTTCCGTGGCCGCTGCGCCTCGCCTTCACCTGGAGGGCTATCTTGGCGCCCTGCCCCGGTGGAAGGTCCTTGCTCGCCAGCAGACTGTGCGGCGGCAGGGGGCTGTCTTCGCTGTGGCCCGTCTCGCTCAGGGCGCGAGTTCCGGCGTTGAGGCTCGGGCGATCTGTCTTCGCGTTGGTTGGGCTGCCTATCCGGGGCTGCCTGGCGCCGCTGCTCGCGCGGCGCGGCGGATTCCTGCGCGCGCAGAGTGGCATCCAGGGCCTCGCGGCGCACGGAGCGCTCGGCGCGGGGCGGCAGCGGCTCGTTGCCCGCAAGCTGGTCCGCCGTCAACTCGATCTTGGCGCCATCCTCCAGCAGCAGGGTCACCTTTTCGGTAAAGACGCACACCTTGATCACCTTGGCGGGGCCGTAAGAGGTCTCGACCGTGCGCCCCACCCGGGGGAAGCGCCCCTTGATCTCACGGTAATAGTCATCCTCATAGGTAAGGCAACAGAGCAAGCGCCCGCACAGGCCCGAGATCTCCATCGGGCTGAGGGGCAAGTTCTGTTGCTTGGCCATGCGGATGGATACGGGCGTGAACTGGGTGAGCCAGGTGGCGCAGCAGAGGGGGCGCCCACAGGGGCCCAGCCCGCCGACCAGCTTGGCCTCATCGCGCACGCCGATCTGCCGCAATTCGATGCGCGCCTTGAACGTGCGGGCCAGTTCGCGCACCAGGTTGCGAAAGTCCACTCTCTTTTCCGAGGTAAAGAAAAAGGTCAGGCGCGCGCCGTCATAGCTATACTCGGCCCCCACCACCTTCATCTCCAGGCGAGACTGGTCCACCTGCTGCTGGCAACGTTCGATGGCTTCGGGCTCTTGGGTGCGATAGCGCTCGGCCTCTAGCAGATCGAGGCTGGTGGCCCGGCGGAGCACCGGCTTGAGCTCACCTACGACTTCCGAGTCATCTGCCAGGCGGTTGGCCGCGGCCACCTGCGCCAGCTCGTCGCCGCGCGAGGTGTTCACAATCACGTAATCGTCTACGGCGAGGGCCAGGTCGCGAGGGTCAAAGAAATAGACCTTGCCCGTTCCGCGAAAACGTACTCCACAAATGGTTGGCATACGATATACTCTCTCCAGTCAGGGTATGAATCAGTTATGTCGCCAGCTCAGCAGCATCGTTTCCAGGGCCAGGCGCGGGTTGACGTTCTGGGCGATCTGCCCGATCACCTCTTGGGCCCGTGAGGCGGCGATGCGCGCCTGCCCCAGCCCGATCTTGTGGGCCAGTTGGCGTAGCGCCGGCAACTGTTTTTGGTTGACGATCAATTGCTCTTGGCAGCCGGCGGCCAGCAGCATGATATCCCGCCACGCGATCTGCCACTCGAACACCGCCAGGCGCACATCTGGCCGCTTGGCCAGCTCTTCAGCCGCCTGCAGCCGGGCTGCCGGCCCCTGGGGCACCAGCTCCAGCATCATCCGCACATCGGCATCGTGCTGCTCTACCAGGGTTGGCTCCTGGCAAGCGCGGATGGCCCAGCCAACGCGCCCGGCGGAGAGCTGGGCGATCTCACGCGCCCGCACCGGGTCGGCCTGGTAACGCTCGACCAATGCCCGGGCGATCTCGCCCGCGGCCACGGGCCGCAGAGGCAACACCCGACAACGCGAAACGATGGTGGGCAGCAACAGGCCCGGATCCAGGGCCGTCAGCAGGAGCACGGCGTGGGCGGGGGGCTCTTCCAGGAGCTTGAGCAGGGCGTTGGCGGCCTCGGTCGTGGTGGTCTCGAATGCGGTCACGAGACAGATGCGCCAACGGCTGTTGTGGGGCCTGAGCGCCAGCTCATGCTGGACCTGTCGCACCTGGTCAATCTTGATCCGGCCGTTATCCGGCTCGACCATGAGCAGGTCGGCATGGGCGCCGGCCAGGGTCTCGACGCAATCGCGGCAGACGCCACAAGGGCCCTCTTGGCCAGCGCGACACTGCAAAGCAGCGGCGTATTCGAGGGCCAGATGCGTCTTGCCGATCTCAGAGGGGCCGGTAAGGAGCGTGGCGTGGGCGATCCTACCCGTCTCTAGTGTCCTTTGCAGGTAGGCTACAGCCCAGGCATGCCCGATCGTTTGCCACATAGTCAAACCACTCGGCGCTATCGCAAGTTGCACAGTCAAGACCGATTATGTCCGATTCTACCACGAGAAGAGGGGTGGCACAAACGCACCGCGCGCCGCACGCCAAGATACGTGCCGCAGTTTGACCCGCGCCCCGAATCTGCTAGAGTAGTGCGTCGGGTTGGCTTGCGCAGGCGCTTGCCCTCGCGCCCTTTTGGGAAGCAAAGAAGGATGGCTGCGACGTGACAGATGCCCCGGAGAGCACCCCCAACTATCGGCGCAACGCCATCGCCATGATGTGCGATTCGTCCCTGTTCTACATGGCCATGGCCTTTATCGGCACAACCACGGTGCTGCCCGCCTTCCTGGCAACCCTGGGGGCCTCGGAGATGGTGATCGGCATCGGCAGCGGCATCACCCGTGGCGCCTGGCTGCTGCCCCAGTTGCTCGTCGCGGGCATGGTCACGCGCCTGGCGCACCGCAAGCCGGTGATCGTCGGCGCTGCCTGGGCCTCGCGGCCCATCCTGCCGCTGCTGGCCTTTATCGTCTGGCGTTACAGCACCAGCGCGCCCACGCTTACCCTGGCCCTGGTGCTCTCGTTCCTGTTCATCCTGTTCGCCGCCGACGCCGTGGTCAGCGTGCCCTGGTTCGACCATCTGGCCCGCACCATCCCCGCCAAGAGGCGCGGCATCGTCGTGGGCGGCGGCCAGGTCATCGGCGGGCTGGGCGGCATCGGCGCCGGGGCGCTGGTGCGTTATGTGCTCAGCGAGGGCAGCCGCTGGGGCTACCCGGAGAACTATGCCGTGGTCTTTGGCGTGGGCGGCGCTCTGCTGATGCTCTCCGCAGTGGCCATTAGCTTTATCAGCAACCCCGAGTGCAAGCGCGAGCCGGGCGAACGCCCGCCCTCCCTGGGCGAGACGCTGGCCTCTCTGCCCTCGCTCCTGGCCGGGGATCGGCCCTTTCGCCGGCTGATCGGCGTGCAGCTCTTGGCGGGGTTTGTGGGGGTTGCCAGCGCCTTTTACATCCTCTACGGCCAGCGCATGTTGGGCTTTGGCGAGGGCGATACGGGGTTGTTCGTCTCGGCCCAGGTCATCGGGTCGGTGACCGCCGGGCTGCTGCTGGGCTATATCCAGAACCGTTGGGGGCCGCTGACCCATGTGCGCATCCAGATCATTGTCGCGATGCTGCCGCCTGGGCTGGCGCTGCTGGCAGGGCCTATGGCCGCCATCTCTCCCGCCGCCGTGCGCGTCGTCTATCTGGCACTCTATCTCGTCCTGGGCGTGTACATGGGGGGCTTTAGCTGGCCCTTTTTCAACTGGATCCTCGAGTATGCCCAAGAGACCAAGCGCCCGCTGTATATCGGGCTGATGAACACCCTGGGCGCGGCCACCATGCTGGCTCCCGTGCTCGGCGGCTGGGTGGTAAGCACCCTCTCGTATCCGGCGGTATTCTGCCTGGCCGTCGCTTTTTCCCTGCTGGCGCTGGGCCTCTCGGTTGGGCTGCCCTCCACGCGCGCCGCAGCCCCGCGCCCCACCGAGGAACCCGCCTGAGCCCTGCCAGGCGGCGCAAAGGAGAGCGCGATGAGCGAACAGCCCAATACGGCCCTGGAAGGGCGGCAGCCGCTGCCCTGGTATTATCGCCGCAACGCCATCGCCTTTGGCGTGGATATGGCCCTGTTCCATACCGCCATCAGCTTTATCGGCGCCACAACGGTGCTGCCGACCTTTCTGGCGGCGCTGACCGATTCTGAGATCATCGTGGGGCTGGCCAGCGGCCTCTCCAGCGCCGCCTGGCTACTGCCCCAATTGCTGGTCGCCGGCCTGGTGGCGCGGTTGCCGCGCAAAAAGCCCGTGGTGGTGCGCTCGGTGTGGCTCTCGCGGCCCGTGCTGCTCCTCATGGCCCTGGTGGTCTGGCTGGTGGGCGCTCATAACCCCGCGCTGACTCTGGCCGTGACGCTGCTGGGCATCACCATCTTTTTCGTGGGAGACGCTTGCGCCTCGGTGCCCTGGTTCGACCTGGTGGCCAAGGGCCTGCCGCTGCGGCGACGCGGGCGCGTGCTGGGCATGGGGCAGGTGATCGGCAGCGTGGGCGGCATCGGCGCGGGGGTCGTGGTGCGCTACATTCTCAGCCCCGATAGCCCCTGGGCCTTTCCCACCGATTATGCCCTGCTCTTTGCCATCGCCGGCGGCGTGTTTCTCGTCGCGTCGCTGGCGATCTTTTTCATCCACGAGCCGGAGGACGGCGCGCCCGCGAGCGAGGCGCAATCGTTGCGCCAGGTGCTGGCCTCGATCCCCGGCATCCTCTCGGGCGACCGTCTCTTTCGCCGCGTGGTGACCGTGCGCGTGCTGGTGAGCTTTACCGGCGTGGCCAGCGCGTTCTATGTGCTCTATGCCACCCGCCACCTGGGGTTCGATATGGCCGCCGCGGGGCTGTTCCTCTCGGCCCAGGTGGCGGGCTCTATGGCGGCGGGCGCCCTCATGGGCCTGGCCCAGGATCGTTGGGGGCCGCTGACCCACATGCGCGTTGTGATGCTGGCGGGCATCCTGCCGCCGGCGTTGACCCTGCTGGCCGGGCCGCTCCAGGCCGTGGCCCCCGGCAGCCTCTCAACCCTCTTTCTGGCGATCTATTTCTTTCTGGGCATCTACGGGAACTCGATTGGCTGGCCCTTTTTCAACTGGGTCCTGGAGCATGCCCCGGAGGATCGCCGCCCGTTGTATGTGGGGCTGATCAACACCCTCACGGCGATGGCGATGGTGGCCCCGGCTATCGGCGGGTGGACGGTGCGGGCCATCTCGTACCCGGCCGTCTTTGTATTGGCGCTGGCCATCGGCGTGACGGCGCTGGCCCTGACGACCACCATCCCGGATACGCGAACGAAGCAGGGGCGCTGATCCCGCTCTACGGCAGCGCAACGGGTATCGTCCGCGCAATGGCGATCTCTTGGCGAGAGACCTCACAGGCATAGGCCCGGATGAGCACGCCCGCACGGGCGGCCTCGGCGAGGGTCTGCGCAAAGGCGGGGTCGGCCTCCCTGTGGGGGGCGAAACGCAGGGCGTCGGCCCGCTGGGCGACAAAGGCCACAGCGGCCCGCCCGCCCCGCGCCGCCACGGCGATCAGCTCCTCCAGGTGGCGCACGCCCCGGGTGGTGGGCGCATCGGGGAACAGGGCCAGGCCACCCACCACCAGGGTCACCGATTTGACCTCCATCCAGACCACGCCCGCCTCATCCTCCAGCAGCAGATCCAGGCGGCTGGCGCCCAGGGGCACCTCGCGGGTGAGGCTGCGCAAGGGGCGCCCCTCCCACCCCTGGCGGCGCAGGCGCTCGGCCATCAGGGCGTTGGGCAGCCGGGAATCTATCGAGACCAACGCGCCCTCGTGCTCCACCAGCACCAGATCGTAGGGCGTCTTGCGGCCGGGGCGCGGCTGGGGGCTCAGCCAGACGGTGCGGCCCGGCAAGAGCAACTCGCGCATGCGCCCGGAGGTGGGCACGTGGGCGGCCACCGGTGCGCCGCCCACCAAGACGGTGGCGCGGAACCGGTTGTCCCGCGCCACAAACGCGCCGGGGATCAGCGTTGGCAGGCGCATGGCGCGCTCAGGCCCCCTGGGCCACCGCCAGGATGCCCCGCGCCGCGATCTCGCCGGTGGCCGCTGCCCCGGCAATGCCCCGCGCAACCCCCGCGCCATCGCCCGCCACGTACAGCCCGGCCAGCTCGGTTTGCAGG
The DNA here is from genome assembly GCA_964482225.1 of uncultured Anaerolineales bacterium. GTDB lineage: Bacteria > Chloroflexota > Anaerolineae > UBA1429 > UBA1429 > UBA1429. Next base: position 86,751 of record CAYZWT010000015.1, read on the forward strand.
TGCCTGTCGGTCTTGGGCTTGTTGGCGTAGCGTTTCAGCTCGGGGGCGTAGAGCAGGGTGCGGTCGGCATCCAGGCCGGGGATGATGCGCGCCAGGATATCCAGCGCCTCCAGCAGGTCGGTGACGATGCGATGGGGCAGCGCCATCGAGATATCGCCGGGGGTAGCGTCCTCCAGGGTGGGCACCACATCGCCGGGGCTCTTGGTGAGGCGGCTCCAGGTGGAGCGCCGGTGGCGGCGCAGGTCGCCCAGGCTTTGCAGGGTGGGCCGGCCGCCGCCGATGGTGGTGGCCAGCCGCGCGATGGAGATGCCATAGGCGGTGGTGCTCTCTACCGGCTCGGTCAGGTTGATGCTGGTCAGCAAGGCAAAGTTGGTGTTCTGCGAGTTGCGATCCTTGAGGGCGTGGCCGTTGACGCCCACAACGCCCTCTTCGGCATAGACCTCTTTGACCACAAAGCCGTGGGGCGAGACGCAAAAGGTGCGCACCATGTCATCATAGGTGGGGGCGCGCACATAGAACTTGGGATCGTAGCAGACGGCGATGACATCTGCCATGACGATAGCGGGCACCTCGACGCGCACGCCGATATCCACCGGGTTATAGACCACCGAGAGGCCGTGGCCTTGCAGCACGCGGCGCATCCACTCGCTGCCCACGCGTCCGGGGGCCAGCAGCACGGCCTCGGCGGGCAGGAACTCGCCCCCCTCCAGCGTGACGCCGCGCACGCGCCCCTCTTTGGCAACCACATCGGCAACGCGGGCGCCAAAGCGAAAACGCACGCCCATGCGCGCCAGGTCGTCATAGAAACGCTGCATCAGGTCGGTCAGGTGATCCGAGCCGACATGGGCCTGGCGGATGGGCAAAAAGCGCACGCCCGCCTTGGCGGCCTGTTTTTCCAGCTCGCGGGTGTCGTCATCGTCCGTGGCGATCACCCCGACCTCATAGCGCCCAAAGATCGCCTCGATGTGATCCACCAACTCCCACGCCTGGTTGGGCGACATGAACTCGTTCAGGTCGCCACCCACCTGGGGGTGAAAGTTGATCTTGCCATCGGAAAAGGTGCCGGAGCCGCCCATGCCGTGCAACAGGTCAAAGCCATCGCCTCGGCTGCGCTCGGCCACGGGCTTGCCCATATCCAGGATGGTCACATCCAGCCCTGCCTGGGCGAGCTCCAAGGCGGCGAACAGCCCGGCAGGCCCCGCGCCTACAATCGCTACTCTGGTCATGTGTCACCTCGCGATCAGAGCGTCATATCAGTCGCGCGCCCTATGGCACCCAGGGGCCGCTCTGGAGCACGCGGGCGATCTGGTGCAGGTGATCGCGCTCCTCGTCAATCACGGCGCGCACGGCGGCCAACTGGGATTCGGGCACGGCCTCGGCCAGCTCGTAGAAAAAGAGCAAGGTGTCCTTCTCAAAGGCCAGGGCGGCGCGCAGGGCCTGCTCCTCGGTCTGGGCCTGGCGGGCGCGCTCCAGCCCCTTGTCCGGCCCCAGCAGAGCGCCCGCCAGCGCCGTCTCCAGGTAAGCGCGATCGTTGTCGGCGGCGGCCTCCTCGGCAGGCGCGGTGGGGGCATCGGCCAGCATGCGCTCAAAGGTGCGATAGTGACGCCCTTCTTGATGCGCCAGGTCTTGCAGCAGATTGCGCACCTCGCGATCCTGGCTGGCGGCGGCCACGGTGCGGTAGAACGCCTCGCCGTTGCGCTCGATTTCCATGGCCCACTGCAATACGGTCTGCGCCGAAAGGGTTGACATGGTGTGTACCTCTTTTCTATGTAGGGTTGAGATGCGAACCCCTATGCCGCCGCCCGCGCCTCGCCGCGCGTCACCCCCTGCATGGTCAGGGCCGCCGCCGTGAACAGGAACACCGGCACCAGCAGCGTCAGGCCATAGTTGCCGGTGCGCTCGATCAGGAAGCCGTTCAGGGTGGGCCCGGCGATGGCGGCCAGTTGGGATGCCAGGTAGTACAAGCCGGTAAACGTGCCGATGTTGGTGTTGGTGGGCGAGGTATCCACCACCATCGGCAGGCTGTTGATGTTCACCAGGCTCCAGGCGATGCCGCCCAGGGCCAGCGCCCCGCCGATGACGGCCAGCCGGGGCATGAAATAACCCACCAGCAGCACGGCGGCAAAGGCTACCAGCCCGATGGTGATGGTGCGCCGCCGCCCGATGCGGGCCGCCAGATAGCCGCTGGGCACGGCGAACAGGATGAACGTGATGTACGAGATGCTGGAGAGCAACGAGGCCTGGTTTTCGGCAATGCCCAGCACCGTAACGCCGTAGGAGGTGAAAAAGGTCTCGATGGCGTTATAGCCGACGAACCAGAAAAAGATCGAGAGCATAAGCAGCAGGAGGCTGCGGCGCACATCGGGGGCGATGCGGCGCACATGCTGCAGGGCGTTGAGGGTCTGCTCCTCCTCGCGGGTCTCGCCGCCCTCCAGCTCCCTGGGCTCGCGCACGAAAAAGACCAGCATCAACACGGCTGCCGCCATCAGCACCCCGCTCACGATAAAGGGCAGGGCGATATTCAGGCTGTAGAGATAGGCGCCCACCAGAGTGATGATCACGCCGCCCAGGCCGCCCATCAGGTTGATGATGCCATTGGCCTGGCTGCGCAGTGGCGAGGGCGTCAGATCGGGCATCAGGGCGATGACGGGCGTGCGAAAACTCGCCATGGCGGTAATGAACACCCCCACAGTGACGATGAACAGGGCCAAGGGCTGGCGCAGTTGGTTGGTCAGGCCGCTCAGCTCGGCGGGGATCATGCGCACCACAAAGGGGATCAGGACGAACGCCACGATAGAGACGGGCGCCAGCGTGACGATGAACGGCTTGCGCCGCCCGCCCAGCTTGGGGTTCCAGATACGGTCGCTCCATATGCCGATCAGCGGCAGCAGGAACAGCGCCACGATATTATCCAGGGTCATGATGAACCCGGTGAGGCCGGGCCCCAGGCCAAAGCCGCTGGCCTGGGCGCTCGCCCCGCCCTCGAACAGGGGGTTGCCGATCTGCAAAAAGATCGGGACGTAATCATTGTACAGCTTCCACATGACGCTGGTGCCAAAAAAGCCAAAGCCGATCAGCAGGGTCCGCTTGTAATCCAGCCGCATGCGTAGGGCCTCCCTTCCTCTGGCAATGTGGTGCGCCTCTCGTTGCGGGGTCATTCTAGCGCGGGGGTGGGGCTGCGTCAACGGAAAAACACGAGCCGCGAGCCCTGCCGCGACTTGACAGCCCCGCCCGTTCGACCTATACTCTCGCCTGTGTTCGGGGCTGTAGCTCAGCTGGGAGAGCGCATCAATCGCACTGATGAGGCCAGGGGTT
>CAYZWT010000016.1:0-89963 GCA_964482225.1 uncultured Anaerolineales bacterium
CGTGTCAAATCGGCTCTCGCGCTTGCCTAGCGGCCCTGCCCGCTCCCCTCAGAGGGACATCTAGTGTGCCATAGAGCGATGGGCCTGTCAAATCGGCCCTGGAGGGGCTCACGCCCTTCTCTACGACATACATTATGTCACGCCTTGCCTGGTTTGTCAATCCTCTCCGGGCCTGCCCGCGCAATCTCTGGCGATCCGAGTCTCTTCGGCGCCGCCCGATCCGCAGGGCAACGAGGGAGGATTCTACACTATCGCCCCGAACCTGTCAAAAGCTCAAATTCGACGTCTGCCGGCTATCGCCTCGGCCAGGGTCATGCGGTCGGCATATTCCAGATCGCCGCCGCGCGGGAGCCCCAGCGCCAGGCGGGTCACCGTCACACCCAGAGGCTGGATCAGCCGCGCCAAGTAGATCGCCGTGGCGTCGCCCTCCAGGGTCGGGTTGGTGGCCACGATCACTTCGCTCACGCCCCCGCCATGCAGTCGTCGCATCAACTGTTGGATGCGCAACTCATCCGGCCCGATGCGCTCCATGGGCGAGATGTGCCCATGGAGCACATGGTACACGCCCTTGAAGCTGCCGGTGTTCTCGATGGCGACCACATCCAGCGGTTCTTCCACCACGCAGACCGTCTCGCGGGTGCGCTGCGGGTCTGCGCATACGGCGCAGGGATCGCTCTCGCTGATGTTGCAGCACACGGAACACAGAACCGTCTCCTGGTGCAGGGCCGCCAATGCCTCGGCCAGCGCCTCGGCCTCGCCCTGGCCCGCACGCAGCAGATAGTAGGTCAGCCGCGAGGCCGTCTTGGGGCCAATGCCCGGGAGCCGGCTCAAGCCCTCGATGAGGCGCCCCACCGCCTTGGGCATGGCTGTCGTCATTACAGCAGCCCCGGAATGTCCAGCCCGGCGGTAAAGGGACTCATGCGCTCCTGGGTCAGTTGCGCGACCTTTTGCTGGGCCTCGGCAAAAGCCGCCAGGATCAGGTCTTGCAGCATCTCCACATCGTCCGGGTCCACTACTTCAGGGCGAATGGTGATCGCCCTCACCTCCTGGGCGCCGGTCATCTCGATAGATACCGCGCCGCCGCCCACGCTGGCGGTCACAACCTCCTGCTCCAGGCTGGCCTGCGCCTCGGCCATCTGGCTCTGCAGCGCCTCGATCTGCTTCATCATATCGCCCCCGCGCGCAGGCCCACGGGGCGCGTTGAACCTTCGCTTTCCTTTGCTGGCCACGGCGTTCCTCCCTCCGTTAGGGCTGATCCTCGTCCTCACTCAACTCGACACGGGTCACCTGCCCGCCGCGCTGTTCCAACGCCTTGACCGCAGGGTGACTCCGCAACTCTTGCGCACGCTGTTCCTGACGATCGGCCGCCGAGAACAGGTGCTCGTCAGGCGCCGGGCCCATATTCGCTGACCCTGCGGGCGCCTCTGGCGGCGGCGCCACCACGCACTCGATCCGGCATCGCACCCCAAGCACCTCGGCCATCACCTCTTCGATCAGGGTGCTGCGCTTGGTGTCGGCCAGGGTATCGCGTTCGAACGGCTTGCCGCATCCGATGGTGACGACGCCATCTCGCACCCGCAGGGGGTGGGCCAGCGCCAATGTCGCCCCGGCGGAAGGGTTGCGCGTGTTGACCTTGCTCACAACCTGGCGCCACTTGCCGCGCACCCAATCCAGGGTGAGCTGGGGCGCAGACGTGGCGCTGGCGACCGCTGGGGCCGCTTCTGGCTCGGCCTCCACCAGGTGCGCTTGCCCCGGCCCTGCCGTCTCGGCTGCGTCGGGCGCGACATTACCCCGCGCCTCTTGCGGACGCAGCGATGCAGGCGCCCCCCCCTGCGTTCGCGCCACGGGGGCGCCACCACTAGCCGGCCGCTCCTCGCTGCGGGCAAATGTCTCTGGCGCCGGAGTCTGTGACAGCTCGGCAGGCCGGGCCTCAGCGTCGCCCCGTTCCACCACCACCTCTACCAGGGCCAATTCCAGGGGCAGTTGCAGGCGCACGGCGTTGCGCAGCTCCTGGCCGGCAACCTGAAACACGCGAATGGCCTTGATCAGCAGCGACGGGGCAAAGCCCTCCTCGCGCAACAAGGCGCTCAGGGCCTCGACCGTCTCGGGCGCCAACGTCGCAAGCTGATCATGGCTGCCCACCCGCATCAGCAGCATGGCCCTGAGCTGATCCAGGATCTCGCCCAAAAGCTGGCGCGGGTCGGCGCCCTGGTCCATGGCAAGGTTGATCAGGCTGAGCCCCAGGGCCGCATCGCCGCGCACCATGGCGGCAATGAGTTGCGTCACCGCCTCAGCCGAGGCTGCGCCCAACACCCGTTGCACAAAGGCCAGGTCCACCCGCTCGCCGGTGTAGGCCGCCACTTGATCCAGTAGGCTCTCGGCGTCTCGAAAGCTGCCCGCGCCCCGCCGCGCGATATAGTCCAGCGCCTCGGGGGTTGCCTCGATGCCCTCGGATGCGCAGATGTGTGCGAGTTTCTGCGCCACAACCTCCACCGTCGCCCGCCGAAAGTCAAAACGCTGGCAGCGCGAGAGAATGGTATCGGGCAGGCGATAGGCCTCGGTGGTGCAAAGCACAAAGATCACATGCTGGGGGGGCTCTTCCAGGGTCTTGAGCAGACCGTTGAACGCCTCGCGGGTCAGCATGTGCACTTCGTCAATGACATAGACCTTGAAGCGCGCATCCTGGGGCACAAAACCGACCCGCTCGCGCAGCTCGCGGATCTCGTCAATGCCCCGGTTCGAGGCACCGTCTATCTCGATCAGATCCAACGAGCGCCCCGCCGTGATGCTTGTGCAGCGGCGGCATACGTTGCAGGGGGGATCATCGGTCTCGCCGATGCAGTTGACGGCCTTGGCCAGGATGCGAGCCGTCGAGGTCTTGCCGGTGCCCCGCACCCCTGTGAACAGGTAGGCATGGCCGATGCGCCCGGCGCGAATCTGGTTGCGCAGCGTGCCGGTGATGTGCTCCTGCCCCAAGAGGTCATCGAATGTCTGGCTGCGCCAGCGGTTGTAGATCGCCTGCGAGGTCATCGGCAGAGCCATCCTTTATGTCTTCCCATAGGCTCGAACGCCAGCGTTATGGGTAGTGTAGCACCGGCAGCAGCGGCTGGCAAAGCGGGGACGGAGGGCGACGCGCGCGGATCGCTCAGTTGAGGCGCTCGATGTTGGGATGCCAGCCCAGCAGCGTCACCATCTCTTGCACCTCGTGCGGCTCCAGGGCGCGACCCTTGCCCGCCAGGGCCACCAGCGTCGCCTCCATGACGTTGGTGCCAAAGGAGCGGGTACCCAGGCGGGGCGTGCTGGTCACCAGATAGGTCACGCCCCGCTCGCGAAAGAGCCGCACATCCAGCTCGGTGGTGGTGTTGGTGGCGATGATCTTGCCTGCCATGTCCTGGGGCATGTGCCGCCGGATATAGTTACAGTCTCCGGCGATGACGCCCGCGCGGGCGAACCAAGCCGGAAAGCGGGGCTCGGTGTGATCCTCTTTTTGCCCTGTTGGATACAGCCAGCGCATGGGCATATGCCGAAAGAGGGGCCCCAGCACGGCCATCAAGCGCTGCAAGGCCGCCATGCTGTGCAGCGCCAGGGGCACCCCCAAAGAAAAGGCCAGGTCGCCCAAGATCAGCTCATAGCCCAGCTCCTCGAACGACAGGGCCATGGCCAGCCGGTCGGCGGCGCAGGTGATCAGGGCGGTGCGCGGGTTCACAGCCTCGGCGATCTCGGCCTCGATGGCCTGGGCCATCTGCCGCTCCACCACGTCCCGAAAGCCAGCGCCATCCACATAGGGGGTCTGGCGCACGGCCTGCATCAGCCGCCGCACATGGGAAAGCTCATAGCTGGCGCGCCCGGCCGAGATGCTCAGGGTGGCCCCGCCGATGCCAAAGCAATCCACGCGGCCATCATACTCGCGATACAGGCGCAGGGCCTCGGCCGTGTCGCCATCCACGCCGATCCGCTCGATGAGCAACTGCTCGCCCATCAGCTCGATCTCGATGCGATAGTCGCGCGAGCGGCTACCCAGGCTGATGCTGACGATGTGTTTCATTGGTTTCCCGGCATCCTTCCGGCCCCATCTTTTGCAGTGACGCCCATCGTGTGAACGTGAGAACGTTCGAACGTTCTCACGCTCCCTAGCGCCCCAGGGCCTGGGCCACCGACGCGGCGATGCCCGGAGGCGTCAGGCCGTGCTTTTCCAGCAGCTCGTCGGCGGTGGCCGATTCGCCAAAGCGATCTCGCGTGCCCAGGCGCAGCAGCCGCGCGCCGCCGCCCGCCTCGGCCATCACCTCGGCCACGGCGCCGCCCAGCCCGCCCAGGATGCTGTGCTCCTCGATGGTGACCACCAGGGGCGCCGCCTGCATCGCGGCAGCCACCGCCCCCTCGTCCAGGGGTTTGATCGTGGACATGTTGACCACGCCCGCCGAGATACCTCGCTCGGCCAGCAGCGCCCGCGCATCCAGGGCGGCGCTGACCATGTGGCCGCAGGCGATCAGGGTGACATCGTGGCCCTGGGCCAGCCAGGGCGCGCGGCCCAGCTCGTAGCGGTAGGAACTATCGAACAGGTCGGGCACGGGATAGCGGCCCAGCCGCAGGTAGATGGGGCCGTCAATCTCCTGGGCTGCCGCCAGGGTCATGGCCTCGGTCTCGACGCCATCCGCCGGCACCAGCACGCGCATGTTGGGCAGCGCCCGCATCAGGGCGATATCCTCCAACGCCTGGTGGCTGGCGCCATCGGGCCCCTGGGTGAGCCCGGCGCTAGAGCCCGCCAGGATCACATGCAGGTTCGGATAGCAGATCTGGATGCGGATCTGGTCGTAGCAGTGGGCCGTGATGAACATGGCGAACGAGTTGGCATAAGGGATCATGCCGGTGGCAGCCAGGCCCGCCGCCGTGCTGACCATGTCCATCTCCGAGATGCCGATATCCAGGAACCGCTCGCCAAAGCGATCCCGAAAGAGGTCGCTGCGGGTGGACTTGTAGAGATCGGCGTCCAGCACGGTGATCTGGCGGTAGAGCTCGCCCGCGCGCAGCAGCGCCTCGCCATAGGCATGTCGCGTCTCGCGTTTGGTCGCCATCCTACACCTCCCCCATCTCGGCGCGCCGGGCCTCTAGCTCCGCCAGGGCCTGGGCGATCTGCTCGGGCGTGAGCGCCGCATTGTGAAACTCGGGCCGATCCTCGATGAACGAGATGCCCTTGCCTTTGACCGTCTCGGCGATGATGGCCGAGGGCGCCTCGCCGCCATCGGAGGCCCAATCCAGGGCCTGCATCAGGGCGCCCATATCGTGGCCGTCCACCTCGCAGGTGCGCCAGCCAAAGGCGTCGAACTTGCGGGCCAACCCCGCCATCTCTTTGCCGCAATAGGAGCGGTCCATGGCCTTGAGGCCGTTGGCGTCAATGATGGCCGTCACGTTGCCCAGGCACTGGGCCGCCGTGGTGCGCACCGCCTCCCACACCTGGCCCTCCTGGGTCTCGCCATCGCCCATCAGGCAGTAGACATCGAACGCGAGCCCCTGCATACGCCCCGCCAGGGCCATGCCATTGCCGAAGGAGAGCCCCTGCCCCAGAGAGCCGGTGCAGCCCTCGATGCCCGGCAACAGGTGCGCCGCCGGGTGCCCCTGCAAGCGCGCGCCCAGGCGCTTGAGGGTGGCCAGCTCCTCCTTGGGGAACACGCCAAGCATGGCCAACGCCGCATACTGGGCGGGCACACAGTGCCCCTTGCTCATGATGAAACGGTCGCGCTCCGGCCAATCGGGCCGCGCAGGATCGTAGCGCATCTTGCCGAAATAGAGCGCCGTCACAATGTCGGTCGCCGAGAGCGAACCGCCAAAGTGGTGGGCCTTGTTGGGGCCCATCATCCTGACGATCTCGATACGGACATCGAGGGCCAGGCGGCGCAGCGCATCTAGATCACGGACGCTCATCCCTCTGCCTCCTTGTCATACGCTCGCGCACAGAACGCAGCCACTCTACACGGGGCGCCCCCCGGCGTCAAGCCTCGGGACCGCACCCCGGCCCCGAATTGAACAGATCCGCATAGTCGTTGGGCAGCATGTCCTCCGGGTGCGCCCCCAGGATGGCCAGCAGGTCGCCGATCAGCTCTGCCTTGAGCACCGCATCGCGCTGCGACCAGGTGCGGCTCTTGATCTCGACGAATGGCCCGGCGGGCTGCGGGCTGTGGATCTGATCCAGGTTCACGGCAAAGTCCAGTCCCTTGTAGCGGATGTGGTAGCGTTCGCGGTGCTTGCCGATCTCGACGATCCGCTCCGGCTTGAAATACTCGCAGTAAAAGCGCAGGCTGCGGTCGGCCTCGGCGGTAAAGCGCGCGCGGCTGAGCACCACGCTATGCTGGTATTCGGCCTCTTTGGCCGGGCCCGTCAGGGTTAGGTTGTAGATCGGCTCCACCGAGCCATCGGCCCGGATCACCTGATCCTCGCGATAGCGCAGCCGCTGGGGATCGTGGTGGTCAAAGATGAAATAGGTGTCGTATTGCTCGCGCGAGGTGTGGGCGATCTGGTGCACCTCGGGGTGCTCCAGACCCCTGTGAAAGGCATCGGGGTCGCGCAGCGCCCCCTTGGCCTGCACCTCAAAGGTCTCGCCCTGCTCCAGCGGCGCGATATCCACCAACTTGTCCAGGATGCTCCCCTCACGCTGCACAAAGAACCGGGTAATGCGCCGCGCCAGATCCGACGCGCGCTCCAACACCTGGGCCGCGTCTATGGTGGTGAGTTGGCCCTCACGCAACAACTGGCGCCCATTGACCCACACATGCCGCACGTCGCTCGCCTGGGTGGTATAGACCACCCGCGAGTAGGCGTTGGTAGCGGTGGTCTCAAAGGCGGGCATCTGGTGCAAGCCCTCGCCGTGCACGACGATCAGATCGGCGCGCTTGCCGGGCTCCAGCGAGCCGATCAGGTGGTCCAGGCCGATGGCCCGGGCGCCATAGATGGTCGCCATGGCCAGGGCCTCCATGGCGGGGACCGCCACCGGGTTGCCCGTCATGGCCTTGGGCAGCAGCGCCGCCAGCCGCATCTCCTCGAACATGTTCAGGTCGTTGTTGCTGGCGCAGCCATCGGCGCCCAGCCCCAGGCGCACCCCGCGCCGCAGCATCTCGGCCACCGGCGCGATGCCGCTGGCCAGCTTGAGGTTGCTGGTGGGGCAGTGCACCGCCCCCACGCCATAGCGGGCCATCAACTGGATTTCTTCGCTGTTCACATGCACACAGTGGGCGGCCACCAGCGGATGCTCCAGGATGCCATGCTCCTCCAGCCAGCGCACCGGCCTGAGCGCCGAGCTGGCCAGCAGGGCGTCCACCTCATCCTGGGTCTCGGCCACGTGGGTGAGCTGTGGAACCCCAAAGCGGCGCGCCAGGGCCGTGGTCGCCTCCAGAATCTCGGGCGTGGTCATATAGATCGAGTGGGGCGCGGGCGCCGCCACGATCAACTCGTGATCCTGCCAATGGGAGAGGAAATCGTGGCAGTAGCGCAGGCCATCCTCATAGCTGCCCGCGTCGGGGGTGGGGAACTTGGTCACCGTCTCGCCGCAGATGCCGCGCATGCCCGCCTCTGCGGCGGCCCAGGCCACCTCCTCCTCGTGATAGTACATGTCCACAAAGGTGGTGGCGCCGCCGCGCAGCATCTCGGCGCAGGAGAGGGTGGTGCCCAGGAAAGAGAACTCGGGCGTCGCAAACTCGCGCTCCACCGGCAGGATATAGCCATAGAGCCAGACATCCAGGCGCAGGTCATCGGCCAGACCGCGCAGCAGGCTCATGGGCATGTGGGTATGGGCGTTGATCAGGCCGGGCAGGATCAGGTCGCCATCGCAGCGCACGGTCTCCTCCGCCTGGAACCGCGCCGCGATCTCGGACTCTGGGCCCACGGCCACAATGTCACGGCCCCGCAGCGCCACGGCGCCGGGCCGGTAGAGATGGCGCTCGGCGTCCATGGTGATGACGACGCCGCCAGTCAACAGTGTATCCACCCGTTCCGGGCCGGCAGATTGGCGCATGGCAGACTCTCCCTCAGGGCGCAACGATATTGGGCCCATTATAGCGCCTGGCCGCCGCCCGGCCAACCCGACGCCAGCGATGGCGTCGCCACACTTGGCGCTCGCTCTCGTCGGTGCTATGATGCTGCCAACGCCTTCTGTCGGGCCTGCCGCCCGCGCCTTTATCGAGAGGAAGATCATGAACCGAACGTTGCTCTTGCGCCTGTGCCTCATGTGCGTCCTGCTTGTCACACTAACGGCCTGCGCGCCCAAGGCCGCGCCAACGCCAGAGGCCACTATCGAACAATCCGCTGCTGAGGAAACGGCCATCCCGACCGTCGAGGCCGCGACCATCGAGGAGACGCCGGCGCTGGTCGGGCCCACCCCTGCCGTGCAGTTCCCCAGCGAGGCAGATCTCGCCAAGGAGCGCAAGCCCGCCATTGACCAGGCCCTCACCCTCATTGATCTGCCCGCCGAGGGCGACCTGGTGGCCCAAGTCAACGGCGTGGGCATCCCCTTGTCAGAGTACACCGAGTTCCTACGCCTGCGCCTGGATAGCCTGGCCAGCCAATACATGATCGATTGGGCCGAAGAGGGCATCGAGCCTCTGCTGCGAGATGTCGAGTCCCAGGTCTTGGAGCAGCTCATCGAGCTGGAGCTGATGGCCCAGCAGGCCGAGGCGCAGGGCGTATACCTGGACGAGGTCGAAGTGGCCGGGTTCATGCGCGAGGTGCAGCAGAGCATCATCGAGGGGGCCGGATACGCGACCTGGGAAGAGTACCAGGAGACCTTGGAGCTCTCCGACGAGGCGTTTGAGCGCATCATCCGCCAATCGTTGCTCACCCAGTACCTGATGGACCTGCAGGGCGCCAACATCGAGACGGTGGTAGACCAGGTACACGCCCGCCACATCCTGGTAAATGACGAGGCGCTGGCCCAAGAGATCCTGGAGCGGCTGGCGGAGGGGGACGACTTTGGTGGGCTGGCCACCACCTATTCAGAGGACACCTATAGCGCCCAGCAGGCAGGCGACCTGGGCTGGTTCCCGCGCGGCGTCATGGTGCCCGCCTTCGAGGACGTCGCTTTTGCCCTGGAAGCGGGCGAGATCAGCGGCATCGTCACCAGCGACTATGGCCTGCACATCATCCAGGTGCTGGAAAAGGGGCCCCATGAGCTAGACCCCTACTTTTTGACCCAGTTCCAGCAGCAGGCCTTTGTCGAATGGCTGGATAGCGTGCGCCTGGAGGCCGAGATCGAGCGCTTTGTCCTGGAGCCCTTGGGCTAGATACCCGTTACGAACCTCGACGGGGCGATGGGATGACCCATCGCCCCGTTTCTTTGCGCTCAGCCCGTGACCAGCCGCTTGAACGCCTCGGCATAGGCATAGCCCTGGGCCTCGCCCGCTGCGCGGGCCGTCTCGCGCAGGCGTTGTTCAAAGGCGGACGCCCGGTCGCGCATCTGGCTGGCATGGCAAAAGAGCGCCTCGATGCGGCGCTCCATATAGTCCGTCACATCCTCCCAATGGTCGGGCGCCCCCGTCCAAAAGAGATAGACCTCTTGCACGCGCCAGGGCTCCAGGCCGGTCAGTTGCTCCGGGAACAGATTCCACGAGTGTGAGCCCCTCGCCGCATCCAGCGCGCCGAAACCGGCCGCCCGGTGATCCGGGTGAAGCTGGTAGGGTCGCCAGGGATCGATGGCGACCACCGCGTGGGGCCGGTGCCGCCGGATCAGGCCGCACAGCCGGCGGCGCAGCTCGATGGTGTTCTCCACCAGGCCATCGGGATAGCGCAGAAACTCGACGCTGCGCACGCCCAGCACCTGGGCGGCGGCGCGCTGCTCCGCTTCGCGCAGATAGGCCATCTCGCTGGGGTGCACCGAGCGATCGCGGTTGCCCTGGTCGCCGCTGGTCAGCAGCGCATAGTGCACCTCCTGGCCCTGATCCGCCCACTTGGCGATGGTGCCCGCGCACCCAAACTCGGGATCATCGGGATGCGCCGCGATCACCAGGACGCGCTTGGCCTCGGCATCGGAACTCTGGTTCGTCATGGGTACTCCTGTGTGTGAGTGGCATGTATGCGTCAACGTCGGCGCGGGAGCAGGTCTCGCAGGGCGCCGCCCAGGGCGACCAGATCGGGGCGCCGGTCGTCCATGGGATAGCGATAGAACAGGATCACCCCTAGCGCCCGCAGCAGGCCGCCCACCACCAGGGTCCAGCGGATGCCAATGACGCCCGCCAGCGCCACCCCCGCGATGGGGCACACAAAGGCCCCCAGGTTCATCACCACGCTGTAAAAGGCGATGCTGGTATGGCGGCGGCTGGGCGGCACCCGCGCCATAAAGATCAGGCTGTGGTTCAGGTCCACCCCCGGCACGAACAGGTGGATCAGCAGCCCGATCACCAGGATCATCGAGAGGTTGGGCAGCAGGGTGACAAGAAAGGGAAAGGCCGTCACGATGGGCAGAGCCACCAACAGGCTGGGGAAATCGCCCATGCGGATCGAGATGCGGCGCCAGGCCCAATACCCGGCCATGATGGCCACATGGATCACGGTGGTATACAGGCCCACCCAGCTATCCGCCGCCCCCAGCTCTTGGACGAAAAAGATGATATAGAGCGGCCCCAGCATCCAGGCCCCCAGGTTGAACACCAGGGTATTGATGGTGAGCCGCCCGAACTGGGGGCGCTCCCCCAGCCCCTGGCGCACACCCTCCAGCAGCGAGACCTTGCGGTGCAACAGGGGTATCTGGGCCGGCTCGGTATCGGGGATCTGGATGCGCGCCACCAGATAGACGCTCAGCAGGCCGCCCGCCAGCCCCACCGCGTACAGCCATTGATAGTTGCCGGGGAACGCGCTGCGATCCAGCCACAGCCCCGCCCCGTAGGTCAAGAGCGCGATGGTGCCACTGCTGAGGATGCTGCGCCAGGAAAAGACGGTGGCGCGCACATTCTCGGGCACCACGTCGGCCAGCAGCGGGTTCCAGCCGGTGGCAAAGAGCACCGCCGGCGCCGACATGGCGATCAGGGTGAACGCTGTGGCCTCGGGAACCCAGCGGCGCATGACCATCGGCATCAAGGCGAGCAAGAGATAGCCGATGCGCGAGCCGAACAGACTCCACACCACAAAAGGGCCATAGCGGCGCTGGCGCTCCAGGATGCGCGCGGCAGGCATGAACAGGAACACGGCGATCAGCGCGGGCAGCGAGGAGAGCAGGCCCACCAGGGTGCGCGAGCCGCCCCAGCGCAGGATGTAGGTGGCATTGAACGCCCCGGCAGCGGCCAAAACGGAAGCCAAGACCACCTCGCCATACAGCAGGTAGATATTGCGCTCCTGGGTCGTCCGGGGCCGGGGCAGCTTGCGCCACAGCCGTAGCCATCGCTCTTTCAGGGGACCACTCCTTGACCGATCATCTTCGACTATGAGCCAGCGCCAAGTATAACATGCCTGCCCAGGAGACAAAACCGATGGGAGCGCACTCGCGCGCCTGTTTGTACTTGTACGTTTGCCGCCCCATGTTATAATCACGTGCAGCCAAGGAGGGGGTGCGAGTTTTGACGTTGACGAATGCGACATTGGAGCCGGGGCGCTGGCGGCGGGTGGTGGTCAAAGTGGGCACCAGCACCCTCACGGCGGGCACCGACCGCTTGAGCCCGCCCCGCATGGTGGACTTGGCGCGCCAGATCGACGCCCTGCGCCGCGCCGGCGCCGCCGTGGTGCTGGTCACCTCGGGCGCGCAGCAGGCCGGGCGTGAGCACCTGAATTTTCCGCGTGGCCACAAGAGCATCCCCTTCAAGCAGATGCTGGCCGCCGTGGGCCAGGGCCGCCTGATGCGCCTCTGGGAGCAGTATTTCGAGCTCTATGGCCTGGTGGTGGCCCAGGTGCTGCTCACGCGCCAGGATATCGAGGATCGCCAGCGTTACCTGAACGTGCGCGATACCTTTGCCGCGCTGCTGCAAGGCGGCATCGTGCCCATCATCAACGAGAATGACGCCGTCGCCACCGACGAGATCAAGGTGGGCGAGAACGACAGCCTGGCGGCCATGGTCGCCAACCTGATCGAGGCCGATCTGCTGATCCTGCTGACCGACACCGACGGACTGTACACGGCGGACCCCCGGGTGGATGCGGAGGCGCGGCTAATCGAGCAGGTGCCCGTCATCGAGCCTAGCATATACCATCTCGCCCAGGGCTCACGCTCAGGCATGGGCAGCGGCGGCATGTACACCAAGATCGTGGCCGCCGATATGGCCATGCACAGCGGCACCGCCGTCGCCATCGCCAACGGCAGCCGCGAGAACGTCCTGTTTGGCATCTGGGCGCAGACGGCGCCGGCCACTTGGTTCCCGGCCAGCATCACCCCCGCCGAGGGGCGCAAGCGCTGGCTGCTGGCCCAATCGGTCACCTCGGGCAGTGTGATCGTGGACGCGGGCGCCCGCGCAGCCATTGTGGAACGTGGGCGCAGCCTGCTGCCCGTGGGCATCCTGCGGGTGGAGGGCGCCTTTGGCCGGGGCGAGGTCATCTCGGTGCGCGACGAGCAGGGCCGCGAAATCGCCCGGGGCCTGGCCAACTATGACGCCTCAGACTTGTGCAAGATCCTGGGCCAGCGCTCGGCCCAGGCGGCCGATATCCTGGGCTATGACTATGGCCCCGAGTTCATCCACCGCAACAACATGGCCCTGATCTAGCCGCAAACGACCAGGGGCCAGGGAGGTGACGACTATGACGCTAGATATCCGCGCGATGGCTCTCCAGGCCCGCGAGGCGGGGCGACAGTTGGCCCTGCTGCCCAGCCGGGTGCGCAACGCCGCCCTGCACGAGATCGCCGCCTGCCTGGAGCAGGTGGGCGAGCCCCTCTGGGAGGCCAACCGCGCCGACGTCGCCGAGGCGCTGGAGGCAGGGATCGCCCCCGCCCTGGTGGATCGCTCCACCCTGAACCCTGGGCGCTTGCAGGCCATGATTGACGGCTGCCGGGATGTGGCGGCCTTGCCCGATCCCCTGGGCCAACTCTTTGACGGCAAGACCCTGGCCAACGGCCTGCAGATCGCCAAAAAGCGGGTGCCCCTGGGCGTCATCGGCGTCATTTTCGAATCGCGCCCCAACGTCACCGTGGATATCGGCGCCCTGGGCATCAAGACGGGCAACAGCGTCATCATGCGTGGGGGCCGCGAGAGCCTGCGCACCAACGTCGTGTTGGTGGACCTGATCCGCGCCGCCTGCGCCGCCGTGGGCATCCCCGAGGACGCGGTGCAACTGATCATCTCTACCGACCGCGCCTTGGTGCTCGAGCTGCTGGGCATGGACGATCTGATTGACCTGGTGATCCCCCGGGGCGGGCCCGGCCTGCAAGCCCTGGTGCGCCAGCACGCCCGCATGCCCGTGGTCTATGGCGGCATCGGCGTCTGCCACCTGTACGTGGATGCCTCGGCAGACCAGGCGCGCAGCCTGCCGGTGATCAAGAACGCCAAGATTCAGGCCCCCTCGGTCTGCAACGCCCTGGATACGGTGCTGGTACACCGCAGCAGCGCCGCTGCATTTGTGCCTGCCATGGTGGCCGACCTGAACGCAGCGGGCGTCCGGGTGCTGTGCGACGAGGCCTCGCTGGCGACGCTGCAAGGGACCTCATACGATGCAGCGCTGGTGGCCCCCGCTGCCCCCGAGGATTATGGCCATGAGTTTCTCTCGCTGGTCCTTTCTGTCAAGGTGGTGGACTCGCTGGATGAGGCGATCCAGCACATTCGGACCTACGGCACCAACCATTCGGACGGCATCCTGACCGACGACTATGGCAACGCCATGCGCTTTCTCGACGCGGTGGACTCGGCAGCGGTGTATGTCAATGCCAGCACCCGCTTTACCGATGGCGGCCAGTTCGGCCTGGGGGCCGAGGTGGCCATCTCGACCCAGCGCATGCACGCACGCGGGCCGATGGGCCTGCAAGAGCTGACCACCTACAAGTGGATCATTCAGGGCGACTATACGCCGCGAGCCTAGCGGCCACGCGCCGGGCAAAGCAGCCCGACGCCACGCAACACAAGGGAGCTCACGACCATGCCTACATCATCCGCCATCCGACGCCTGGCCGAGTTACACCCCGATACCGAGATCTGGTGGGATTCGTCGCCGCTCATTTTTGACGCTTGGCGCGCCGATTGCCGGCGGGCCTGGGCCGGGCGCCCCGATCTGTTGGCGGCGCTCGAAGATCTGGGCGGGTTCGAGTCGCTGGCCCGCGTGTTTCGCGGCTGCACCACCAACCCACCCCTGGCGCTCCAGGCCATCCAGGACAACGCCGCCGAATGGGACGCCTGGATCGCGGCGCAAGCGCCCCGGGCCGCCTCCGCCCACGAGTTGCTTTGGAACACCTATGAGGAGGTGCTGCGGCGCGGCGCGCACCGGCTGGCCCCCCTGTGGGACGAGTCCGGCGGGCGCTATGGCCACATCTGCGGCCAGGTAGACCCCCGCAGCCTGATGAACACCGGCGCCATGGTGGCCCAGGGGCAATGGCTGCACGCCGTGCACCCCAACGTGATGATCAAAATGCCCGGCACCCGCGAGGGCATCGAGGGCATACGCATCCTCTCCGGCATGGGCATCTCGACCAATGCCACCCTCTGCTTTAGCGTGGCTCAGATCCTGGCCGTGGCCGAGGCCGCCCGCGATGGCTTTGCCGCCGCTCGCGCCCAGGGCGTGGATATGACCGGCGCACGCTCCGTGGCCACCATGATGCTGGGCCGCATGGAGGATGCCCCGCCCTTTGCCGAGCAGGCCCGCGAGCTGGGCATCGAGCTATCCGAAGTGGACCGCCGCTGGGCCGGCGTGGCGGTGGCCCGCCAGACCTACCGCATCCTGCGCGAGCGCGGCCTGGAGACGATGCTGCTGATGGCCTCTATGCGCATGGGGCCCACGGTGGATGGCGAGACCCAGATCTGGCACCTGGCCCAGGTGGCCGGCGGCCGCACGGTGATGACCATCTTTCCCAACATCCTGGCCAGCTTTATCGAGACCTATGCCGGGCGCGAGCTAGAGCCCACCATCGAGCAGCCGGTGCCCGCCGAGGTGCTGGAGCGCCTACTGCGGGTGCCCTACTTCCGGCAGGCCTACGAGCCCGATGGCGTCGCGCCGGAGGGCTTTGGCGATCTGCCCGGCGTGCGCATCACCGGCGCCAGTTTTGCCGAATCCATGCAGACCCTGGCCGACCATGTGCAAGGGATCTGGGCCCAGGCCCACGGCGGCTAGCCGCCGACAGGACACCGACCGACTACCATCATCCAATGACGTATGAGGGGGCGCGGATGCTCACCATCACCGAACCGGAACGCCAGATCCCCATCGTGGCCGAGGCCGACGTGGTCGTCTGCGGCGGGGGGCCGGGCGGCTTTGCCGCCGCCATCGCCGCAGCCCGCCGGGGCGCCCGCACGCTGCTGATCGAGCGCTATGGCTTTATGGGCGGGCTGGCCACGGCGGGCCTGATCGCCCCCATCCTCGGCCACACCGCCCACGAGAGCCACACCCCCATCGTGCAGGGCATCCTGCGCGAGATCACCCAGCGCATGCACGCCCTGGGCGGCGCCCCGGCTTGGGAGGAGGCGCTGCAAGAGTGGGGCGTGCGCTTTGACGCCGAGGCCCTCAAGATCGTCCTGGACGAGATGATGCAGGAGGCGGGCGTGGAGGTGATGCTGCACACCCTGGTCAGCGACGTGATCCGCAACAACGAGCACATCGAGGCCATCATCGTCGAGAGCAAATCGGGGCGGCACGCCGTGCAGGGCAAGGTGTTCATTGACGCCACCGGTGACGCCGATGTGGCCTACCGGGCCGGCGCGCCCATCACCCACGGGCGCGATTTCGACGGGCGTGGCGAGGCGATGGGCTCCTTTTTCCATCTGGCGGGCTTTGAGCGACTGAGCGACGAGCAGGCCGAGGCGCTGCTGCAACGCATCGAGCACGAGATGGAGGACGGGCGTTTTCACTTTTACAACGCCCGCTTTCTGGCCCGCAACAGCCACCACACCGACCACACCGCCGCCAACATGACCCGCTACGGCGGCGATTCGGACCTGGCGGGCGATCTCACCCAGGCCGAGCTCTCTGTGCGGCGCGATGTGTGGGAGCTGGTGCGCTATCTGCGGGCCAACGTCCCCGGCTTTGAGAACTGTTACGTGCAACAGACCTCGCCCCAGGTGGGGCCGCGCGAGAGCCGCCAGATCGTGGGGCCCTATGCCCTGACGGGCGAGGATATCCATCAGGGGGCCAAGTTTGAGGATGCCATCGCCAGGGGCTCCTGGTGGATCGATATCCACTGCCCCCTGGGGCGCACCTACCCCGTGCATCTCTGCACTATCGAATGCCCCGAGGGCGCGGACTGCCCCCACTGGGCCAGCCAGCACGAGCAGATGCGCGCCCGCGCCGAGCTCTATCCGCCCCCGGGCGACTGGTACGATATCCCCTATCGCAGCCTGCTCTCGGTCTCGGTGCCCAACCTGCTGGCGGCGGGGCGCTGCATCTCGGCCACCCATGAGGGCATGGCGGGGGCGCGGGTGATGGGCACCTGCATCGCCATCGGCCAGGCCGCCGGCACGGCTGCCGCCCTGGCCGTGCAGCAGGGCTGCGCGCCCACCCAGGTGGACGTGGGCGCCTTGCGGCAGATGCTGCGGGAGGATGGACAATTGGTGTAAGGCGCCAAGGTCTGTCGGGCATGATAGGCAACGCATGGAGGGCGGGCCTCCCGGCCCGCGACGAAACGTAGTTTCGTTTGCGGACGGGGCGTCCGCGCTCCGGGGTGTGTGCCCTGCGCCTGGCAACGCCGCCGGGTTTTTGCTGGTCAGGGGCGCGTGCATCCGGCTTGCGGCCAGCGGCTAGGATGGTCTCCAGTTTTCGAGCAGACCAAAGCGCAAGATTGTCTTGACAGGCGCCCCCTGCCTGTGCACAATGGGCTATAGAACAGCATTGGCTGCCCCGGCGACGAGCAGGCCGGGGGAACAGAGTTCGTTCAGCGTAATGTGAAAGGAGCATGCCATGGGTGACGCATTGGGCAGTTCGACTGCTGGAGCAGTGCAGGAGCGGTTCCCCCGCAAACTGCGCATGGGCATGGTGGGCGGAGGCCGCGACGCCTTTATCGGCGCCGTGCATCGCCGGGCCGCCATGCTGGATGGCGGCGTCGAGCTGGTGGCAGGAGCCTTTAGCTCAACCCCCGAAAAGAGCCGCGCCTCCGGGCTCGATCTCTATGTGCCAGAAGACCGCATCTATGGCACCTGGGAAGAGATGCTCGAGGCTGAGAGCAAGATGCCTGAGGATCGGCGCCTCGACTTTGTCTCTGTAGTGACGCCGAACCACATGCACTATCCTGTCTCCATCGCCTTTGCCAGGGCAGGGTTCAATGTCGCCTGCGACAAGCCGCTCTGCCACACCGTCGAGCAGGCCATGGATATCGTCAAGGTCGTGCGTGAGAGCGGCGTCTTTTTTGCCGTGACGTACAACTATACCGGCTATCCGATGGTCAAGCAGGCCCGGGCGATGATCCAGAACGGCGAGTTGGGCGAGATCCGCAAGGTGATCGTCGAGTACCCCCAGGGCTGGCTGTCAGAGGCCACCGATGCCAGCAACAAGCAGGCCGCCTGGCGCACCGACCCGGCCCGCTCGGGCATTGCCGGCTGCATCGGCGATATCGGCTCCCACGCCGAGAACCTGGCCTCGTACATCACGGGCCTGGAGCTTGCGGCCATCTGCGCCAACCTCTCCATCTTTGTCCCCGGCCGCCTGCTGGATGACGATGGCGACGTGCTGCTGCAATTCACCAACGGCGCCAAGGGCATCCTGACCGCCTCGCAGATCTCGGTGGGCGAAGAGAACAACCTGCGCATCCGCGTCTGGGGCACCAAGGCGGCGCTATCCTGGGTGCAGGAGAACCCCAACTATCTGCACATCTATAGCAACGACGGCCCGGAGCAGGTCTACAAGCGGGGCAACGGCTATAACGTCGCGGCGGCGGCGGCGGCCACGCGCCTGCCCACCGGCCACCCGGAGGGCTATTTCGAGGCGTTCGGCAACATCTACAAGAACTTGACCGACGCCATCCGCGCCAGGCTCTCAGGCGTCGCGCCCAGCGAGATCGCCCTGGACTTTCCCGGCCCCGTCGAGGGAGCGCGCGGCGTCTACTTTATCCACAAGGTGGTCGAGAGCAGCGCGTCGGACGCCAAGTGGACGCCCTTTGACTTTCAGGTGTAGGCCGCCACACCCGACCAACCTGAGCAGATTCACAAAGGAGAACACGACATGCCGAGACCAGTCACGCTCTTTACCGGCCAGTGGGCCGATCTCCCGCTGGAAACCCTTGCCGAAAAGGCGGCCTCCTGGGGCTACAATGGCCTGGAGTTGGCCTGCTGGGGCGACCATTTCGAGGTGGACCGCGCCCTCTCGGAGGACGGCTATCTCCAGTCGCGCTGGGACATCCTGAAAAAGTTTGGCCTGAATTGCTGGGCCATCAGCACCCACCTGGTGGGCCAGTGCGTGTGCGACGATCCCATTGACGGACGCCACAAGTCCATCCTGCCGCCCTACGTTTGGGGCGATGGCGATCCGGAAGGCGTGCGCCAGCGGGCCGCCCAAGAGGTGGCCAACACCGCCCGCGCCGCCAAGGCCTTTGGCGTCAGCGTGGTCAATGGCTTTACCGGCTCCAGCATCTGGAAGTATCTCTACTTTTTCCCGCCCACCGGCCCAGAGACGGTCGAGGCCGGCTTTGCCGATTTCGCCGCCCGCTGGAACCCGATCCTGGACGTGTTCGACGAGATGGGCGTCAAGTTCGGCCTGGAAGTACACCCCACGGAGATCGCCTATGACATCGTGACGGCCAAGCTCGCCCTAGAGGCGCTGGGCCGCCGCGAGGCCTTTGGGTTCAACTTTGATCCGAGCCACCTGCTCTGGCAGGGGGTCAACCCGGCGCGGTTCCTCCAAGAGTTCCCGGATCGCATCTATCATGTGCACATGAAGGATGCCGCCGTCACCCTGGATGGCTACTCGGGCATCCTGGGCTCGCACCTTGGGTTCGGCTCTGTCAATCGCGGTTGGGATTTCCGTTCCCTGGGCCACGGCGGCGTGGATTTCGAGCCGATCATGCGCGAGCTGAACCGGATCAACTACCAGGGGCCGCTCTCGGTCGAATGGGAGGATTCGGGGATGGATCGCGAGTTCGGCGCCGCAGAGGCAGCCGCGTTCGTGCGCAAGGTAGATTTCCCAGCCTCGGAGCTGGCCTTTGACGCCGCCTTTGGCGACTAGGCAAGAGCCAGGCACAGCGCGCCCTCACCCCGCGATCGTAATGCGCAACAAACGTGCCAGCATCCCCTCTCCCGTAGCTACGGGAGAGGGGGTAGCGAAACTCGTGCTGAGACGAGTTTCGTGAGGGTGAGGGCAGTTCCGGCAGCGCTTGGCCTTTTTGCCCGTTCAGCAAGCACCCTGTCTACTTGACCAGCGTTCTAGGCGGCCAGGCGGCGCTCTGGCCGCCGCGCCAAGATCATCCGCGCCAGCACCCCCCGCAACCTGCCCCACGCCTCTTGCACGCGGCGCCCCTCCTCATCCGTGATCTCCGCCTGGCTATAGCGCGCCCGCATGTAGGCATCGCCGATCAGCCGGAGATCGTCCAGCGTATGGCCATACGGGCCGCGCACGGAGATCTCGCCTGTCAAGTAGCGCAGGTACTCTTGCGGGGTTTGGCCATCGCGCGGCTCCAGGTTCAGCCAACGCGCGCGCTCCAGCAGGCGATCATAGACACGCCGCACCTGCTCGCGCGGCCCCATATCCTGGCGCCGCCGGAACACCCGCGCCCACACGAGCACCACCGCCAGCACCAGCCCCAACGCGATCATTCCGACCCACAAGAGCTGCTCATTGCTCTCCGGCGCTGTCTCCTGGCGCACGGGCAGCTCGGGTAGCTGCTGTGGCCGGAAGGACGCCGGCGTGCCCACAAACTCGCGGGGCAGCTCGGTGGGGGTCGGCTCGAATTCGATCCAGCCCAGCCCAGGAAAATACACCTCGGCCCAGGCGTGGGCGTTGAGGCCGGTCACCACCCAGGCTTCCTGGGCATAATCATACTGGCCCATACCGTAACCGGAGGCATAGCGGGCGGCCACGCCCACCGAGCGCAACATGACCACCATCGCGCTGGCGGAATAGTCGCAAAAGCCGCGTTGCGCATCAAACAGGAAATAGTCGGTGATGTCCCGATCCAACGGCGGCGACGGCACATCGAGATCGTACACAAAGCGCCGCAGATAGAGCTCGATGGCGCGCGCCTTGTCATAGCGCGTTTCGGCGCCCGCGGCGTTCACAATCTCCCAGGCCAGGTCCTGCACGCGCCGCGGGATCTCGGGCAGCGCCAGATACCGTTCCGCGATTTCGGGCGGATACTCGCCCTCAGCGGCCAAGAGATCATCGGTCTCTGGCTGGGGCGCGTAGGATACCACCGTGTATCGGGGCTGATCCAGCGAGAGGGCCACGAGATCATCCTCGCCCCGATAAAGCACCCGGTAGTCATGATCCGCGACCGTCGGGGCATTGATGGCAAACACGATATTGCTGTGCGGCAGCAACAGGGTGTAGGTCTGGGTGACCACCGTATGCGGATAATCGGGCTCTTGCCAGGGCTCTTGCGCCGCCAGCTCGGCGACGTTGCGCTCGCTCGTATCCCAGCCATAGCCCGTATAGACATCATAGGTGCGCTGCCGCCAATAGCGCCGTTCCACCAGGCGACGCGGGTCTAGCGCCTCGGCCAGGATGATCTGTTCGACCACATGGGGCGGAGGCGGCGGGGGATCGCTGATCTGCACCAGCATGACCATGCTATCGGGCAGGTCTCCACTCAGCCCCACATCGTGGGGCAAAAGCCCCCGGATGATCTGCTCCTGAAAGGCGTCGGGTGAATCGGGAACGGGATCGCGCCCCGCAAAGGCGCGATCCAGGCGATCATAAAAGCGCTGCAGTCTGGTGCCATAGTTCTCCCAGAAAAAGTCCACGGCGCGATTGTAGGTGGTATAGGGAACGATCAGCGCGAACACCAGCACCACAGCCGAGATGGCCGCCCCTGCGACCAGGGTATCGCGCCGCAACTCGGCGTTAAAGTCCACCCCCAGGCGCTCCCAGATGCGTTCCAGCCGATTCACATTGGTATACACCAGGATCACGAGCATGAGCGCCGCGAAAATGTGCACATAGCCAGATCCGATAAAGGTGACGGCTACGTTGGAGATGATAGCGATGCCCAGAGGCAGCAGCGCGATCAACGCCCGTTGGGTGCGCATCATCTCATAGGCCGCATACCAGCAGACGGCCCAGACGATAAAGGATACCAGCAGCCAAAGGACGGTGATATCATCGCTGACGACGCCGGCGCTGGCAGCGGCCAGCCATCCGCTTACCGCTTGTGTGGCCAGGCGCAGCTCGGTGGCTATCTGAACAAGGGCGTGCAGGGTCGGAAACGGGGCCGTCCAGGCGCGCTGAAAGATCGCCTGCCATGTCCAGGAGAGAGCGGACCAAAGATCCGCCAGAAACATGCTCAGCGAGGGCAGCAAGCGAAGCGCGAACTGGACGCTATAGGTGAGCCCCACCCCCATGCCCACCACCCACATCAGCCAGCCCGGAAACCGAGAGCGCCCCAAGATGATGCCCGCCAGCAGCGACCAGAACACCACATATAGCAGGCGTTCTGCCCCGGGCAGCCAATGGCTATCGGTGATGGAGAGCGGCAGGCACGCCGCCGCCACAAACAGCAGGGTATACAGCAGCCAGCCCGAACGCGCCGACTGGCTCTTGATCGTCCAGGAGGAGGCGGTCATCGGCGCGCCCTTTCTGAGATCCCCACAGGCACCCACTCGGCATCCTCACGCGAGGGGACCGTCACCACCCGGCCGGTGCCCAGCACGCGGAACTCGGGCTCCTGGCTCTCGCGCTTGCCGACGGGCTCAAAGCGAAAACTTCTGCCGATGATGTACGACTCGACGCCCAGGTCGGCCAGCGCTCCGTGCATGCCCTCCATGCCGTTCGTTCCGCCAAAGCTCTCTGCATCCAGCAGCAGCGCGCTGGTGTGTACGCCGTGGGCCATCAGCGTGGCCAGGTCGTGTAGCCAGGCGGCATCGCAAGAGGGCGTGATCACCACCACGGTAATGTTGCGGTTCAGGGCGGGCGCACACAGCCGCAGCAGGTCGCTGATCGAGACCTCGGAGACGGCATAGACCCCGGCCAGCACCTGGAGCAACTCCCAGAGCTGTTGGTGCCCCTTTTGCGGCGAGATCAGGATCGGCTCGTCGTTGTGGGTGGCCAGGCCCACGGCCCGGTTCGCCCGCAGCATCTGGTTGGCCAGCGAGGCCGCCAGGTTGACGGCGTATTCCTGGGTGGAGCGAGGCCCACGCCCGGCGTGTACGCCACGATCCATATCCACGATGATCCACACATCGCCGGCCGGCTCCAGGTCGAACTCTTTGACATACAGGCTCTCCTGCCCGGGCAGCGAGCGCCTGGCAGTAGAGCGCCAGTGGATGCGCTTGAGGGCATCGCCAGGGGCATAGTTGCGGATCGAGGAGACGTTGGTGGTGACATTGAGGCTGCGCACCGAGGTGCGCGAGTTGCCCTGGGCCATGCCCCGAGGCTGTACCAACTGGGGCAAGGGCGCCACCATCGGGTACACGACAAAGGTATCAGTCGCCTCGTCGCGCAGCTCGACGCGGAAAAAGCCAAAGGGATCGCCCATCGTGACCAACAATGGCCCCAGGGTAAAGATACCCCGCATCTGGCAGACGCCCTGCGCCGTCCAGGCGTGGGAGGATCGGGCGCTCAGCCCGACGGCCCGGCTCGCATCGTACCCCACCAGGTTGCTATACTCCCGGATCTCGGCCCAGAGCACGGGCACCCGCGAGTCGTTGTGCATCACCCAGCGCTCCTGCAACACGTCACCGACCTGGGCCCATCCATAGCGCCGTTTGCGCACCACCGATACGCCCGCCCCCAGGGAGCGCACCCAAAGATACGACACCAGCAACAATCCCGCGAGCACGACCAGGATGAACATGATCGGGCGGGCGGGAGAAAAGATCTGAAACAGCAACAATCCGGCAACCAAGATTACCGGAAGCCAGGACTGGATATAGATCTTGGATTTGAGCATATATGTCAAACCTCCGCCGAAAGTATACCACGTCTGCTCGGTAGAATCGAATTGTCCTGTTATTGAGCGTGGTCGCGCGCGGGATCAGGGCAAACGCATTGAGTTCGCCCGCTTCTATACCGCGGACGCTTGCGGTCTTCTGGCCCTCACCCGCGACCCGCAGACGGGCCGCACCCTCTCCCGCGCGCGGGAGAGGGTCGCCGGAGCTTGCGACGGCGGGGTGAGGGCTTTTTCGGCAAGAGCGGACGCTTGCGGTCCGAATCAAAGCATGGTCTTCCATTACGGGCTTGGACAGTGCCCATCTGTTCAAGATACCCTTCAAAGTGCGTTTGCCCTGCGGGATTGACAGAGCGCCCCCCGGTGCTAAAATGGCCCCAGCAGACGCAACCGACGTGCTGAGGCAGGAGAAATGCAGCGAATCGCGGTGCTCACCAGTGGGGGCGACGCCCCAGGCATGAATGCTGCCGTGCGGGCCATCGTGCGCGCCGGCATCGCCGCCGACATGCAGGTCTATGGCGTGCAGAACGGCTATGCGGGTCTGCTCGCTGACGAGATGACGCTCCTGGCCGCCCGTGATGTGAGCGGCATCCTGCGGCGCGGCGGCACGTTCTTGGGCAGCGCCCGCTGCGACGAGTTCCACCAGCGTGCTGGCCGCGAGCGAGCCCTGGACCACCTGCGCGCGCGCCAGATCGGCGCCCTGGTCGTCATCGGAGGCAACGGCTCCCAATCGGGCGCCCACGCCCTGCTGGAGATGGGCTACCCTGTGGTGGGCGTGGCCTCGACCATTGACAACGACCTGGAGGGCACCGATATCACCATCGGCGCCGATACGGCCATCAACGTGGCGCTAGAGGCCATAGACCGTCTCAAAGTGACCGCCGCCTCGCACCGGCGCGCCTTTTTGGTCGAGACGATGGGGCGCGATTGCGGTTATGTAGCGCTGATGGCAGGCATCGCCGGCGGCGCCGAGGTGGTCTCGCTCCCCGAGCAAGAGCTCACCCCCCAAGAGATCGCCGCCGAGCTACGCGCGGCCTATGCGCGGGGCAAGAGCCACGCCCTGGCCGTAGTAGCCGAAGGCGCGCGCTATCCGGCCCAGGAGTTGGTGCGCTATTTCGAGGAGCACCGCGAGGAGACCGGGTTCAGTCTGCGGGTGACGATCCTTGGCCATGTGCAGCGGGGGGCCGCCCCCACCGCTTCGGATCGGCTGTTGGCCTCCCGGCTGGGCGCCGGCGCGATTCGGGCTCTTGAGGCCGGGCGCAGCGGCGTGCTCGTGGGCCTGCGCAGCGGCCAGATCGCTCTCACACCGCTAGAACAGATCGCGGGCCGCACCAAGACCATAGACCTGGGCGCCCTGCCCCTGGCTCAGGTGATGGCGATCTAGACGCGCTACGGTTCGGCGCTGCTCGGCATTTGTGTCATACGAACAGCCCCCTTATACTGTCCTCGCACCAGCGAGCGACAGGAAGGAGTGCCATGCCGCCCCGCCAGGAGCGCCCAAGCGTCGAGATCTATACCGATGGCGGCTGCGACCCCAACCCGGGGCCTGGGGGCTGGGGAGCCGTGTTGAAGAGCGGGCCGCATCTCACCGAGCTATCGGGCTATGAGCGCCGCACCACCAACAACCGCATGGAGCTGACGGCTGCCATCGAGGCCCTGGCCCACCTGAAGCAGGCTTGCGAGGTGGACCTATACACCGATTCCCAATACCTGCGGCGCGGCATAACCGAATGGATACCCGGCTGGGTGCGGCGCAACTGGGTGCGGGCCAACGGCAGTCCGGTAGAGAATGTGGACCTCTGGAAGGCCCTGCTGGCCCAAGCCGAGCGCCATACGGCACGCTGGCACTGGGTGCGCGGCCATCGGGGGCATCGCTGGAACGAACGCGCCGATACGCTGGCCACCGAGGCGCGCCGCGCGCGGACGGCCCGGCGCCGGCAGGCATCGGAGCAGGCGCAGGCGGCCAGTGAGCCCCGGCGACCTGCGCCGCCTGCCCTCGAATTGCCTCGTTACGAGGTCTATTGCCGGGGCTGCGCCCTGGGCGATGCAGGCGGGCCTGCGGGCTATGCGGCGCTGATCGTCGCCGCCGATGGCAAGACGACCGAGCGCGCCGGGGGCTGGCCCCTGGCAACGGGCAACCAGATGGAGCTGTGGGCCGTTATCGCCGGGTTACAGGCGCTGCCCGTGCGCTCCAGCGTGACCATTCACACGCCCTCCACGTACGTCCTGGAGGGCGCCACCCGCTGGCTGGCCGGGTGGGAGCGCAACGGTTGGCGCACCAGCGCGGGCCAACCCGTCAAGAACCGTGAGTTATGGCAAGAGCTGGCCGAGGTCATGGGGGACCATGACATCCACTGGGAACACCTGACATCCGGTGCGGCCCATGCCAGGTCGGATGAGACCGCCGCGATGGCGCGCACCCAGGCCGAGAAGCAACGAGAGCTGCCGTGAGCGCCGACGTACGCCGGCTGTGCAAGGAGAACAGATGGCCAACCTGATCACCATCGCCCGCTTTCCGCTGCTCATCCTGATCATCCTGCTGCTCTACATGCCCAGCCCTGTGGCGCGCCTCATCAGCGTGGCGCTGCTGGGGCTCTTGATCGGCATGGATAGCCTGGATGGCCTGGTGGCGCGCGCCCGCAACGAGGTCTCTTTGCTGGGCAGCGTCCTGGATATCATGGCGGATCGCTCTGTAGAGCAGGTGATGTGGGTGGTCTATGCCCACCTGGGGCTGGTCTCGGTGGCGGTGCCGATCATCTTTATCCTGCGGGGCATCATCGTGGATGCGCTGCGCTCCGTACATGTGGGCGAGGGGCAGACGCCCTTTACGGCCACGCAGACCCGCATCGGAAGTTGGATCGTGGGTAGCCCCTGGATGCGCAGCAGCTATGGCATCGTCAAGCTCTTTGCCTTTGCCGGGTTGGCCCTCACCCACGCGCTGATGGCCTATGTATCGCGCGGAACCGTGGCCGAGGGATCGGCCAACATCGTGTGGATGGTCTTTCGCATCCTGAGCTGGATCGCCGTCGCCTTTTGCATCACGCGCGGGCTGCCGGTGATCGTGGAATCGTTCGCCTGGTTGCAGGCCAAGAGCCGACCTCCCCGGGCCCAGGGCGATTCGTGAAAGTCCAGGATATCCTCGGCAGCCCGCCGGGCCTGATGCTCGGCATGTTGATCGCGCGCACCATGCCCCGGCGCTTTGGCTATTGGCTGGCGCGCCGGATCGCCCGTTGGATGCGCCGCAACCGCTATGATATGTTCTGCATTCTGCGAGAGAACCTCTCCCACGTCCTGCCCGAGGCCGATGATGCCATGCTGGATGACCTGGCCCAGGTTGCCGTCGAGCAGGCCGGCTGCTGCTACTTTGATATGTTTCACTTTCGGCCCAAGGACCTGCGCTCGAACGACATCCTCCAATACGACCCTGACGAGTGGGCCGCCGCAAGAGAGATGATGACAGATGAGCGGGGCACCATCATCGTGGGGCCCCATTTGAGCAACTTTGACCTGGCTGCCCAGTGGTTCGTGGCCCAGGGGTTCGAGTTGCTCGCCCTCAGCCTGGCCACACCCGATCGCGGCGACAGGGTGATCAACACCATGCGGCGCCAGCGCGGGATCGTGGTGACACCCATCTCGGTCAACTCGCTGCGGGCGGCGATGCGCTACCTCAAGCAAGGGGGCGTGGCCATCACCGGCGTGGATCGCCCCGCCACGTATGATGACGAGCCAACCCTCTTTTTTGGCGCCCCCGCTCCGGTGCCACGGGGGCATATTCGCCTGGCGCTCCAGACGGGAGCGCGCTTGATCGTCGCCTATTGCCTCCGCCAACCGGACGGACGCTACCAACTCTACCTGTCGCCCCCAATCGAGATGGAGCGCACAGGGGATCGCCAAGAGGACATCGAGCACAACACGCGGCGCGTATTGACACTGATCGAGGAGGCCGTCCGCTCAGCCCCCGAGCAGTGGGTCATGCTGGTGCCGGTGTGGCGCGCGCCCGGGGAAGCGCGTTAGCCCCTGGCCAGCCTGTCTTGCGCATCGCGCAGGTAGCGCAGGGCATCCTCAAATGTAGCCGCCCTCTGGGCCATGCTGATCAGGCTGGTGGCCGAGGCGCAGTGCTCCTCCAGGGCGCGTAGGGCCTCAGAAGGGCCCTGGACGCGCAGTTGGCCCGCCTGGCGTTGCGCGCGGTCCAGGTCGGCTGTGGCCGCCCGAAACTCGCGGTTGAGCCCGTCTTGGGCGGTGCGAAGCTGCTGTTCCATCCCCTGATAGGCCTGCAACGCCTCTTGGGCCGTGTTCACGGCGCGACGCATCTGGTTGACCGCCTCGTCCAGCAACTCGGCCTCGCGGCTCGCCGCCTGATACGTGACGGCGCGCTGCACCAGGGGCTCGCCATCCGCCAGGTCCCAGTCAATCTGGCGCCACTGGGAATCCTGCACCAGGGCGCGGATCGTAGCGCGGCTCTTTTGCAGGGCCTGGGCCTGCTGCTCGAACTGGCGGTCCAGCGTCGCCAGGGCCTGACGCCCCTCGTTGATCTGGCGGCGCGCCGCCTCGATGCGCCGCTCCAGCCCGGCCGCTCGCCGGCTGACCAGCTCGGACATGGCGGCGGGATCGTCGCCGCGCGTCTCGGCCTCGGCCTGCCAGGCGTCATAGTCGGCGTTCAGACGCTCCAGGTCCTCTTCGGGCAGCGGCATCTGCATTGGGTCCAGCTTTTGCAGGCGTTGCCACTCTCTTTCGAGACCTCTGCGGGCCTCCTGCAACAGCTTCTGATAGCGCGCAACGTCCTCCTCGTGGGCGGCCAGGATCTCGCGGGCCTGGCCCAGCTCCTCCGGCAGCCAGTGATCGGCTGCCTCGTCATAGTTGATCCGCGCCACATCCCGGAACTCGGGGCGGCGGGCCTCAAAGCGCGCCAGCCACGCCTCATAGCGGTCGCGCAACTCGGGCAACATGGCCTCGCGGGCCGTGGCCAGGCGCGGGCAGAGCCCCTCGTCCAGCTCGGCCAGCCCGGCCTCCAGGGCCTTGCGCTGGGCGCTCACCCTGGCCAGGCGCCCCTCCAGCTCCTCGACCAATTGGCGCACGCGGCGCGTGGCTGCCGTGACCGCCTGGAGGCCCTCACGTGCGCCCGCCAATTCGGACTGCTTGGGCGCGCCGCCCCTCAGCAGCGGGGCGGGCAACCCTGCCCAAGCCTGCTCCGCTTGCTCCAGCAAGGCGTTGATCCGCTGTACCCTGGCCTCGCACGAGCCATCCCAGTGACTCGCATAGTAGCGCAGCGCGTCGCTCACGCCCTGCGCCCGCTCGTTCAGCGCCTGGCGGATCTCGGGCGCGGCCTGTTGCTGGTCGGCGACGATCTGCGCCAGATCTTGCGTCGCGGCCTCGGCGCGCTCGGCGGCCTCGCGCACAGCTTGCCGGGCCTGCTCGGCCAGCGAGATGGCGGTCTGGTAGCCGTGCAACGTACCCAGTGCTTGCTGCTCCTCGGCCTGGGCATAGATCTCTTGCGCCTGCGCCACCAGGCTCTCGCTGACATCGGGCTCGAACGCGCCATCGGCCCGCAAGGCGTCGCACACCTGCTGCGCCGAGGCCAGAGCGCCCACATCGCCCTCGAGCGCCTCGTGGCTGCGGCGCATGATCTCCTGCAATGTATCCAACTGCTCGCCCAGGGTCTTTTCCAGCGCGTAGAATGCCTCCATATCGGCGAGCACCTGGCCGTGGGCGTCGGGTGTGGCCGCTTGCGCCGCCAGCGCCAGGCCGCTCGACAGAGCATCGAACTCGGCGAGGCGCTGGGCAATGGCCGGGTCTCGCGCCCCTTGCGCCTGTAATCCCCGCCAACGCTCTTTCAGGGCGCGCAAGCCGGCATCGGCCCGCGCCAGGCTCTCCTCGGCGCGCTTGCGCCCCTGGATCACCTGGTCCAGCTCGCGCTCCAGGGTCTGCAACGTCTCGGCGGCCTGGGCAAGCTGGGCCTCGGATTGGAGCGCCGTAGCCGCGATCTGGCCGGCATCGGCCGCGCGCATCTCATCCAGTGCCTCGCCCAGGGCGCGTTCCAGCAGAGCCAGGGCATCCCCCAGGGCCTGGATGCTCTGCGTGCCGGCCTCGCTCTCACCCTCCCAGAGCGCCCGCAAGCGGCGCGCCTCGGCCCGCGCGTCGGATAGCTCGGCCTGGATGCGCCCGGGGATGCTCTGCGCCTCGGTCCACTGCTCCAGCAGCGCGCCGATCGCCTCGTCGCCCTCGTCCAGCAGGGCGTTCAGGCGACGCTTGTTGCGCCAGGTGCGCAATGCCTCCCACAGGGGGCGCCAGGCCCCCAAGGCGAGCATCTGCAGGGGGTTGAGCTGATCTGGGCAATAGTCCGCCACAGCAGGCCAGAGGTCGTTGGCCTGGCTGATGATGACCCGCATCCGTACCAACTGCTCCAGGGCTCGCCGATCCACCTGCTGGTAGCGGCCGGGGCGGGGGCGTTCGGGCCAGCGCTCCGCATGTTCCGCCTCCACCGCCATCAGACGCTCGATCTGGCGCGTCTCCTCGGCCATAAAGGGCAACCGCCTGCGAATGCGCCAGATGGCCAGTTGCAGCACGATCCAGGGCGTCATGCTCAGCAGCAGATATACAGCCAGCGCCACAATGATCCATAGCCACCAGCTCATTGCTCGCACCTCCTGCCCTCAGCGCGGGGCCTGGCCTCTCGGCTCTTGCTCACCAATTGGTTACGCTGCCATCTTGTCGGCGCAAATGCGGCAGCTCGGCCATCTGGAACGGGTGCGCCAGCGCGGCCTCACGGTCGAACTCGATGCCCAGCCCAGGGGCCGTGGGCGCCAACAGATAGCCATCCTCCCATACCGGCTGGTTGCGCACCACATCCGTCAACATGGCGCCCGGCTTGCGCGGCTGCTCTTGCACGGCAAAGTTGGGGATGCTCAGGTTGAATTGCAGGCAGGCCGCCGTCGCCACGGGCCCCAGCGGGTTGTGTACCGCCACATCGATATAATGCCCCTCGCACCAACCGGCGATCTTGCGGCCCTCCGTCAGGCCAGCGGCGATGCACAGATCAATACGCGCATAATCAATCAGATCATGGTCAATCAGTTCGCGGAAAGCCCACTTGCTGGCGAACTGCTCGCCGGCCGCCAAGGGCGCCTCGATCTTGCTGCGCAGGAGGTGGAACGCCTGCGGGCTCTCGGAGCGGATGGGGTCCTCGATGAAATAGGGGCGATAGGGCAACACGTCGCGGCAGAGGGCAATGGCCTCCGGCGGCGAGAGGCGGGTGTGTACGTCAAAGCACAGTTCGGGGGTCTCGCCCACGGCCTGGCGGATGGCGGCAAACTGCTCCACGGTTTGGCGGATGGCGCGCCCCGGGTGCAGCAGCCCGCCCTCGTTGGGCAGGCCCCAGCGCAAGAACTTCCAACCCTCGGCGGTCTTGGCCAGCGCATCCTGCACCAGGGGCTCGCTATCTGCGCCGTGCCCGCCGGCCAGATGGCAGTAGCAGACCACCTTGTCGCGCACGCGACCGCCCAAGAGATCGTATACCGGCAGCCCCAGGGCCTTGCCCTTGAGATCCCACAGGGCGATATCTATGGCGGCGATGGCGCTGCCCAGGATCTTGCCGTGGGGAAAGAACCCACCCCGTGAGAGCATCTGCCAGATGTGCTCGGTGCGCATGGCGTCCTGGCCGACCAACAGCGGCTTGAGATGCTCGATGGCGCCCATGACGGCCAGCTCGCGCCCCGTCAACCCGGATTCCCCCACGCCATAGAGCCCGTCATCCGTATCCACCACGACGAATAAAAAGTTCCGATGCCCGGCCCAAACCGGATAGCAGGTGATGTCGGCGATTTGCATGTGTTCCCTCCTGACAGCGCGATGTTGCCCTACTGTTACCAGACAACCCCTGTCGCTGTCAAGCTCGGGCGACGATCGAACATAGCGCTACGCCTTGACAGCCTTGTTCGACTGCGCTACGCTTCGCGTCGTCGAATCGGGATCGGCTGGGTTGGCGCACGGCAGCATCGAGGGGCTTTGCAGGGGGTGACATGACGCAGGTGGTTACCGGCTTGCCGGTCATCGTTGAGATATGCGCGCAGGGGCAGCCCACTGCGTTCTGGTGGCGCAATCGGCGCCATGTCGTCACAGAGCATGTCTGCCATTGGGACGATCATTGCTGCATCAGCGCCCACTGGCTGGTGCGCACGGATTGGGGCGAGCGCGTCACCCTGATTTACGATCGCTCCGAAGACCAGTGGTTCATTGACTGGGCGTCCGGCTAACCGTCAGCGCTCCTCGCTCTGGATACGATACACCCTCACCGTCGGGCCGCCCGTCCAGCGATCGGGCGCAGCCTCATAGACCAATTCCGCCTGAACGCCCAACCCCTCGTAAAAGGCGATCTGCTCAACATAGCGATCCGGCTCTCGATAAAAGCGCTCATAGATGGCGCTGCTGACGGCGATGTATGCGGCGCCCTGCTCGATATAGTGCTTGATCGGCCTCTCGGCCAGCACGCTCCCCCCCACCAGTTGCAGCGCGCTGCTGTTCGCCGGAAAGCTGTACTCTTCGCGGGCGATGATCGTCCCCGCCGGAAGGTGCGCGTCGAGCCATTGGCGCGTCTGCACCATCGTGCTGGGGCGCACCTGCTGCATCTCTAGCTCGATGGTTTGGCAGATGGGCGCGGCGCAGATGGCCAGGCCAACCAGAGTCGCCAGCAGGCCGACCGTATGCGGGGAGAGACCGCCGCGCCGCCCCAGCCAGCGGGCGCCGCCCAGGATCGCCGTGGCGGCCCCGAGGGCCAACACGGGCAGGAGCGGAAAGACCCAGCGCTCCCAATGCAGGGGCGAGGCGCTGATGCCAAGCAGGAACAAGAGCGCGAACACCAGCGACAGGCGCGCCGCTGCGCTGCCTCGCCAGGCGATCCACGCTGCCCCGGCCAGGGCCAGTAGATAGCGCGCCCAACCCAGCACCCCTGGCAACGCCACGCTCAGATACCACCACAGGTTCTGCGCCGGCGAGAGGCCGTCGGCGCCCAGGTGCGTGGGCCGCAGCTCGCCCCGCAGGTCGCGCCAGGCTGTGGGGAAGTCCAGGATGAAATAGGGCGTCGCCAGGCCAAAGCCCAGCACCACCGCTCCCAGGCCCGCCGCTATCCCTGCCAACAGGGCGCGCCGGTCAGCTCTTTTGGCCCACGCGCGCCACAGCAACACGCCATCGGCCACCAGCAGGATCAGCGCCAGGATGCCCAGGTAGTACTTGGTCGAGATGGCCAGCCCGCAGGCCAGCCCCGCCAGCGCCTGGCGCGCGGCGGTGGGCCGCTCCAGCATCCGGACGATGGCCCACAGCGCCAGCACGCCGAAAAAGATGGTGGCGCTATCGTTGCGCACCATCTGGGCAAACAGCACCAGGTGAGGTATGGGGATCAGGAGCGCTACGGCCAGGAGCGCGGTGGGGCCGTCGAACAAGCGCCGCCCCAGGTGATAGATGCAGCAGAGCGCCCCCGTGGCATAGGCTACCGACAGCAGCCTCCCCAACAGCAAGGCCGTCCCGATCTGCTCCTCAAAGGCGTTCAGCAGGCGGGGGGCGGGGCCCAGCCAGGCGCCCCCGTGGGCCGCAGCATGCCACAGACGATAGATGCCGCTCAGGGGATAGATGACGGTGGAGGCCGGATGCCCGAACCAACCTGGATGCAACCGGCCCGTCGCCGCAATGCGGGCGGCCGGGTACCCAAAAAAACCGACTTCGTCACCCTGCACGACATAGGGGAGATCATGGCCGACGCCCATCACATAGACGATCAGGCCGGTTAGCAGCAGCGCCGCCAGGCAGAGCAACTCGCGGCGACTGGATCGGGCGTATATCGGCTCCAACTGTGCGCCTCCCAGTGGGTCATGTCGAGCGCCATTATCCCCTGCCCGGCGGGAGCGGTCAACCGCAGCGCCGCCCTTGGCTTGGTGCGCCCGCGCCCCCGCGCTATAATGCTCGCATCATCGGGCCCGTCTGACAGGCTGAACCTGCAAGGAGCCGCCATGCCCCATCACGACCCATCCGACGCCGCCGCCACGGGCGACCTGGCCCGCCAGGTATTCGGCCAACGCGCCGCCTATTATGTCACCAGCGCCACCCACACCGACCCCCGGGTGCTGGCCCGCGTGGTCGAGCTGGCCGCGCCGCGTCCCAGCGATCTCGCCCTGGATATCGGCACCGGCACGGGGCACACCGCCCTGGCCCTGGCGCCGCACCTGAGCGCCATCTGGGGGTTGGACCTCACCCCAGAGATGCTGTCTCAGGCCGAGTCGCTG
Organism: uncultured Anaerolineales bacterium; assembly: GCA_964482225.1. Taxonomy (GTDB): domain Bacteria; phylum Chloroflexota; class Anaerolineae; order UBA1429; family UBA1429; genus UBA1429. Next base: position 33,391 of record CAYZWT010000016.1, read on the forward strand.
CGCGCCGGGCGCGGGGCCGCGAACGTGGCCTGGCTACTGGGCGACGTACATAGCCTGCCCGTGGCCGCCGGCAGCCTCGATATCGTGGCCTGCCGCCGCGCCGCCCACCACTTTGCCGATATGCACGGCTCCTTGGCCGAGGTGCGCCGCGTGCTCAAGCCCGGGGGGCGCCTGGTCATTGATGACCGCAGCGCGCCCGAGGACCCCGCCTTGGATACGCTGCTAAACGAGCTGGATCGCCTGCACGACCATTCGCACGTGCGCGAGTACCCGCCCACCCAATGGGCCGCCCTGCTGGAGCGGGCCGGGTTCGTCGTGGATGCCATCGAGCCCTACACCCAGCACAGGCCCATCAGCTCCCTGACCGAGGACGTGGCGCCGGAGGATGTGGCCCGCATCTATGCCCTGGTGGAAGGCATGTCGCCCGAGCAGGCAGCGGAACTGCACCTGGAACGCCAAGAGGATACCTGGTACTTTGACCACCACTACCTGCTGGCCGCCGCCCATGTAGCGCCGTGACCCAGCGTTCGGCGGGTTCACCCGAGGAGGCCCCCATGCGCGAGAGCTATCAAGCGATCCTGGACTATATCGTCGGGCTGGAGATCGTGGATACCCACGAGCACCTGACCGGCCTGGAGGCCAACCGCAACCGCGAGACCGATGTCCTGCAAGAGTACCTGACCCACTATTTCAACAGCGACCTGCGCTCGGCGGGCCTGAGCGCCGCCGCGCTGCGCCAGGTGATGGATCACACCCAGCCGTTGCTGGCGCGCTGGGAGATCGTCGAGCCCTACTGGGAGATGGCGCGCCACACCGGCTATGGCCGCAGCCTGGATCTCACCGTGCAGGCCCTCTATGGCCTGGATGGCATCCGGCGCGACACCCTCCTGGCCCTGAACGAGGCTTTCTTGCAGACCCTGGCGACCCCCGGCCACTATCGGCGCGTGCTCAAGGACGCCTCGCGCATCGCCATCAGCCTGCTGGATGCCGAGGGCCCCTATGACCCCGCCTTTTTCAGGCCGGTGGTGCGCCTAGATCGCTTTATCTGGCCGCGCAACCTGCAGACGGTGCTTTGGGTCGAGGAGGAATACGGCGCGCGCATCCACAGCCTGGATGACTGGCTGGCGGCCTGCGAGGCGACCCTGCTGCGCGCCCGGGAGCAGGGCGCCGTGGCCATCAAGAACAGCGACGCCTATGTGCGCAGCCTGCGCTTCGAGCCCACCCCGCTGCGGGAGGCTGAGCGCGGCATCGAGGCCATGCGGGCCGTGCGTCACATGCCCGATTGGGAGGAGAAACCGATCAATGTGGACGTGGCCTTTCAGGACGCCATGTTCCACTATATCCTGGGGCTGGCCGAAAAGCACGCGATGCCGGTGCAGATTCACACCGGCATCCAGGAGGGCAGCGGCAACCTGCTCACCAACAGCGATCCGCAACTGCTCAACCCGGTCTTTGTCCAGTACCCAGGCATCAACTTTGACATCTTTCACATCGGCTATCCCTACCAGCACACCCTCTCGGCCCTGGCGAAAATGTTCCCCAATGTCTACATTGACATGTGCTGGGCCCACATCATCTCGCCTACGGCCTCGGTGAACGCCCTGGCCGAGTGGATTGACAGCGTGCCCGTGAACAAGATCAGCGCCTTTGGCGGCGACTATGGCTTTGTGGACGCCGTCTATGGTCACCAGTGGCTGGCGCGCCGCAACGTGGCCCAGGCCCTGGCGCGCAAGGTGGAGGAGGGGGTATTCGACGTGGCGCGGGCCTGCGAGATCGCGCGCCTGCTGTTCATCGAGAACCCGGCGCGCCTGTTCGGACTGGAAGGGCTGGCGTAGGGCAGGCGCCGGTCAACGCCTCGTGGCGTGGTGGTTGGGTCATTGAAGCGATAGAACGTTCAAACGTTTGCACGTTCGAACGTTCTATCGGCACAAGCGGTTCTTTACGCCGGCCGCGCCAGCTCCGGCGCGGCCTCAAGGCTTGACGCCTCGGCCTCGGCCCGCTCCTCGGGCGCATAGTAGAGCTGGCGCATCTCTTCGCTGGTGCGCAGCAGCTCCTCTAGCTTGCCCTCGGCCTCGATGTGGCCCTCTTTCAAGACCACGATCCGATCGGCGCGGCGCAGCACCTCGCGGCGGTGGCTCACCACCAGGCAGGTGGCGTCGCCGCCCTCGTCCATGCGCTCCCAGAGCTGCTGCTCGGTCTCTACATCCAGAGCGCTGGAGAGATCGTCGAACACCAGCAGCTCGGGCTGGCGCACAAACATACGCGCCGCCGCCGTGCGCTGCACCTGCCCGCCGGAGAGCTTGACGCCCCGGGTACCCACGGGCGTATCCAGGCCGCGCTCCAACTCGGCGATATCCACTTCCATCACCGCCCGGCGCAGGGCCTGCTCCACCTCCTCCTCCGTGGCCTGCACCCCGGAGAGGATGTTGTCGCGCAGCGTCTCGCTAAAGAGCCTGGGCACCTGGGCCGTATAGGCGCTCACCGGCGGCCGGAAAAAGGTGGCCGGATCCTCCACCGGCTCGCCATTCCAGAGCACCTGGCCCTCGTCTATGGGCAAGAGGCCCAGCATGCCGCGCAGCAGCGTCGTCTTGCCGCTGCCGATGCGCCCGGTGATCACCACCAGCTCGCCTCGCCGAACGGCCAGGTTGATCCCCTGCACCCCTGCGTCCGACCCCGCATAGCGGCAGGTCAGGTCGCGCAGTTCGAGGGTTTGCAGCGGCGTGCGCCGGCCCATGCGCGGGTCGGGCACGACGGGCAGCTCCTCGTGGGTGTACACGGGGCCATGCTGCACGAGCCGGCCCTCGGGCGCATCGTGCAGGAACGTCTCCAGACGCTCGATGGAGACGCCCGTGCGCCGATACTGGGCGATCATGTTGCCAAAGTACCGCAGATAGTAGGACATGCGCGTCACATAGCTGGTGAACAGGGCAAAGTCACCTACGGTGAAATCGCCGCTGCGCATGGCCGCCACCGAGATGAACAGCACGATGCTGATGCTGAGATCAATCAGGTTGCCCGAGAGGGCATGGTACAACTCGGTTATCAGCGAGTCCTTGACGGCGGCCTTGCGACGCACCTCATTCAACTTGCGAAAGTGCCCCGTGACGGCGTCCTCCGCCGAGGCGACCTTGACGGCCTGGGCCGCGCCAAAGACCTCGCCGATGAAACCGGTCACCCGGGCGGTGGCCTCGCGGTTCGCCTTGCGATAGCGCCGGATGATGTCGCTCATGCGCATGCCGCCCACCACCATCAGCACCAGCGGCACCATCACCAGCAGGGTGATCAGCACGTGGATGCGGAACATGATATAGAGCGCCACGACGGAAAAGAGCACGATGCCCGCCAGGTCCGTCAACACCTCTATCCAGTTGCTTATCTCGCCCACGTCCTCGCGAAAGCGAGTGACCGTGGCGCCAGAGGCCTCCTCCAGAACCCTGGGCTTGGGCGCCGTCAGGGTCCATTCCAGCATGTTCTTGCGCACCAGCACTTCGTTGGTCATCCACATATTGATGAACAACCGAAAGCCGTACACAAAGCTCATGTACTGGACCACCCAGACGCCGGCGAACATGGACAACAATGTCCAGGCGTTCCACCCCGCCTGTTGCGGCCCGATCAACGTCTCGATCAACTCGCGCATGGCCAAGCCGCCCAGCAAGGGCAGCAGGTGGAACGCGCCCCACAAGAGGGCATTGACCCAGAACACCCAAGGCCGGTAGCCGATCAGGGCCTTGGTATAGCGTAAGAGCAATTTCATGCAAACGCCTCCTGCATACCGGTGGTCAGCAGTTCGGAAAAGTGCGAGTGCGGGTCGCTGACCAGGTCTTGACGCCGCCCGAACTCGCGGATATGTCCGTCGGAAAGGATCATGATGTCGTCCACCCGCTGCACGGTGGCCAGACGGTGGGCGATGATGATGGCCGTGCGCCCCTCCAGCAGCAGGTTCATGGCCTCCTCCAGCAAGCGCTCGGTGGCCGGATCCAGCCGCGATGAGGGCTCGTCCAGCACCACGATGCTGGGATCGGTCAGGAACACCCGGGCAAAGGCCAGCAACTGGGCCTGCCCCGCCGAGAGGTCGCCGCCGCCGGGGGCCAGCTCGGTATCCAGGCCCTCCGATAGCCGGTCGAGCCACTCGCCCAGGCCCACCTGCCGTACCACGCGCACGATCGCGTCATCCGAGATCGCGGGATCGAAAAAGGTCAGGTTGTCGCGCACGCTGGCCCGAAAGAGCTGCACATCCTGGGTCACCATGGCGACCTTGCGCCGGACAACGTCCGGCTCCAGATCGTGCAGCGCGGCATCCCCCAGGCGGATGGCGCCGGCCGTCGGGTCGTACAGCCGAAAGAGCAGCCGCGTCAGCGTGGTCTTGCCGCTGCCGGTGCGCCCCAGCAGGCCCAGCTTGGCGCCCGCCTCCAACTGAAAGGTGACCCGTTCCAGCACCGGCTCGTCGTCCTCATAGGCGAACGAGACCTCGTCAAACGCGATGGGCAGGGCGCCCTCGGGCAGCGTACCCTCTCCGAGGGGGCGCAGGCCGCGCCCACGGATCTGGGGCTCGAGCGCCATCAGATCGCCGATGCGCTGGATGCCGGCGGCGGCCTTTTGCAGGTCCTGCAACTGGCGCGCGATCTGCTCCAGCGGGTCCAACAGCATAAAAGTATAGTGCAACACCATATAGACGGCGCCAATGGTGAGCACGCCCCGGTTGTAGAACACGATGCCCAGGGCCAGGGCCAGGGTCTGCCCCACGCCCCACATGCCCACGGCAATGCGGATCACGATCAGGCGCTTGTCCCAGGCCGTGGTGGCCGCCCAGAACAGGTTGCGCAGCGACTCGTAGTAACGCCGCAGCGTGTACAGGGCGCTGCCGTTGGAGCGGATATCGTCCAGCCCCGCCAGGCGCTCCTCGATAAAGCCATAGAGCTCGGCATTGGCCTCGCGCTCGGCAGCCGAATCGGCCACGGCGGCGCCGCCATAGCGGATCAGGCCCCCCAGGCCCAGCGCCGCAAAGGCGCCCATGATGAGCCCCACGCGCCAGTCCTCGCGCACCAGCAAGGCCACGATGCCCAGGATCAGGATGCCATTGCCCAGCAACCGCACCACGAACTGGGTGAAAAAGTTCGAGAGGGCCGTCACGTCGCCATCAATGCGCTCGATCAACTCGCCGGGGGTGCGCTCTTTGTGAAAGCTCATGTCCAGCCCCAGGCAGTGGCGCGCCAGATCGGCGCGCAAGGCATTGGTGGTGCGAAAGCCCAGGTCGGTACTCAGATAGGTCGAGGCCAGCCGGAGCGTCTGCACGCCCATGCCAGCGGCCAAAAAGACCGCCGCCGCCAGGAGCAGGTGGGTGGGCTCCGCCTGGGCCTGGGCTGCATCAATGAACCCGCGCACGATCTGCGGGTTGACCAGTTGCAGCGCGATGGAGCCCAGCAGGACGATGGTGAGCCCTAGCGCTGCGCGCCACTGAGACTTGAGATAGCGGGTCAGGAGCTGGATATGCGATCGGAAACGAACGAGCTTGCTCATGTGATCTCCTTGAGTGTGGGCGAACCAAGAAAGAGAAAACGGCTGCGGCGACTCCCGCAGCCGTCAAGCAAGCCTGAAAACGAAAACGGCGACGGGTGTCCTTGTGGAGGCCCGTCGCCGAGTGTCTCTTGTAGATGACTCAACGCATAGGCGCACTCCACCCAGGGGCAACGCCCTCGAAAAGGGCGGCGCTATGGCGCACGCGGATCATGGCCTTCTGGGTGGTCATCCTCTGTTTCCTCCACAATGCTGACGGAACAAAAGGCACAATAGCACACTCGGCGCGCAATGTCAAGACCTTGGGGCACTTTTTTTTTCGCGCGGGCAAGTCGGCCTTCTGTATGCTCTCGCATCGTCTGTTTCGCTGCGTTGACAGAACCCGCCGATGCCGCTACCATAGGGGCCTGGCGGCGCGCAGCGCTGGGCGCCGAACCCCCGCAGCGTTGCACCGCCTATCGCCGACTGTGCGCGGCCGCAGGGCCGCAGCAGCGGAATGCCCACCCCAGAAAGGATCCATGATGAGCGAGACCCTTGCCGCCAAGATCATCCGCGCGCACCTGGTCGAGGGCGAGATGGCGCCCGGCCAAGAGATCGGCCTGCGCATTGACCAGACCTTGACCCAGGACGCCACCGGCACCATGACCTACCTCCAGTTCGAGGCCATGGGCCTGCCCCGGGTGCGCGCCGAGCTTTCGGTAAGTTATGTAGACCATAACATGCTGCAAGCCGACTTTCGCAACGCAGACGACCACCGCTACCTGCAGACGGTGGCGGCCCGCTATGGGCTTGTCTTTTCGCGGCCCGGCAACGGCATCTGCCATCAGGTGCAACTGGAGCGCTTTGGTGTGCCGGGCAAGACGCTGCTGGGGGCCGATAGCCACACCCCCACCTGTGGCGGCCTGGGGATGCTGGCGATGGGCGCCGGCGGGCTGGATGTGGCCGTGGCCATGGCCGGGCGCCCGTTCTATATCACCATGCCCAAGATCGTCCTGGTGCGGCTGGTGGGCGCGCTGCAGCCTTGGGTAAGCGCCAAAGACGTGATCCTGGAACTGCTGCGGCGCCTCTCGGTCAAGGGCGGCGTGGGGCGCATTTTCGAGTATGGCGGGCCGGGCATCGCCGGGCTGACCGTGCCCCAGCGGGCCACCATCACCAACATGGGCGCCGAATTGGGGGCCACGGGGTCGCTCTTTCCCAGCGACGAGCAGACACAGCGCTATCTGGCCGCCCAGGGCCGCGCCGACGACTGGCTGCCGCTGGCCGCCGACCCCGACGCGGCCTATGACGAGGTGGTCGAGATCAACCTGAGCGCGCTAGAGCCGCTGGTGGCCCTGCCCCACATGCCCGACCGTGTGGTGCCGGTGCGCGAGGCGGCGGGCACGCCCGTTGACCAGGTGTGCATCGGGAGCTGCACCAATTCCTCCGTGGTGGACCTGAAGACGGTGGCGGCCATCCTCAAGGGCAAGGTGATCGCGCCCGGCGTGTCCCTCGTCGTTAGCCCGGGCAGCCGTCAGGCCCTGGCCATGATCGCCGAGAGCGGCGCGTTGGCCGACCTGGTCTCCGCCGGGGCGCGCATCCTGGATGCGGGCTGCGGCCCCTGCATCGGCATGGGCCAGGCGCCCGCCAGCGGGGCGGCCTCGCTGCGCTCCTTTAACCGGAACTTTCAGGGGCGCTCGGGCACGGCGGATGCGGGCATCTATCTGGCCGGCGCCGAGGTGTGCGCCGCGTCTGCCATTACCGGCGTGCTCACCGATCCGCGCGACCTGGGCGACGCGCCGCAGATCCAGATGCCCGAGCGCTTTGCCGTGGACGACCGCATGATCATCCCGCCGCTGGAGGACGGCTCCGCCGTCGAGATCGTCCGGGGCCCCAATATCGCGCCGCTGCCCACCCGCGAGGTGCTGCCGAGCACGCTAGAGGGCGTGGTGCTGCTGCGCACCGGCGACAATATCACCACGGACGACATCATGCCGGCCGGGGCCGCGATCCTGCCCTTGCGCTCCAATGTGCCCGCGCTGAGCCAGTTCGTCTTTGGCACGATTGACAAGACCTTTCCCGAGCGGGCACTTGCCGCGGGCGGCGGGTTCGTCATCGGCGGCGAGAACTATGGGCAGGGCTCCAGCCGCGAGCACGCGGCGCTGGTGCCCATGTATCTGGGGGTGCAGGCGGTGATCTGCAAGAGTTTTGCGCGCATCCACCACGCCAACCTGGCCAACGTGGGCATCGTGCCCCTGACCTTTCGCGATCCCGCCGATTGGGCGCGCATCCAGCAGGGCGACGAGCTGCGCATCGCCGACCTGCCCGGCGCGCTGCGCTCCGGCGGCGACGTAACGGTCGAGGACGTCACCGGCGGCTGGTCGTTCCCGGCGGTCTCGAGCCTCTCGCCCCGCGAGGTGGAGGTGCTGCTGGCGGGCGGGATGCTGAACTATATCAAGATCAACGCGTAGAGTACAAGGAGCCAACATGAGCTATCCCGTCACCCTGATCCCCGGCGACGGCATCGGCGCCGAAGTCACCGAGGCCATGCGGCGCGTGGTGGACGCCACCGGCGTCGCCATCGAATGGGACGTGCAGCAAGCGGGCGAGGCCGTCATCGCCGAGCACGGCACGCCCCTGCCCGAGCCCGTGCTGGACTCGATCCGGCGCAACCGCGTGGGCATCAAGGGCCCCGTCACCACGCCCATCGGCACCGGCTTTCGCAGCGTCAACGTCTCGCTGCGCAAGGCGCTGGATCTGTACGCCAACCTGCGTCCCGCCAAGACCATCCCCGGCGTGGCGTCGCGCTATGAGGACATTGACCTGATCATCGTGCGCGAGAACACCGAGTGCCTGTATGCGGGCATCGAGCACGACGTGATCCCCAATGTCGCCGCCGAGTCCATCCGCATCATCACCCGACGCGCCACCGAGCGGATCGTGCGCTTTGCCTTCAACTATGCCCGCGAGCATGGCCGCAAGCTGGTGACCGCTGTCCACAAGGCCAACATCCTCAAGGCCACGGATGGCCTGTTCCTGCGGGTGGCCCAAGAGGTGGCGGCAGAGTACCCCGAGATCGCGTTCAACGACCGCATCGTGGACAACGCCTGCATGCAGCTCGTGCAGCGCCCCCACGAGTACGATGTGCTGGTGCTGCCCAACCTGTATGGCGATATCGTCAGCGACCTGTGCTCAGGGCTGGTGGGCGGCCTGGGCGTCTCGCCCGGCGCAAACATCGGCGATGGCATCGCCGTGTTCGAGCCGGTGCACGGCTCGGCGCCCAAGTACGCCGGGCAGAACCGGGTCAACCCCACGGCCACGATCCTGTGCGGGGCGCTGATGCTGCGCTACCTGGGCGAGCACGCCGCCGCCGACCGCATCGAGGCCGCGGCAGCCCAGGTGATCGCCGAGGGACGCCAGGTGACCTATGACCTCAAGGCCACCCGCGACGACCCCACGGCCGTCGGAACCCAGGAGATGGCCGACGCCATCATCGCCGCCCTCTAGCGCGGGCGTTGACCGAGCAACAAGAGACCCGCCGGGGACAGGCGTCCTCGGCGGGTCTTGTGACGTGTCAGAGTCCCGTTGGCTAAGGTCGGCGCTCCATGTCAAAGTGTCTCTGCTTGACCCTCAAGACGGCACCTCACATGCCCCGTCACGACCCCAGATGCAGTCGCCTTGCCAACCGGACGCCCCTCTCCGGGCTCCTCGGGTTGCCCGGCGCGCCTCTCTCGCGCTATGATGGGTGCGAGGACAACCCGCCCCACGCCAACAGGAGGTCGCCACATGGGCAACACGCCGGATCGCCCCAATATCCTGTTCCTGTTCACTGACGATCAACGTTTTGACACGCTCCACGCCCTGGGCAACGACCAGATCCACACGCCCCACATGGACGCGTTGGCGCAGCAGGGGGTGGCCTTTACCCATGCCCACATCATGGGGGGCACCTCGGGAGCGGTGTGCATGCCCAGCCGCGCCATGCTGATGACGGGGCGCACCCTCTTTCACCTGGAGGGCGCGGGCGAGGGCATCCCCACGGAGCACACACTGCTGGGCGAGTGGCTGCAACGCCACGGCTACCACACCTGGGGGGCGGGCAAGTGGCACAATGGCCCGGCCTCCTATGCGCGCAGCTTTTGCTCTGGGGCCGAGATCTTTTTCGGGGGCATGGAGGATCACTGGAACGTGCCCGCCTGCCACTATGACCCCACGGGCCGCTATGAGAGCATGCTCCCCGTCTGCCCCGACCCGTACCGCTCGAACGACGTGGTGCACAAGCGGGGCGATCACGTCACGGCGGGCAAGCACTCGAGCGAGCTGTTTGGCGAGGCCGCCATCCAAGCCCTGGCCGAGTATGATGGCGCCGCGCCCTTTTTCCTCTACATCGCGTTCATGGCGCCCCACGACCCGCGCACCATGCCCCGCCAGTATCTCGAGATGTACGATCCAGACGAGATCGAGCTGCCGCCCAACTGGGCGCCCCGGCATCCCTTTGACAATGGCGACCTGGGCGTGCGCGACGAGCTGCTGGCCGCGTTGCCGCGCACGCCGCAGGAGACCCGCCGCCACATCGCCGAGTACTATGCCATGATCACCCACCTGGACGCCCAGATCGGCCGGGTGCTGGAGGCGCTGCGGGCCGGCGGCCACGCCGAGAACACCCTGGTCGTGCTGGCGGGCGATAACGGCCTGGCCCTGGGCCAGCATGGCCTGATGGGCAAGCAGAACCTGTATGACCACAGCGTACGGGTGCCCCTGGTGCTCAGCGGGCCGGGCGTGCCCCAGGGCCGGCGCAGCGGCGCGCATGCGTACTTGAGCGACATCTATCCCACCCTGTGCGAGCTGGCCGGGCTCCCCACGCCCGAGACCGTCGAGGGGCGCAGCCTGGTTCCCGCCCTGCGCGATGCCGGGCAGCCGGTGCGCGAGAGCCTCTATTGCGCCTATCGCCAGTTCCAGCGCAGCGTGCGCGATTACCGGTTCAAGCTGATCGAGTACGTGGTGCAGGGCCGCCGCGCCACCCAGCTCTTTGACCTGTTGGCCGACCCCTGGGAGACGGCGAACCTGGCAGGCGATCCGGCCCACGCCCCCATCCTGGCGCACTTGCGGGCCGAGCTGCTGCGCTGGCGCGACGCCCTGGATGACCGCGCCAGCGCTTGGGGCCAGGCATTCTGGGAGGGCTACGAAGCGACGCACGAGAGCGCCACGCCCACCGGCTAATTCTGTATATTCTAACGTAAACCACTTGAAAATCGGGCGGCGACGTGCTAGAATGCCGGTGACAGCGTTGACAATATCCTACAAGGAGCACGATATGTCCCCCATACGACTCGGCCTGGTCGGATTTGGCCTGATTTGGGAGCAAGAGCACGAGCCCGAGGTGCAGGCCCTGGGCGATACATTCGAGATCGCGGCGCTGTGCGCGACCAGCGACCGCAGCGCCGCCAAGGCGGCTGCCAAGTACCCTGGCATCCCCTTTACCCGCGACTATCGCGAGCTGGTGGCGCGGCCCGATGTAGACGTCGTGGTGGTGCAGACGCCCATCCCGCTGAACGCGCCGGTGACCATCGCGGCCATGCAGGCGGGCAAAGATGTGATCATGGAAAAGCCCATCGGGCGCACCTGCGACGAGGGCGCCCAGGTGCTCTATGAGCGGGAGCAGAGCGGGCGCCGCATCTATGTGCTGGACAACGCCTTTTACCAGCCGCGCTGGGATACGATCCGCCAGGTGTTGGCCAGCGGCGCCATCGGCCAGGTGGTGCAATACGAGCAGGTGGCCCACCACCCCGTGGACCCGGTGCACAAGACCCAGCGCAGCTATGGCACCACAGGCTGGCGCATCAACCCCGATTACCCCCTGGGTTACCTGCTGGACGCGGGCGTACACCAGATCGCGGCCCTCTCCAAGCTCTTTGGCCATCCGCGCTTTGTGCAGGCCGTCTCGGTCAAGCTGCGCCCTGAATATGGCGATGTGGACCAGGCGCTGATGCTTTTCGAGTACGCGAATGCCGTGCACGGCGTCTTTTCGCAATCGGGCTATCTGACGGACCAGCGCAACTATTTCTACATTCGCGGCACCCAGGGTGTGTTGGAGGTACGCCGCGAGGAGCTGGTGATCGTGGACAACGATGGCGCCGAGAGCCGTGTGCCCGTGGCCACCTCGGGCGGCGCCCACGAGATGTGGCAGGCCATCGCCCAGGCCATGCGCACTGGCCAGGAGGCACCCTACACCGACGACCTGGCCGCCAAGGATGTGTGCATCCTGCACGCGGTGGATCGCGCCCTGAGCCTGGGCCAGAAGCAAGAGATCCTGCCGTCGCTCTAGGAGCCAACGCTCCCTTGCTTCCCACGCTGCCAGGGCCGTTGGCTCTGGCAGTGGCGCATGCATGTCCCTCCCCCAAAACCTTTTCCGCCCGAAAGCGCCGACAACGTTGTCATACGGATTGCGCTATTTGACGCCCTGCCAACTGCGTCTAGAATAGCCATTGGAGCCGCGCGGCTGCAGGGTCCTGTCCTCCGCGCCGACCGTGTTGCGGCGCCCGACGGAACACCTTAGGGCTGGCGACCCCTTGGCATAGCCGCCACTGCGCCTGCGGCGCAGGCTCGATGGCGAGAGCACAACAGGGAGGGTAGTAGGATGAGACTGGCGATTCAGGCAGGATCGGTCGCAGACGGCACCCTGGAGGGGTGCATCGCATACTGCAAGGCGATGGATGTGGGCAATGTGATCCTTACAGCCGCGGCAGTGCCCGGATACCGGGATACGGGCCTGATTGACCCCAAGGCGCTCAAAGCCCAGGTGGCCGCGGTGGAAAAGGCGGGCCTGGACACGGGCGCCATGCAGTTCTGGCCGCCCTTTTCGCTGGCAGATGAGGCCGCCACTGCCGCTACCATGAGCAAGCTGGGCAAGAACATGGATGCAGCGGCCAAGGCCGGGCTCGATACCCTGGCCATGTTCGTCTCCTTGGCCAAGCCGGTGGACCCCGCCGACGAAGAAGGCCAGTGGAACACCTACATCGGGTTCTACCAGGAGTTGCTCTCTCAGGCGGACCAGCACGGCATCAAGATCGCGACCCACTTTTCCGGCCACCGGGGACGCAGCGTCCTCGCCGGCTCCGAGGGCTATCGCCGGCTCTTTGAGGCGGTCCCCAGCCCCAACAACGGCCTGTGCTTTTGCACCGGCAACGTGTGGAACTCGGATGGCGAGCGCATCTATAACCTGATCCGCGAGTTTGCCCCGCGCATCTTTACCGTGCACATGCGCAGCACCAAGATCAGTTGGGGCGAATCCCCCTACTGGTGGGATATCCCCGATGGCCCCGATATCCGCAAGATCATGCAGACCTTGAAGGAGGTCGGCTACACGGGCGTGATCTCCTCTGAGCACATGCCTGACATGCCCGATCAGAACCGGCAGGACATCACCGCTGCATGGGCCATGGGGTATATGAAGGCGATCATGCGCTACCTGTAAGCGTCCGGATCGCGCCGTTGCGAGAATTGGGCTTGGCGAGGCGATGCGGGCCCCGGTCCGCCCGCCCCGGTTCAGCGTAGAATCGAACATCAGGAGAAAGGCACAGAGCATGACCACACCTACGAAAATCGGCATCATGGGCTGCGGCGTCATCAGCGGGATCTATATCGAGACCTCGCAGAAAGTTGACTACATCGAGTGCGTCGCCGTGGCCGACGTCAACCCCGAGGCAGCCAAGTTCCGGGCGGAGCAGTACGGCATCCCCAAGGCTTGCAGCCCCGACGAACTGCTGGCCGATCCGGATGTCGAGATCATCATCAGCCTGACGCCCAACCGGCTGCACGGCCAGGTTGGCATGCAGATCATTCAGGCGGGCAAGCACTTTTATGGCGAAAAGCCGTTCTGCGTGTACCGCGAAGAGGCCCTGGCCATCCTGGCCGAGGCCGAGCAGCGCGGCCTGCGCACCGGCGGCGCGCCCGACACGTTCTTTGGCAGCGCCTGGCAGACGGCCCGCAAGGCTATTGATGACGGCTTGATCGGCCAGCCGATCGCCGCCACGGTCTGCCTGCAAGGGCGGCGCGGCCCCGTCACCCCAGAGATGATGGCGCGCTTTGCCCAGTTCTCGCAGAACCCCACCCGCTCCACCGCCCCCGGCCACGTGAGCTTTTTCTCGGTGGATGGCGGCAAGTATGGCGTGAGCAACACCTTTGACATGGGCGGCTACTATGCCGTCAACGTCATCAACCTGTTGGGCCCCGCCACCCGCGTGGTCGGCATGACCAGCAAGGCTTTTGAAGAGGTTGTGCGCGGGGATCGCACCGTCAAGATCGAGGCCCCGACCCATGTGACGGGCGTGATCGAGTTCGCCAACGGCGCCCTGTGCCAGTGGCTGACCTCGTCGGATGTCTATGGCACCGGCTTGCCCCACATCGAGATCTTTGGCACCGAGGGCACGCTGCGCTGCCCCGATCCTAACTGGTTCCCCGGCCCCGTGTTCCTGCGCAAGCCCGAGAGCCAGGAGTTGATCGAACTCGAGACCACGCACAGCATCAGCCAGGATACCCGTGGCATCGGCGTTGCCGACATGGCCCTTGGCATCCAGAAGAATCGTCAGCACCGCGCCAATGGCCAGATGACCACCCACGTGGTGGATATCCTCAACGCGCTGCACGAATCGGCCGAGCAGGGCGTGCGCATTGACCTGCAGACGACCTGCGAGCAGCCCAAGGCGCTGCCGGTGGGTCTGCCCAACTGGACTTTGGACGAATAGTTCCCTTGCGCAAGAGGCAGGGCCCCCAAGGCCCTGCCTTCTTTTCACAAATGGGCGCGATCCGCAACCGTCCAATCAATGAGAGCCGGGACAACACTAGCCAAGATTGACTTTGCTCCTTCGCTCGTCTATCCGCGCTCGCAGGTCTGGGGCGCCCCTCTGCGCCAGTGTACACGAGAGGGTACGAGGCAGCGGCCGGCACGGTCTAGGCTCTTTACGCGGCAGCGATGCGCATGACGGCTGCCACTTTACTCAACTGAACCAGATGCGGAGACATGCCATATGGCAAACGACATGATCGGAATCGGCGGCGGCTGCATTGACCATCTCTCCATCGTGCGGCGCACGCCCGATGGCTGGGAAGAGTGCGGAGCGCCGTTGGTGCAGGGCGGCGGCCTGGCCGCCACAGGCGCCACAGCCATCGCACGCCTAGGCGGCAGCGTCGAACTGTGGGGCATTACAGGAGACGACCATCACGGCCAGATGATCCGCACCGAGCTGGAGCGTGATGGCGTGGACATTAGCCAGATACGGGTCGTGCCCGGAATGCGTTCGCCGTGCAGCTTTATCGAGGTGGACGCCGACACGGGCGAGCGCACCATCTATGGCTCCGGCTTTGGCGTGCGCCCTGATGACCTGGAGACCTACTTTGATCCGGCTCGCGCCAAGAGCGCCAAGGCGATGCTGGTGACCAGCTTTATCCCCAATGTGGCGATCCAGGCGGCCCAGTATCTTCATGAGGCGGGCGGCTATGTGGTGGCCGATCTGTTCCGCGTGGATGGGCCCGTGGCGGAAATGGTGCATCATGTGGATGCAATCATCATGCCCGAGTTCTCAGTCGAGCCGATGGTAGGATCCTTTGATATCCCCGCCGCCCTGAACAAGCTAGCGGAACTGGGATCGTCCATGTCGGCCATCACCGTGGGCCCGGAGGGCTGCTACTATCTGGCCGAGGGCGTGGTGTACCATTGCCCTGCGTTCAAGATCAAGGCCGTGGACACAACCGGCTGCGGCGACTCGTTCCATGGCGCATTCACCTACTCGCTGGCCCAGCGCTGGAACCAGCACGAGGCGGTCCGCTTTTCTTCGGCAGTGGCCGCCGTCAAGGCGACCAAACTGGGCGGGCGCTCTGGGCTGCCCACCATGGCCGCCGTGCGCGAGTTCATGGCCGCCCGGCCTGACGAGGCCCGCGCCCGTCGGCTGGATAACGGCGCCGCCGTCTGATGGTCTGTGCGGCGCCGGAGGATGCGGTCCTCCGGCGCCTGCTTACTCGATCCCGGCCAGGAACGCCTCCACAGCGGCGAGGAATGCGGCAGGATGCTCCTCTTGCGGGAGGTGGCCGCAGCGCGGGATCATGATCAGTTGGGCATTGGGCAGCTCCTCCGCCAGGCGTTGGCTGTTGGCGGGCGGCACGATGGCGTCGCTATCGCCGGTGATCACAAGGGTCGGGACCGTGATCTCGCTCAAGCGCGCCGTATCCAGGCGGCGGCTGGCCAGGGTCAGCTCCCACAGGGCGCGATCCCAGTTATCGGCGCGCAGCGGACGCTGATAGCCCTCCAGCACCTCTTCTGGGATGGCCTCGGGATCATACCAGGCGCTGAGCACCCCCTGGACGCCCAGGCGCGGCAACGCCCAGCGCACCAGAAACGGCCCAAGCCGCCGCACCTGCGGCAGACGGAGCAGAGGCTGGATGAACCCCGGCGCGCCGCCCTCGTATACGGCCGGCGCCACCAGCACCAGGGCCTGCACACGCTCGGGGTGGCGAAGCGCCGTCTCGATGGCGATGGCGCCGCCAGCCGAGTGCCCCACCAGCACAGCTCGTTCGATATCCAGGTAATCCATCAACGCCACCGTCAAATCGGCAGCGGCCTCCGGGCTATAGGGGTTTGCGCCGATCCACTGCCCGCGCACGGGCCGCGAAGTCAGCCCAAAGGCCGGGCGATCAAAAGCTGCCGCCAGGCCGAGCTCACCAAGAGGCGTCAGAACGTCGCGCCAGGAATAGAGGCTGGCGCCGAATCCGTGCAACAGGATCAGGGCTGGCGGGTCCTGGCCGGCGGGCGTTCCGCTCTGTCGGTGGAGCTTGTAGTGCACCTCTAGGCCATTCAGGATCACGAATCGGCTGTCCGCATCGGCCAGCTCACGAGGCGGCAAGGTCCCCCGCAGCGGCGGAATGGGCACGATCAACGGTACGATCAGCAGAGCGACCAGCACACCCAGTAGCACTTGGCGCCAGTTTCGCATTTGCGCATCCCCTTGATGCCTGAGTCACGAGCGGCCCGGTTGCTCGCCCGCTATGAGCCGCCTATAGTATACCCCAGAACTCGGAGGCTCAGACCTATGCGATTGTCCGCATCAGAGCGGCCCCAAGGGGGGCGCGCTTTGGCAGATGCATCATCCGGTCCGGCAGCCCCAAGCTCCGTGGCCCCTCTACGCATGGGGGAGATGCTAGGGCTGATCGTCATCCTGGGGCTGGCCGCCCTGCTCCGGCTGGGCTGGCCCGGCATCCACTCCTTTGGCTATGACGAGGCGCGCATCAGCCTGCTGGCCTTGCAGATGGCGCGGGGCGGCCAGTTCGCCAGCGTGGGCATGGTCTCCTCGGTGGGGTTCCCCAATCCCCCCGGGTTCGTGTGGCTCATGGCACTGCCCTACGCCCTCTCGCGGGATCCCCTGGCCGCCAGCCTCCTGATCGGCGCGTTGAACGTGCTGGCCGTCTGGGGGGTGTGGGGGCTGGCGCGGCGCGCCTGGGGGCCCTGGGCAGCCCTGGCCGCCGGTCTGCTGATGGCCAGCTCGCCCTTTGCCGTGTTCTACTCGCGCAGCATCTGGAGCCAGGACCTGTTGGCGCCTCTGGCGGTGCTATGGGCGCTGGCGGGCGTACGCGGGGTGCGGCGCGAGAGCGGCCCGTTGCTGGCCCTACACCTGTTCCTGGCGGGGTTCGCCTGGCAGGTGCACTATGCGGGCCTCGTCCTGCTGCCCGCCAGCGCCTGGTTGCTGCTGCGCTATCGCCTCTGGAAACGCTGGCCCTGGCTGTTGGCGGGCGGCGGCGCGGCGCTGCTGGCCATTGCGCCCTTTGCCTACACGCTGCTGCGCAAAGCGCCCGACGCGCTGGCAAGCCTGGGCACGCTCTCGGCGGGATCGGGCCACTCCGGCTGGGATGCCGTGTTGCGCTGGGCCGAGGTGGGGCTGGGCGCCAACTGGGACTGGTTACCCCTGGGGGGCGCCTGGCGCTGGCAGACCGCGCTGGCCTGGGCGCAACGAATCGCCCAGGGGATCACGGGCGCGCTCATCGCGGTCGGGCTAGCGGGCCTGGTTAGGCAGTGCTGGCGCACACGCCGCGCGCCCCAGGGCGAGGCCGAGATCCTGGCCGCGCTGTTACCCGCCTGGGCCTTGGCCCCGCCTCTAGTCTTTATACTCAGTAGCACAACCGCTCACCATCAGTACCAGCTCGCGGCGCTGCCCGCGTTGCTGTTGGCCGGGGCTGCCACGGCGACCTTTCTGCCGGAGCGCTGGCGTTGGCGGGGCTCGCTGGTCGCGGCCCTGGCCCTGGCCGTGGCGCTGCCCCAGGGCCTCTCGGCGGCGCGCAGCATCGAGGCCAACAGCGCGGCGTTGCAGCCCGGTGGCCTGGGCACGCCCCTGGCCTATCCCCGGGCGGCCAGCGTTCTGCTGCGAGACGGGGCGCCGGTGTACGTGCATGCCGCCAGCGACGATCCGGCCTACGATGCCGACGCGGCAGGCATGAGCGTGCTGTTGTGGGAGTATCCCCACCGGCTGGTGAATGGCAGCGCCGCCCTGCTGCTGCCCCCTGAGGGCGAGACGGCGCACCTGTTCTTTCCGTTCCCCGACCTGCCCGCGCTGGAGCAGGCCCACCACTATGCCGACATCCAGGCCACCTTGGAACTGCCGCGCCGCCAGGGCGAGCCGCCCTATGTGGCGCTGCGGGTGACGGGCGGTGCACCCCAGGGCTTGCGCAGCGTCGCCCCCGTCGCGCTGGCAAACGGCGCCACGCTGCGAGGCTGGAAAGCCCGATGGGAGGGCAAGAGCCTGATGCTGGTCACCTGGTGGCAGATCGGCGAGGAGCTAGAGCCGGGGCGCTACCACCAGTTCAACCACCTGTACGCCGCCGATGGCGAGGCGCCCGCCCAGGTGCGCGACATGGCCATCTCGTCGCCGAGCTGGCAGGTGGGCGACACCCTGATCACCTGGGCGAGCTTTGCACCCCAGGAGCCCGGCCCCTACCGTTTCGAGGTGGGCATGTACGCCTACCCCGAGTTGGTGCGCGTTCCCATTGCCGAGATGGGGCACAAGGACGCCGCCACCATCAGCCTCGGCCCGGTCGAGTAGCGCCGTGCAGGCTTTGCGTTCCGCCCTATTTCAGCGTACGATACGGCATCGGTTGAACCCATGAAGACAAGAGATCGAGAGAGGAGCCCCATGAGCAACGACGTTTTGGCCCAGCTCCGCAAGGCCAACCCGAACCTGGACATCAAGCACATCAGCGACCCGGCCTTTGCGCGTTTTGGGCGCTATCTGCCCCAGTACGACGCCAGCGAGATGGTGGCGCGCACCAAGGCCATCGTTCCCACCACCGAGAGGGTGGCTTACGAGACCTCGGTGGCCGCCCTGGAGGAGCCCAGCGCCCTGAATACCGCCCTGATCCAGGAGGTGTTTGGCGGCATGGATACCCAGATCGGCTGGTGCTATGGTATCAACAACGCCCTCAATGGCCTGGAATACCATCGCGGCAGCGAGATCAACGTATGCGTCACCGACACCATCTTTCTCGTGGGGCACGTGCAGGATGTGGCCTTTGGGGACGAGATCCGCTATGACACGGCCAATGTGGGCGCGTTCTACGCCCCCGAGGGCAGCGTGGTCGAGTTCTCGCCCTGGAACATGCACCTGGCGCCGATCAATGTGCGCGATGGCGAGCCGTTCTGCACCCTGGTCTACCTGCCGCGCGGCACCAACGAGCGCCTGCCTTTTGAGACGCCCCAGGTGGGCGAGAACCGCCTGCTGCGGGCCGTCAACAAGTGGATGATGGGGCATCCTTCGCTGGAGCGCATGATCCAGTTCGGCGTATACCCCGGCCTGGTGGGCGACAACATCTTTGTCAAGCCGATCTAGCCTTTATGTCAAACGAGGCTCCCGGAGCAGCGCGCCCCGGGAGCCTCGTTTGCTGCCCCGCGCCTCACTCCCCCAAGCGCACCTCGCAGAGCCGGATCGCATCGCGACCATCGGGCACAAGCTGGCGCGCAATCGTCTCGGAATCGTACAGCCCCACCAGGAGAGCGCCCTCCCAGGCGCCCGATTCCGGCGCGGCCAGGGTGTGCCGATCCAGGATCGTCTCGCCGGGCGCCCAGGCCGTCGTGGGGCGACGGCCTTCGGCGGGCGGGCCGTCGTGTTGCGCGGCCAACCGGCCCTCGCCATCCATCAGATGCACGAATACGGTCAGGTTGCGCTCGGTGGGGCCGGCTGCGCGCCACACCAGATCCACATCCACCCGGTCGCCCGGATGCAGCGCAAGCGCGCCGCCTGCGAGCGAGACGGCGCGCCCGTTGACCAGGAGATGCGCCGCAACCAGCGACACCGCGCCATCGCCGAACGTCGCATCGGATAGATACAGCACGCCCGACGCCTGCTCGACGGGCGCATAGGCGGCCAGAACGTGCCCTGCACCCTGCACCTCGCGCATGGCCAGCGTGCGCCCCGCCAGCCATTCTCCCAGCAGCGCCTCTCTCTCTGATCTTGCGCCCACAGGCAACGCTGCCCAGACGGCCTCGTGCTCTGCGAATAGCCGCTCCAGCGCCGCCTCATCGGCCAGGTCTGCCTCAGAGAGCGCCGTTGGCTGGGGCTCGGTATCGCGCAGGTAATAGCGCCAGCGCGGGTCATCCTCGGCGATGAGGAACGGATCGCCCGGCTGGGCCTCGGCCTGGAGCGTCTGCGCCAGCGCGGCATAGCCCGGCCCGACAGCGGCTGCGCGCCCTGCCAGATAGCGTTGCGCGCCCACGGCGCCCACAGCCGCCAGCGCCGCCAGGCTTGCCAGGGCCACAACCCGTCCGGCAACTGCGCCACGCCGCCAGAGAAGCCGCGCCCCAAGCAGCGCCGCAGCCCACCAGGCGGGCGCCGCCAGCAACGTCGCCTCCGGCCCATAGGCCTCTGACCCCAGGCCCGCCAGGAACAGGCCGCCCAGCGTGGCGGCCAGCCAGCCCGCCAGCAGGGCCGCAACCGGCCTCCTGCGCCGCCAGGCATGGCGCGCCAGCCACACCAGGAGCAGCAGCCCCATGACGCCCATGAGGGCCACGGCCCAAGTTCCCCAACCCGCTCCGCCGATCCATAGCGCCAGACTCTCGACCAGATGCTGGAACGCCGCCGAGGCGCTGACGGCGTCCAGCTTTTCGCGCACCAGAGGCCACGCCACGCCCGAGGCGGCAACCGTACGCCAGATGCCCGCCGCCCCTACAGGCGCCCAGATCGCCAGCGCCCCCCAACGCCGCTGCCGGGAGCTGTGGGCCAGCAGATAGGCGCCGTGGGCCAGCAGAACCCAGCCCGAGGGAGGCCAGACACCCAGCGCCAGGGCCATCACGCCCGCATACAGCGCGCCCCAAGGCCACGCGCCGCGCTCGGTCGCCTCACACAGCCAGCAGGTGGCGAGAACGACCAGCAGCAGGGCCAGGCCCAAACCCCCATCGGCGCTCTGGCTCACGCGCAAGAGCCCAGGCGAGATGGCCGCCAGAGCAGCGGTGCCCAGGCCGCCCCAGGCGCCCACCCACCGGCGGCCCAGCCGCCAGAGCGCCGGGATCAGGGCCGCACCGGCCAGGGCCGCCGGCAGCCGCAGGGCCAGCTCGCCCGCGCCGAATAGAGCGCTCCAGCCCCGCAGCAGCAACGGATACCACGAACGCACGAGCAGGCCGCCCGCCTGCCCAGGCCCCATCGCGGCCAGATAGGCACAGGCTTCATCGGGCCCCAGCTCGGGGCGGCCCAGGGCATAGAGCCGTAGACCCAGCCCTGCCAGGATCAGGCCGCCCACCAGTGCTCGTTCAGCAGCCGCACCGAGGCGCACGCCGGGCAGGCGCAGGCGCTGCGGCCAGGCCCAGGGCTTGCGGGATGCCGCCGCCACGGGCGGGCGCCAGGCCAACGCCGCCGCCAACGCGCCCACCAGGGCCGCCAGCGAGCCAACCCCGCTCCAGAGCACGTCGGCGCCCGCATAGGTCAGCTCGATGAGATGCTCACCGGCCGGAACATGGAGCGCCTGAAAGGCATAGTTAGCCGTCAGCAATGGGGCGGGCTCGCCGTCCAGGGTGGCCCGCCAGCCGGGCAGCCGCCACTCGCCGACCACCAGGTAGCCCGGGCTGGCGGTATCCACCGCGAACGCCAGCGAGCGCGGGCTGAGGCGCCGGGCGATCACCGTCGCAGGGCGCTCCGGGACCGGGAGGCTCGCGGCGGCAGGCGCCTCGCTCGCCAGCAACAGCACAAGAGACCTGGGCTCCCAGGCGGGGTCTCGCAGGCGCTCCAACGCCTGGGCGGCATCGGCCACCGGCTCGGCCTCGTACACCATATAGGCCCGGGGCAGCGTCTCCTCCAGCCGGTAGACCCATGCCTCGGCCTCCTGGTTGGCGACGGCGCCGTGGGGCACATGGTGCAGCAGCGCCAGGCCCGGGCGCTCGGCCATATAGTCCGTGCTGACCACATAGCGCACATTCAGCAGTTGCCAGTAGCGCTCCCTGGGCAACCGCCGGAGCTCATCCAGTAGCACTGGACGGAGGGGACTGATGCCCGAGACGGTCTCCAGGCCATAGGCCTCACCCCAGTTGGCGTACACAAAAAAGGTGAGATCCCAGCGCTCCAGTTCTTCCGTGTCAAGCTCGGACAGCCACTCGGGCGCGAGCCGCAGCGCGGCATTGGAGGGCTGGCGCACCACGGTGGCAAGGCTCACGACATACAGATCCACGGCCAGCAGCAGCACCAGCGCGCCGCAGGCCAGGCGCCGGTGGCGCTCCAGGGCCAGCAGCCCCAGCGCGGCCAGGGCGATCAGGGTATGCCGCAGCCAGGTGGATTCCCAGCCTTCGCCCGGCCCGCGCCAGAGGGCCAGCAGACAGAGGGCCATGGCCAGGCCCAGCGCCAGCAGCCGCGCGGCCCACGCCAGAGCGCGCCGCCGTTCTTGAGCGGTTGCATCCAGCCAGGCCGCCAGCCCCAGGCCGCCCAGCACGCTGAGGCTCATGGCCCACAGGCCCAGCCAACGCTCCTGCTGTCGAAAGAGCGCCATGCCGGGCAGCAGGCGATGGGCGACCCGATAGAGCGCGCCGGTATCGCCCAGGGCCAGCCAGGCGCTCACCAGGGCGGCGCCCGCCCAAAAGACGATGGCGGCCCGCCGGGGGCCTGGCGCGCCCCGCAACCGCCAGCCGATCAGGGCCAGCGCGACGACGGCTATGCCGCCGTATTGGGGCGCCCACAGGCTCATGGTGGTAGGAACCAGCGCCTGTACCCAATCGGCAAGGGGCAGGCCGCTGGACACAAAGGCATAGTCCACACCGCTGCGGGCGGTGTGCAAGGTATAGCGCAGCGCGGGCAACCAACCCACTGCCGCAACGCCGAGGGCCACGCCCCCCAGCAGGGCGCCCGCCGCCAGCACACGCCTCCAGGGCCAACGCGCCTCGACGGCCCGCGCCAGGAACCAGGCGATGGACAAATAGGCGACGTGCATCCAGGTCTGCGGGTGGCCTGCCAGGCCTGCCAGCGCCAGGGCCAACCCGGCGCAGACCAGCCAGGGCGCGGGACGGCGCGACTCGAAGGCCATCTGGATGGCCAGCAACGCGCCGGGCAGCCAGGCCATGGTCTCCAAGATGGCCAGTTGCAGCAAAGGGTAGCCAGTGAGATAGCCCCCCAGGCCCAGGCTCACGGCGGCGACCAGGCCCGCCGCGCGCCGCCGCGTCAGAGCGTAGAGCAGACCATAGGTGAGGGCGCCGGCCAGCCAGACGTGGGCCAGGATCTCGAACTGGAGCAGGGCAAAGGGCAGATCGGCACTTGGGGCCGCCAGGATGGTCAGCCAGCGAGGGGGATAGAACGCTGCCGCCTGGGGGTCGGCTGCAAAGGGCAGGCCGCCATAGCTGCCGGGCGACCAAAGAGGGACTCGCCCGGCTCGCATCTCCTGGGCCTGAAAGAGGGCATAGGCGTGGAACTGGCCGCTGAGATCGCCGGCGGCGAGCTGCTCGCGGCCCACCAAAAAGGCCCCGAAGAACAGGCCCCACAGGGCGGTCCACACGGCCAGGGCGGCAAGATGGCGGCGGAGGTGCTGTGCAATCATGGCCGGACCATTCTACGTCGGCGCCAGCCTGGGTCAAATGGCCTACGGAAACGCGCGAATTGCTTAGTTTCAGAGATTGACAATTCCCAGATATATGCGTATACTTGACGCACGTTAGTAACTATCCAGGAGCAGGGAGCTCTATGGGATCAAGAGACGATCTCGAAAAGACCGGTAGCGCTGTTTCTGGCAGCCGTAGCAAGCCGCGCCTCATGTAGGCCGGCTTGTTTTGCGTCTGAGGCGTCTGTTCGCCGGGCTGCGCGCCCAAGGACCGGAAGGGAGGTCTCTATCGAAAGCACGACCGTTGCATCGCGTGCGTGCCCGTACACGAGAGATCGAATTGTGTCTGCGACCATGGAGGAAACATGGATCTGAAAAAGCACACGCGTCGTGATTTCATCCGCCTGACGGGCCTTACCGCGGCCGGCGTCGCCGTTGCGGCCTGCACCCAGCAGCCTGAGGTGGTTGAGAAGATCGTCAAAGAGACGGTGGTCGTCGAGCAAGAAGTCGAGAAGCAAGTCACCGTCGTGGTCGAAAAGGAAGTCGTCGTCGAGCCCACGGCGCCTCCCCCAAGCAAGTACAACGAGGCCCCCATGCTGGCCGAGCGCGTAGCCCGTGGCGAGCTCCCCCCCGTGGACGAGCGCCTGCCCGAAGAGCCCCGCGTCTGCCCCGTCTATGAGTCCATCGGCAAGTACGGCGGCACCCTGACCGTCGGCGACTTGACCATGAACCTCTCCGGCGGCGACTGCCACCAGTCCATGGGCGACTGGGGCTCCAACTGGGGCCGCATCTCCCACGACCTGACCTCGGCGCTGCCCAACGTCCTCAAGGGCTGGGAGATCAGCGACGACCTGACCACCGGCACCTACTATATGCGCAAGGGCATGAAGTGGTCCGATGGCACCCCGCTGACCACGGCGGACCTGGTCTACTGGTATGAGGACATGATGCTCAACACCGAGATCACGCCCCTGCCCCACCTGGACTTTCGCTGGGGCGGCGAGGTCATGAAGCTCGAGGTGATTGACGACTATACCTTCAAGATCACCCATGCCCAGCCCCACGCCCACTGGGAGCTGGTCAACATCGCCCACTACTATGGCTTCTGGGGCAACAACGCCACCTGGGTGCCGGCCCACTATATGAAGCAGTTCCACATCAAGTACAACGACAAGGCCAACGACCTGGCCAAGGCGGGCGGCTTTGACTTTTGGTACCAGTATTTTGGCCAGCGCAACAACACGGGCCAGAACACCGAGCGTCCCACGCTGCGCGCCTACATCTCGCATCGTGACACGCCCCAGATGTCGTTCCATGTCCGCAACCCGTACTACCATGCGGTGGACCCGGAAGGCAACCAGCTTCCGTACCTGGATGGTATCAACATGGACCGCGCGGCTGACCTCTCGATCATGGACGCCAAGATCGTGGGCGGCACGTACGACTTTTGCGCCTTCCAGATGCGCATCCTGTACTATGCCACCTACGCCGAAGGCGCGGCCCAGGCCAATGCCCACATCAAGCTCTGGCAGTCGGGCAAGGGCTCTGAGGTGGTCTACAATGTGAACTGCAACTGGCCCGACGAAGAGTGGCGCAACATCTTTTTCGATGATCGCTTCCGTCAGGCCCTGTCGCTGTCCATGAACCGGGCGGACATCAACAACGTCATCTATTTCGGCAATGCGTCCGAGACCCAGATGACCGTGATCCCCTCGTCCCGGCACTACAAGCCCGAGTATGCGGCAGCCTATGCCGAGTTCGATCTGGATCGGGCCAATGCCCTGCTGGATGAGCTGGGCCTGGAGTGGAACGCCGCCAAGACCCATCGCCTCTGGCCTGTGAGCAAGCAACCGATGGTCATCGCCTGGGACCTGGTCGAGACCGAGACCCCCAAGGGCCCCATCACCGAGCTGATCACCGAGTACTGGAAGGCCATCGGCGTCGAGATCCAGTGGAAGTCCATCACCCGCACGCTGCTGACGCAAAAGCTGGGCGCCAACGAGGAGCCGATGTCCCTGTGGCACGGCGACGAGACGGCTGACACGCTCTTCCTGCGTCGTCCCAAGTACTTTGCGCCGCTGGATGGCGACGAGAGCACCTGGGGCATCCTGTGGGGTCGTTGGTACAACACCAAGGGCGAGCAGGGCGAAGAGCCCCCGCAAGTCATCAAGGACCTCTACGTCTGGCTGGACGAGTACAACATCACGGACTCGAACGAGCCGGCCGCTAAGGTGCTGGAGAGCCAGATGGAGCACGTCTGGACCATCGGCAGCGTCGGCAATGCGCCGCACCCGCTGTTCTGCCGCAACAACCTCAAGAACGTGAACGAGACGGGCGGCTTCTGGACGTGGGATAGCCTCTGGGTATTCCCCGAGTACTCGGAGCAGTGGTACTTTGAGTAAAAGGCCCCTGGACGCCAGACCCTAGACCGCGGTCTGCCCCGTCCAAGGTCCCGTGAATCGGCCGGCCCCCAGAGGATATACCCTCTGGGGGCCGGTTCTTACGTGGTTCTTACGCTCCCCTTATGGCGCCTTGATTGACCCTGCCCCGTACCCGGGCCATAATATGCTCAGTAGCGCTAGCTGTTTCGGGGAGACTTGGTTCCACGTTAGGCCCATCGGCAGGAGAGGTGAGCCCCCCGTTCGCCTCGCGAGCATACCCTTTCGCCCCAGGCTGACCAGTTACGGGAGGCAGACATGAACTCGTCCACCATCGCAGCCCATCGCAAGCGGTCTTTGCAGTGGATTGAGCGGCACCGCAAGCTCATCGCGTTGCTGTCTGCGGCGGTCACCCTGGGAGCCTATGCCATCGTCCTCCGGCCTCTATACTCCCTATTGGGGGCAGCCAGCACATCTTTGGCCGTGGTGCCCGTCCTCTTGCTCGCCTGGGGATTTGGCTTTCGCACCGCATTGCTGACGGGCCTGGCCGTGACGGTGATGAATGTGGCGTTCATGATCGGGGTCGCCGGCAGAGACTGGACAAGCATGTTGCAGGGAAGCGCCCTTGGGCTGATCGTGCTGTTACTTGTGGCCAGCATCACTGGCGCCGCAAGTGACCTGCGCCGCCGCGCACAGGCCGACCTTGCGGGCCGCCTGCAGGCCGAGGAGGCGCTGGCCCAGGAGCGCGCGTTGCTGCGCACCGTGATTGATAACCTGCCCACGGCCATCTATGTCAAGGACCTCCAGGGGCGCAAGACCCTGGCCAATCCGGCCGACCTGCACAACATCGGGGCCGCCAGCGAAGCCGACGTGCTGGGTAAGACCGATGGAGACCTGTTCCCGCCGGAGGTGGCGGCCCAGTTCATGGCGGATGACCAGGCCGTGCTGGATTCGGGGCAACCCCTGCTGAACCGCGAGGAATTGCTTATCAACGAGCAGGGAGAACGGCAATGGCTGCTGACTTCCAAGCTGCCCTTGCACAGCCCGTCGGGCGAGGTCGTGGGCCTGGTGGGCATCGGCCAGGACATCACCGAGCGGGTGCAGGCCCAGGAGGCCCTGGCTCGCGAACGCATCCTGCTGCGCACCGTGATAGACAACCTGCCCATGATCGTCTATGCCAAGGATCTCCAGGGCCGCAAGACGATGACCAACCCCCAGGACATGGCCCTGATCGGCGCCAGCTCCAGCGACGAGATCTTGGGCAGGACGGATCAAGAGCTCTATGACGCCAGCCAAAGCGAAGCGTTCACCTCACACGATTGGATGGTGCTCGAAACGCGCCGGCCCCTCTTGAATTACGAGCACCTGATCCGGGATGCGCAGGGCGCCGACCACTGGTTGCTCAGCTCCAAGCTCCCTCTGATTGACGCCGATGGCGAGTTGATCGGGTTGGTGGGGGTCGTCCAGGATATCACCGAGCGCAAAGAGGCCGATGATGCGCTGCGCGAGAGCGAGGCGCGCTATCGCCGCATCGTCGAGATGGCCAACCAGGGCATCTGGGAGGTGGACGCCGACCTGCGCACCCTGTTTGCCAATCGCCAGATGGCCGAGATGCTGGGCTATGCGCCTGAGGAGATGCAAGGGCGTCTGCTGAGCGATTTCATCCACGAAGATGAGCGAGAGGCGCACCGCGCCATGATCGCCCATCGCAGACAGGGGGAGAGCAGCGCCTACGAGCGGCGCCTGCGCACCCGGGATGGCCGCGTGCTGCACACCATCATCAATGCCACGCCCCAGCAGGATGCCGAGGGGCGCTTTGCCGGCTCATTCGCCATGGTCACCGACATCACCGAACGGGTGCAGGCGCAGGAGACCCTGGCGCGCGAACGCATCTTGTTGCGCACCGTCATAGACAACTTGCCCCACGCCGTCTATGCCAAGGACTTGCAGGGGCGCAAGATCCTGACCAATCCGGCCGATCTGGCCAACATCGGCGTCTCTTCAGAGGAGGAGATTCTGGGCAAGACCGACCGCGACCTCTTTAGCACCGATGTGGCCGATTGTTGCGAGGCCGACGACCGGATCATCTGGGAGACGGGCCAACCGATGCTGAACCGAGAGGACATGCTGGCCAACGAGCGCGGCGAGCGCATGTGGCTGCTCTCATCCAAGCTGCCCCTGCGCGACCCATCCGGCGAGATGATCGGGCTCGTGGGCATCGGACAGGACATCTCTGAGCGCAAACGGGCCGAAGACGCGCTGGAACAGGCCAAGGCCGAGGCCGAGCGCCTGGCCATCGAGGCCCAGGCCGCCAGCGTCGCCAAGGGCCAGTTCCTGGCCACCATGAGCCACGAGATCCGCACGCCCATGAACGGCGTCATCGGCATGACCGGCCTCCTGCTGGATACGCCCCTCACGCCGGAGCAGCGCCAGTACGCCGAGATCATCCGCTCTAGCGGCGATGCGCTGCTGGATATCATTAACGACATTCTGGACTTTTCCAAGTTCGAGGCGGGCAAGCTCGAACTGGAGCGCGTTGACTTTGATCTATACGCCCTGCTGGAGGACCTGGCCGAGGTAATGGCCATGCGCGCCCACGAAAAGGGGATCGAACTGACCGCCTTTGTCGGCCCAGAGACGCCCGGCCTGCTGCGCGGCGACCCCGGACGCTTGCGCCAGGTGCTCACCAACCTGGTCAGCAACGCCATCAAGTTCACCCATTCCGGCGAGGTGGCCATCCAGGCCAGATGCCTCATGCAGGATGCAGACCAGGTCGCCCTGCGCTTTGAAGTGCGCGATACCGGCATCGGCATCCCCGTTGACCGCCAGATGTCCCTGTTCGAGCCCTTTTACCAGGCGGACAGCTCCACCACCCGAGAGTATGGCGGCACCGGCCTGGGGTTGGCCATCTGTAGGCAGTTGGTCGAGTTGATGGGTGGCGATATCGGCGTCGAGAGCACGCCGGGCCAAGGGTCTCTTTTCTGGTTCACGATCAGACTCCAGCGCCCCCCCAACGGCGCACCCGCGGCCCTGTTCGACGACGCGGCCCTGGCCCAAGAATTGGGCGATGCTCGCATCCTGGTGGTAGACGACAACGCCACCAATCGTATGCTGATGGAGCGCATTCTGGCCGGTTGGGGTTTTTACCATGATGTGCTGGCCGAGCCTCTACAAGCGCTCGAGGCCCTGCGCGCCGCCGCCGCGCGCGGCGCCCCCTATCACCTGGCCATTCTGGATATGCAGATGCCCATCATGGATGGCGAAGACCTGGCGCGGCGCATCGCCCAAGATCCGCTCCTGCACGACCTGCGGCTGATCATGATGTCCTCGCTGGGGGATCAGGGCGATCAGGGTCTCTCCGCTCAGGATCTGTTTGCCGCACGCCTGACCAAGCCGGTCAAACGGTCGCTGTTGTTCGATTCCATCATCACCACCCTGACCGGCCAACGACAGATCGAGGGCGCGACGCCCATGCCCGCCCCTGAGCCTGGGCGGCTGGGCCTGCACGAGCGCATCCTGGTGGTGGAGGACAATCGCGTCAACCAGCAGGTGGCGCTGGGCATCCTGCAACGGCTGGGCTATCGCGCCGACGCCGTGGGCAATGGCATCGAAGCACTGCAGGCCCTGGCCGATATTGACTATCGCCTGGTGCTGATGGATTGTGAAATGCCCGAGATGGACGGCTTTGAGGCCACGACCCATATCCGCCGTGAGGAATCGGCCGTGCGCAACCACGCCGTGCCCATCATCGCCATGACGGCCCACGCCATGCAAGGCGACCGCGACCGTTGCCTGGCCGCCGGTATGGACGATTATGTCGCCAAGCCGATCACGCCCAGGGCGCTGGCCAAGACGCTGGAGCGCTGGTTTGTGCACACAGAGATCGCTCCCGATGATCGCAGCGAGGGCGCGCCCGGCCGGGGCGGCCTGGACGGCGCGGGGCTCTTGGCCCGCCTGATGGGCGACGCCGAGCTCTTGAGCGAGGTGGCGAGCGAGTTCATGGCCGATGCGCCGCAGCGCATCGCCAGCTTGCGGGCGTACGTGCAGGCCGGCGATGCCGAGCGGACGCGCTATGAAGCCCACACCCTCAAGGGCGCCTCGGCCAATATGGGGGGAGATGCGCTGCGAGAGGTGGCCGAGCAGGTGGAGCACGCCGCTGCCGGCGGCGACCTGGCGCGCGCAGAGGAACTGCTGCCCGCGCTAGAGGCTCGCTACGCGAGCCTGGCGGACGAGTTGGCCCGTTTTGTGGCCGATCACGCCTGAGAGATTGCAGAGGGGGGATCATGATGCGCGTGCTGGTGGCGGAAGATGAGCGCGTGTCGCAGCGCATGTTGGTCGCGCTGCTAAAGAGATGGGGCTATACGCCCGTGGCGGTCGTCGATGGGAACGCGGCCCTGGACGCGATGCAGGCGCCCGACGCGCCCCGCCTCGCCCTGTTGGATTGGATCATGCCCGGCCTGAGCGGCCCCGAGATCTGCCGCGCCCTGCGTCAGACCGAGCGAGACGAGCCGCCCTATATCATCCTCATCACGGCGCACGAGAAGCAAAGCGACGTCGTCGCCGGGTTGGAGGCGGGCGCCAATGATTACGTCATCAAGCCGTACGACCCTGACGAATTGCGGGCGCGGGTGGCCGTGGGCAAGCGCGTGGTCTCTTTGCAGGCCGACCTGGCCCGCCGCATCCGCGAGCTGAGCGAGGCCCTGGCCCATGTGCGCACCCTGCAGGGCATTCTGCCCATCTGCATGTATTGCCACAAGATCCGCAACGACCAGGAGAGTTGGGATCGCATGGAGCTGTACATCGCCGAGCACTCGGACGCCGAGTTCAGCCACGGCATTTGCCCCGAGTGTATGCTAAAATACCACAGCGACCTGCTGGAGGATGATGGCGAGGCGGATGGCTAGAGCGAGGGAGGTCCCTCATGATGAACGATAGCAGTACCCCACAGACCGTCTGGCTCGTGGTTGATACGGAATCGCGGCGCATCGCGCTGCACGCCCTGTTGCAGCGCGCCCATTTGGCGGTGACGCTGTTTTCGCGCCCGGAGGAGGCCCTGGCCGCCCTGGATGAGGGCGCGTCGCCTCCCGATCTGATCATCACCGGGTTGCACATGCCCGGCCTGGGGGGCATGCGCTTTTGCCGGCTGCTGCGCTGCCCCGCCTATGCTGCCCTGAACCAGACGCCCATCCTGGCCGTTTCGACCACCTACGCCGGCCTGGAGCCCGGCTATCTGGAGCGGGCCCTGGGCGCCAACGCCTTTTGCCCGCTGCCTGCCGCCGATGATGCCTTCCTGCGCTTGGTAGCCGACCTGTTGGCCGGGCGGATCGACATCAAGCGCCCGCGCGCTTTGCTAGTAGCTGCCGATGGCCCGCGTCTGAGCGAGTGGCAGGCCGTGCTCGCAACGCTGGGCTATGAGATCCAGTGTGCGCACAGCGCCGCCGAGGTCAATGCCCACTGCGCCGCTGCGCCGCCCGATGTGATGATCATCACGGATACGGCGCTGGGCGAAGATCGGCGCTCTGCCCTGGATACCTTGCGCCGTGCGGCCTCCGACGGCGCCCTGATTGTGATTCAAGAAGGCGCGCCCCAGGCCCGTCCGACGCAGTGGATGACCCTGGGCGCCAACGCCATCTTGCGCGAGCCCGTTGAGCCCATCTATCTGGCGCAGGCGGCCGAGTGCGCCAGAGAGGAACGTTTCTTGCGCCAGGCCAGCGACCTTCTGCTGGCGCGCGGCCAGACCCTCGAGGAGAGCGAGGCGCGCTACCGGCGCATCGTCGAGACGGCCAACGAGGGCATCTGGGAGATGGACGCCCAGGGCGTCACCACGTTCGTGAACGCCCAGATGGCGAACATGATGGGCTATACCCGACAAGAGATGCTAGGCCGACCGGTGCTAGAGCTGCTGCCCCAGGAGGAGCGCGCTGGCTTTCTCGCCAGCATCGAGGCGCGGCGCCGGGGCGAGAGCGACGTCTGCGAGCGACGCTACCTGACCAAGGATGGAGGCGTGGTCTGGACCCTGGTCTCGGCAGCGCCCCGGTTCGCGCTGGATGGATCGTTCGAAGGCTGTTTCGCCATGATCAGCGATATCACCGAGCGCAAAGCGGCGCAGGAGGCCCTGCGGGAGAGCGAGGCTCGCTTCCGCCGCATCGTCGAGACGGCCAACGAGGGCATCTGGGAGATGGATGCCCAGGGCGAGGTCACCTATGTGAACGAGCGCATGGCCGCCATGCTAGGCCATCAACCGTGCGAGATCATTGGCCGCAATGTTACCGATCTCCTGCATCCCGACGATCTGCCCGCGCACCATGCCGGTTTCGCGGGACGCCAGCGTGGCGCCAGCGAGATCTTTGAGCGTCGCCTCCGGGCCAAAGCAGGCGACTATATCGTGGCGCGCATCTCGGCCAGGCCGGTCTTTGATGCCAACGGCGCCTTTGCGAGCGCATTCGCCATGGTCAGCGACATCACCGAGCAGGCGCAGGCCGAAGAGGCGCTGGCTCGCGAACGCGCCCTGCTGCGCACCGTCATAGACAACCTCCCGCTCTCCATCTATGTCAAAGACCTGCAAGGCCGCAAGACCCTGGCCAACCGCGTCAACCAGATCCGCTTGGGTTTTGCCTCCGAGACCGAGGTGCTGGGCAGGACCGATTTCGACACCTACCCCCCAGACCAGGCCCAGGAACTGTGGGAGCAGGATCGCCACGTCATGGATACGGGGCAACCCCTGTCCAACCATGAAGAGATGCTCATTGATGCCGCTGGCAAGGAGCATTGGCTGTTGACCTCCAAGGTGCCCTTGCGAGACGCCCAAGGCCAGGTCATCGGGCTCGTGGGCATCGGCAACGACATCACCGAGCACAGACAAGCCGGAGAGGCATTGCGCGAGAGCGAGCTCAAGTTCCGCTCCCTGGTGGATCAGGCGGGCGAGGCCATGTTCTTGCACGACCTGGATGGACGCATTGTGGATGTGAACCGCGCTGCCAGCGAGCAAACCGGCTATAGCCGCGACGAGCTCTTGGGCATGAGCGTATTCGACATAGATACAGCTCCGGGCAAGCGGGAGCGCATGCTGTCAGAATGGCGCGCGCTCCGGCAGGATAGCCCGCCCTTGGTGGTCCGCCCGCACCATATGCGCAGGGACGGCTCGTCCTATCCTGTGGAAGTGTCGCTCTCACGGGTCGAATACGGCGACCGGGCCTACATCCTCTCCCTGGCCCGCGACATCACCGAGCGGGTGCAGGCCGAAGAGGCGCTGCGCGACAATGCCGCCTTTTTGCAGACCCTGATAGACGCCATCCCCGATCCCATTTTCTACAAGGACACCGAGGGCCGCTTTTTGGGGTGCAACCGGGCCGCAGAGGAATATGGGGGCACACCGCGAGAGGAATTGGTGGGCAAGACGGTTTATGACACCTCGCCCTCCGACCTGGCCGAGATCTATGCCCGGGCGGATGCAGAGTTACTCGCTCACCCGGGCGAGCAGAGATACGAGGCCATGTTCGCCAAGCCCGATGGCTCGCGGCGCAACGTGATCTATCGCAAGGCCACCTTTCAGGATAGCCAAGGGCGCGTGCAGGGACTCGTCGGCGTCATCCAGGACATCACCGAGCGGGTGCAGGCCGAAGAGGCGCTGCGCCTGGGCGAGGCCGAGTTGGCGGCCATCTATGAGAACGCGCCGGTGATTATGCTGGTGGTGGATCAGGATCGTCGTGTGCGCAAGGTCAACGGCTATGCGAGCGAACTGATCGGCCGCGCCGCCGACGAGATGATCGGCTTGCGCGGGGGCGACGCCTTGCGCTGCCTGAACGCCCTGGCCAGCCCCGAGGGCTGCGGCCATGGCCCGGCCTGCGCCGATTGCGCCTTGCGACGGTGTGTGATAGAGACGCTGGAGACCGGACGGCCTCACCACCTGGTCGAGGCCAGCCTGACCCTGGCCATAGGCGATCAAGAGGTCCCGCTGACCTTTTTGGTCTCGACGGCCCGCCTGGACGAGGGCGAGGAGCCCAGGGTATTGGTCACCATCCTGGATATCACCGAACGCAAGCTGGCGGAAGAGGCCCTGGCCCGCGAGCGCCTGCTGCTGCGCACCGTGGTTGACAACCTGCCCATGGCCGTCTATGCCAAAGACCTGCAGGGCCGCAAGACCCTGACCAACCCTGTGGATCTGGAGTGGATGGACAAGACCGAGGAAGAGGTGTTGGGCAAGACCGATGCGGAGGCGTATGGAGACGAGCGAGGGGATCAATACGCGGCTGACGATGCATATGTGCTGGCTACGGGCAGGCCGATCCTCAATGATGAGAGGCTCTCGCATGACGCTCAGGGCAACCCGCGCTGGACTACGGGCACCAAGCTGCCGTTGCTGGATGCCGATGGCCAGATCGTGGGGATCGTCGGCGTCGCCCAGGACATCACCGAGCGCAAGCTGGTCGAACAGGAGCTAGCCCAGGAACGCGCCTTGCTGCGCACCGTCATAGACAATGTGCCCTCTTCCATCTTTGCCAAGGACCTGCAAGGGCGCAAGACCCTGGTGAACCGCGCCAATCTAGAGGTACTGGGGGCAACCTCAGAGGACGAGGTACTGGGCAGGACCGACTATGACGCATATCCGGAAGAGTTGGCGGCCCTGTTCGAGGCCGATGATCGGCGCGTGCTTGAGACAGGGCAACCCATCATTGACAACGAGTGTTTCGTCCAGAGCCACAAGGGCGAGGGCCGCTGGATTCTCGCCTCCAAGGTGCCCCTGCGCGATGCCTCGGGTCAAATCATTGGCCTGGTGGGCATCACCCACAATATCAGCGAGCGCAGGCAGATGGAAGAAGCGCTGCGCGAGAGCGAAGAGCGCTTTCGACGCATCGTCGAGACGGCCAACGAGGGCATCTGGCAGGTGAACGCAGAAGGTCGCACCGTCTTTGTGAACCCGCGCATGGCCGAGATGTTGGGCTATGCGCCAGAGGAGATGATCGGCCGTCACAATGAGGAGTTCATGCTCCCGGAGGATCTCGACGACCATCACAACAGGATCTCGGGCCGCCGGCAACGCCGTGTATCCGAGACGTATGAGCGGCGCTTTGTCGCCAAGGATGGGCGCACGGTGTGGACGCTGGTTTCGGCTTCTCCCATGCTGAGCCCCACGGGAGAGTACCTGGGCGCACTGGGCATGGTTACCGATATCACGGGCCGCAAGCTGGCGGAGGAGGCGCTGGCCCGCGAGCGTACCTTGCTGCGCACCGTCCTCAACCACCTGCCCATGGGCGTCGGCGTCAAGGACCTGCAAGGGCGCAAGATCCTGAGCAACCCCGTGGACCTGACCATGATGGGGGCCACGTCGGAAGAGGAGGTGCTGGGCAAGACCGACGAATCGTTCTACTCGCTGGAGCTGGCAGCCCAGTTTATGGCCAATGATCAGAGGGTACTGGAGACCCGCCAGCCAGGCCCTGTCCGCGAATATCAGGTCCAGGGCCCACAGGGTGAACCTATATGGCTTTCGGGCGTCAAGGTGCCCCTGCTGGACGCGGACGGCGAGCTCTTTGGGCTGGTCGCCATCAACCAGGATATCACCGAGCGCAAGCAGGCAGAGCAGGCGTTGCGTGAGAGCGAGGAGCGCTACCGGCGCATCGTCGAGACCGCCTATGAGGGCATCTGGCAGGAGGACGCCCAGGCTTGCGTCACGTACGTCAACAGGCGCATGGCCGAGATGCTGGGGTATGCTCCCGAAGAGATGCTGGGGCAGGCGGCGGATAGCTATGTGCATCCCCAAGAGGTGGGCCATCACCGCGAGATGAACCAGCGGCGCCGCTCTGGCGCGTCTGACGCCTATGAGCGTCGCCTCATACAAAGAGACGGGGAAACCGTGTGGGTGTTGATCTCCGCATCTCCCGTGTGGGATGCGGAGGGCCGGTTTGCAGGCTCCTTTGGCATGGTGAGCGACATCACGGATCGCAAGCAGGCCGAGGTCGAGTTGCGGAGCAGAGAGAATCTGCTTCAGCGCATCTTTGACGTACTACCCGTTGGCCTCTGGTTGGCCGATAGCGAGGGCAAGCTGGTTCGGGCGAACCAGGCGGGCATCCGCATATGGGGCGGCGAGCCGCTGGTGGGCCCGGGCGAATACCGGGTATTCAAGGCATGGAGGCTGCCTTCTCGGGAAGAGGTGCAACCGGATGACTGGGCACTGCTGCACACCGTCCGTGAGGGCGTAACCATCACGGATGAAGAGCTGGAGATCGAGGGTCTTGACGGCCAGCGGCGGATCATCCTCAACTATACGGCGCCCGTTCTGGATGAAGAGGGGCGGGTCGAGGCCGCCATCGTTGTCAATCAGGATATCACAGACCGCAAACAGGCTGAGGAAACCCTGCGTGAGAGCGAGGAGCGCTACCGGCGGCTGGCAGAGAACGCGCCGGATATGATCTATCGCATCAAGTTGGCGCCCGAGCGACGTTTCAGCTACGTCAGCCCGGCGGCCACGGCTATCACGGGCTACACACCCGAGGAGCACTATGCCGATCCCGACCTGGGGTTCAAGCTGGTGCACCCGGACGACCGCCACCTGCTGGAATCCGTGGCGCGCGGCAAGGTCTCCAGTGACGCGCCGCTTACCTTGCGCTGGGTGCGCAAGGATGGCTCTGTGATCTGGACCGAGCAGCGCAACGTCTCGGTCCATGACGCCGACGGCAATCTGATCGCCATCGAGGGCATCGCCCGCGACGTCACGGGCCGCAGGCGCGCGCAGGAAACCCTACGCGAGAGCGAGGAGCGCGCTCGCAGCCAGCGCACGGCGTTGGCGCGTCTGGCCGTAGACCAAGCCATCACAGAAGGAGACACAGCCGCTGCCATGGCGCGGCTTACGGAAACCATGGCAGCCGCCATTGGCGTGGATCGCGCCAGCGTGTGGCTGCTCTCACCTGACGAGACGCGCCTGCGCTGCCTCAGCTTGTTCGAGGAAGGAGAATTGCGTCCTTGCGCGGGGATCGAGCTCGACACCGCTCTGTTTCCCGCATACTTTGCCGCTCTACGGGCCGAAGGGCGCGTCTATGCCCGAGACGCGCGCACGGACGAGCGCACGCGAGGGCTGACCGGGGGGTATCTGGAGCCGCTGGGGATCTCTTCGCTCCTGGATGCTGGCATTCAGGTGCGCGGAGAGCTGATCGGCGTCGTAAGCATGGAGCATCGGGGCGAGCCGCGCCAGTGGTACCCCGACGAGGAGGCATTCGCCAGCACGGCGGCAGCCGTGGCAGCCCAGGCGCTGACCAACGCCGACAGGCGCTCGGCCGAGCAGGCCCTGGCCCGCGAGCGCGCCCTGCTGCGCACGGTAATTGACAATCTGCCCATCGCCGTCTATGCCAAGGACCTGGAGGGGCGCAAGATCCTGACCAACCGCCTGGACATGGAGTTTGTGGAGGCCGAATCGGAAGAAGCCGTGCTGGGCAAGACCGATTTCGATGTCTATTCTCGCGAACT
This sequence comes from uncultured Anaerolineales bacterium, assembly GCA_964482225.1. Classification (GTDB taxonomy): domain Bacteria; phylum Chloroflexota; class Anaerolineae; order UBA1429; family UBA1429; genus UBA1429. Next base: position 70,761 of record CAYZWT010000016.1, read on the forward strand.
GGCAGAGCGGTTTGCCGCTGAGGACCGCCGGGTGCTGGAGACGGGCGAGCCCATCGTGGTGCCCGAAGCCATCGCCAACTGGGCGGACGGTCGAGAGGACTGGGTCTCGTTCGCCAAGCTCCCGCTCAGAGACGCCGAGGGCCGGATCATCGGGCTGGTGGGCATCACGCAGAACATTGCCGAGCGCAAGAGGATCGAGCAAGAGCGCCTGGAGATGGAACGCCAGCTACAGCACACGCAAAAGCTAGAGAGCCTGGGCGTGCTGGCAGGCGGCATCGCCCATGATTTCAACAACTTGCTGATGGCGATCCTGGGCAACCTGGATCTGGCCTTGCTGGATCTCTCGCCCCTCTCGCCTGCCCGTGAAAGCATCGTCCACGCCATGCAGGCAGGGCGGCGCGCCGCAGACGTGGCCCGCCAAATGCTGGCCTATTCGGGCAAGGGGCGCTTTGTCATCCAGATGGTGAACCTGGCCGAGCTGGTGGAGGAGAACGCCCACATGCTGAGGGCGGCCACCGCCAGGGGGGTCACCCTCAACCTGCAGGTGGAGCGCAACATCCCGCCTGTGGAGGCCGACCCGGGCCAACTCCAGCAGGTCATCATCAACCTGATCACCAACGCATCAGAGGCCATCGGCGACGGGCCGGGGATCGTGCGGCTATCCACAGGGGTAGAGTTGTGCGATGCGGCCTATCTGGCCCAGAGCCGCCTGCTGCACAAGCCCGAGCCGGGGCGCTATGTCTATGTCGAGGTGGCCGATACCGGCTGCGGCATGGACACGCAAACCCTCGAACGCATCTTTGACCCCTTTTACACCACCAAGGCCACCGGCCGCGGCCTGGGCATGGCCGCCGTGCAGGGCATCGTGTCGGGCCACGGGGGGGCCATTCTCATCGAGAGTGAGCCGGGGCGCGGCACAACGGTTCGGGTGCTCTTTCATGCAGCGGGCGACGAGGGCAGCGGCGACGTGGATGCCGGCGAGACGTCTACGTCCACAGAGAGAGATCAGCCCGCTGCAACGCCGCCCAAGAGCGCTACGGTGCTGGTGGTAGATGACGAGGATATGGTGCGGCGCCTGGCCCAGACGATGCTCGAGCGCCTGGGGTATGCCGTGCTGGGCGCCGAGAATGGCGAGCATGCTTTGGAGGTATACAACGCGCACGCCGGCGAGATTGCCTGCGTACTGCTGGATCTGACCATGCCGCGCATGGACGGCGCCGCCACCTTTGAGGCGCTGCACGCTCTGGACCCCGCCCTGCCCGTGATCCTTTCCAGCGGCTATAGCGAGCAAGAGACCTCCGAGCGCTTTGCCGGCATGGGGCTGGCCGGGTTCATTCACAAGCCGTATACCCTGGCGGGGCTGGCCTCCGCGATTGAAGAGGCGCTGGATGCAGGCCGCTGAGCGATAGCAGGGGGCGTAGGCCATAGGCCAGGCGCTCTGCACGGGACGAACAGACGCACGAGAGCTGCATCCAGCTTGTATGGGTGCAGCTCTCGTGTTGGCTATGGGGCCGTATGGGCCACAGACAATGTGCATGACAGCCTCAAGACGTAAAATCTCTCGAAAGATCGCGAATTACCGTTGCGCATGTCCTTTTTTTCGGCTATACTGTATCTGAGCTGTGGAGTGTGGCGTTAGGGACGCGTCCCGGGGGTCGGGGTGCGTTCGCGTGCAAAGATCAATCGCGTGTGGGAAGGAGAGCCCTATGAGGAGCAAGAAACTGCTGTCGTTCGCTGCCCTTGTCATCACCCTGGCTGCGGTGTTGCTGGGGCCCATGGCCGTGGCCGCCGCGCCCAACGGCGCCAATGGGACCACAATGGTCGTGTATGCACCCTTGGGACTGCGGCTGCGCACGGGCACCAGCCTATCAGAGCCTGTGCTGCTGTATCTGGTCAACGGCGAGCAGGTGACGGTGCTGGGCCAGCCGGTCTGGAACCAGGGGATCCGCTGGAGCAACGTGCAGGTGACCCGTTGGGGCGTCACCACCACAGGTTGGGCGGCCTCGGCCTATCTGGCGAACTATCCCGGGTATGACGAGCCTCGCGATAGCTTTGTGGGCGGGCCGGGCTGCAAGGTGACCGCGGCAGCGGGCCTGCGCTTGCGGAGCACGCCCAGCCTCGCCGGCGCCATCAGCCGTATCGTGCCCTACGGCACCATCCTGGTGCCCACCGGCGATGGCCCCGTATCGGCAGATGGCTATGTCTGGCAAAAGCTGTTCATCAACGGCACATCCCTGTGGGGCGCCAAAGAGTTCTTGGAGTGCTGGCGAGCCCCAGCTCCCTAATCAACAGCCCAAGGCCCGGGGGTCAACATGGTCCCCGGGCTTGCCGTACATCCAGAGGCCAACGCTTGCTTGGGCCGTGCGCTAGCCGACGATCTCGGATGGCGCAATGGCGCCGCGCAACGGCAGGCTGTAGATATTCTGCATGGGCGGAAACTCGGCCACGGCCAACTGGGTGAGTTGGTCTGTGTGAAAGACATCGGCCTGGCGGCACAGCGCCACGGCGCCGGAGACCTGTTCCGGGGCCAGGTTGATCGCCACCGTGCAATGCGGCACCCAGTTCTGGGGGCGATAGTAGGGCGCTGTGGGGAACCCGGCCTCATCCAGCAACCGGCACAGGTTGGCATGCACGGCGAGCAGGGGTCTCGTCACCACGGGCGCCAAAAAGACGACGCCCTCATCGGTGGGAAAGGCCCCCACGGCGGCCAGGTGCAACGGCAGAGGCGGCGTGGCCTGGCAGAACGCCAGCAGGGCCGGGCGCAATGCCTCGGGATCGAGCTGGTTCACAATGGCAAAGGTCAGATGCGGCCTGGCCACAGCGACCGCGTCGGTTCCGGCATACTCGGCCAACCGGGCGCGCAGGTCCTGTAGGCCCGACTCGCTGGCGGCGTCGAACAGGGCGGCGATGGCATAGGGCATAGCGATCCCTCCACGGGTAAGCATGAGAGCCGGCGGCGTCGCGGACAAGTGCATTATTCAGAGCGCCGCGATCCTTGTCAAGCGCTGCGCGCCGCCGGAGATGTGGGTTGAAACAGTTGCCCGAAGGCGTGTTTTGCCCGAAAAGGGGCTAGCCAAAGGCGCACGTTTGCGGGTATAATAGCAGTGAACGAGGCCACTCTGGTCATCGGCGCAGCCCGTGCGCTCGACAGGTCCGGCCCTCGATCCAACTCTCGGCTGGGGCAGTCGAGTGTGTGGTAGGTTGCAGAGCTGAAAGGAGCAGGAAATGCTGACAATGGTACCCTCTCGTCAACGCTGGCTGCGCACCGTGTCGCTGAGCTTGTTGATCTTGCTGGCCCTGTCGTGGCTGCCCGCCCGCAGCATGGCCTGGTCGCCCGGGGTCGTGCAGATCATCAACAAGAACGGCGTCGTCATGGGCACGGCCACCTTTACGCCCACCGCTTTTGGGCAGACGCAGGTTGATGTGCGCGTCCAGGGGTTCAACCCGATCGGCGGCGACCATGCGCTGGTCATCACACAGGTCGGCTATTGCGCACCGCCCGACTTTCGGCGCTTTGCCGGGGCGGTGGTGCTGGAGCTGCCCTCGGTCCAGTTCTACCCGGATGGGAGCGCCGAATACCGTCGCACCGTCACCATTCCTTCGAGCGCGTTCAACGGCACCGATGGCAGCGCGCTGCTGCTGCACGCCGATACCCATCTGGGCAGCGACGTGATCGCTTGCGGGGTGATCGTGCCCACCACCAAGCCGCCCGTCTCTTACCCGCCGACAACGCCCACACCCACGACACCGGCCCCTCCGGCGTATAGCTGCCCCGCGACACCGCCTGCCGTGGCAACCACGACGGTCGTGGCGCCCGCCGGGCTCAAGCTGCGCACCGGCGCCGGGCTGACCTATGCCGTGATCCTGACCCTCAACAACGGCGAGACGGTCTACCCCATGTCGGACCTTGTGACCAACCAGGGCATCTCATGGGTCAAGGTACGGGTGTTCCGAGGGGGAGTCTGCTACGAAGGCTGGGTGTCTGCAACCTACCTGGCGCGCTGGGCCGGCACCACGCCCGCCTCTGGCGAGTGGCGGGTGACCGCCAGCGCCGGGTTGCGGCTGCGCTCGGGCCCCGGCACAGGCTATGCGATCATGCGCATCGTGCCTCTGGGCACACGCCTGGGGTACACGGGAGTCGAGCAAGCCGGCGGCGGCTATGTCTGGGTCAAGGTGCGGATCAATGGCGTCGAGCTCTGGGCCGCCAAGGACTATTTGGAGCGCATCAGCTAGCCTGCGGGCCAACTAGCCCTGGCACAGGCAGATCGCGGTCGTTAGGGCGGGCGCCAACCGCCCTAGCGACCGTGTGTGTTTTCGGCGCCCCCCTACCCTCTGCTATCTCTCTCGATGGGCGCTCGCGCTGCTCTGAGAGCGCGTCATGGAGCGCAAGTTGTATCAGTTCAACCTTCTGCCTGGAGCAACCCGCATGAGCGCTCACCAGATCGGCGCCTTGTTCCTGATCCTGCTGGGGTATCTGAGCGGCTCGGTGTCCTTTGCGTATCTGGCCGGGCGCCTGCGCAAGATTGACCTGCGCCAGTATGGCGGCGGCAAGCTCAGCGGGTCGAATGTATACCATCAGGTGGGGCTGGGCGGCATGGTGCTGGTGGGGATCCTGGATATCGCCAAGGCCGCCGCGCCGAGCTGGCTCTGCCTCAAGCTGGGCTATGCCCTCTGGGTGACCGTGCTGGCGGGGCGGCTGGCGCCCCACGCCGCAGCGGTTCCGGCGCTGGCAGGTTTCGTCGGCTTGCCCTTGTTCGCCATCGGCAGCCGCCAGCCCGAGGCGACGGTGTGGGGCTGCTGGGGCATGCTGGCGCTGGTGGTACTCAAACGGCTGGAGGGCAACCGGCGCCCCATCGCGGGGGATACCTGGCGGGTGCTCTTGCGCCGCCTCACCCTGGATCGGGATATCGCCGATTTCGAGACCTGGATCGGCCAGCGGCCCGGGGCAGAGGTGTAGGGCCGCCAGCCGACGACACAAACCCCTACGTTGCAACATGTTGCCATTAATGGCAAGATATTGCCATGGAATTCACACAACTGCTCGAGATCGTGGGAGATGAGCCGGTTTTCGGGTCGGCGTTGTTGCTGGCCGGGGATGTGGATGCCGCCAATGTGCGGCGCCAGCTCTCGCGCTGGACCGCCGCCGGATGGCTCTACCAGTTGCGGCGCGGCGTATATGCCCTGGCGCCGCCCTATCAGCGGCACAAACCCCATCCTTTTGTGATCGCAAATGCCCTGGTACGCGCCTCTTATGTCAGTCTACAATCGGCCCTGGCCTATGAGGGCATGATCCCCGAGTACACACCGGTAACCACCAGCGTTACCACGGGACGACCGGGCCTCTGGCGCACCCCTCTGGGCGATTTCGCTTATCGCCATATCAAGACTAGCTGGCTGCATGGCTATCGCAGGATAGAGGTGGCCGCAAGGCAACATGCCTGGGTGGCGCGCCCCGAAAAGGCGCTCCTAGACCTGGTATATCTGCAAACGGCAGGTGATGCACCCGCCTACCTGGCCGAGCTGCGCCTTCAGGCGATGGAGCGAGTTGATTGGGATCAACTGGAGCGCCTGGCCGAGGCCAGCGGGAGCGCCAAACTGGCGCGCGCGACAGAACGGCTGGCGACCCTGGCCCGCGAACAAAGCGAATACGAGAAGCTATGAGAGAACATCTGTCCGCCCTGGTGCGAGAAGCCGCTGCCCCAGCCCAGGGCCTGAACGTGGCCCGCGAGTACTTGCAGGCCCGCATCCTGGCCGGGCTACAGCGTGCGGGCGCCATGCTGCCATTGGCTTTTCACGGCGGCACGGCGCTGCGCTTTTTGTATCGGACGCCGCGCTACTCGGAGGATCTGGATTTTGCGCTGGAACGCGCACACCAGGACTATGACCTGCGCGCATGGTTGCAGAACGTTCGGAACGAGTTTGTGGCGGAGGGGTACGCCATCGAGGCGCAATTGCATGAACGCGCCATCGTGCACAGCGCCTGGATTCGCTTTCGCGGGCTGCCATACGAATTGGGCCTTGCGCCGCACAGAGGGCAGGTGCTGGCAATCAAGCTGGAAGTGGACACACGCCCTCCTGCCGGCGCTGGACTGGCCACTACAGTGGTGCGTCGCCATGTGATCCTGCATCTGCAGCACCACGACCGAGAGACGCTTTTAGCAGGCAAGCTGCACGCTGTGCTGCAACGGCCCTATCTCAAGGGTCGTGACCTGTACGATCTGCTCTGGTATCTCAGCGACCCGGATTGGCCCGCGCCTAACCTGACTATGCTCAACAATGCCCTGGCCCAGACCGATTGGCCGGGCGCGCCGTTGGTCGAGGATAGCTGGCGCGCGGTGGTGCGCCAACGCCTGCAGGGGATTGACTGGCGCCAGGCCCAGGCTGACGTGCAGCCCTTTTTGGAGCAGAGCGCCGAGGCGGCGCTCCTTCGTCCCGAGACGTTCGACCAATTGCTGGTGGACCGCTAGGCCACCAAAGGCGCTGAGCACTCGTATGCGTGACGGAATGCTCTTCCCTTTTCGCGGGAAAAAGGAGGGGCAGGGGCCCATGCTGAGGCGGGAAAGGGGAGAGAGGGCCCAAGGTTGGGACAAAGCGAGATATCACAAGGGTTATCCCCAAAATGGGTTCGTTTGGCAAAAAACAGTTCATGATCATTCTGAGCCAGGATCAGAATCGAGACAGGCCCTGCTATGCCGAGAGAGGCGGCCACGGAGGCGCTGCATGCGCTCCAGTTGAGCGAGGGAGCGGATGATCTGACGCTCAATGGTAACGATATAGCGGGCGAAACGCTCTGCATTGGCAAGGGAGGGGATGGCGCCCTGGGCCTCGCGGATGGCGGCGGTGCGCTGGGCGCGCTCATCGGCGGCATCGGGCCGGGCAGCGAGAGAAGGGGAGGTCTGGCCAATGCGAGGGGCCTGGAGGATGCGAAAGAAAGCCTGGGTGCTGGCCTGATATTCGTCGCGGGACTCGGACTCGCTGGCAGAGGCGGCGGTCTCGGCGCGCAGGGCGCGGGCGAGGCGCCAATAGCTGATGGCGATCTGCTCGACGAGGAGCTCCTCCAGGGCGGAGCCGGGATCGAGCTCGACGCGCAGGTCAACCAGGAGAGAGCGGAACTCGTCGGGCGATTCGGACTCGAGAAAGCCGGGCACCAGACTTCTGGAAAGGATGCCATGGGAGAGGGCGTTGTAGCGACTGACAGCCTTGCCGGCGTCGGTGCGGGGGCCGGTGGAGCGGCGGGCGTTGCGGAGGTTGGCCTCGCGTTGCTTGCGGCTGACGATCTTGGATCGGGTCATGGCGAAGCTCCTTGGCGGGAATGGACAGACCATGGGGAAAGAGAGCGACGGGCGACGGATGGGTCAGTTGCTGATGGAGACAGTATAGCACATTTGTTCTATTTGTGCAAGGGGTTTTGGGACGAAATTGCGAAGAGAAGGGATGTGGAGGGAAGAAAGGCGTAAGGGGAGTGGGTGAAGGACAAGAGCCATGCTTGCGCATTCCGGGCGCTGGCCGGGCACACACGAGACATTGGCGTAGTCTCGGCAAGCGCCGCTATTCTTGGGCACTCCACCTTACGAAGCTCTCGGTAACAACACAGTCCTTCACCCGCAGCTCAACTGCGGATCCGGGAGCAAGCGCCAGTAGTGCTTGGCGCAGATCATCGAGACTGCCAGTCAGAGTCCCCTTGACAACCCTGGTCATTGGACCAACCGAGATATCGCGACCAAAGAGAGCGATGTAGCTCTCTTCGCTCTGCTCTTTGAACGTGACCGGCCCCATATCCTGAAGTACCCGCGCCAATCCTGCTGGATCGCTGACGACAACGTTGAGCGTCCCAGACCCCCCGTTGCGGACTGTCTTCCCCGTCTCGATGATCTCTATCAGCTCATGGATGCTCTCTGCGTCCTCACGGGATATCCCCTCGGGCGGAATGCGAAAACGCTCGCCCATTGCGCCCTGAATCTGACATAGGTCCTGAACCAGCTCTACGAAGAATGGGTCGGGTCGAAAGCCAGATTCTGGGTCATAGGCGAACTGAAAAGGACTATCGGGTGCTTCAGCGAAAGTGACGGACAGCCGGCCACCTTCCGAGAGGCACTGGAGCAGCCCCATTAGCTCCTTGGTGAGAGAGACGTTGTGCCCATACTCGCCCGGGTTGTGCCCAAAGTGGATCTTGAGTGTGTGAGCAGATCGGCTCATCTCAAGCTTGACCCAAAGCGGATACGACTGGTGAGTGTTCGACAGCAAGGCTGTATCGGTTCCTGCCCGTACGACATGCAGATCAAGATAAGGTAGTGTGGCACGGGTACCCTGAGTACCTATGGCATCCAGCGTTGCCCAGAGCGATCTATCGGACTCCCGCGGGCTTACTGCGACATAGACCTTGTCCGGGTCTATGGTCCCAACCCAGGGCTCCCACCATTCAGAGACTACAACGCCCTCAATGACGGTTGAGTCAAAGCTGGCAGGCTGGCCATCTCGGACAAAGCTCTGCAAGGCATCGTGTGCGCGATCGCCTTCAGGTCCCGGCTCGAAGCTGAAATTGATCTTTATCTCCAGAGGGCGACCTTTGGCTATGGTTGAATAGAGGTAGGCCCCCAAAGAAACCCTGAGCTTCTCCAGGCCAACAGAGTTCGAAGTATTGTCGCAGGGAATCCAGACGGTCACCGTCCTCTGGTCGCGCCAGCCAGCACGACGGGCATCCAGATCTGACAGCGCCTTCCTTGCCAGGATCCAGCGGCCCTCGTCACGCAGCACATCCCAGACGAGTAGAACCACAGGATAGGCGAACCCTTCCCAGTGTATGAGGTCCTTTACATCGAACCGGTAGCGCACGATGCGATCCGACTGTCTCTCCGCGAGGTTCGTGACGCTTTTTACCTGAAGGTAAAAGTTGACGCCGGTAGCGCGCTCCTGATAGTAGATGCTGTAGATGGCATCCTCGCCCACATCGACGGGCCTGGCCTCTGTCCAGCCTTCACGCGCAAAACACGCCTTGACCTGGGCGAGACTCACCTGCTCTTGCTGCTGCGCCGACGTAAATCGTTGTCCGTTGCCCATATCAGACCTCATAATCTCGACACCTGAACGGTTGCCGGATCTGCCTTCGATCCCAGAATCAGCGTCGACTGTTGCCGCTTGCGCTACTCCCGCGCCCTGCGCGCCCGGCCCAGGACGATCCCGACCAACACCACCACCGCCCCCACAGAAGCGAGCAGGTCAGTTACGATGCTTTCGGGCTGCGATCCAAGCGCAATGGTGATGCCCACAAAGGACCAGACGATCACCAGCGCATAGGCCACATCATAGCGCCAGATGGCCGCCAGCAGCCCCAGCACGGTGGCGGCGGCGACCATCAGGGCGAACCAATACTGAGGGCCAAGCACGTTGCCGGGCAGATAGCCGTCAAAGCCAGAGCTGACCAGGGCCGCAGAGACGTTGGCGATGGTGGCCACCGAGATCCAACCTGTATAGATGCTGATGGGGAGGCGCACGGCCCAACGCTCGCCGGGCGTGGCGGCTGTGCGGCCAATGCCCAGGCGCTCATAGATGACGATCAGGGTGACCAGGATGCCCAGCATGATGGCCAAGGAGGGCCAGAGCAGCTCGGCGCCCCAGAAAAAGAGCCAGGCGGCGTTCAGCAGGGCATTGATCACGAACCAGGGGCCGAGCCGCCGGACGACCGTATCGGCCTCCGGCGTGCGGCGGGCTTGATAGATGGCCAGAGCGATCAGCCCGATATAGATGACGCCCCAGATGCTAAAGACATAGCCCGCCGGGGTGAACAGGGTCGGGTACTTGGCCGAGACGGCGGCGGTCCGTTGGCCCCCGACCAGCTCGGTGGCCGAGGCCAGGCCATTGGCCACGAGCATGACCAGTAGGGCGAGGATGTTGGCGATGCGCAGGGTCTTCATGATTGCTCCTTTGGTGTGATACAGAGGCGTCGGCTCATCCCGCGCCGGGAGGGATGCTCCGATCCTTGGCGCGAGAGTTCGCATGGCGGGCGCCCAGCCAGAAGCGGGACCAGTCATTGTCGCAACGGTAGAGGGCCAGCAGCATGTACAGGGCGCCGGCCCAAAAGCCCAGGACCATCATCAGCGCGACCCACAGCGCGGCCACGAGAGGCCGCGCCTCACGGTAGACGATCCAGATGGAAAAGAGGGCGAACCCGGCATAGAGATCCACCAGGGAAACGATGCCCCAGGGCATGCGGGTGAGCTGGCCGCCCTCGGCGCCAAAGTCGCCGACAGTAAAGCCATAGATCAGGACGGCGGTCATGGCCAGCAGGGCGAGCCAGGCGATCCCCTTGGCAACTCTCATGGCAAAGGCCTCCTCTATCTCAAAATGGCGAGCAGGGTGACGGTTCGTGCTCTAGCGGCGCTTTTTTGGTGGCAAGGGCACAAAGGCGCTGGTGCGCGCTATGTAATCAGCGTACTGGGGCTTGGTGGTGGAGAGGGTCTTTTCGAGCAGGGCCACCCCCGAGACCTTGAGCAGCAGGGCGGTCATCAGCACGGGGGCGAACAGGGTCCACCAGGCGCCAGCGGCCAGGGCGATGAGATAATAGCCCCACCACTGGGCGGCGTCGCCGAAATAGTTGGGATGCCGGGTATAGCGCCAGACGCCGCGATCCAGCACGCGGCCCTTGTTGGCGGGATCGGCCCGAAAGCGGGCCAACTGCCAATCGCCCACGGCCTCGAAGAAAAAGCCGATGGCCCAGACAGCGACGCCCACGAAATCGAGCCAGATCAGGCGGGCCGGGGTGGGCGAGAGCTGGGCAGCCAGCAGGGGCGCCGAGATGACCCAGAGCAGCAGGCCCTGGAGGACAAAGACCTTGTAAAAGCTGCGCCACCACCAAGAGGGGCCGTTCTCCTGGCGCCACTTGGCGTAGCGAAAGTCCTCGGGCTTGCCCCAGTTGCGCCGTAGGATGTGCAGGGAGAGGCGCAGGCCCCAGATGGTGACGATGGCCAGGAGCAGCCCCTTGCGGGCCGGCGAGCCATCGGGGGTCAGGGCATGGTAGAGCCAGGCGCTGACGACAAAGCCCGCCCCCCAGAAAATGTCCACGATGCTGCTGTTCTTGAGGCGGACGCTGGCAGCCCAGATGAGCCACATGTAGAGCAGGATGACGCCGCCGCCGGTGAGATAGGGGGCCCAGAATGCCATTTTGCCTCCACGTTGCTGTGATGATGCAGGCCGCGGGGCCGCCGGATTGCAGAGGGATACGACAATACGTCAAGAGTATACAGGAAGAGGGGGCGTTTGGCTATGGGGGACGGCGTTTACACGTTCGAACGTGAGAACGTTGGAACGTTGTGCGGTTTCGCGCCGCGCGGTTTTCTGCTACACTGGGGGCAGGAGAAACCCGTTGGGCGGAGAGCAACATCATCAAGCTCTTGATCCATACCCAACCCCTCTCTTTTGCGTGAAAGGAGCGCGACATGGCCAGGTACTATCGCTACAACCGGTGGCCGAAAAAGATCCGCCGCCGGGCCAAGGAACTGCTCAAGCAGATGACGCTGGAGGAAAAGGTCGGCCAGATGGTGCAATCCATCCGCAGCGCCGACATTGACGAGCAGGTGCGCTCAGGGGCCGTGGGCTCGATCCTGAGCCTCACCGACCGCCACGAGGTGAACCGCCTGCAAAAGATCGCCGTCGAGGAGAGCCGCCTGGGCATCCCCCTGATCTTTGGGTTCGACGTGATCCACGGCCAGAACACGGTCTTTCCGATCCCGTTGGCCGAGGCCTGCACCTGGAACCCCGAGTTGCTGGAGGAGGCGGCCCGCATCGCCGCCGCCGAGGCCGCCGTCACGGGGGTGGACTGGATCTTTGCGCCGATGGTGGATATCTGCCGCGACCCGCGCTGGGGCCGTGTGGCCGAGGGCGCGGGCGAGGACCCCTTCCTGGGGGCGTTCATGGCCGAGGCCCGGGTGCGCGGCTTTCAGGCCAAGGGGCTGCCGGGCGGCAAGCGCATCGTGGCCTGCCCCAAGCACTATGTGGCCTATGGCGCCGCCGAGGCGGGCAAGGACTATAACACCACGGACATGTCCGAGCGCACCCTGCGCGACGTGTTCCTGCCGCCCTTTTATGCCGCTTTTGCCGAGGGCGCCGGCACCACCATGTCGGCATTCAACGATCTCTGCGGCGTGCCCACCAGCGCCAACGCCTTTACCCTGCAAACCGTCCTGCGCGACGAGTGGGGCTGGGATGGCGTGGTGGTGAGCGACTATAACTCGGTGGGCGAGCTGGTGCCCCACGGCATCGCCGCCGACCTCAAAGAGGCCACGACCAAGGCCGTCAGCGCCGGCGTCGAGATGGACATGATGTCCCACGGCTATACCCGCTACCTGGCCGAGCTGGTGCGCGAAGGCGTGATCAAAGAAAAGGTGTTGGATCGAGCCGTGCGGCGCATCCTGAGTCTCAAGCTGGCCCTAGGCCTGTTCGAGAACCCGTATACCGACGAGTCGCTGTACGAGCAGGTGGTGCTGCAAGAGTCTCACCGCGCCAAGGCGCTGGAGGTGGCGCAGCAATCCATGGTGTTGCTCAAGAACGAGGGCGAGCTGCTGCCACTGGCGCCCGAGAGCAAGGTAGCGGTGATCGGCCCCCTGGCCGATGACCACTATTCGCCGCTGGGATGCTGGGCCTGGATGGGGCGCCCCAAGGATGTGGAATCGGTGCTGGACGGGCTGCGGGCCGTGTGGGCGGGGCAGATCGAGTATGCCAAGGGCTGCGAGATCGTCGAGCCCCAGCCAGGGGCCCACGGCATTGACTGGCGTCGCGTGGACCTGCGGGGCGTCCAAGACCTGGACAGCCTGGACCTGGTGGCCAAGATCCGCGAGGCGATGGCATTCAGCCATTGGGACCTGGATCCGGCCTCGCTGGAACGGGTTGATCTGGGGGCGATCCTGAACCGGTTGGGTATGAGCGCCGAGGACCTCTCGGAAGAGGACGTGCGCCGCATCCGCGCGGCCCAGCCGGCGGCGCCCGACATGGAGGCCGCCGTGGCCGCCGCGCAAGGGGCGGATGTGGCCGTGGTGGTGCTGGGCGAGGCGGAAACGATGAGCGGCGAGGCCCACTCGCGGGCCTACCTGGACCTGCCGGGGCGCCAGCAAGAGCTGCTGGAGCGCGTCGCGGCCACGGGCACGCCGGTGGTGCTGGTGCTGCTCACGGGCCGTCCGCTAGCCATCACCTGGGCTGCCGAGCATGTGCCCGCCATCCTGCAAGCCTGGCATGGCGGCATCCGCACGGGGCGCGCCGTGGCCAACCTGCTGACGGGGGCGGCCAACCCCTCGGGCAAGCTGAGCATCAGCGTGCCGCGCACCGTGGGCCAGGTGCCGGTCTACTATGCCCACAAGAGCACAGGGCGGCCCGCCCAGGGCGCCGGCACCACCCAGTTCACCGACCCCTTCCGTTCCGTGTACATTGACGAGACCAACGATCCGCTCTACCCCTTTGGCTACGGGCTGAGCTACACGAGCTTTGCCTACAGCAACTTGCAGGTGCTCACCCCTGAAATTGACGAGGAGGACGACCTGATCGTCTCGGTGGAGGTGACCAACACCGGCGAGCGCGCCGGGGACGAGATCGTGCAGATGTATGTGCGCGACCTGGTGGGCAGCGTGACGCGCCCGGTCAAAGAGCTGAGGGGCTTCTCGCGGGTGTCGCTGGAGCCGGGGGAGACGGTGGAGCTTACGTTTGAGGTGTCGGCGGAGTCGTTCGGGTTCCACGGGCTGGATAACGAGTTCATCGTCGAGCCGGGCGAGTTTCACGTTTGGATCGGCCCCAACTCGGCCGAGGGCCTGCAAGGGAGTTTTCGCGTCGTCGCCTAGGCGGCGCATGAGGAACGCTGCAAGGGCGCCCAGCAATGGGCGCCCTTTGCGTTGCAGGAGGGGCGAGACACGCGCGCCAAGCGGGCGGGGCGGGGGCGCGGTTGGGGCGCGAGGCGCGGTAGGGGCGCGGCATGCCTCGCCCCAACAGGGCGACAACTCGAGCGCGTGCTGCCACGATGGCGACAGATGGGGCGGCCAGGATGGCCGGTCGCGGACGAGACGTCCGCGCTCCTTGGAGGCGACGCGGCGCAGTGGCGGGCGAGACGCCCGCCCTCCGTTCAAAGGCGCGCCTGTACTCGTTGACGGGCGCAGGGCAAGGGCCTAGAATGCCTTTGGGAGGAGAGGAATGCCAACACCGCGCCTGGGCGCGCACATGTCCATCGCCGGAGAGCCCGCCAACGCCCTGCGGCTGGGCCACAGCATCGGCTGTGAAACGATCCAGATCTTTACCCGCTCGCCGAACCGCTGGCAGGCGCCGCCGCTGACCGACGAGCAGGCGGCGGCCTTTCGGCAGGCCCAGGAGGAGACGGGCATACACCCCGTGGTGGCCCACAGCGCCTACCTGATCAACCTGGCGACGCCGGACGAGGCGCTGTGGCGGCGCTCCATCGGGGCGGCAGTAGAAGAGCTGGCCCGCTGCGCCGGGCTGGGCGTGGGCGACTATGTGCTGCATCCGGGGGCGCACACCGGCGCGGGCGAGCTGCCGGGGCTGCGGCGCATCGCCGAGGGCCTGGTGGCGCTGCTGGAGGCCACGGCAGAGGGCGGCGTGCGCATCCTGCTCGAGACCACCTCGGGGGCGGGGACGCACCTGGGCTACCGGCTGGAGCACCTCGCCTGGCTGATCGAGCACGCCGGGGCGGGCGAGCGCCTGGGGGTCTGCCTGGATACGGCGCACCTCTACGGCGCAGGCTATACCCTACACGACCGGCGCAGCTATCGTTCCTTTTGGGCCGAGTTCGAGGCGCTGATCGGGATCGAGCGGCTTGGGGCGATCCACCTGAACGATTCGGCGAAGGAGCGGGGCAGCCGGGGCGACCGGCACGCCCAGATCGGCGAGGGGCTGATGGGCGTGGCCCCCTTTGCCATGCTGGTGAACGACGCGCGCCTGGCCCATGCGCCCATGATCCTGGAGACGCCCAAGGGCCCCGACCTGCGAGAGGACGTGCGCAACCTGGCGCTGCTGCGCAGCCTGATCCGGCAGGATGGGGCGTAGGGGCAGATGGTTCTCGCGCAGAAAACGCCAAGAACGCCAAGGCTCTGGATGAGTTCTTTTCGACAGACCAGGAGCAATGGAGGTAGACGTGCAGGCTTTTTCGTATAACGACGTACCGGCAGAGGCCGCCGAGGGGATGGAGGGGGCCCGCATCCGCTGGGCCATCGGCAAGAACGTAGGGGCGCCCAACTTTGTGACGCGGATCATCGAGCTGGATCCCGGCGCGGCCACGGGCTATCACACCCACCCCTGGGAGCACGAGGTGGTGGTGTTGGAAGGCACGGGCGCGGTGCGCGACGCCAACGGGCGCGCGGCGCTGGCGCCGGGGACGTGCGTTTATGTCGAGCCAGGCGAGGAGCACCAGTTCCTCAACACCGGCGACACGATGCTGCGGTTTGTGTGCGTGATCCCCTACCCGCCCGCGAGCTAGGGCAAGAGTGCGGCGGCGCGCGGTAGCGCCGCAAGGAGGCTGCGATGAAGCAAGCCATGCTGTGGCAAGCCCAAGAGGGCAGACTGGTGCGCTGCCAGCTCTGCGCCCACCGTTGCCGCATTGCCGAGGGGCAGCGCGGCATCTGTGGCGTGCGCGAGAACCGGGGTGGCGCGCTCGTTTCCCTGGTGTACGGGCGGCTGGTGGCCCAGGCGGTGGACCCCATCGAAAAAAAGCCCCTGTTCCACTTTTACCCCGGCAGCCGCGCCTATTCCATCGCCACCATGGGCTGCAATTTCCGCTGCACCTTTTGCCAGAACGCCGACATCTCTCAGGGGCTGGGCGAGGGGCTGGGCCTGCTGGGGCGGGATACCGCGCCGGAGGCGGTGGTGGCCGCCGCCCAAGGGGCGAGCTGCCGCAGCATCGCCTATACCTACACCGAGCCGACCATCTTTTTCGAGTACAGCTATGACGTGGGGCGGCTGGCCCACGAGCAGGGGCTCGCCAACATCTATGTCACCAACGGGTACATGAGCCGCGAGATGCTGGACCTGGCGGCGCCCCCCGACGAGCCACCGCTGATTGATGCGGCCAATGTGGATCTCAAGGCGTTCACCGATGCCTTTTATCGGGAGCAGTGCGGCGCCCGCTTGCAGCCGGTGTTGGAGAGTCTCAAGACCCTCAAGGCGCGGGGGGTGTGGCTGGAGGTCACCACCCTGGTGATCCCCGGGCTGAACGATTCCGACGCGGAGCTGGGCGAGATCGCTCGCTTTCTGGCGCAAGAGTTGGGGGCGGATACCCCGTGGCATGTGAGCCGCTTTCATCCCACCTACCGGCTGACGGACCGGCCCCCGACGCCGGTGAGCGCGGTGCTGCGGGCGCGGGATATCGGGCTGGAGGCGGGCTTGCGCTATGTGTACACGGGCAACGTGCCCGGCGCGGGCGGCGAGGACACCCTGTGCCCGGCCTGCGGCGAGACGGTGATCACGCGCACGGGCTTTGCCGTGCGGCGCAGCCAGGCGTCGGGCGGCGAGTGCGCGATCTGCGGGGTGGCCATCGCGGGGGTGGGGCTGTAGCGCCGCACCTCATGCAGATACGGGCGGGTAGGGGCACGGGGGTAGGGGCGCGGGACGGTGGTTGCGCCACCGTTGGCCTCGCCCCTACAAGGCGGGCGAGACGCCCGCCCTCCTAGCAGAGGCGGGGGGGGCGGGGGGGGGATGCGAGCGAGGGCTGCCACGGGGGGCAGCCCCTGCAGGGCGGGGGGGGGGGCGATGCGGGCGAGAGTCCGCGCTCCGGCGGATGCGGGAAAAGAGCGCGGTTGTTTTGACAACTATGAGCGGTTCTGCTATGCTGGCGCTGTTGTTGGCAGAGAGCATGAAAGGAGGCGCAGCAGTGAAGGCCATGCACCATAGCTCTGTTTGCGCTTGTCTTTTCTGCATGCACCTGCCCATCACGCAATAGGAACGTTCTTTCCGTGTGGCCGTGGGTGCATGCGCCCACGGTTTTTTGTTTGCCGGGGAGAGGGCACCGGCCCTATCCCGGGAGACGCACCCGCCAGCCAGGGGCCGTGGGCGAAAAAGCCTGCGGCCCTTTTTTGCGCCCGTGGGCAGCCGGAACCAACCTATTATGCCTGCGCTCTCGCCGGAGAAAGCCTAGATGACATCCAAGACGAACAAGTTCGTATCCTACTATCGGCCTTATCTGTGGGCCTATATCTCTGTGTTGGTGGCCGCCGGACTGGCCGCCGGGGTCTCGCTGCTGTTCCCGCTCCTGATCCGCTACATCACCAAGAACGTGTTGGAGGGCAACCTAGCCGAGGCGCTGCCCCTGATCGGGCGCACCGCCGGGTTGATGCTGCTGTTGGCCGTGGTCGAGGCGGTCTTCAAGTCGCATTGGGACTATCGAGGCCATGCCATCGGCGCCATGATGGAGCGGGACATGCGCCAAGAGCTGTTCGCCCACATGCAGCGGCTCTCGCATCGCTTTTTCGATGGGCAAAGGACCGGCCAGCTCATGTCGCGCATCACCTACGATCTGCTGATGCTGGCAGAGCTGTTCCACCACGGGCCGGAGGACATTGTCATCTATACGGTGCGGTTCATCGGGGCGCTGGTCATCCTCCTGCAGGTGGATGTGGGCCTCACCCTGGCGGTGTTTGCGCTCTTGCCGCCCATGGCGCTCTTTACCCTCTTTTTCACGAGCCGGATGCGGGCCGCCATGGGGCGCAGCTTCTCACGGATCGCCGATGTCAACGCCCAGGTGGAGGACAGCATCTCGGGCATCCGCACCGTCAAGTCGTTCGCCAACGAGGGGCTGGAGACCCAGCGCTTTTGCGTGGAGAACGACCGCTTTTTGGAGAGCCGCAAGGAGATCTATCGGGTCGAGGCCATCACCTATGAGGGCGGCGAGCTGTTCATCCGCCTGATCACCATCACGGCGGCGGTGGTGGGCGGCATCAGCATCGTGGGGGCTCGGCTGGACCTGCCCGACCTGATCCTGTACCTGCTGTACATCGCCTATCTGGTGGAGCCGGTGCAAAAGCTGATCCACATCACGGGCCAGTGGCAGGAGGGGTTGGCCGGGTTCGACCGCTTTATGGAGATTCTGGATCTAGAGCCGGATATTGACGACGCCCCCGACGCGGTGGAACTGGAGCAAGTGCGGGGGCGGGTGCAGTTCGAGCGCGTCAGTTTTTGCTATGGCGAGGGCCAGGAGCCGGTGCTGCGCGACGTCTCCCTTGACGTGCCAGCGGGCGAATATGTGGCGCTGGTGGGCGCCTCGGGGGTGGGCAAAACCACCCTCTGCTCGCTGCTCCCCCGGTTCTATGATGTGAGCGAGGGCCAGATCCTGTTGGATGGCGTGGATATCCGCCAAGTGGGCCTGGAGTCGCTGCGCCGCAATATCGGCGTGGTGCAGCAAGAGGTGTACATGTTCGCAGGCACGGTGCTGGAGAACATCCGTTATGGCAAGCCGGAGGCCACCGATGATGAGGTGGTGGCGGCGGCCATCAAGGCCAACGCCCACGATTTCATCATGCGGCTGCCCGAGAGGTACGATACCGATATCGGGCAGCGCGGCGTGCGCCTCTCTTCCGGGCAAAAGCAGCGGCTCAGCATCGCGCGGGTGTTCCTCAAGGATCCGCCCGTCCTGATCTTTGACGAGGCCACCAGTGCGCTGGACTACGAGAGCGAAAAGGTGATCCAGGGCTCGCTGGAGAGCATTGCCAAGGGGCGGACCACGTTCGTGATCGCCCACCGGCTGAGTACCATCCGCAACGCGCAACGGATCGTGGTGATGGCCGAGGGCGGCATCGCGGAGCAGGGCACCCATGAGGAGTTGCTGGCGACGAACGGGTCGTATGCGTATTTGTACAGTATGCGGTGAGAAGGGGGCGCGGGGCGAGGCGGGCGATTGGCAAAGGTGTTGTTGATTACGGTCTTCTGGCCCTCACCCCCACGATCGTAACGCGTAACGAGCGCGTCCGCGCCCCCTCTCCCACAAAGTTGTGGGAGAGGGGGAAGGCGGAACTCGCCTCGGAGGCGAGCTTCGCCGGGGGTGAGGGCGTTCGCGGCTCTGGCTGCTGGCGCTGCATTTGGCGCGGGCAGGCTATGGCGGGCGAGACGCCCGCCCTCCATGCAGATGCGGGGGGGCGGGGGCTGCCACGGGGGGCAGCCCCTACAGGGGCGGGGGGGCGAGGCGGGCGATTGGCAAAGGTGTTGTTGATTACGGTCTTCTGGCCCTCA
>CAYZWT010000017.1:0-80750 GCA_964482225.1 uncultured Anaerolineales bacterium
GGTGCTGGCGCACATGGAGCTGGATCGTAACGTCTACCTGCCCCTGATGTGGTAGAGATATTGGATCGTTCGCCGGTCGCTCGCAGGCTACGGCCTACGAGCGACCGACCGTAGGCCATCGTTCGGAGACAGAGAAACGACCAAGAGAGTTGGTTTCTCCTGGTCGCAATCGGGGGTATTGTGGCGATGGGTGGATTCGGACTGGTGGGCAAGGGCTTATGAGGCCTTGGGAAATGCACTGACACAGCCTATCTGGTCACCTCTCCTGGATATGATCAACTAGCAGAAGTATAGACAAGATAGTGCTTGGGGGAAACGTGGGCATCAGCGCCTGAAGGTAAAAGAACTTTTCCCAGGTGCCTTCGTCCAGGTCTTTCCAATCCATGTAGAAGCCTCCGAGTGATAGTGTTTAGGACAGAACAGAGCGGTCTGCCACGCAGACCGCTCACGTAACCCCGACCGGCAGTTGTTGCTAACTATTCCAGGTGCGCTCCCCTCCGTTCTTGCTCCTCGGGTCAGGCTCAATCTCAACAATATCATCCAGCTTTCCGGTAAGCCAGGCCCGGAAAAGAGAACGACCGACTGCGGATGCGGTTGTGCCCCTGCTCATGCAACGCACCATCACCTCCAGGTGCATGTCTTTCGGCACATCGTTCACGTAGATTGCTTTCGTCTCGGCCATGTCAGGCTCCTTCCTTGCTCCTACCACTCTGCAAGAGCACTATACCATAGGCACTCTAGGTGTCAAGTTGCACAACTCCTATGCTTACAATAGTCTGTCACCAGGTGAGTGCGCCTCGTGTACCCGATGCAGGTCATCGTCTGTGAGGCGCAGGTAGGTCTGGGTCACGATGATACTGCTGTGACCCAGTAGTCTGCGGATAGTCTCAAGGTCTGCTCCCGACCTGTGCATGGCGGTAGCGAACGCCTTGCGAATCTCGTGTGGCGTTACCCGCCCCTCTACCCCAGCCCGCTCGCTCAGTCGGCGGAGCATGGTGTGCAGGCCCGCATACGTCATGCGGGTACCCTCTTGTGTCAGCCACAAGGCAGGCGACTCCGCTCTAGTAGAGCGCATGGCTGCGTACCGGCGCAGGGCACGGGCTGCGTGCGAACCAAGAAACGCAGACCGTGCCACTTTGCCTTCGGTCTTTGCAGCGGGTACTGTGATACGTCCCTCGGTTACATCGGTGTCCTCCAAGTCTAGGCGTAGAAGCTCCGAGGCCCGGAGCCCTGTGTCCAATAGCGTGCGGATGATGGCGTCATCCCTGCTGCCTACAAAGGTGCGATGGTCGCACGCCCGAAGCAGCTTCTTGATGTCCTCTATGTCGGCAGCACCCATCGCCTCGTGCATGGCACGGGGGGCCTGCACGTTGCGCAGGGGGTTCCACTCGGTGTCGTACTCTTTACGGCACCAGTTGACCCAGGTGCGCAGGGACCGATAGTAGGCGTGTACCCCACCAGGGGCGTGGCCCTGGGCCAGCTCGGTCAGGAACTCTCGGATGTGCTGGGGCCTAATGTCCTCCACCCTACCCGCCTGGGGTCCGAGCCAGAGCAGGAACTCCGCCAGCTTGCGGGTATAAAAGTCCAAGGTACCAGCAGAGCATGAGCTTTTCTTGCTGCGCAAGAACGCCTGCATCTCTAGTGCCACCTCGGTCTGGAGTATCTGT
Source organism: uncultured Anaerolineales bacterium (assembly GCA_964482225.1). GTDB lineage: Bacteria > Chloroflexota > Anaerolineae > UBA1429 > UBA1429 > UBA1429. The sequence goes on from CAYZWT010000017.1 coordinate 1,668, forward strand.
TGTCCGAGTCCCGATACTCCATCTCCCAGAGTCCCGTTGTTTTCTGGTGATGCCGACATAGCAAAGACCCCTTTCAGTGTTGCTACTGTTAGGGGTCTTTTACATCTGATATGTAGTTGTTTGCGGTAGTTGTGGCGACGACTAGATTTGAACTAGTGACCAAGGGCTTATGAGTCCCCTGCTCTACCGCTGAGCTACGTCGCCCAGAAAAAGTAGCGGGGAGAGGATTCGAACCTCTGACCTTTGGGTTATGAGCCCAACGAGCTGCCACTGCTCCACCCCGCATCAACAGGGGCTAGTATACCGTCGCGGGGCGACCCTGTCAAATCGCCCGTTTTGCGGATTGCGTGCTAGTCGTTCTCCAACAGCTCCAGGATGCAGCCCAGGGGCCCCTCGGCGTCCACATAGGCATACCGCCCGCCGGTATAGTCGCCCTTTTGCACCAGCGGTATCTCGTGGGCCTCCAGGCGGGCCAGCGTCGCGCCCATGCCCTTGATGTTGAAGGCGATGTGGTGCAGGCCGGGGCCGTTGGCATCCAGGAACTCGCGCCAGGTGCTGGGCTGCTCGTCGGGCTCGATCAGCTCCAGCCGCACCTGGGGGCCCAGGTCAAAGAACGCCAGCCGCGCGCGGGCCTCGGTGGGCGCGCCGCGATACTCGGTGTGCGCCAGGTCGCGGGCGTCGGTCCAGCGCGCCACAGGCGCCTCGACGCCCAGCAGCTCGGCCCAGCGCGCCGCCGCCGCCTCGATGTCGTCGGTCACGATGGCAACCTGCGTCATGATGCGGTTGCCCAGAAACCCTTCTGCCATGCTGCGCCTCCTTGCGTATGTTGTCCCCAGTGTACGCCAGGGCCGATGCCGGCGCAAGCAGCCCGGCTGTTTTCGCGTTTCGTGGTTCTTGACGCTGCTCCGCGCCGCCTCTATACTTGTGTTTGGTCGCTTGCGCCGTCAAGGCAAAGCGCCATGATCGGCGTTGCTCGCGTAGACGGGCGCACCTGAATCGAGGTTTGATGACCCATACCGAGAACGAACGCATATTGGAAATCCGCGACCTCTGGGTCTCGCGCGAGGGCCACGAGATCCTGCGTGGGGTGAGCCTGGCGGTGGCGCGAGGCAGCGTGCATGTGGTGCTGGGGCTGAACGGCTCCGGCAAGAGCACCCTGGCCCATGTCCTCATGGGCGCCGGGGGCTATGCCGCCACCGCAGGCCAGATCCTCTTTGAGGGCCGAGATATCGCCTCCTTGCCCATCAACGAGCGCGGCAAGGCTGGCATCACCCTGGCATGGCAAGAGCCGGCGCGATTCGAGGGCCTCACCGTCGAGCGCTATCTCGGCCTGGGCCAGCCAGAGCCCGACCCGGCGCGCCTGGCCGAAGCGCTGGAGGCCGTCAGCCTGGACGCCAGCTATCGCACACGCTTTGTGGATGAGGGGCTTTCGGGCGGCGAGCGCAAGCGCGTCGAGCTGGCGGCGGTCTATGCCATGCGCCCCAAGCTCGCCATCCTGGATGAGCCCGATTCGGGCATTGACCGGTTCACCGTGAGCGACATCGCCCGGCTGATCCACCGCATGGCCGAGGAGGGCACCACCGTCTTGCTGATCAGTCATAGCGACGAGGTGGTCGAGATCGCCAACCGCGCCTCGCTGATCTGCGGCGGACGCATCATCCAGACCGGCGACCCCCAGACGATTTGCAGCCGCTATATCCAGTTCTGCAATCCCTGCGAGAACCCCGATCTGGTGGAGCGCGAGGGGGCCTATGAGCGACTTTGATCTGCTCATGGCCGCCTACGAGGCTTCTGGCGGCGATCCAGAGCTGTTCAGCTCCTCCACCGTGGCCCGGCTGGTGGTCAGCGGCAATGAGATCATCGGCGCGAACCAGATCCCGGGCATCGAGATGTTCGCAGAGCAATTGCCCGATGGCGTGCGGGTGCGCCTGGCCGTAGCGCCCGACACCCAGGTGGCGCTGCCCGTGCACCTCTGCTTTGGCATGTTGCCCGAGCGCGGCATGCAGCGCATCGTCGCGACCTTTGAGATCGGGGCACGGGCCAGCGTCGAGTTCGTGGCCCATTGCACCTTTCCCAACGCCATCGAGGTCGAGCACCTGATGGAGGGCGAGATCCACGTGGGCGCGGGCGCCACCATGCGCTACAGCGAGACCCACTATCACGGCGAGCACGGAGGCGTGTTCGTGCACCCCAAAGCGCGGGTCATCGTGGATGAGGGCGGGCGCTACTATTCCGGGTTCAGTCTCAGCCACGGCCGCGCCGGCAAGCTGGATTTCGATTACGAGATTGACGTGGCCCGCAACGGCCTGGCCGAGCTGGATGCCAAGGCCCTGGGTTGGGCCGATGACGAGATCATTGTGCGAGAGACGATCCGCTTGAACGGCGAGGGTGCCCGCGGGCTGGCCAAATCGCGCATCGCCGTGCGCGACCGGGCGCGCAGCCAGGTGTTTGGCACGACCGAGGGCAACGCCCCCATGGCGCGCGGGCACATTGACTGCGTCGAGATCGTGCGCGACCAGGCCATTGCCCATGCCGTGCCCGTGGTGCGGGTGAGCGATCCCCAGGCCCAGGTCACCCACGAGGCGGCCATTGGCACCGTGGACAAGAAAGAGCTGGAGACGTTGCTGGCGCGCGGCCTGGACGAGGAACGGGCCGTGGATATCATTGTGCGGGGCATGCTGGGAGATTGAGCCACCGCACGAGAAAGGAACGCTATGCCGATGTTGGGTATGGGCGAGCTGATCATACTGGCGCTGTTATGCCTGGGGCCTCTGGCCCTGGCCGCTATCGTCCTGGTCATCTATCTGGTGACGCGCAAGCCCGGCCGGGCCTGCCCCTATTGCGCCGAGCGCATTCAGCCGGATGCCGTGATCTGCCGCTTCTGCGGGCGCGACCTTGGCGCTGCGCCGCAGACGGAGGAGATGGACGATGATGTCAAGTTCCCGTCTGCAACCGATCCTGGCGACGCTGACGCCTGACCGCCTCGCAGCGCTGGTGCATGAACTGGCCGCGCGGCAGCCGGCCAGGGCGCGCGACAATGTCTCCGTGCTGGATATCCAGGAGGAGCTGCTCCAGGGCAGGGATCTGGGCAGCCCGGCGGAAGCCTGGGAGGCCCAACTGGCGCTCAAGCGCGCCATCGCCGATACGATAGCCCAGATACCGGATATGGAGTACGTCGAAGGGGACTCTTGATGAAGCCCCGACACCGTCTTTCTGGCAGAAAGACGCAGCTAGCGCTCTGATAGAGTAGGATGTGCATGCGAATACCAGAGTCCATTCAAGACAAGCTGGCGCCCGAGGCGCTGCGAGACCTGGTGCGCCGCCTGGCTACCCGGGTGGAGAGCCGGCGCGCGGGCGTCAACGTGGCCCTCATCGTGCAGACGCTGTTGGGTGGGGAGCTGGGCAGTGGCCCAGAGCGGGCGGCGCTCTACCAGGCGCTGCGCGATGCCGTGCGGCAGCAGATCGAGGCCCTGCCCGACCTGCGCTACGTGCAAGGGTTGTCTTGATGAGAAGATGACTATGTCCTTCTGGCAGAAGGCACAGAGCCCCGAACCGACAGCCCACAAGCCTGAACTCACCACCTTCCCACAGGGGAGCCCGCTCCGTTTGACTTGCATCGGGATTACGCTATAATCGTTAGGTATCTAATGATCCGTCACCCGCAAGGCGCAAGCAGATGCAGGATTCACGAGAGCTGGCCGCATCCATCGTACGTAATCTTCTCAGCCTGATGCGTTACTCGCACCGCCTGGGGCATCGCCTGCGCAGGGAGCATGGCATCTCGGGGCGTCGGCTCAGCGTGCTGCGATACCTCGGCGAGAATGGCGAACACGCGGTCAGCGAGGTCAGTCGTTACCTCAACCTGCGCGATGGCACCGTATCTCCGCTGCTGGACAACATGGCCCAAGAGGGCCTGGTCACCAAGAGACGTTGTCCCGATGACAGCCGCCGGGTGCTGATCCAGATCACGGAACATGGCCGCGAGGTGGCGGCCACCGCTCCAATGACGGCTTTTGGTCTCTTGCGACGAGACCTCCCCACCCTTCCCCCTGTAGAGCTTTCGGCCATAGATGCCGCCGTATCGCGCATCGTCGAGTTGGCCCAGCTAGATGAATCACTGATGGAGTAAGACGGAGCCTATGAAGATCTTCTGGCGCGTAATGGGTTACTTGCGGCCATATTGGCCCTATCAAGTGTTCGCGTATACCTGTATGTTGGGCATTACAGGCGTCAGCCTCTACATGCCCCAGATCATCCGTAAGGTTGTTGACGAGGGCATCGCGCAGGGAGACCTTCAGGCATTGGCCACATCCGTGGCGTTGCTCCTGGGGCTGACTCTGCTGCGCGGCCTGTTCCGCTTTGGCGAGGGCTTTCTCACAGAGAACGCCTCGCAGAGCGTCTCATACGATCTGCGCAACCAGCTCTACCACAAGATGGAGCAGCTCTCCTTTAGCTATCACGACCGCGCGCAGACGGGCCAGTTGCTTTCGCGCACGACCAGCGATGTCGAACGCTTGCAGCGCCTCACGGGCCGAGGGCTGTTGGGCCTGTTCAACGCCGCCATCATGATCATCGGCACCACGGTCATCCTGTTCGGGATGCAGCCTACGCTGGCGGCGCTTTCCCTGGCCGCCATGCCGATCATCACGATCCTGATGCGCACTTTTGTCAAGCACCAGCACCCCCTGTGGCGCTCGCGGCAGAACATCATGGCCGAGCTTACGGCCAGGGTCGAGCAGAACCTCTATGGCGTGAGCGTGGTGCGCGGCTTTGCCCAGGAGGATGCCGAGGTATCCCGGTTCGACGGGGAGAACGATCGCATCTTTGATGTCTCCATGACGCTGACGCGGCGCGGCAGCCGCATGATGCCGATGATCGTGCTGTTGGCCAGCGCCAGCACCGTGGTGATCCTGTGGGTGGGCGGCACGATGGTGGTGCAGGGGATATTGACCCTGGGCGCTTTGGTAGCGTTCAACAGCTATATGCTCCAGCTCGTCGGCCCCATGCGCCGGGTGGGCTTTCTCATTACCATGATCGGCGAATCGCACGCCTCGGCCGAGCGCGTATTCGAGGTGTTGGACGCCGAGTCAGAGGTCAATGATGCCCCCGATGCCCGCGAACTGAGCCAGATTGAAGGCGCCGTCAGCTTTGAGCACGTCACTTTTGGCTACTTTAGTGGCAGTCCCGTGCTCCAGGATGTCTCATTCGATGTCAAGCCGGGCCAGATCGTGGCGCTCTTGGGGCCCACAGGTTCGGGCAAGAGCACCATCACCAACCTGATCCCGCGCTTTTACGATGTGAGCGAGGGCGTCGTCAAGATCGATGGCGTGGACGTGCGCGAGGTGACGCTGGACTCGCTGCGCAGCCAAATCGGCATGGTGCTACAGGAGACCATGCTTTTTGGCAGCACCGTGCGCGAGAATATCGCCTTTGGGCGGCCCGATGCCACCCAGGAAGAGATCGAGGATGCCGCCAAGGCCGCCGCAGCCCACGATTTCATCATGCGCTTCCCCGATGGCTATGACACCGAGGTGGGCGAGCGCGGCACCACCCTTTCCGGCGGCCAGCGCCAGCGCGTGGCCATCGCCCGCGCCCTCCTGCTCGATCCGCGCATCCTGATCCTGGATGATGCCACCTCTAGCGTGGATACCGAGACCGAGCAGCAGATCCAGGGCGCGCTCAAGAACCTGATGCGCGGGCGCACGTCGTTCGTCATCGCCCAGCGCGTCTCGACCGTACGCGATGCCGACATGATCCTGGTAATTGACCAGGGCCGCCTGTGCGCTCAGGGCCGCCACCAAGACTTGATCCGCGAATCGGGCATCTATGCCGACATCTATTACCGGCAGCTTCGCCAAGAGGACATGGACTTGGTCGAGGCCGCTGTGGGGAGGACCGCATGAGCATCAATTTCAGTCCGGGCGGCTTTCGGGGCGCCCATGTGCACCTAAGCCACTATCGCGATTCTGAAGGGCAAGGCTTTGACTGGCGCATCATGCGCCGCCTGCTCCAGTTTCTCGTACCACACAAGCGGCGCATGTTCGAGTCGTTGGCGCTCATGATCGTCAGCGCGGGCCTGGCCTTGCTGGCCCCGTACCTGGTCAAGCTGCTGATTGACGACTATATCACGGCGGGCGACCTGGTGGGCCTGCGCTGGATGGCTTTGGCAACCCTGGCCGCCTATTCGGGGGACTTTGTCGCCGATTGGCGCCGCCGTCTGCAAACCGAGACCGTTGCCCATAGTGTGTTGCGGGGCATGCGCGGCGACCTGTTCCGCCACTATCAAAAGCTCACCATGAGTTTCTTTGATACCTTTGGCACCGGCAGCCTGATCGCCTCCATCACCAGCGATGTGGGCGTGGTGAACGAACTGCTGGCCAACGGGCTCATCACCATGTTCAGTGACATTTTCATCCTCTTGAGCGTCATGGTGGTGATGCTGGTGATCAACTGGCAGTTGGCGCTGCTCAGCCTCTCGGTGTTGCCCCTGATGGTCATCGCCACCTGGGTCTTTTCCGGCTATGCCCGGCGGGCCTACCGGCGCACCCGTGAAAAGAACAGCGTCATGATCGGACGTCTGGCCGAGGACATTAGCGCCATGCGCGTGATCCAGGCGTTCAACGAAGAGGACCGCATGAGCCGCGAGTTCGACCAGATCAACCGCGAGAACCGCCAGGCCAACGTCGCGGCAGTGACCCTCTCTTCGGCGTTCACGCCCGCCATGGAGCTCTTTGGCACGCTGGCCACCAGCATCATCCTCTGGTTCGGCGGGCGCGCCGTCATTCAGGATACCCTTACCCTGGGTATCATTGTCGCCTTTCTCAGCTATACCTCGCGCTTGTTCCAGCCGGTGCTGGAGCTGAGCATGGTCTTTACCACCTGGCAGGCGGCCATGGCCGGCGGCGAGCGCGTGCTGCGCATCCTCAATATCGATCCGGCCATCAAGGACAAAGAGGGCGCCGTCGAGATGGCGCAGGTGCACGGCGAGCTGACCTTTGACCATGTGAGCTTTCGCTACCTGGATGATACACCCGTGCTGGAAGATGTGACGTTCACCATCCAGCCAGGGGCGACCATCGCCCTGGTGGGCCCCACAGGCGCCGGCAAGACCACCATCGCCAGCCTGCTGACCCGCTTTTATGACATCAAAGAGGGGCGCATCCTGATTGATGGCACCGACATCCGGGACGTGACCCTGGATTCGCTGCGCCAGCAACTGGGCATGGTGCCCCAGGAGCCTTTTCTGTTCACCGGCACCGTGGATTACAACATCCGCTTTGGCAAGCCCGATGCCACCGAAGAAGAGGTGATCGCGGCGGCCAAGGCGGCCAACGCCCACGAGTTCATCATGTCTCTGCCCGAGGGCTATCAAACCGAGATCCTGGAGGGCTCGGCCAACCTCTCTCTCGGCCAGCGACAGCTCATCTGTCTGGCGCGCGTGATCCTGGCCCAGCCCCGCATCCTGGTGCTGGACGAGGCCACCTCTAGCGTGGACTTGCGCACCGAGGGGCTGATCCAGGAGGTCATGGACAACCTGATGGAGGGCCGCACCTCCCTGGTGATCGCCCACCGACTGGCGACGGTGCACCGCGCTGACCTGATCCTGGTGATTGATCAGGGGCGCATCGTCGAGCGGGGCACACACGATGAGCTGATGGCGCTGGATGGGGTCTATGCCCACCTGTACGAGACCCAGTTCCTCTCGGTACAGCCGGCCCAAGTCGCCAGCTAGGCAATCATACAGCCTTTCATTGATCCGTCTGGGGGCGGCGCAACCTTGCAGCGCACCGCCCCCTTTTTGCTGCCCATGCAACCCTGCGCATCGAATCGTACTCACAAGGGTTGTAGACTCCCGGAACTCTTGCTTGCCCGCCCATGGGCAGGCGTGACACTGACGCAAAGGACGCCATGAGCAACGAGCAACAACCTAACGATAGAACCAAAGGCATCCCAACGATCATCCAGGGCGGCATGGGCGTAGGCGTCTCGAACTGGCGCCTGGCGCGCGCCGTGGGTGAGTGCGGGCAGATGGGCGTGGTCTCGGGCACGGCCCTGGATAGTGTCTTTGTCCGGCGCCTGCAGTTGGGCGACCCGGAGGGCGCCGTGCGGCGCGCCCTGGCCCATTTTCCCTGGCCCGGCATGGCCCGGCGCGCCCTGGAGGCCTACTGGGTCGAGGGCGGCATTGCCCCCGGCACGCCCTTCAAGACCGTCCCCATGACAACGGCAGAGTTGACCCGAACGCAGACCGAGCTGTTGGTGATGGCGAACTTTTGCGAGGTGTTCCTGGCCAGAGAGGGGAACAGCGCGCCGGTGGGCATCAACTATCTGGAAAAGGTGCAGCTCCCAACCCTGCCCTCTCTGCTAGGCGCCATGCTGGCGGGGGTGGACGCCATCCTGATGGGAGGCGGCATCCCCCTGGCGATCCCTGGCATCCTGGACCGGCTGGCGCGCTGGGAGCCGGTGGAAAAGCGCCTGGAGGTGGTGGGCAGCGGCGTACACGGCCAGCATTTGGCGCCCGCCGAACTCGCCGAGGGCGCGCTGACGCCCCTGCAACGGCCCGCCTTCCTGGCCATCGTCTCGTCGGACGTGGTGGCCAAGGCGCTGTTGCGCCGGGCCTCGGGCGCGGTGGACGGGTTCATCGTCGAGAACCACACCGCCGGCGGCCACAATGCGCCGCCGCGCCGCGCGCCCCAAGCCGAGGGGAACGGCGCATCCGCTTTTGGCCCCAAAGATGTGCCCGACCTGGCCGGCATCCGCGCCCTGGAGCGCCCGTTCTGGCTGGCGGGCGGCTATGGGTCGCCTGAGGACCTGCGCGCGGCGCTGGCCGAAGGCGCCCGGGGCATACAGGCGGGGACGGTCTTTGCCTGCTGCCGCGAATCGGGCCTGGCGCCCCACCTCAAAGAGGCGTTGCTGCGCCACAGCCTGGCGGGCGAGATCGAGATCATCACCGATCTGCGGGCCTCGCCCACGGGCTACCCCTTCAAGCTGGCGCCCTTGCCCGAGGCCCCGGCGGGCCATGGGCCGGTGGATGCAGCGCGCCGCCGTGTGTGCGACCTGGGCTATCTGCGCACCATCTATGAGCGCGAGGACGGGAGCCTGGGCTACCGCTGCCCCGCCGAGCCGGTTGCGGCCTACCTGGCCAAGGGCGGCGCCCTGGAAGATACTGTCGGGCGACGCTGCCTGTGCAACGGACTGGCCGCCGCCATCGGCTTTGGGCAGGCGCGCCGTCAGGGCGTCGAGCCACCCATGGTCACCGCCGGCGAACAGTTGCGCGCCCTGCGCCAGCTTGTGGCAGAGAAGGGTCTTGACTATACTGCGCGAGACGTGATCGAGTATCTAGAGAGTTGAGGGCGGGGCCTGCAAGGGCTCGCCCGCCGGCGCACACCACCACCGACGGACGAGGAGGCTTGCAGACATGTGGCAACACATCGTGGTCGCCCTCAAGGGCATGGCCTTTGGCCTGAGCAACATTGTGCCGGGCATGACCGGCGGCGCCATCCTGATCGTGCTGGGCATCTATGGGCAGTTTGTGGATGCCTTGGGCAATCTCGCGACCAACAAGGCGCGCCGCCGCGAATATCTGATCTTCTTGGGCGCTCTGGGGCTGGGGGCCGTCATCGCGATGGTGGGCCTCTCTCGCGCGCTAACCTGGCTACTAGACTGGCGCCCCGTGCTGCTGACGTTTCTCTTCAAGGGCCTGCTGCTCGGCACCATCCCGGCCCTGTTCCGGCTCCACAATGATATGCGCATCACCCCGGGTCGGGCGCTGGCCGCCCTGCTGGGGTTGGCGGTCGTGGTGGCCCTGCGCGCCCTGGAACGGCAGAACCTGCACGCCGAGTTGCTGACCGACAGCCGCAGCCTGCTGGGCATTGCCTATGTCCTGGCCGCCGCCTGTGTGGCCGGGGCAGCCAATGTCACGCCCGGCATCTCGGGCTCCTACGTCTTTCTGTTGGCGGGCACCTACCGCCCCATCCTGGACGCCCTTTCGGCCCTGGCTCGCCTGGACATTCACTGGCACGTGCTGGCGCCCACGGCGGCAGGCGCCGCTATCGGGATCGTCGCTTGCTCCAAGCTGATTGACACAGCCCTCAAGCGGGCCTCCGGCCTGGCGGCCTATGCCATCCTGGGGCTGTTGCTGGGCTCGGTATATGGACTGTGGCCCGCCGGGGCGTTGCAACAGGAGGATGCACTGCTACTGGCGCTCTGCCTGGCGGCGGGCATTGCCATCGCGGCGCTCTTGGGGCGGCGCGGCGCCGAGGGTGGCGCCGACAGGGGCACAAGCCCATTGCCAGCGCGAGAAGCGCGCCCGCAACGCGCCGATGGCGAGCCAGGGGTCTAGAGCGAAGTCTGCCAGGCGCTCAGCCAGCGCAGGTAGGTGAGGATCTGTACAAGCCCACCAGTGTGCGTTCCGCGCCATTTACGCCCATCGCGTTTGCCATCGAAGGGTAGATCGCGCTGGTACAGACCACGGTATAGAGATATACTTGGGAGTGAGGCAGCCAGCGCGCGCGGCATGGATAAGCATCGCGCCACATCTATCGGCCATGCCATAATACCCTGGCGCAGGATACGGAGCCACTCGATTGGATACGGCGGCTTTTGATGAGCAGGGCTTGACTCTTGTAGAGCTGCTGATCGTTTTGGCTATCCTCGGAATCCTCTTGGGCATCACGGCGGTCGGCCTTAGGCCCCTCTTGCAGACCGCCGCCCTGCGGGCCGATCAAAGGGCGTTGGCAACGCTCAACGACGTGACCGCATACTATCAGATCGCCAAGGAAAGGCCCTCGGCGGGTATCTTTCCTGACGGGAGTTCAGACCAAGAGAAGCTAGAGCTCCTGCTGGCCGAGGGTCTGCTAACGGCCGCGCCGATCCCCAGACAAGCGGGGGTCAGCTTTCGGTGGAACGCTTCACAGGCTGTCTGGGTGCTCGCCTCCGGAGAGCAAGCGGCCCTGTCTTCTCTCGGGAGCACCTTTGCCGAGATCAGTCAGGGCTTCATCGGCCGGATTTCCCGCTTTTACGCTGATAAAGGCTACTATCCGCGTTCTTGGGGAGACTATGCATTCACCGATATCGGCCTTGACCCCGACGAATGGGCAGGGCCGGTAACGAATGCGTACTATCGGCCCAGGGGCAGCCGCCTGGGCGTGTCGCCAGAGGCAGGCTACACGTTCACCGTACGGGATTTGCACGGCAGCTATCGCATTCTGACGCATCAACTCCAATGGAGTCTCTGGTACGACGTGGTCACCAACAAGTGGTACTACCACTCTATCGCACCCGAGAATGAGATTGCCATAGAGACGCTACGCATCAACCCGCAGTGATCTCTCGTGAACCCGATGAACCCGGCCTTGCGCGCGAATGGCGTCTCGCTCGTGTTGCCTTTTTGCACCCTGGCGGAATCTCGGTAGAATCTATCAGACCTGCGCCGGAATGCGAGGTCAGATCACCGGTGATCGCGCCCTGTGCGCGATCTTTTTGTGACCTGAGGGGGTAGTAGGGATGCCACGTCGAGACGATATCCACCGCGTGATGATCATCGGTTCGGGGCCGATCGTGATCGGCCAAGCCTGCGAGTTTGACTATTCCGGTACTCAGGCGTGCAAGGCGTTGCGTTCCCTCGGCTATGAGGTAGTGCTGGTCAATTCGAACCCCGCCACCATCATGACCGACCCGGGCACGGCGGACGTGACCTACATCGAGCCCCTGAACGTCGAACGGATGCGCCAGATCATCGAGAAGGAGCGCCCCGACGCGCTGCTGCCCAACCTGGGTGGACAAACGGGCCTGAACCTGGCCTCGGAGCTGGCCAAGGCGGGCATCCTGGAGCAGTATGGCGTGCAGGTGATCGGCGTGCAGATTGACGCCATCGAGCGGGGCGAGGACCGTATCATTTTCAAGCAGACCATGGACCGCCTGGGCATCGAGGTGCCCCGCAGCTCGCCCGCCTACACCATCGAGGAGGCCGAGGCGGTGGCCGCCGAGCTGGGCTATCCGGTGGTCGTCCGCCCCGCCTATACCCTGGGCGGCACGGGCGGCGGCCTGGTCTATAACGTCGAAGAGTTGCGCACCGTGGCGGGGCGCGGCCTGGCCGCCAGCATGATCGGCCAGGTGTTGATCGAAGAGTCGGTGCTGGGCTGGGAAGAGCTGGAGCTGGAGGTCGTCCGCGATAGCAAGAACCAGATCATCACCGTCTGTTTCATCGAGAACATTGACGCCATGGGCATCCACACCGGCGACTCGTTCTGCTCGGCGCCCATGCTCACCATCTCGCAAGAGCTCCAGCAACGGCTGCAAGGGTACTCCTACCGTATCGCCGAGGCGATCCAGGTGGTGGGCGGCACCAATATCCAGTTCGCCCACGACCCCAAGACGGGGCGCGTGGTGATCATCGAGATCAACCCGCGCACATCTCGCTCCTCGGCCCTGGCGAGCAAGGCCACCGGCTTTCCCATCGCCCGGGTCTCGGCCATGTTGGCCGCCGGCCTGACTCTGGACGAGATCCCCTACTGGCGCGATGGCACCCTGGACAAGTACACCCCCTCGGGCGACTATGTGGTGATCAAGTTCGCCCGCTGGGCCTTTGAAAAGTTCCCCGGCTCGATAGACAAGCTGGGCACCCAGATGCGCGCCGTGGGCGAGGTGATGAGCATCGGCAAGACCTACAAAGAGGCCCTGCAAAAGGCCATCCGCTCGCTCGAGATCGGACGCTATGGCCTGGGTTTTGCCAAGGACTATCACCAGCGCTCCCTGACCGAGCTGCTGGATCTGCTGCGTGAGCCCACCAGCGAGCGCCAGTTCATCCTCTACGAGGCGCTGCGCAAGGGCGCCGCGATTGACGATCTCTATGCCTTGACCCACATCAAGCCCTGGTTCCTGGAGCAGATGCGCGAGCTGGTGGCGCTGGAGGAGGCCCTGCTGCTCTTCAAGGGCCAGATGCCCCCCGACGAATTGCTGGCCCAGGCCAAGCGTGATGGCTTTTCCGACCGTTACCTGGCCCAGATCCTGGGGCTGGCGGAGGGCGCCATCCGCGCGCGCCGCCAAGAGTTGGGGATCGTCCAGGGCTGGCACAGCGTGCCCGTCAGCGGCGCCGAGGACGCCTACTATTACTACTCTACCTATAACGCGCCCGACGCCGTGCCCGTGGACGAGCGCCGCAAGGTCCTGATCCTGGGCGGCGGACCCAACCGCATCGGCCAGGGTATCGAGTTCGACTATTGCTGCGTGCACGCCGCCTTTGCCCTGCGCGACCAGGGCGTCGAGACGATCATGATCAACTGCAACCCCGAGACCGTCTCGACCGACTATGACACGTCGGACAAGCTCTATTTCGAGCCGCTGACGGTCGAGGATGTGCTCTCGATCTATGAGAAGGAGCAGCCCGAGGGCGTGATCGTCCAGTTTGGCGGGCAGACGCCCCTCAACATCGCCGAGGAGCTGGCGGCGGCGGGCGTGCGCATCCTGGGCACCAGCCCGGCGTCCATCGCCATGGCCGAGGACCGCGATCTGTTCCGCCGCCGCATGGAGGAACTCGAGATCCCCATGCCGGAATCGGGCATGGCCACCAACATTGATGAGGCACTCGAAATTGCCGAGCGCATCGGCTATCCCGTCATGGTGCGCCCCTCCTTCGTGCTGGGCGGCCGGGGCATGGAGGTGGTGCACAACGCCGAGATGCTGCACCGTTATGTCGCCAACGCGGTGCAGGTGACGCCCGAGCGCCCGATCCTGGTGGACCGCTTCTTACAGAACGCCATCGAGGCCGAGGCCGACGCCCTGGCCGATGGGAGCGCCGCCTTTGTGCCCGCTGTGATGGAGCACATCGAGCTGGCGGGGGTGCACTCGGGCGATTCGGCCTGCGTCATCCCGCCGGTGAGCATCTCGCCGGAGCACCTGGCCACCATCGGCGAGTACACGCGCAAGATCGCCCAGGAGCTGGACGTGGTCGGCCTGATCAACGTGCAGCTCGCCATCGAGAACGACACGGTCTATGTGCTGGAGGCCAATCCCCGCGCCTCGCGCACGGTGCCCCTGGTCTCCAAGGTCTGCGGCCTTTCGATGGCGCGCCTGGCCACCCGCCTGATGCTGGGCGAGAGCTTGGCCGAGCTGGCCCTGCGGCCCATGCGCATCCCCCACTATGGCGTCAAAGAGGCCGTGTTCCCCTTTGGCATGTTCCCTGAGGTGGACCCGCTCCTGGGCCCAGAGATGCGCTCCACAGGCGAGGTGCTGGGCCTGGCCGACTCCTATGGGTTGGCGTTCTACAAGGCGGAGGAGGCGGCCAAACCCGCCCTGCCTACCAGCGGAACGGTGCTGATCAGCGTGGCGGAAAAGAACGCCGCCGTGCTCGAGATCGGGCGGCGCTTTGCGGCCCTGGGCTTTGCCATCCGGGCCACCGAGGGCACCCAGCGTTTCTTTGCCGATCACGGCATCCCCGCCACGACCATCCGCAAGCTGGCCGAGGGGCGCCCGAATATCATTGACGAGATCGTGAACCGCAACATTGATATCGTGGTCAACACGCCCCTGGGCCACCGCAGCCACGCGGATGACTCGTACCTGCGCAAGGCCGCCATCCAGTACAAGGTGCCCTATATCACTACGCTGGCGGCGGCGCTGGCCAGCGCGGAGGGCATTGCGGCGGGCCGCGCCGGCCACGGCGGGGTGCGCTCGCTCCAGAGCTACCACGCGGATATCTCGTACGAGTAGGCGCGCATAGCAGAGCCCGATAAGCCAGGCCCCACGAGGGCGAACGATGCGTTCGCCCTCGTGTCCTGTTTCGGCGTATACTTGTTGTGCGCCACGAGTGCGCATGGGTTCCACCAAGGACAAGCCCCGTGACCGATTCGCGTCCGCCACAACATCTGCTCTCCTCCATCTCATACCTGGCCGAGCTTGACGAGGCGGCCCAGAGCGCCATCGCCCGCAACGCCGTGCGCCGAGAGTATGCCGCCGGAGAGATGGTCTTTGTGCAAGGGGATGCTTGCACGGGCCTACATCTGGTGGCGGGCGGCTGGCTCAAGGTCTTCAAGCTGGCGCCATCGGGGCGCGAGCAGGTGATGCGCTTTGTGGGCCCTGGCGAGGCCGTAGGCGAGTTTGCTGTCTTTGCGAGCACGCCCCAACCGGCGTCGGTGAGCACCCTGGAGCCCGCGACCCTATGGCTGATCCGCCGAGAGTCACTGCTGGGGCTGCTGCAGGAGCGTCCGGCCATCTCCCAGGCCGTAATTACGGCCCTGGCCCGCCGGGTGGAGCACTTGTTGGCGTTGGTGGAGGACCTCTCGCTGCGCACTGTGGAGGCGCGGCTGGCCCGCTACCTGCTGCAAGCCGCCGATGAGGATGTGGTACGCCGCCATCGCTGGACCACCCAGGCCGAGTTGGCCGCGCGCTTGGGCACAGTGCTGGAGGTGCTGAATCGCGCCCTGCGGAGCTTGGTCGAGGCCGGGCTGATCGCCCTGGATCGGCAGCGCATCGTGATCCTGGACCGCGAGGGGTTGCAGCGCCGGGCTGATGCAGATGGCTGAGCTCCATCTGGCAAGGATTTGACCGGTATTTGATTTTTGTTCAAGACAACCCATCGCCCACATGTTATGCTGCAGGCGTACCACGTGGGCGATTTGCCTGCCGGGCGCTGGAGCAGGAGGCGATGAGCAACGACCTGGCGCTCCCCATCATCGAAGCGAGCCGCTGCGACGGTTGCGGGTTATGTGTGCGGGTGTGCCCCTCGCGGGCTTGAGCTTGCGGCCGGTGTGGCAGTGATGGCCCGACCGGGCGCCTGCCGCTATAGCGGACTGTGCGAATGGGTCTGCCCGCGATCCGCCATCACACGCCCGCTGGAGATCGTCAGCCAAGGGAGCGCCTGAGAGGAAAAGAGTCATCATGTTCGTGATCAACCCACTATATCTGTTGATCCTGATCCCCGCGGCGCTTGCCTGGTTTGCTCAGCAGCGGGTACGCGCGGCATACGACCACAATGCCCGCCTGCCCAACCGCCACGGCCTGACGGGCTTCGAGATCGCCGAGAGGTTGCTTGCCCACTATCGGCTGGAGATGGTGGCGGTGGAGCAAGCCCCTGGCTATCTCACCGACCACTATGACCCGGGGGGCAAGACCCTCTATCTCTCCGATGGCATTGCCGGCTCTCGTTCGGTGACATCACTCGGGATCGTGGCCCACGAGGTGCTCCATGCCGTGCAGGATGCTGAAGGGTATCGCCTGATGCGCCTGCGCGCCCAACTCGGCCAGCGTCTGGCGCCCGTGGCCCGCTGGAGCGCGCTCTTTTTCCTGGGCGGAATGCTGTTCCGCATCCCAATCGCCATGATCCTGAGCGGGCTGGTGTTGCTGGGATCGGTGATCCTGACCCTGGTGACGCTGCCGGTGGAGCGCAACGCAAGCACGCGCGCCCTAGAGGCCATTCGAGCCACCGGCCTGGCCGATGAGGCCGAGCTGGCGGGCGCCCGCCAGGTGCTCCGGGCGGCAGCTTTTACCTACCTGGCAGGGTTGGGCCAGCGCATCGCACAGCTCGTGTTCGTTGGCCTGTTGGTTTTGGCAGCCCTGGGGTTGTGGCAAAGCTAGGCCCGGCCCCATCGCGCGGATAATCTTGCGAAAGGAAGGTAGTATCATGCAATCGCAGCAACTGGTTTTTGGGCTGGTCACGTTTCTGCACGACTTGTTCACCGTAATCTGGGTAGGGGGGCTGGTGAGCCTGGGTGGGATCGTGTTGCCCACCCTGCTACGGCTCTACGGGCGCGGCCCCGAGACCCGGCGGGTGATGGAGGCCATCCAGAAACGCCTGAGCCCCTGGGTGTACGGCAGCATTGTGGGTCTAGTGGTCACCGGCATCCTGCTTGGGCAGCGCAACCCCGCCTTTGAAGGCATGTTCAGTTTCAGCAACGCCTATTCGACCACCATGGCCATCAAGCACCTGCTGGTCTTGGCCATGATCGCCATCGCCGTGCTGCGCAGCCGTGGGCTGGGCGCAGTAGGCGGCCTCAAGACGGAAAAGCGCGAAAAGCTCAAGGGGGCCCTGCTTTATCTGAACATGGCGCTAGGAATCCTGGTGCTATTGCTGAGCGGGCTTGGCGCGGCGCTGGGCAGCGCGCCGAGACCGCCTTTGGGTTAAGGCAAGATCCCACAATCTCTTGACCGTTTATCCCCATGGCGTTACAATGGGCTTTGAGAGGGCGCCCTCTCTCCTCGACCGAACTGTCTGCCGCGGAAGCATCATCTGCTGTTGCGTGACGGCAAGTTGCCTCTGACCCGGCCACGGGTCAGATGACGGAAGAACCCTTCTCATGGGGAGGCGGCACCTGGCAGACCGTGTGGTGGCGCATGGGCGACAAGTAGGCGTGCCCATCGCGTTCATACTCGGCATCGCGGGAGCCCGCTTGGGCTCCCGTGATCTGTGTCCGAACGCCAATCTCGATCAGCGGTCGGGACAGGCCCTTGGGAGTTGGCAGGCGCGGCGGTTTCTCGTATCATGCCGGTGTAGCAAGCGCCAACGCGGCGTCCGCTGCACCGGCAGCGTTCCTTGTCCGCGCCACACCAGGGGAGAGGATGCCATGAGCCTCTATCGCCACGTCCACTCAGACGGGGATGCGCACGCCCGCAAGCCCGCAGACGGAGACAGGCGACGCCCTGGGCGCGTGCTGGCCGCGCTGCTGGCGGGAGCGCTTCTCCTGGCCCTGCTGCCGGGGCCGTTGGCCGCTCAAGCTACCGGCCAACGCCAGATGGTCACCATCGGCGCTGACTTTGAGCGGGACCTCGTGGTCACCGCCAAGGCCTTTGGCACCCACGGCCCGGCGTTCGAACTGGCCAACATCCGGATACGGGGCAGTTGGCTGGTGCAGGGACTGGACGCCCGGGATATAGGGACTCGCGGCGTGAACTATGTCAGGCAGTATACCCAGATCTATCCGGCGGATCGGCTGCGGATCGAGTTCACGATCACGTCGGTGGAGATCGAGATCATTGACCGGGGCGCGTCTGGCGCGGGACGGCCCGGCACCTATAACACCGGCACCGACAACAGCTATGCCGAGGTCTCTGTCACCAGAGTGCAGCTCAGGCCCATGGACGCCTCCCCGCCTTGGCTCGAGGGTCTCCAGCTGCAGGGCGGGTTCGACATTGCTTTTTCCGAGAGCGATCGGAGCATGGCCGCTCGGGTGGTCTTTCCTGACGATCCCTTGCCCCTGACGACGCTGGCCTACAGCCATCCCCAATACATTGATCTCCAGGTCTATGGAGATCACCGGCACTATCGTCGCGGCGTTCAGGACCTCGCCCATGATGACCTCCTGCTGCACGAGTTCCGGGTGATGGAGCTGCACGTAGCCTTTGACTCCCCCGATCTGCCCCCCCGCCAGCAGGCCGCCGCCGCCCCCGATGGAGGAGCAACCAGCGCGCCCACGACAGAGAGCCCGAGGCAACAGGTTGCGCCGGGCCCGAACGGCGACGAACGTTCGCTCACCGGCTTGGTGTTGGCAGGGCTGGCGGTGGTCGTTGGCGGCGCGGCTGTGGTGCTGATCAAGGCCCTGGCCGGGAAAGGGGGCGGCGAGGCCGCTCTGGCTGCCGAGCCCCGGGCTCAGCCCGCCCCTCGGGACGATGGCGCCGAGTGGGTCACCTATCCGGACGGAACCGAGCAGTTCACCCACCCCGATGGCAGCGTCGAGACCTACTACCCAGACGGACGGGCCGTAATCCATGAGCCCGATGGCACAGTCATCGAGCGCGGGGCGGACGACATGCTCATCGTGCACTATCCCGATGGCTCGGTGGAGACCCACTATCCTGACGGCTCGGCGGTCAAGCACGATCCTGATGGCGTCATCAGCGAGCGAACGCCCGACGACATTGCGACGGTGCACTATCCAGACGGGACGTACACGCGCGTGTATCCCGATGGAAGTATCGAGTACACGGAGACGGATGGCTTTTACCGGGTCACCAATGCCGAGGGTGAACTGGTCCGCGTGGGCGACACGGAGGGCCTGACGGTGGTGGACCTGCACCCCGATGGGACGGCCACGCTGCACACCAAGTACGGCGGCAGCGTGCGGTACGATCCCAGCAAGGGAAGCTTTATCAACTCTATCATTGAGGGGACCATCCATCTGGATGATCAGGGCAGCACCCTTGGTCGGACGGGCGACCTCATCCGGATAGAGATGCCGAGCGAAGAGATTCTCCGCGAGATAGACCTATCCACGGGGGAGGTGATCCTACAGGATAGAGAGGCGAGGCTCGTTGGGAATTTTAACACAGGGGAGTTTGACATGAGGAGTGTGGATGGCTCCTATATGACGCTGGATCGGGAGGGCAACGTGCGGTATCACGACGCAGTCGAAGGGCTGACGGCTGAGATGGATGCCGCGGATGGGTCTTTGACTGTAACCAACAGAGAGGGCGACAGACTCGAGTTGAGGGGGGATACCCTGGTCGTCAACGACGTAGCGTGGACCAAGGGCGCCGATGGCTCGAACAGTGCGACACTGGATGATGGCAGGACGATCACGTTGCACCCTGACGGCGGGTACAGCGTCGTGAGCCCGCAAGGTGATCGGGGGGTCGTGCGCGCCGATGGCTCGGCGACGGTGACCTTTGCCGATGGCATCGTCGAGCACTATGGGGCGGACGGCACAGCGACGCGGACCCATCCCGACGGCAGGATGGAGCAGATCGAGCCCAGCGGCGAGCGATAGCGCGCCTGTTGGGCGCGGGGGAGGCAACGCATGAACACGACGCCAGCTAGAGAGCTGCTGGCCAAAGCAGGCCAGGAGGTCGAGACGGTGCAGAGACTGCTGCGCGCATGGGACTTGGCCCGGTTGCGCCAGGGGGAACTGGAGGCCAGGGCGGCCAACTGGACCGTTGAGGCGGGAAAGCGCCTTGCGGCCAGGCTCCCTATCCCCGATGAGGCAGCGATCCGCCCTGACAGGGCGCGCATCCAGAGCGCGGGGGAGCGGGCTGGCGCGCTGCGGTCCGCGCAGCCGCGCTCCTTTGCCCGGGATCAAGGGCAGCCTGTGCCTGAGCGAGCGACGGGGGACGGGGCCGCCGCCTGCTACATGAGCCGCGATGGCCAGGTGTACGGGCCCTACCGCTGGGAGGAGATGCAGGCCTTTGCCCGCGGGGGGCGGCTGGCGGCCACGGACATGGTCTGGCTGAGCGGATGGCCCGAGTGGGTCCAGGCGTCCCGCGTGCCAGAGCTGCGTATGTCGCCGGAAAACTGAGCGGCGCAGCGCATTGCCGGCTCTCTCCCCCCGTTTGACACCTCGCCCCTGCCTCGGCATACTCCCGCCATGAACTCGCTGCGAGGCGCTGCGCGCCGCCTGGCCCTCCCCATCAGATCCCACCTGGCTGCCGGCCAGCCCATGCTGCGCCAGGCCGGGCTGCTCTTTGCCATCGAGCTGCTGGCCCACGCGGTGGACTATGTATTTCACCTCTACCTGGGGCGCAGCCTGAGCGCGGGCGCCTTTGCCGCCTTTCAGAGCTACTTTACCCTGGCGATGCTCTTTATCACCCTGGGCGGCATCGTGCAGCCTCCGGTGACCCGCTATGTCGCCGCGCCGCCCGATACCGCAACTGGGCCCGCCCCGGCGGGCGCCATCGTGCGCGCCTACCTGTGGCAGGGGGGCGTTGTCGGTCTCCTGGTCGGCGCGCTCCTGATGCTGGCCACCCCCCTATTGGCCCAGGCCACCCATCTGCCCGCCCCCATGCTGCGCCTCATCGCCATTGCCATGCCCCTGGCAATGGCGCGCCCTGTGTTGCTGGGCCTGCTGCAGGGCCAGGGGCGCTTTGGTAGCCTGGGCTCCATCACCCTGCTCTACGCCGTGGCCCGCCTGACGCTGGCCGTGGTCGGCATCGGACCGGGAGAGCGGTCATGGGCCGCGAGCACAGGCCGCGCCATCGGACTGACGGTGCATGCGGCCAATTCGTATTGGGCCGCCCTCACGTTGCCCCTCTCGCTGGTCCTGGCCGTGGCCCTGGGCCTGTTCCTGGCCCGCCGCGCGTTGGGCCAGACCGGGCGGCTGCCCTGGCAGGTCGCGCTCAGGGGCTGGCGGCTCTCACTGGCGACGTTGCTGATGGCCAGCGCATTCATGGCCCTCACCGGCCTGGATGTGGTGTGGGTCAATCGGATGGCGACGCCGGAGGTGGCCGGGGCCTATGCCCAGGCGCTGGTGTTGCGGCGCATCGTCTCGTTTGTGCCCCTGGCCACGGGCATGGTGCTGCTGCCACGGGTCGCGGCGGCAGGGCGGCGCGCCGACCGCCCCATCGCCCTGGCCGTCGGCCTCGTTCTGGCCAACGGGACGGCCCTCACCATCCTGTATGCCGCCCTGGGCGGCGCCATCGAGCGGCTGGCCTTTGGCGGAGGTGTGGCGGCGCCCATCGCCTGGCTGGCGGGCATGGCCTGGGCCATGACGGGCTATGGGCTGGTCACCATCTGGCTGAATGTCTTTATCGCCACCGAGCCGCTGCCCTTTGGCTATCTCTTGGCCGCCGCCGCGCCCATCCAGATCGGCCTCTACCTCTGGCTGGGGCGCACCCCCGAGGCGGTGATCGCCATCCTGGGCGGATCGGGCTGGCTGCTGGCCCTGGCCGGCGCAGCGCTCTATCTCTTTTGGCTCAGGCCGCGCGCTGGACACCCGGGCCGTTCGGCGCTAGAGTAGGGCTGCGGCGTATCGCTGGCTGCGTTCCCGTTCAGGAGGCAGAACCCATGATCCGCATGCTTGACTTTCAACTGAGCGGCCGCCTGCTATTTGGGCATGGCGCCCTGGCCGAACTGCCGGGGGCCTTGGCGCGCCTGGGGATCGAGCGCGCCCTCGTCGTCACCGACGCGGGGCTGGTGCGCGCCGGCCTGTGCGAGCGGGTGACCTCGGTGCTGGATGGTGCAGGTGTTGCGTACAGCGTCTTTGACGGCGTGGAGCCCGACCCGCGCATGGCCATTGTGGCGCTGTGCCTGGAGGCAGCGCGGGATAGCGGCTGCCAAGCGCTGATCGGCCTGGGCGGCGGCAGCGCCCTGGATATCGCCAAGCTGACCTCGGCACTGCTCACCAACCCGGGCGACGTGGCCCAGTATATCGGCGTGGATCGCATCCCGAACCCCACCCTGCCCAAGGTCCTGATCCCCACCACCTCGGGCACCGGCAGCGAGGTCTCGCCCATCGCCATCCTCTCGGACGAGGATGCGCACCTGAAAAAGGGCGTGGTAAGCCACCGGCTCTATGCCGATGCGGCCATCGTGGACCCGGATCTGACCCTGGGCCTGCCGCCCCACATCACCGCCTACACCGGGGTTGACGCCCTGACCCACCACATCGAGGCTTATGTCAACAAGTACGCCCACCCCTTGGTGGATACCTTTGCCCTGCGAGGCATCGAGCTGATCGGGGCCAATCTGCGGCGGGCGGTGGCCTGCGGCGACGATCCGGTTGCCCGCTTTGACATGGCGTTGGCCAGCACCCTGGGCGGCTTTTGCCTGGGCACCGTCAATACCGGCGCCGTACACGCCCTGGCCTACCCCCTGGGTGGCGAGTTCAACATCCCCCACGGGGTGGCCAACTCGCTGCTGCTGCCCTATGTGATGCGCTACAACCTGATCAGCAACCCAGGGCGCTTTGCCGATATCGCCGTGGCCCTGGGCTGCCACATCGAAGGGCTCCCGCAACGCGAGGCCGCCGAGCTGGCTATCGAGGCCGTCGTGCAGCTCTGCAGCGATATCGGCATCGTCTCGCGCATGCGCGATCTGAGCGTGCCCAGGGGCGCCATTGAGCATATGGCCGTCGCAGCTATGGACGTGACGCGCCTGCTCAGCATCAACCCGCGCACCGTGACCCTAGAGGCCGCCCGCGAGATCTACCGGCAAGCATACTGAGTATATATAGAGACATCGAGAGGAGTACCCATGCGTGTTGCAGAGGTTGTCGTTCGGATTCTGGAGGATGAGGGCATCGAGGCCGCTTTTGGCATCCCAGGCGCGGCCATCAACCCGGTGTACGAGTTCCTGGGCACCTCCAGGCAGATCAAGCACTATACGGCGCGCCACGAAGAGGGCGCGTTGCACGCCGCCGACGGCTATTCTCGGGCCACGGGCTGCACCAAGCTGGGCTTGGCTATCTGCACCTCTGGGCCCGGCGCCACCAATTTTGTCACCGGCCTCTATACCGCCCAGATTGACTCGATCCCTCTGATCGCCATCACCGGCCAGAACGTGCGCTCGCAGCTTCACAAAGAAGCCTTTCAGGCCGTGGATATCGTGGATATCGTCAAGCCGGTGTGCAAGGCGGCCTGGTGCATCACCGAGCCAGAGCAGGCGCCCAGCATCCTGCGCAAGGCATTCTGGACCGCCCGCGAGGGGCGGCCTGGGCCGGTGCTGATTGATCTCCCGCTGGATGTGCAGATGGCCGACATCCCCTACGACCCCGCCAAGGACGCAGCGATCCCGCTGGTCAAGCAACCGCCCGATCCGACGCTGATCGAGCAGGCCATCGAGACGCTGCTGGCCGCCGAGAACCCGATCATGATCATGGGCGGCGGCGTGCTGCTGGCCCACGCCACCGGGCCTTGCGTGGCCCTGGCGGAGCACCTGGCCTTGCCGGTGGTGACCACCTATATGGCCACGGGCGGCATCCCGGCCCAGCACCCGCTGCACGTAGGCCATATCGGCATCCAGGTGGGCGGGCCCTTTGGCAACCAGTTCTTCCTGGGATCGGACCTGGTGCTGGCCATCGGCAATCGCTTCAACGACCGGCACACCGGCGCGCTGCCCGCCTATACCAAGGGGCGCAAGTTCATCCACATCAACATCGAACCGGAGCACATTGGCCGGATCGTGCCCACCGAGCTGGGCATCGTGGCCGATGCCGGGCTGGCCATCGAGGCGCTGCTGGAGGCGGCTCGCCGCCGCACGCCGCCCCGCGCCCCCAGCGAGCGGGTGCAGCGCATCCCCGCCGAGCGCGCAGAGATGGCCCGCCGCACCGATTACGACCAGGTGCCCATCAAGCCCCAGCGGGTCTATCAGGAGCTGAACGAGTTCTTTGGGCCGGATACCTTCTTTACCACCGGCTGCGGGTTGACCCAGATCTGGTCGGGGCAGTTCCAGCAGATAGACAGCCCGGCGACCTACCTGCCCTCCGGCGGCGCGGGCACCCTGGGTTATGACCTGCCGGCGGCCATTGGGGCCAAGCTGGCGCGGCCCGCGTTCACCTCCGTGGCGGTGGTGGGCGATGGCGGTGTGGGGTTCACCATCCAGGAGCTAGCCATGGCCTGCCAATACAACGTGCCGGTGATCGTCGTGATCGTGAACAACGGCTACCTGAGCCTGATCCGCCAGAACCAGCGCTACGCCTACGAGTACGAATATGGCGTGGACCTGACCTATGGCGAGCGGGGGGTGGATTTCTGCATCGTGGCCGAGGGCTTTGGCGCCTATGCCGAGCGGGTGACCGCGCCTGAGGGGATTCGCCCGGCGTTCGAGCGGGCCGTGGCGGCCAACTGCCCGGCGGTGATTGACATCGTGGTCGAACGCGAGACGGACGCCTCGATGGGCGCCAGCATTGATGCGGTGAGAGAGTTTGTATAGGGGCGCAGATGCCCGACGAACCAAGAGACGCCTCCCGCAGTAGCCGGGAGGCGTCTCTTGGCCTCACGATCATCGCATCTCTCTCAGCCGCGTTCTAGCGCCTCGCGCACCTTGGCCGTCAGCGTATGCACATCGAAAGGCTTTTGCAGGAAGGGCACATCCTCCGCCAGAATGCCGCGCTCGGCGATGATATCGGCAGAATAGCCGGACATGAACAGTACCCTGATGCCTGGCTTGAGTTGGGCGACGCGCTCGGCGAGAGCGCGCCCGTTCATATCGGGCATCACCACATCGGTGATCAGCAGATCAATGGGCGCGGCGTACTGCCGGCACAGGGCCAGCGCGTCCTCTGGGTGGTTCGCCGCCAGGACGGTATAGCCCTGGCGCTCCAGAAGGCTCTGGTACAGGGCCAGGATTTGGGGCTCATCCTCGACGACTAGCACCGTTTCACTGCCGGAGGATGCCCGCGTCACCTCGTGCGTATGGCCGGTAGCGCCCTCCTCGCGATAGCGCGGCAAATAGATCCGCACGCTCGTGCCCTGGCCCGGCTCGCTGTATACATGGATGAACCCGTCGTTTTGCTTGACGATGCCATAGACCGTGGCCAACCCCAAGCCCGTGCCCTGCCCCACCGGCTTGGTCGTAAAGAACGGCTCGAACAGATGCGCTTGGGTCCCGGCATCCATGCCCACCCCCGTATCGCTGAATGCCAGCATCACGTATTCTCCCGGCGCAAAATCACCCTGCGAGCGGGCGTATCCCTCGTCCACCCGCACATTGCGGATCTCCAACGTGATCTTGCCCACATCGGCGATGGCATCCCGGGCGTTGCTCGCCAGGTTCATCAGGATCTGGCTGATCTGGGCAGGGTCAATGTGCACCGGCCAGAGTTCCGCGCCCTGAACGAAATGCACCTGGATCTCCTCACCCACCAGACGGCGCAGCATCTGCTCGTGATCGGCAATCACGATGGACAGGTCTATCATATGGGGCTGCACGGTCTGGCGCCGGGCAAAGCCCAGTAGTTGAGAGGTGAGCGCAGCCGAGCGCTGCGCCGCTCGACGGATCTCGATCAGAGACTCGTGCGCATCGTCATCGGGGGCCATCCCGTCGAGCGCCAGCTCGGCATAGCCCGAGATGACACTGAGCATGTTATTGAAATCGTGGGCCACGCCGCCTGCCAGTCTGCCGATAGCCTCCATCTTGACCGCCTGGCGCAACCGCTCCTCGCTTTCGGCCAGGTTCTCTCGAATGTGCTGATCGCGCACATACAAGCCATACAGCTCGGCCAGGCGGCGAATCGTCTCCAGGGCGTCATCATCATAGCCTTGGGGCGCATTGGCCAGGGCGATCTGCCCGATCAGCTCTCCTTCAGACATCACCGGCATCGAGAGCAGGCTCTGGAGTGGCACATGCCCTTCGGGCAGACCTGTCGCAGCCGGGTGTGCGGCAGGATCGTTGGTATAGAACGCTTCACAGGTGTTCAACGCATGGCCCCACAGCCCGGGATAGCGGCCATCGGAGCCCGGCGGGAAGATGAGGGGCTCCTTGGCATCCAGGAGCTGACAATCTTGGTCGGTCTGCTCGCAAAATGTGTGGGTATGCATGTCGCCGTTGCGCGGGTCTTTGGCGGCCACGTAACCATGTACGCTGCCCGTAAGGGCGCGGGCATGATCGAGCACGGCCAGCGCGATCTCGCGGCCATCGCGGACGGGCTGCAAGAGCGCGGAAGAGAGAGCCGCCAGAGCCGAGTCCACAGCCGACCGGCGCCTGAGCGCCTCTTGCGCCTCGCGCTGGGCGGTGATGTCTATCATCAGGCCATGGGAGCGTAGGGGCTGGCCATCGCGCATGTCAACGCTCGCCACATCGCGCAGCCAGACGATGCCGCCATCGGGCCGCAGGAAGCGATACTCGGCATCGTGAGGCTCACCCCGAGCGGTACACGTATCCATCAGGGCCGCCACACGCTCCCGATCCTCCGGATGCAGGTGGTCCTTCCAGAATCTACAGTCGGTCCATGCCTGAGGCGGCCAGCCGGTCAGATCGGCGGCCTGGGGCGCAACGTAGGCAAAGCGATCGGCGATGAGATCGTACTCCCACAGCACCGCTTGAGACGACTCGGCCAGCCGCCGGTAGCGCTCCTCGCTTTCGCGCAGCGCTTCTTCGGCCTGCCTGTGCTCCGTTATGTCGCGCCCGATGCCCGCCAGACCGATGATCTCGCCCTGGTCGTTGCGCAACGGCAACTTGGTGGTCAACAGCCAATAGCGCCTGCCGTGGGCATTGACCAATTCCATCTCTTGGTTTATGAGAGAGGTCCCTTGTAGCACCAAGGCGTCATGTCCTGTGTAGGGGGCGGCCATATCAGGCGCAAAGAGATCCCAATCGGTCTTGCCCAATACCTCTCTCTCATCCGTGAGCCCCAGCATGGCCAGCTCAGCCCGGTTGGACAGCGTCTTGCGCCCCTGGAGATCCTTGGCATAGATCGCGTCAGGCAGGTTGTCAATCACGGTGCGCAGCAAGACACGCTCGCGGGCCAGCGCCTCTTCTGCCTCTTTGCGCGCAGTGATGTCGTGGCCGATGCCCACCAGGCCCACGATCTCCCCCTGCTCGTTGAGCAGCGGCAACTTGGAGGTGGCAAGCCAGATCTGTTTCCCCTGGCTGTTGACCAGCCGTTCCTCGTGGTCCAGCACCGGCTCGCCCGCCTCCAGCACCGCCTGCTCGGCGGCCATGAGCTCCTGGGCGACCTCGAACGGGAATAGCTCCGCATCTGTCTTGCCCAAGACCTCTGCCTCGGTAGAGGCGCCGATGTTATCCAGGTCCTGCCGGTTGGCGAGGGTCTTGCGTCCTTGGCGATCTTTGACATAGATGGCCGCGTGCAGGTTGTCAATGACGGTGCGCAACAAGAGGCGCTCGTCGGCCAGCGCCCGCTGGGCCTCCCGGCGAGCGGTAATATCCTCGATGACCAGGATCACATAGCGGGGTCTCGCGTCGGCATCAAGGATCGGCGCAGCGCTCAGCCGCGCCCAGATCAGGCGTCCATCCTTGCGGACATAGCGCTTTTCGCGCTGATAGCGAGGGAGCTGGTCCGTGGCCAACCGCTGAAAAAGCACAGCGCCCTCCCTGCGATCCTCCGGATGGGTGGGATCCACTCCGGCCAATTCCCCCTCGGTGTACCCCAGCAGCTCCACCATGGCCCGGTTGCACTCTACCAGGCGGCCATCGAGATCGTACAGCGCCGAGGCCAAGGGGCTGGCATCAAAGAGCGCCCGAAAGCGCGCCTCGCTTTCTTCCAGGGCGCGCTGGGCGGCGCGCTCCTGGCTTTGATCGCGAAAGACCAACACCACGCCGCCGACCTCTCCGTTGGCAGCCCGCACCGGCGCGCCGCTATCGGCAATGGGGCGCTCGACGCCATCGCGGCCCAGCAGCAGGGTGTGGTTTGCCAGCCCAACCACCTGGCCCTCGCGCAGCACGCGCTCTGCCGGGCTCTCGACCGGCAAGCGCGTCATCTCGTTGATAATGTGAAACACCTGCTCCAGCGGTTGGCCCAACGCCTCTTCAGCCGGCCAGCCGGTGAGTGCCTCGGCCACCGGGTTCAGCAGCGTAACCTGGGCATCGGCATCTGTGGCGATGACGGCATCGCCCACGCTCATCAGGGTGGCGCGATGGCGCTCTTCGCTCTCGCGCAGCGCCTCGGCGGCCTGCATGCGCTCATGATCGCGGGCCCGCGCGTTGCCCTGCAGGAGGGTGGCTCCCGCCAGAGCCACCGAGGTCAGCAGGGCCGCGACCAGCCCCAGGATGAGCGCCGAGCGCAGCCGCCAGGGACCCAACACCTCTTGGGCATCTACCTTGCTCACCAAGAACCAGGGGGAATCAGGCACAGGACTTAGCGCCGCATACACAGGCTCGCCGCGATAGTCCACGCCCTCGACCATGCCTACCCGGCCCTGCACTGCCTGGGCAGCCGGAACGAGAACCTGGTCCAGCGGCACCTGCAAGGCCAACGCCGCGCCCTCGCGATGCCGTAGGTCGTTCAGAAACAGCACGGCGTCTCCTTCGCGGCGCACCAGCAAGGTCTCGGCGCTCTCGCTCGGGGTCGGCCAGGTCTGGATGAGGGGATAGAGGAACTGCTCGGCATCCATACGCAACACGAACGCCCCCACCGGCGGCGATGCGGGTGCATTGGCTGCGAAAAGGGGTGCAACCACGTCCACGTGAGGGGCCAGATCGCCAGGCCCCTGGTGCAGATCGGCGATGGTCGGGACGCCCAGGGCCCAGGCATCCTCTAGCGCGCGCAGCAGGGCCTCGTGAGGCTGCTCAGGAAGGTCCTCCACGGCCAGGCGCACGTGCCCCTGCGCGTCCAGCAGCAGAACATCGGCATAGTGGTAGTGGGTTCGGAGCGACCGCATGTGGGCGAGAAGCGGCTCGGTCCGATCCTCCTGGGGCGAGATCAACCAAGCGGATACCATCTCGGTCAGGATGGCGTTCTCCGTGAGCACCGCTGCATCGGCCAGCTTTTCGGCGCGCCAGGCTGCGATCTGGCCCACCTTGAGGGCGGCGATGGCCTCTAGCTCGTGCTCCGCATCGCGGCGCAGCGCGCGCTCCTGATCGCGATACACACGCGCGCCCACAAGCAGCACGCCCAATGCGACCAGCGTCAACACGGCCAACACCCAACGGGAAGTGGTGGTCATCCGCATGAGACCTCCCTGGCGTTCTGAGGACAAGGGGCATAGGGAAATGAGCCCATCTCTGGCCGGCCGCAACTCACGGGTGAGCGCCGGTGGGGCTGCCGGAGAAGAGCCAACACGCCCTCTAGTGTACACAATCCATCCCAAACCGCAAGCATCGCGACAACGCTGTCAACGGCACCTCGCATACGCTTGCCTGCCTGGGCGATGCTGGTACAATCGCGATGATGGCTCATAGGCAGTCTCAAGGTGTGAAAGGCTATACGATGCACGTACAGATCACCAGAGCGCTTCACTACACCCGTGGCCTATATGGGTTCTGGCGCGCACCCATTGATCCTGCCAGCCTGCCGAACCGGTTGCGCGCGCAGGTGGCGGGGCGCGAGGCGGCCTTTCTCGACATGCTGCGCCGCGCCGTGTTCCAGCACCCCGCCAGCCCCTATCTGGCGCTGCTGCGGGCGGCAGGTATCGAGGAGCAGGACATCGCGGCGCTGGTGGCCGCCCACGGTATCGAAGGCGCCCTGCAACGTCTCTACGAGGCGGGCGTGTACGTCAGCCTGGAAGAGTTCAAGGGCAACACGCCCGCCCTGCGACGCGGCAACCTAGAGTTGCCCATCAGCGCCGCCGCCTTTGACAACCCCCAGAGCTCCGGGCACCTGGCGGGCGCCACCGGCGGCACCCGCTCCAGCGGCACCCGCCTGGCCATTGACTTGAGCGACCAACTGGATGAGCTAGCCGGTCGTTACGTCAACTTGCAGACCCGAGCCCTGGCGTCGCGCCCCTTTGCCATGTGGCGCACGGCGCCTCCTTCTCTGGCGATGGTGCGTATGACCCTCGTGGCCCTCAAGCTGGGCGCCCCCTGCCTGCACTGGTTCAGCCCTACGCGGCCCGGCCTGGGGCCCACATCGGGCAAGAGCGCCGTGCAGACCTGGATCACCATCGCTCTCTCGGGCCTCATGGGCCGCCGCATCCCCCTTCCAGAGTACGCGCCCATCGAGCAGGCCGAGAGAGTGGCTCGCTGGCTGGCCAGACAAACCGCGCAGGGACGCCGCCTCACCTTTTACGTTACGGTCAGCCTGGGGGCGCGGCTCTGCCTGTGCGCCCGCAGTCTGGGGCTCGATATCAGCGGACACACCCTGCGGCTCTCGTCCGAGCCCGTCACCGAGGGAAAAGCTACCCTCCTTCGCGAGGCCGGGCTGGAGTGGGTCGCGGGCTATGGCATGAACGATGCGGGCTCACTGGGGATCTCGTGCGGCAACCCGGCCCATGTGGACGAGATGCACCTGCTCACCAACCGCAGCGCCTTTTTGTTCCACCCGCGCCGGTTCCCTGGGCTGGACGACCCCGTCAACGCCCTGTACCTGACGGTGTTCTCGCCCCGGGCGCCCAAAGTGCTGCTCAATGTGGAAAGCGGCGATCATGCCACGCCCATCGAGCGCAATTGCGGCTGCCTGGCCGAGCAGGTGGGCCTGACCCAGCGCGTTCACACCATCCGCAGCTATGAAAAGCTCACCTCGGCGGGCATGCACTTTATGGGCAGCGCCCTCGTGGAGGTCTTGGAAGAGGCCCTGCCTGGGCGCTATGGCGGCGGCCCCACAGACTATCAGTTCGTCGAGACCGAAGAGGGCGGCGAAACGCGTGTCAAGCTGGTGATTGACCCGCAGCTCGGGCCGATGGACGAGAGCGGGGTTATCGCCTTTGTGCTGGACGAGCTGTGCCAGCGCACCCGCGCCGGGCGCATGCAGACCGAGGTCTGGCGCAGCAGCGGAACCCTACAGATCGAGCGCGCACGCCCGTATCTCACCAGCGCGGCCAAGATTCAGCCGCTGCACATCGAGCGCAGGCGCTAGATGGCTATGTCGCGCTTGACTCATTTGCGGCCAGGGTGCCCTTGCGCCGCCAAACCACCACCAGCGCTAGGGCCGCCAGGGCAATGAGGGCCAGCCCTGCTTCCACGCCGACAACGCCCACCTGCGCCATCCCCCACACGGCCCAAAAGTTCATCGCGCAGTGGGCGGCGATGGCCGCCAGCAGCCAGACCACGCGACGCGTCATCACGGCGCGCATCACCAGCATGGCCATGCCGATGTGGGCGCCCAGGGCAAAAGCCCGCTCCAGCCCCGCCAAGATGAACTCATACCAGGGGATCTGCCAATAGGCCGCCAGCTCGGGGATGCTCTGCCCCGAGAGGCTCATGGCCAACGCAGAGACCATACCCAGCGCCGCCAGCAGGCCCGTGATGATGGCCTCGACGCCGCCATGCCCCGCCCCGAACTGGAGCGCTCCGGCCCAGCCGCGCGTGTCGCGCAGCCAGTAGCGCAGCACCAGCCAGCGCGCCCCCTCTTCGCACACGCCGGAGGTGAGCCCGGCCATCAGGGCGACCCAGGGCAGCGGCCAGAGCGCCACGCCGCGCCCGCCCCCCAACAAGCCCAGGGCATAGTTCAGTGGCAGGTGAACCACCTGCGAAAGCACAAAGGTAACGGCGCCGATGGCGAACACGCGCCAGCCGATGCCGTAGCGACGCCATACCCACCAGCCCAGCGCCAGCGGCAACAGGATCATCAGCGGGTACTGGATGCCAATTGCCAGCCCCACCCGCAGCCAATCGGGGCCCGGCGCAGTGGCCACGGCCTGGGTTGGCGGGGCAACGCCCGTGGCCTCTTCCCAAGGCGCCTGGGCGTTGGCCTTCCAGCGTCGCAGCACAAGCTGCGAGCCCGCGCCCCGGTTGTGGTACTTGGCCATGATGTGGGGCGGCTCCACGGCGTACCAGGCGTCGTGGCTCGCCCCTCCCGCCGTCATCACGACCCGCCAGGTCTCGAACGTACCCGCCGGGACGGTGATCGTCTCTGTAGCGACGACCTGCGCCAGCGTGTGGGCCGCCGCACCGGTGGTGGGGATCACGTTGGTGTAGCGCGTGGCATAGCCCTGGGCCAGCGGCAGCGCCCGATGGATCTGCAAGCTCTGGTTGTTGTCAATGGGGTGCTCGGGCCGCAAGAGGGTTCGGGTGGTCGCCTGGCCCTCGGCCGGCGTGGTCGTGAGCTCGATCTGCTCATCCCCATAGGTTGCGGCATAGAGGGCGCTGCCGACCGCCAGCTCTGAACGCAAGGGGTAAAGGTCCGTCCGCAGGGTCACGACGCCTTGCTCGGTGCGGCCGCCGACATCGGCAAGCCAGCGTTGCCGCCAGCCCTCGGGCGCCGCCTCCCACACCCAGGCCGCCGAGCCCACAACGGCCCCGCCGGCATCGAGGATGTCGTACTCGGCGGCCTCGCCATCCTGCCAGGGAGCCGGCCCAAGGGCCAGCGGCTCTGATGCCACACCGCAGCCTGCCAGCAACAGGCCCACGACCAGTAAGAGACCAAGGGTTCTCAGGCGCATGTCACCTCCACTCGCTACTCCGCCTTGTCGCGCCCATGCTGCTGCAACGCCCGGATAAAGGCGCCCTGGGCGTCGCTCAGCGCCGGGTACCCACTCAGGTCGGCGGCCATGTGCCCCTCTTGCACCAGCCGGCGGTACACCTCGCCGGGCTTTTCCTCGGCCATGCCCTGGTGTTGCATGTAGCGCGCCGCCCAGGTATAGAACTCGTCGGCCCAGGGCGTGGCAAGGTTATCGGCCTGCCCTTCTCTCACGCGACGCGCGCCGCTTTGAGACTCGCGCCGTGCCCCCTCGGGAGCGCGCTGGGACCGGGCGCCGGCCCGCTGCCCCTCGGGGCGCGGCCCCGCCGGGCGCTCCTGGCCTGGCTGGCGGCGTCGCACCTGGACGTTGCCCTGCTCGTCAATATAGGGTTCGTCCACGAACTCACGCCGCCGCCGGTCATAGTTGCACCAGACGGCCTCCAGCCAGTAGAGATAACGCCCCACCCCAAAGTGGACCGCCGCGCGCTTGAGCGCGTCGGATACGGCGCTCTTCCACGGGTCGGCCTGCTCGCGGTCGCTCAGAACGTGCTCGCCCACATCCTCGCGGGTGACGCCCAGGATCGTGAGGCTAGATTTGACCACCAACCGGTCGCCCTGGACGCCCAGGGGCTCCCAGTGAAACGACCAATCGCCGCCTGCCACCTGATCCAGGCGTTCGGTGACGACGCGGGGGTCCACATAGGGAACGGCCAGCGCCTTGCCGGCGTCGGTGACCACCTGGGGCTTCCAACGCACCTGGTCGGAGCGGAACGGCTCGGCCAGGCGCTCCAGTAGCTCTTGGGTTAGCTTGTCTGTCATGGTGTGCCTCGCTTACGCTGACGCCGCGCCCATCGGCGCGGGAACACCCATATGATAGAACATATGTTCGGGGCGTGTCAAGTCGCAAGGTTATGTATGTCGTCACCACTACGCTGCCTCTACAACGAAGCGCGCCAGCCGCCATCCACGTGCAAGGTGCGGCCATTGACATAGCTGGCCGCGTCAGAGGCCAAAAAGATGGCGGCCCCGACCAACTCGCGGGGATCGCCCCAGCGCCGCAAGGGCACGTTGCCCTTGACCCAGCGGTCGAACTCGGGGTCATCCACCAGCGGGCGCGTCAGATCGGTGACGAAATAGCCGGGGGCGATGGCGTTCACGCGCACGCCGTGAGGCCCCCACTCTGTGGCCATGGAGCGGGTGAGGGCGTCCAGCCCGCCCTTGGAGGCCACATAGTTGGCGATGGTGGGGCGCGCGCCCTCGACGTTGAGCGAGGTGATGTTGATGATGCAGCCCCGGCCCCGGGCAATCATGGCAGCGGAGACGGCCTGGGCCACGAGGAACGCGCTGGTAAGATTGGTGCGCAACACGGCGTCCCAAGCAGCCAGGCTCATCTCGGCCAGGGGCGCGCGTCGCTGGATGCCTGCATTGTTGACCAGCACGGCGATAGGGCCCACCTCGGCCTCGATGCGGGCCACCTGCGCGCGCACCGCATCGGGATCGGTGACATCAAAGGGATAGCCAACGGCCTGGCCGCCTGCCTCCCGGATCTGGGTCACGGCGGGCTCGACGGTCTCGGGCCGCGTGCCGTTGATCACAACCCGCGCGCCCGCCTCGGCATAGCCCTGGGCCAGGGCAAAGCCCAGACCTCGGCTGGACCCGGTGATCAGCACAATGCGGTCGCTCACGTCAAAGAGGTTGCTCACGGCGGGGCTCCTTCCCACAGCTTCTCCGGCAATGCCACTGTTACATGGTATGCCATCGGAGCCGCCGCCGTCAAGCGCTCAGCGCCAGGTGAACCAATAGATGCTCGTCGGCGGGCTCTGCGCCACACGGCCGGGCGCCACATCCAACACGCGGATCACCCTCACCTGCCACTCAAAGCGGCTTTCGCGGCGCCCTTCGGGATAGAGCTCCGCAGGCACCCGCCAAGAGGTCGCCTTGGTCAGGGTCTCGACGGGCGCGCCACGGCTCTCCGGCGTCCACAGGCTCACCTGATACCACTCGTCCTCGGCCAGGATGCCCACCGAGGTCCACTGGAGCGCCGGCTGGCTCTGGTCGCCCCGCAGAATGGCGCCGCTCACCGGCGTCAGCAACCGTGGCGCCCGGTAGAGCAGCGCCGCGACCGGGGTGCGGATCGGTACATTGGTGGGCGTTGGGCTCGGCGTAGAGGTCGGCGTCGGCGTGGCCTCGGGCGTTGCCGTTGCGGCAGCCGTCGGCTCGACCGTCGAATCGGGGATGAGCAGCTCCTGACCCAAGCGCAGGATGGTGGTCAAGGTGATGCCGTTGGCCTCCGCGATCCGGGCCGCCGCCACACCATAGCGCAGGGCCAGCGCGCCCAGGGTGTCGCCCTGCGCCACCGCGTGCCGCAGGGGCATCGGCGTTGGGGTGGGGGTCTCGGTGGGCCGCACGGTGCGTTGCACCTCGGGGGCGCCCCCGGGCGCCTGCGTCGCCTCGGGTGTGGGCGTGGGGATTGCCGTCGGAGGCGCGGGCGTCGCCACGGGAGCCGCGCCGGGAAGCACCAGCGTCTGGCCCAGGCTCAGGACCGAGGTCAGCGTGATGCCGTTGGCCTCGGCCAGAGCGGCGGCCGTGACGCCATAGCGGCGCGCTATGGCGTTCAGCGTGTCACCCTGCTGCACCACGTGGGCAGGCGGCCCTGCGGTGGGCTGGGTCAGAATCGTGGGCGCCAGGATGGTGGGTATCGGGGTAGGCTCCTCAGGCGCGGGCTCGCCCTGGACGCCGGGGATCACCAGCTCCTGGCCAAGGCTCAGAATTGTCGTCAGCGTAATGCCATTGGCCTCGGCGATGGCGGCGGCAGAGACGCCATAGAGCAC
Organism: uncultured Anaerolineales bacterium; assembly: GCA_964482225.1. GTDB lineage: Bacteria > Chloroflexota > Anaerolineae > UBA1429 > UBA1429 > UBA1429. The sequence goes on from CAYZWT010000017.1 coordinate 37,147, forward strand.
GGCCAGCCTGCCAAGCACGTCCCCCTGCTGCACGACGTGCACCCGAGGGCTGGCTACTGCCCCCGCCGTAGGCGTCTCAGAGGGGGCGACCGTGGGATCGAGAGGCGTGGCCGTTGGCGGCTCGGGCGTACCTGTGGGCGTGGGCGTCGCCATGGGCAGAGGCAGAGTCGGCGTTGCCGCGTGGTCCTCGGCAGGGTCCGGCGTCGGCAGCTCGGCATCCAGCGCGTGCAACAGCGCCTCGGTGGGCGCGAGGGACGGCAGAGCGGTGGGGATCGGGGCTGCTGCGGCGGTGGGCGAAGGCAGGATCTCGGCCAGGCTGACGGCCGTGGGGCGTCGGGGCGTGGGCGTGGGCCCGGGCGGAGCCTGCTCGCCCACCTGGGCGCCAAACGGGATGATCCACCACACCAGCACCGCTCCCAGGGCCACGATGAAGATGCTCATCAGTGCGCTGCCCAGACGCGGCACGCCCTGCGCAATGCCCGCCCGCCGAGACGCGCCACAATACGGGCACGGGTCGTCCGTGGGCTCGATGCGTGCGCCGCAACTGCGGCAGATGTCTGATTGTCTGCTCTTGCGCCACTCTTGGCCGCAAAGGGGGCACAAGAGGAGTTCCCGGCTGAACCAGGCATGGCAGTTGGCGCAACGTCGCTTGTGATAGATCACGTCTGGGTATTCCCCAACTAGGTTTGCGAGCCTTCCAGCCCAAGCTCTACGGCGACCTCGCGCAGCGCCTCGATGACCCTCGTCACGTGCGTGCTGCGGTCCACGCCCAACTCTTGCATGCCCAGCTCGATATCCTCGCGGTTGACGCCCCGGGCAAAAGCCTTGTCGTTCCACTTTTTGCGCACCGAGCTGGCCGTCAGGTCGTTGACGCTCTTGCTGGGGCGCACCAGGGCGCAAGCAATGACCAGCCCCGTTAGCTCATCCACGGCAAAGAGGGTCTTGGCCATGAGGGTGCGGCGCGGCACATTCAGATAGGTGGCATGTCCCTTGACCGCTTCGATGATCTCCTCCGGCCAGCCTGCGTCCTCTAGAATCGCGATACCCACCAAGGGGTGCTCATCGAGGGTCGGGTGTTGCTCATAGTCCAGGTCGTGCACCAGGCCGGTGACGCCCCAGAGCTCTTCGTCCTCGCCTAAGATACGGGCATAGTAGCGCATAGCCGCTTCGACGGCCAGGGCGTGCTTGAGCAGGCTATCCTGCTGGGTGTATTGGGTGAGCAGCGCCCAGGCTTGTTCACGCGTAGGGTTCAAGGTCTCCTCCTGTATGCTCCAGCGTCGATCAAGCGGTCAGACCGGCCGGCCGCCATGCAGCGCTGCGTCCTGCGCCTGCATCAATGCGGCAATGCCCCCATCGGCCAGGGTCAACAGGCGCTCCAGCGTGGCGCGGCTATAGGGCGCGCCCTCGCCGGTGCCCTGCACTTCAATATATTCGCCCGCTCCGGTCATCACCACGTTCAGATCCACCTCGGCGCGGGCATCGTCGGCATAGGCCAGGTCCAGCATGGCCTGGCCACCCACCATCCCCACGCTGACGGCGGCGATCTGGCGCCGCAAGGGATCCTCGGCCAAGAGCCCCTGGCGCCGCAACTCGCGCAGGGCCAGGGCCAGCGCCACGTACCCGCCGGTGATGGATGCCGTGCGGGTGCCGCCATCGGCCTGCAGTACGTCGCAATCCACCACGATGGTGCGCTCGCCCAGGGCGCGGCGGTCCACGGCCATGCGCAGGCTGCGCCCGATCAGCCGCCGAATCTCTTGGGTGCGCCCGGAGGGCTGGCCGCCCTCGCGCTCGCTGCGGGGCAACGTGGCGTAAGGCAACATGCTATATTCGGCGGTAACCCAGCCCAGGCCGCGCCCCTCCAACCAGCGGGGCACGCTCTCTTGCACGCTGGCGACGCACAGGACGTGGGTGCTTCCGGCGCGGATCAGGGCCGAACCGGGGCTCTGGGGGATAAAGCCGGTCTCGATGGCGACCGGACGCAGCGCATCGAGGGCGCGGCCATCGCTCTGTCGGGGCTCAGGCATCATCAGCCTGCTCGCACATCTCGGGGCGATCCCGGCCCACATCCGGATAGCCGCAGGCCGCCAGGATGGCCGCCTGGCGGGCCCACATGCGCTCCTGGGCCTCGGGCTCGTCGTGATCATAGCCCAGCAGGTGCAGGCAGCCGTGAATCGTCAGCAACGCCAGTTCGGCGGCGAGCCCGTGGCCGAGGGCTTGGGCCTGCCGCTGGGCCGTATCAATAGAGATGACCACATCGCCCAGAACGGGAGGGACGCCGGGGGCCGACACCAGGGGCTCGCCCTCATACAGGGCAAAGGCCAGCACATCCGTGGGCGCATCGAGGCCGCGATAGTGGCGGTTGAGATCCTGCATCCAATCATCGTCCAGGACGGTAATGGCCACCGCTGTGCCCTGTGGAGCCCCCTCGGCGGCCAGCGTCGCTATCGCCAGTCGTTCCAGCTCATCGATATCGCAGCCCTCTGGCTCACGGTACAAGTCGACTGTTATGTCAAACTCCATCCGGCATTCACCTCAGACCGTTGCTGGCGCCCGCTCGCCATCCGATCCACTATCGAGGGATTGAATGAGCGGCGCGTAAAAGCCACGATAGCCTTCGGGGAGCAGCTCTCCTATGCGCACCATGACCCCATCGGCGAGTTCCTGTAGCCGTTCGGTGGTCAGCCTGCCTTCCACCTCGGGCAGCCGGAACGGCTCGCCGATCACGACATGGCAGGTGGGCCGCCGCAGCCGTTTCCACTCGCGCAGCTTTTCCACGCCCCAGAACGCCACGGGCACGATCAGGGCATTGGTGCGGGTGGCCAGATAGGCCACGCCGGGCTTGGCGCGTTGGAGCATCCCCTGCCGGCTGCGGGTACCCTCGGGGGCCACGGCCAACATGCCGCCCGCCTCCAGCACCTGTTGGCAAGCGCGCAGCGCCCTGCGGTCCACCTCGCCCCGGTTGACAAAGATCACGCCGGCGCCCTGGAAAAAGAGGCTCACGAACTTGTTCTCGCGCCATTTCTCGGCCACCAGGGTCACCACCTGCCGCCCCACCCCCGCCGCCACCACCACCGGGTCCAGCAGGTGCAGGTGGTTGACCACCAGCATGGCGCTGCCGGTCTTGGGCAGGTTCTCGCGCCCGTATACGCGATAGCGGTAGAGGATGCGCACGAGCAGCGAAACGGTCCACTGTAGCAGGCGGTAGACAATGGGGTGCGAAGCATACGGAATGCGCTTGATGCGCGCGCGCAGCGTTGTCAAAGGTTCGCTCCTTGTCAAGAGTGGCCGGACACAACGCATGGGGCGTGTGCACCCGGCACGTCGTGATTCTACCACACTCTGGAACGCTGACAAGAGCGTCGCGCGTGCAGTGCACAGTGCTTGCCCATCGGCCTTGTGCACGCTTGCAGCGGCAGGCCGCTCGCCGACCTGATACCGTGAGGGCCGAGTTTGCTACGGGTACGCCTCGCCCCAGTCGAGCTGGCGCTCGGGGATGCCCATGGCCCGCCCGTGGGCCTGGGCGGCGGCGCGGCCCGCCGCATCGCCCCGGGGGTAGCAGAACACGCGCCCGCCATAGATCACCCGGGTGTGCTCCTGGGTCATCAGGTTGCAGTACCAGCGGGGGTCCAGCGCGGCGCTCAGCCGTTGGGCCACGGCCTCCGCCTCGGCGGCGTCGCCGCTGAACCAGATGCCGGTCCAATCGGCGGGCTGGAACGCGGCGCGCCCGGGGATGTCGCGCCAGACCTCGGTCTTGGTGACGGTCAGCGTGGCGAGGATGCCATCATCCAGCAGGGATTCGCGCAGCAGCAGTCCGGTGTAGGTCATGGAACTCACCTTCGCTCTCGAATATCCCAGAGAGCGCCTCCCAGTGCGTTTCTCCGGGAGGCGCTCACGATCACAAGCAATGGGCCTCGCCCTCTCCCTACACCGGGGCCAACGTGCCCGCAAAGATCATCCAGGCCAGGGCCGTCTTGGCCACCAGGCTCAGGATGATATAGGCGCGCTCGCCATAGAGGTAATTCTTCCAGCGGCCCACCTTTTTGTATTGCAGCCACATGTTGAGCGCAAAGATGTTGAAAAAGACGAAAATGGTGGGGATGATCGCATACACGAACGCGGGCGGCTTGGCATCCCCCGAGTTGATGGCGGCCACGAACGAGACAATGATCACGACCCAGGGCACGGCGCCCGCGATGCAGCCATAGATGAACGACGTCCAATCGGTGCGGGCCGTGGTCTGGTTGTGCAGCTCCATCACGACGCCGAACAGGTTCATGGTGGCATTGATACCGAACAGGGCGATGATGGCGCCCAGGTCCCACACGCCCACCAGCATCCCGATCAGGACGATCATCAGCGAGGAGCTGAGGGCATACTCGTAAAAGCGGGCCGGGTTCATGCCCTTTTCCAGGTTCTTGACATACCACTTGTAGCCGAACGTGCCCAGGCAAAAGTGGGCGATGGCAGAGAGCAGCAAAAAAGCCGCCACCGCCGGGCCAAAGCGCAGGGCATAGGCCAGGGTGGGGTTGGGCACCAGCGCCCTCGTTTGGACATCAAACCGCAAAAAGTTGGTATAGATCGGGTAGGTGGTGGCGTTGCTCAGGGCGATCATCAGGATGCCCTGCACCAGATGCAGCGCCCCCATGATCAGGTTGAACCTTCGCAGCCCGATGTACACCGGCTGCTCGGCGGCGGGCTTGGCGGGGGGCGCGCCCCCCCTGCGTCTCGGCGATGTGGTGCGTCTCTTGCTCATGGCTGGTGTCCCTCTTTCTTACACTGCTCGCGTCGCTCGGGCCTCGCCCCCGCAGCGGCGCGCTCGGCAAAGTGCGGCTCGCCTGCGAGAGTATCATATCCAGAGGCCCAAGTCAATGGGCAAAAAGGGAGCAAGGGGCCACGGGAGCGGCGCAGGTCGCGATTGCGCCGCAGGGCCGGAATTGTCGGCGCTTGGCGAGCCTGTTATAATGCCGACAAATGTAGCGCAGCAAAGGAGCATGTCTTGAAACAGCTTGTACTGGTGCTCAAGGGCATGGCCTATGGCGTGACCCACGTAGCCCCCGGCCTGGGCGGCGGCATTGTCCTCCTTCTGATGGGCATCTATGAACCGTTTGTCGAATCGGTCGGCAATCTCTTCGTGCAAAGGTCCAATTGGCGCAGATACCTCGCCTTTCTCATCCCTCTGGGCATCGGCATGGTGCTGGGCGTCATCTTGGCCGCCGTCGCCATCGAGGCGCTGCTAGAGAGCTATCCCACCGAGAGCATGATCTTTTTCATGGGGCTGCTGCTGGGCACCGTGCCCTCGGTGCTCACGCTGCATGGCGATATGCGCCCGCGCCCCGGCCGGCTGGCGGCGTTGCTGCTCGGGTTGGCCCTGGTGGTGGGCATCCGCGCCATCGAGCCGCTGCTGGTGGGCCATACGACAGCCTATACCATGACCACCTGGCCCGAGATCCTGTACAACGGCGCGGTCAGCTTTGTGGCGGGCGGCGCCAGCGTCACCCCCGGGCTGGATGGCTCCTACATCTTGCTGCTGGGCGGCACCTATGCGCCGGTGCTCAGCGCGGTGGCCGCCCTCAAAGAGCTCACCATCCGCTGGGGAGCGCTGCTCTCCACCGTCCTGGGCGCCGGGCTGGGCATCCTGGTCTTTTCCAAGCTGATTGATCTGGCCATCAAACGCGCCCCTGCGCTGGCGTATTACTGCGTCCTGGGTCTCGTGCTGGGCTCGGTCTATGGCCTCTGGCCCGACCAACCCGCACGCCTGCCCGTCTGGGCGCTGGCGTTGTGCCTGCTGGCGGGCGGCGCCATCGCCCTGTTGCTGGGCCGCTCGCCCCAAGAGCCGGCCGTAGTGGAGGAGGAGAGCCCGCTTCCAGAGCGGGCGCAAGGCCATCGCTAGTCCACGAATCGAGGAGGATTGGACTGTGCTGTACAATTTCGAGTACCCGCGCAAACTCAAGATCGCCTACATTGGGGCCGGAGAGCACTCGATCCGCAATATCCTGCCCACCTTCCAGTACGCGCCCATCGAGCTGATGGCAATGGCGGATCATGACACGGAGCGGGGCCTGGCCGCCGCCCGCATGTTCGGCGCCAAACGTTTCTACCCCAACCACAAGGCGCTGCTGGCCAAGGAAGAGGGCCTGGACGCCGTCATGATCGTCGTGGGGCCGGACGAGCAGGGCCTGCCCCGCTACCCGGAGCTGGCCGCCGAGACCCTGGGGGCCGGGCTGCACACCTGGGTGGACGCGCCCCCCTGCGTCAGCGCCGCCAACGTCTCGATCTTTACCAATGCCTGCATGAAGCGCCGCAAGTATATGGCCGTGGGTTTCCGCAGAGCCTTTGCGCCCGCCTATCTCAAGGCCGCCGAGCTGCTGGATGCGGGGACCCTGGGCCATGTGACCTCGTATGCCATGCGGTTCCCGCTGCGGCTGCCCGGCCCGCCCGAGCGCCGCACCGACAAAGGCATGGCGCCCTTTTTGCCCTTTACCTCCATCATTGCCCTGCTGTACGGCCTGTTTGGCGAGGTCGAGGGACTGAGCATGTTGCGCCACGAGGCCACGGGCGCCGGCGTGATCACCTTTGCCCACAAGGGGGGCGTCGTCGGCAGCGTACACCTGGCGGTGGGGCAAGCATCGGCCTCCCCCAGCGAGCGGCTGGAGATCGTCGGCACAGGGGCCAACCTGGTGGCCGAGAGCGGCCTGCGGCTGGTGTGCTACCGGCGCGATGGCGGCGTCAGCCCCGAGCTGCTGGGCCGCCAAGAGGGCTATCCGGCTGAGGATCCGGCCCATGCCCCGCTCTTTTGGGAGCCGCGCTTTGAGGCGCTGGAGCCCGCCACCCACCAGGTGGCGCTGAGCGGCTATCTGGGCAGCGTGCGCTCCTTTGCCGACCAGATGCTGGCCGGGGAACCGCCCCAGCACGGAACGTTGATCGAGGTTCTGCACGTGATGACGGTCTTTGACCGCATCCACCAGGGCAAGGAACGAGAGTGGATCGCGGTCTAGCGCGCACAAAGGGAGGAAGCATGGGACAGCCTATCGCCATCGGCATCTGTACCACGCCCGAGCGGGCGCCCCTGGTGGCGCCCTACTATGACTATATCGAACTATCGCTCTCGACCGTGCTGGACCCGCTGCAAGACGATGAGACCTTTGCGCCCGCGCTAGAGGCGCTGCACAAGCTCCCCTTGCCGGCGCGGGCCTGCAACAATTTCGTGAACCCCAGGGTCAAGCTGGTGGGTCCCGATGTGGATTGGGGCCTGGTGGAGAGTTATGTCGAGCGCGGGTTTCGCCGCGCCCAGGCCCTGGGCATTGAACGCATCGTCTTTGGCAGCGGCGGGGCGCGCATGGTGCCCGAGGGCTATAGCCGCGAGACGGCCTGGGAGCAATTGGTGCGTTTCTGCCGCCTCTGCGCCGAGCGCGCCTATGCGGGGCTGACCCTCGCTATCGAGCCACTGAACCGGGGCGAGTGCAACATCCTCAACAGCTATGGCGAGGGCGTGGCCCTGGCCCGCGATGTGGATCGGCCCAACATCCGCGTGTTGGCCGATATCTACCATTTCGAGGTCGAGTCCGAGCCGGTGGAGGCGATCCGCCCCGGGGCGGACGTGCTGGCCCACGTGCACCTGGCGGATAGCGGGCGGCTCTATCCCGGCAGCGGCAGCTATCCCCTGCGCGCCTGGTTCGCGTTGCTGCACGAGCTGGGGTATGACCAGCGCGCCTCGGTGGAATGCACCTGGGGCGAGGATTTCGCCGCCGAGGCCCAGGCCGCCGCCGCGTTCCTGCGGCCCTTGGCGCGGGGCGAGGTCTAGGCGCGGCTTGCCGTTCCGAGCCATGTTGCATCAGGCAGAGGGCGGGCTTGGCGCTCGCCCTCTCTTGTTACCCACCCACAGCGGCGAGCGCGCCTAATCCAGCCCGAACGGCTCGTCGGGGGCGTCATCGGGCGGCGGCGCGGGCTCACCCTTGGGCCGCGCGCCGAATAGCTCTTTCAAGAACCCCTCGATCCGCGCGCCGATGGTCTGGCCGATGCTGTCCCAATCGGCGTCCTCATCGGTGCCCACCACCTGGGCGATCTGGCTGCGGGTGGAACCTTCGATGCGCCGCCCGATCTCCTCCCAGCCCGCGCCCTCATCGGCGCCCGCCAGGTCGGCAGCGGCGCGGCGCGCCTTGTCATCGGTGGTCTTGCCGATGGTGGGCCAGTCCGCATCCTCGCCCACGCCCACGGCCCGGGCCGCCTCGCGCCGGATCTGGTCGCCAATCTGATGAAAGAGATCGCGCCATTCCTGGCTGCTCTTGTCTTGCGGGTTCCTCGTCTCGCTCATTCTGTGGCTCCTTTCGCTCTACCGCTCAGCGCGGCCACCCCAAGGGCCGCCGCCAACATCAGCACGATCAGGTACGTCAAGGCCCTCTCCGAGAGGGGATAGGCCAGGTTCATGGTCAGGTTGAGCATCCAGTGCAGCAGAATCGCACTCAGGATGCTCCGGCCATTGCAGTTGTAGGCCCGTGTCATCAGGATGGAGGCCGGCACTCCGATGGCCAGAAAAAGCCAGAACTGAGCCGAGCCCAGGCCCATGTCATACTGGGGCGTGCCCCGGATCAGGAACAGGGGAAGGTGCCAGAGGGCCCAGATAACGCCCAGGACGAGGCTGGCGGCCAGCAGGCCCGTGCGGGCCTGCAAGCGATCCAGGGCGAACCCGCGCCAGCCCAGCTCCTCGGCCAGCGGGCCGGTGCTGATCCCCAGTAGCAGCATGGGGATCAGCGTCAGGGGGTTGGCTGCCAACTGGGCCAACACCGTCAGGGCGGGGGCCTCGCCGGAGACCAGGGCATCCAAAGCGACGCCCACCCCGGCCAGCGCGGGAAAGATCAGGGCGATCAGGAGATACCAGCCGGGCGAGATGAGCTTGGGGCTGGCCACGCGCCGCCAAAAGTCGCGCCGCTCGGCGCCGCTCCGGTGCAGGCGATAGAACAACGCGACGCCCACCAGCGAGGGGGTCAGCCCGCCCAGGGTGTGGGCCGCCAGCCAGGGCGACGCCGTGACATCCTGGCCGGAAACGGCGGCCGCTCCCCAACTGAGCCAGGAGACCAGGTAGGTCAGGCCAAAGAACAGCGCCAGCTCGCGCCCGGCAGTCGGGTACTTGGATCGTTGCAGCATACGGTACGTCTGTTCCTTTCGCGAACGGACCTAATCCCGCGTCAGCGCCAGCGCCCAATCCTGCGGGTTGTTGGCGTACAGCCGGTCGGGGGCGGATAGCATGCGGCCCGCAACCCGGGCCGGTTCCAGCGCGCCGGTCACCGGATCGAACCAGCGCGCCGCATAGCCCTCCAGGTCCATAGCCAGGCCCACCGCGCCGCCCACAGGCAGGTACACGACGGCCAGGTCCCGCTCGGGCGTCGCCAGAGCCAGGGGGCGCGCGCCTTCGGGATAGGCTTCGGCATCCAGCAGCAGCTCGGGCGCGGGCCGTAGATGCTCAAAGGGCGCGATCTCGTGGAAAAAACGCCGCAGCGTGAGCAGGTAGGCCAGCCCCTCTTGGTCCTCCTCCAGCAGCAGGAACGGCCCCCAGGAGTTCTCAAAGCCGTGGATGATGCCCAGCGCGCTCATGGCCCCCCGCCAGGCGCCCCGCCGCGTGTGCTCGGCGTCGCAATAGGCATGGCCGGGGATCGCCAGGGGAAACGCCTCGTTGCGCTCATAGCCCCACTCGGCCAGCACCGCCGAACCGGGCCAGCCCGCCAGGCTAGCGGCGATCCGCTCCTCGATGCCGGCAGCCAGCCAGCCCCGTTGGGCATCCCGCGAGCCCCACTCCTGGAACATGATGGCATCCACCGCGCCCGGGTCCTGGCGGAACCGCTCGGCAAAAGTTGGCAGGCGCGGGCCGTTGTGCATCGAAACCACATGGCCGTGTGGCGCGACCGCTTTGATCCAGCGGCTGATGCGCATGGCCCAGCGATCCGCCACCGGATTATAGCGCCAGTCACCATCGGGATAGTACTCGTACTCGTTCAGGGGCGTCCAGAAATAGACGCACGAGTAAGCATCATAGCGGGCGATCAGGTAGCGCATCCAGAGCTCTTCCCACTCGGGAACGAACAGGTCGCGCCGGTCAAAGGGGAACTCGAACCCCCACCCCTCCATGATCATCTCCAGGCCGATCCCTTGGGCCTCGGCGAGGGCGACAATGCGATCCACCGTGTGGAAATAGTCCAGGTTGAAACGGTCGAACTGCGGGCTCTGCTCGCTGCCGCCCCAGGGCCAGGTGCGCCGCGTCTGCCAGGCGCTATAGCCCTCGGGGGGATGGAACGGGCTCACGGGCAGGCGCACCCGCAAGAGGTTGAACCCCTGGGCGGCGCGCCGCCGCACAAACCCCTCCACATCGGCGCCGCAGTGGGCCATCCCGAACAGGTTGTAGGTCGTATCCCCCAGGATCATCACGGGCTCGCCCGATTCGTAGCAAAAGCCCCAGGCCTCGCCCGGCGTGGCCCGCAGATAGCCCCGCGCTAGCGAGGGGGTGACGACAAAGACCCCTTCCGCCTCCAGATCCGGGTTCTCCGGGCGCGCATAGAGGTGAAAGGACCAGGCGCCCACGGCATTGGGGCTAAAGCGCACCCGCCAGATGCCCTGGCCGTCGTAAAAGCCGGGCGCGACAAAGCGCTGGCCCGTGGGCCCCTCGAATACGGCCTCCACCACGACATCGCCAAAGGGATTGGCATAGGCCGCATCGCTGGCGATGGCCCACTCGCCCACCTGACGAAAGAGCAGCTCGCTGGGAAACACATTGCGCCCTGGCATGAGGCACCTCCTCGTAGAACGCGACCATCACTGCGGAGAGGGCTGCTCTCTCTGCGCCCTGGGCTGATCGCCCGTCTCCTGTGTGCATTCTAGCCCAAAGGCGCGCCGCCGCGCAACCGGAGCGGTGCGCAACCTTTCGCGCTTGCCACGGCGCCGCCACAGGGCCATAATAGGGGCGGCGGACGGCCCATGACCGTCGCCGCACGGCCCCGGGCTGCGCGGCCAACCTGCGTTGAGGGCGCTGCCAAGGAGCGAGCATGCCTCCCTTTGAGATCATCCGACCGCCCGATTACGTCACCGTACTGGCGGAACGCGAGACGCTTGCCCTGAGCGCCGCCACAGAGACCCGATTCGAGGGTCGTGGCGTCGAGTTGGACGCCCTCCCCGGCGATGGCGTGCTGGCGTTGCGCCTGCGCTCCACCGTCCCGCTGATGTACCTGCAATTGCGCTGGAGCGAGCGCATCCCCGAGGGGCTGCGCTACCTGGGCGATACGTGGGAGCGCGCCGACGGCCCGATGGAGTGGCGCTGCCTGGCGCCCGAGCGCGACCTGCCCTGGTATTTCCTGGCCTATGACGGGCAACACACCCACGGCGTGGGCGTCAAGACGGGCGCCAGCGCCCTCTGCCGTTGGCGCATAGACCCTTTTGGCGTGACCCTCTGGCTGGATGTGCGCAACGGCGCCGGGGCCGTGCAGCCGGGCGACCGGGAGCTGTCTCTGGCCGATCTGGTGGTGCGCCCCGGCAAAGTCTGGGAGCTGCCCTTCCAGGCCGCGCGCCGCTTTGCCGCCCTGCTCGATAACGAACGCCTGCTGCCCGAACAGCCTCTCTATGGCTTGCGCGCTGCGCAACATGCCCACGCGGCGGCGCCGACCGTGCGCGAGGATGCCCGGTTCCTGGCCGACCTGGCCGAGAATACGGTCAACCGCCCCTTCTTCATCGTGGACCATGGCTGGCAGCAGAGCGCGGGCACCGCAGGTATGCAGCCTGGCCCCAAGCTGGGCGACCCCGTGGCGCTGGCCCACGACATTGTGGAAGCGGGCTGTCGCCCGGGCCTGTGGCTGCGCCCGCTGCTCTCCGGCACGGCCGAGCATGACGCCTGCGCGCTTCCCCGTGGACGGTTTGCCATGCAACCCATCGGACGGGTGCTGGATCCCACCCACCCCGAGACGGAAGAGACCATCCGCCTGGACGTGGCCCGGGCAGTCGCCTGGGGCTTTGAGCTGCTGCGCTACGATGCCACCACCCTCGACCTCCTCGGCGAGTATGCCCCCTTTTCGCCATCCTCCACCGAGCCGGGGTGGCGCTTTGGAGACATCAGCCTCACCACGGCAGAGGTCTTGCGCAACCTGTATACCCTGCTCCGCGAGGCGACCAGAGGGGGGGCGCTGCTGGCCGCCAGCAACGCCCTGGGCCACCTGGCGGCCGGGCAGGTGCACATGCAGAGCATCGCCGAGCGCGCCGGCCACGAGCGCCGCTTGCGCCCGCACATCGTTGCGGCGAACGCCCTGGCCTTTCGCGGATACCAGCACGGCGCCCTGTACGCCGCCGAGGTCGGCCCCGTAGAGCTGGGGGGCATTGTTCCCTGGCAGCTCGGCGAGCAATGGCTGCGCCTGGTGGCCGCCAGCGGTACGCCCTGTTTTGTTGCCCTCGGCTCCAAGCCCCTGGATACGGCCCAGCAGCGCGCCCTGCGCACGGCCTTGTCCCAGGCCTCGCGCCAGCTCCCCCTGGCCGAGCCGCTGGACTGGCTGTCCACCACCGACCCCGGGCGCTGGAAACTGGGCAATGAGACGGCCGCGTTCGACTGGTACAGCGCCCAATATGGTCCGCCGGCATAGCGCCATGCTCCGATGGCTGGTGTCGCGCCTCGGGCGCGCGTTGTTCGCGCTGGCGCGCTCGCCCATCGGTGGGCGCCTGGCGCGGCGTTGGTTCCCAGCTTTGTGCCGCTGGCTGCCGGTGCGCCGCCTGTGCGAGACAGAGACGTTGCTGGCCTTCCACCACCCGCGCCCCTCCTACCCCGTGCACATCCTGTTGGTTCCCAAAGCGGCGCCTGCGGGGCTCGAGGCGCTCCAGGGCGACGAGATGGCCCTGTATGCCGACATGATAGCCGCCGTGCAACGGTTGGTGCGTGAGCTGGATCTGGCGCCCCACGGCTACCGGCTGATCATCAACGGCGGCGTCTATCAAGAGGTGCCCATCCTCCACGCGCACCTCATCAGCCAGGCCCCAGCCGCCGGGGCGCGTTTCGCCGCCGAGCGCCGGGTAGACTATAATGCGCGGGATGACAAGCACCGCGCCTAAGGAGGGGTATGCCCCGACCCGATCATTTTGGACTGCTGGCCCCCATCTATGAGCGCTTTTTCTCCGCACCGCCGCCTGACGGCCTGAGACGAGCCCTCAAGCTGCCCACCTCCGGCCTGCTGCTGGACGCTGGAGGCGGCACGGGCCGCGTGACGGCCCAGTTTGCGGGTGAGGCCCAGCAGGTGGTGATCGCCGATCTCTCCCAGGGCATGTTGCGCCAGGCCGTTAGCCGCCACGGCCTGCAAACGGTTCTGGCCCCCGCCGAGCGCCTGCCCTTTGCCGATGGAACGATCATGCGCATCGTCATGGTGGATGCACTGCACCACGTGTACGATGCAGCCAGCACGGTGCGCGAGCTGGTGCGGGTGCTGGCCCCCGGCGGGCGCATGGTCATTCAGGAGCCCGATTGGCGCATCCCCAGCGTGCGACTGATCTCCTGGGCCGAAAAACTGGCCCTCATGCGCAGCCATCCGCATCTGCCGGGGGAGATCGTGGCGATGGCGCGCCAGGCGGGCGCGCGGGCCCGCTGCTGGGCGCCGGGCGACCACAGCGTGTGGATCATTGCGGCCAAGCCGCCGCCGGGAGCCCCATGATAGCCGAGAGAGAGCGCGCCATTATCGCGGACCTGCACCGGCAGGGGTTCCGGCTCACCCGTCCACGCAGCGCCGTCCTCGATGCCCTGCTGGCATCAGAGCGGCATCTGACGGCAGCCCAACTGCATGACCTGGCCCAGGCCGCCTGCCCCACTCTGAGCCTGGCCAGCGTCTATCGCACCCTGGCGTTGCTAGAGTCCTTGGGCCACATCCAGCATGTGCACGGCCAGGATGGCTGTCAGAGTTATGTCATGGCGCCCACCCCACATGGCCACCAGCTCGTGTGCTCCTCCTGTGGCATGACGTGCGCCTTTACCGAGTGCGACTTGACCAGGTTGATTGCCGAGATCGAGGCCCGCACCGGCTTTCGCATTGACGGACACATCCTGGAATTGAACGGCCTCTGCCCCAACTGCCGCAAGTAGCGCCTGGCGAGTTCAGCCCAGCCCCAGCAGGCTCAACGCAACGACGCTGATGATGATGCCCGTCACGCCGCCGGCGATGGTTTGGGCCACGGTGTGGGCGCCCACCTTGACCCGCGCCCAGGCCACCAGCGGGATCAGCAGCAAGCTGGGAGCGGCCAACGGCCCCAGGCTGGCGGTGATCAGCGTGGCGCCCAGGGCAATGCCGGAGACGTGCTGGCTGATCTTCCAGATCAACGTGATCGCCAGGTTGATGACCACCAACAGGAACCCGCTCAGCGCCACGGCCAGGATCCAGCGCGGGCCGTCGAACACGTATAGGATCGCCATCGGGATCGCCGTAAAGAGCAGGGAGGCTGCCACGATGCCCGGGCGCAGGCGCTCACGCCGGTCGGTGATATGCCAATCGCTGATGGCACCCCGTCGCAACGCCCGGTTGAACACCCCCAGGGTGATCAGCACAAAGGGCAGGCCCGTTGCCAACACCCAAACGATGCCGCGCCGCCAAGAGACCGGATCGGCCAGCCCCAATGACAGCAGCAGCAGCGTGACCACGTATTGCGGCGCCAGAAAACGCGAGATCAGGGCCGCCGTGCGTTCTGACCAGGGGATCTCGCTGATCAGGGTGCCCGCCAAGATGATCACGCCGCCGGTGACCATGCGCGCAGTCAGCAGATCGCCCGCCAGCAACACGCCAAACAGCGCCGCAAAGACCGGCTCTGCCGTAAAAATGAGGGCCGTATGGGTGGGGGTGGTAAAGCGCTGCACGGCCGTCTGCACGCCAAAAGCCACCGCCGTCGCCAGGATGCCGGTGAACGCCGCCGCGCCCCAGGTCGAGGGCGCCGGCGCGGGCCAGGGGCCTCCCCCCAGCAGTGTAATGCCCGTGCTCACCACGGCAACCACCGCCACTTGCACAATCGTCAGTGCGATTGGATCGGCGCCCGGCGCAAAGGCGCTCACCCCGATAATGTGCAGCGCGAACGAGACCGCGCACAGCAATACCAGGAGATCGCCCGCGCCAAGCTGTAGCGACTGGCTCAACGACAAGAGCGCCATGCCCACCGTCGCCAACGCCACGCCGATCAGGGCTGCCGGGTGAGGTCGCCGTCTGAGAACCAGCGCCGAGAGCACCGGCACGATCGCGACGTTCATGCCGGTGATGAACCCTGCCTTGGAGGCGGTGGTGTGCTGGAGCCCCAACGTCTGAAAGGCATAGCCCCCCAGCAAAAAGAGCCCCAACAGCGCGCCACAGGCCGTGGTGCGCCAGGTCAGGGTGCGCAAGCGCCGCCCGCCGATCAGCAGCAGCGCCGCCAGCGCCAGGCCAAAGCGGATGGCCAGAAAGGCGAACACCGGATAGGCGCTCACGGCCTCTTTGACCATGACAAAGGTGCCGCCCCAGATCAAGGTCACCAGGAGCAGCAACGCATCGGCGCCCAGTTGGCGGCGGCGGTTGGCAATCTCGGCCATGTGGGCTAGCGCTCCAGTTCTCGGCGCACGGTCGCCAACAGGCTATCGGCGCGGATCTCGGCCAGGGTGTAACAGGGACCATCGAGCGCATCCGCCAGCTCTTGGGCCAGGCCGCGATCGAGGGATTCATGCTCGGTGTTGATCACCACGGTGCGGAACTGCTTTTCGCGATAGAGCCCCGCGATCATCAGCGCCTCTTCTCTCGGCGGCGTGCCCGTAACCGACACATTGCCCGCGCCGTCGGTCAGCAGGATCATCAGCGGGGCGATATCGGGGTTCTGGCCCTTTTCCCGCTCGATCACCTGTAGCGCCAGGAGCAGCCCTGCCGAGAGGGGCGTCTTGCCGCCCACGGGGATCTCCTGCAGGGCCCTTTTCGCCATCTCGACGCTGGAGGTGGGCGGCAGCACCAGGTCGGCGCGGTCCTTTTGGAAGGACACCATGGCCACGCGGTCGCGCTTTTGATAGGCGTCCACCAAGAGCGACATGATGGCGCCTTTGGTGGCCTCCATGCGCTCCGCCGCCGCCATAGACCAACTGGCGTCCACGGCAAAGATCACCAGATTGCCCGTCTTGTGCACGCGCACCTTGCGCTGGAGGTCGCCGTCGCGGATGGCGATGGCATGGCCATTCTTTTCGCGGGAGGTTTGGTGCGGCGCCGCCTGTCGCACCGTGGCATCTATGGCGATATCGTCATAGCGTCCCTGGGCATCGCGTGCGCGGATGTAACGCCCTCGTTTCTGCTTACTGACGGTATAGCTGCGCCGCCCGGCTGCGCGGCGTGAGAGGCGGTCGGTGGGAGTGCGTAGCTTGCGCACCTGAAACGCCTCTCCCACCAGAGCCTGGTGGGTGGCCTCGTTAGGAGATGCGTTGAGAGACTGGGCCTCCGAGTGGTGCCCGCGCAACGGCGGTACAGATTGGGGCTCTCCGTCAGGGCTCGGCTCAGCCGCTACCGGCTCGGCTGTTTTTTTTTAGGCTGCGCCTCGCCCTGTACGGGCTCTTGCTCGTCTTCTTGTGCGTTCTGCTGGCGCGCCTGCTCGATGCGCTGGGCCAGCTTTTGCATCTTGCTGCCCGTGTCCTCAAAGGGTGTGCGGCGCAGTCTATGGGGCAGCGCAAGCTCCGCGGCCAGCAGGATGTCGGTCTCTTGCACAGCCGTGCGCCCCATCAGAGCGGCATGGGCCATCGCCGTCTTGAGGATCACGATGTCGGCCCGATGCCCGTCCACATCCATCTCGGCCGTCAACTGGGCAATCGTGTAGAGGTCCCGCTCATCGTACCGGACTTGGGGGAGCAACTCTTGGGCGCGCAGGATGCGCTGCGAGAGCCGCGCCTCTTCTTCACACCAGAGGTCGCAGAACTCGCCGTAATCGCGCTCAAAGGCGATGCGCCGCTTGAGGATCTCGACGCGGGCCGCCGCATCGGCGATGCCGTGGATATCCACGCAGAGGGCAAAGCGATCCAACAACTGGGGACGCAGCTCGCCCTCTTCGGGGTTCATGGTGCCCACCAGGATAAAGCGCGCCGGGTGCGAAAACGAGATGCCCTCGCGCTCGACGACATTCACGCCCATCGCCGCCGAATCCAGCAGCAGGTCTACTACGTGGTCATCCAGCAGGTTGACCTCATCCACATAGAGCAGGCCCCGGTTGGCCGCCGCCAGCACCCCCGGCTCAAAGTGGCGCTCGCCCTCTTTGATGGCGCGTTCGATATCCAACGTGCCCACCACGCGATCCTCGGTGGCGCTGACGGGCAGGTCCACAAAGCGGGTCTTTTTGAGGGCGACGGGCAAGACCTCGCCGGCGGCATGGCGCGCGCGGCAGGTATCACACATCTGTTCGGAGCGCTGGGGGTCGCAGCCAAAGGGGCAATCGCTGACGGCCTGGATCTCGGGGAGCAATGCGGCCAGCGCCCGGGCAGCGGTTGACTTGGCCGTGCCGCGCTCGCCGCGAATGAGCACCCCGCCGATCTGGGGGCTGATGGCATTGAGTACGAGGGCTCGGCGCATGCGCTCTTGGCCGACAATAGCGGTAAAGGGAAAGACCTGCATTGAGATCAATAATCCTCGCCTCTGGCAATGCGGGCTCACAACGAGCCAGTATAGTCCGACGAGCGGGGTGTGTCAATTTCAGGCCCAGGGCGAGCAGACACTTGCACGCAGCCCTTTCTTGAGGATCGAGGCCCGGGAGAGGTGGGCCGCGAGCCCCAATGACCCGCTAGCGGCCCGCCAGTCGCCAGAGCCGTTGCGCCGTGTCCGAAAGCATGTGGCGCAGGTGATCCATCTCGGTCTCGTTGGGCAGCCGACCTTGCACCAGCGCCATAGTGATGCCCGCGCCGAAAACGACGATGGCCCCGCCGATCCAGAGGGCCCATAACAGCGCCGGATCATCGGGCAGACGCACCTGGAATGCGAGTTCAGCCTGCGGTTCCAGCCAGGGCACGGCTGGCGCCAGCCCTGGCTCGGGCGCCAGCAGGAGAGCTAGCGCCAGGGCCACCAGTAGTGTGAGAGCAGGCAGCCACACGCTCCAAGGCAAAGGTTTCCAGGGCTCCATCGGCGTTTCGCCATCGATGTTCGCCAAGGTGCGCTCGACCAGGCCGGTGGGTGCAGGGTACAGGGGCCACGCCCACAGGGCCTGTTCAACGCGCTGCAGCGCGTGGGCAGCAGCGCGACAATCCTCACATGTGGCCAGGTGGCGGCGCAGCGCCTGATACTCTCGCAACGGAGGCTGCCCATCGGCCACATATTGGGCCAGCAACGCCTCATGCGCCTTGCAGTCTGTCATCGGATTCCCACCTTTTTCATGTTGGCGGCCAGCGCGTTCCGGGCGCGGTTCAGGTGCGCCTTGACGGTGCCCAGCGGCAGCGCGAGCACCTGGGCGATCTCCTGATACGAGAGCTGCTGCTGGTAGAACAGCGCCAGCACCAGTCGGTACTTGTCCGGAAGGCGCTCGACCAGCTCCCACAAACGTGCGTGCTCGTCGTGGTGCAACGCCTCTTGGGCCGGGCCTTCCTCCGGCGCGGCGATCTCCTCCAGCCGCTCGCCGGCATCGAGCTGGGCATCGAGCTGTCGGCGCAGCTTGCGCTTGCGGTTCAGGCAGGCGTTGGTCGCAACGGTGTGCAGCCAGGTTGTGAACTTGCTCTCGCCCCTAAAGCGCGGCAAAGCGCGCCACACCCGCACATAGACCTCCTGCGTCAGGTCCTCAGCCTCTTGCGGATTGCCCAGGATGCGGTAGGCCAGGTTGTAGACGCGTCCTTGCGTCTGGGCGATCAACTCGCCCAGGGCCGCGCGGTCGCCGCGTTGTGCGCGTGAAACCAGATCTGCCAGCGGGTCGCTCAAGCTAGCCGTCCAGGATTCGAGAGCCACATAAGGTCCCTCAGGATGTCAGTCGTCGGAATCAGGCTGGCGTTCCTGCCAGGGATCGCTGTCACAGGCGCTGGGCTCAGGATCGGAGGGCGCGTCCTCGATCTCGTGTACAGGAGCGCTCGAAACGATGAAATAGATCAAGAGCATGCCCAGCCCCACAAAGAGGGGCAGCAGTCCGGCGATCAGCCAGTAGCCCGTGCCCAGGGTGGCCAGGCCGAGGAGCAGCGCCAAGCCGCTCATCATGGTGATGACGCCGCCCCACAAGACGCCGCGACCGCCCTGGCGGCCCCGCGCCTCGCGCCGGGCCAGCTCGCGCGCGGAAAAGCCACGCTCCGCGAGGGCCACGCGCTCCTTATAGGCGATGTAGCGGTTCAGGGTGACAAAACCGAGCACGACGATCAGCAATGCCAAAGGAACGAGCACGATGACAAGAAAATCCGACGACATAGAGCCTCCTGGCGATCCAGCGGGTACCGGACGATGGCTGCATGCCCTTATATTACTTGTGACACGGTAGAACGCCAATGGGTTGCGGCATGCACCCTTGCGCTCCCGCGCATTGGATAAGCTTGACCGGGTCGCCCTGGCACAGCCGTTGTCGCCGACGCGGCCCAGGGTGCGAGGGCGCAGAGTTGGTGGTACAATGGATGCAGGAAACGCTACACGGTGCGGGCGCGATGCGCCCATACGCCACCGATCAGACTCGAGCACAGCCGCCCATACGCATAGGAGCAAGACCCGTGCAAGCCCAAGCGATCCGAGAGCGCGTCCACTGGATGGGCGCCGTAGATTGGGACCGCCGCCTGTTCGACGCCCTCATCCCCCTGCCGGACGGCACCAGCTATAACGCCTATCTCGTGCAAGGACACGACAAGACTGCTCTGCTGGACACCGTTGACCCGGCCATGACCCACGTGCTGCTGCGCCAACTGGCCGACGTGCCCCGCATTGACTATCTGGTTGCGCAACACGCAGAGCAAGATCACTCGGGCTCTATCCCGGCGGTGCTGGCCGCGCACCCCGAGGCCCAGGTCGTGTGCACCCCCCAGGGCAAGCCCCTGCTGATGAGCCACCTGGGGCTCGATCGGGATCAGTTCTTGACCGTGGAGGACGGCGACACGTTGCCCATGGGGGGCAAGACGCTCCAGTTCCTGCACACCCCCTGGGTACACTGGCCCGAGACCATGTCCACCTATCTGCCGGAGGATCGCATCCTGTTCAGTTGCGATTGGTTCGGTTCGCACCTGGCGACCAGCGATCCCATTGCGCGCGATACCCCGCGTGTGATGGAGGCGGCCAAGCGCTACTATGCCGAGATCATGATGCCCTTCCGGCGCATCATCCAGCGCAACTTGGCCAAGCTCGACGGCCTGGAGATCGAGCTCATCGCGCCCAGCCACGGCCCCATCTATGCCGACCCCGCCCTGATCCTGAGCGCCTATCGCGATTGGGTGTCCGACCAACCCAGGAACCTGGCGCTGGTGCCCTATATCTCTATGCACGGTAGCACGCGTACCATGGTAGAGCGCCTGGTCAGCCGCCTCAGTAGCCAGGGCGTGCCGGTGCAGCAGTTCGATCTCTCGGCCACCGACCTGGGCAAGCTGGCCATCGCACTGGTGGATGCCGCCACCCTGGTGATCGGCACGCCAACCTTTCACCGCGGCCCGCATCCCAGCGTCTTTTATGCCACCCATCTGGCCAACGCCTTGCGCCCCAAGCTGGCCCATGTCGCGGTGATCGGCTCCTATGGCTGGAGCACCCAGGCCGTCGAGGGGCTCTCAGCGCTGATCCCCGATCTCAAGGTGGAGGTTCTCCCGCCGGTATTGGCCCGGGGCTTGCCGACGGAGGAGAGCCTGCGGGCGGTGGATGCCCTGGCCGACGCCATCGCGCAGCGCCACGCAGACCAGGGGTGGGCGTTGCCCTCATAAGGCGCCCCGCCTGCTGTGGCAAGGTAGAGCCGAGAGGCCAGAGCCGGATTAGGGACCGGCTCTGGCCTCTCTTATCGGCGAGGGCCGCTGCCGCTAGGCGACCCACTGCTGCAGTTCGATGACGTTGCCTTCCGGATCGGTGGCATAGGCGAACACGATGCCGCCCAACCCTGGGATGATCGTCGAGACAAGCTCGCCGGCCAGCCCTCCGCCCGCGTTGACGACCTCGCGCAGGGCCTCTTCCACATCGTCCACGCCAAAGGCAATGTGCCCGAACCCAGGACGATTGGCTGCAAAGAGCTCGCGCGGAACCTGCCGGTCATACTGGAATATCTCAAGAGTAGGGCCCGCGGGCCCATGCCCCGGCAAGCGCAGGTGAATCCCCTGGATATGAGCGTCCTCGACGCCCGTCGCCCGATCCAGCCAGGGGCCCCGCAGATCGCGGGTTGGATAGACCGGTGTACAGCCCAAAATCTCGCAGTAAAAAGCGGCCAGCTTGCGCCAATCTCGGGCGACCAGATTGGTGTGAACGAAACGAGCCTGCATGTCTCCCCCCATACGAGCCAGGTCAGCGGCGCAGTATCGCGCAGGTCTCGTCCTCAGGGGGGATTTGAGGCGAGACGCAGCGTCCCGTGTTGGTGCGCCCGCGCGCACCCGAGGCGCATTTCAGATGATTGGTTGCATTCGCTTTGCGGTGATGCGCTCCTCCGTCTGTTGGGCGTTGTTGGCCGCCCAACGCTTCATCAGTGACCCATGCGCGGCGCGATCAGGCGCACGGCGCCGGGCGCCACCTGCACGGTCACCGGCGTTACGCCGATCAGGTCGCCATCCACCTGCACCTGCGCAGGCGCGTCGGTCTCGATGGCCACCTGCGAGAATACCTCAAATGTGCGCACATTGCGACGCTGGCGCGGGCGCCGGAGCAGCAGGTCCAGCAGGATGCCCCAATAATCGGCCAGATGGCGCGTGCGAAAGGTGATCACCTCGATGCGCCCATCGTCCATATGAATCTCACTGCTGAGCGACAGTTCAGGCGCGCCCAGCGACGGGCAGTTGGTCACCAAGACTTCAGATGCCCGCAGCTCGTATGGCTTGCCATCCACCTGCAAACGCACCGTTTGCACGCCCACCGCCGCCAGGTTCTTGAGGCCCGACCAGATATAGGCCAGGCGGCCGAGCTTGCGCTTGGTCTCCGGATCTGCATCGCGCAACACACCCACGCTCAGCCCCAGGCTGACGTTCAGAAAGGCATACATCTCGCCAAGCTGCATGGCATCCAGGCGCATGATAGAGGCGCCCCCGACGACGAGGGCCAGCGCATCATCCAGTCGCTCGGGGATGCCCGCGTCGTGGGCCAACAGATTCGATGTGCCCGCCGGGACAATCGCCAGGCGCGCCAGCGAGCCGACCAGCCCGGCCGCCACCGCCCCCACGGTGCCATCGCCGCCTATAGCGACAAAAGTGTCAAACCCCTGCGCCAGGCGCTCTCTGACCAGCGCAGGCAGGTCTTCTTCGCCCGTCGTCTCATAGACCTCATAGCTCCCGGGCGCCAGGTATCTGCTCAACGCCGGGTATACTCGCTCGGGCCGCGCGTTGCCCGCCACAGGGTTCAAGACGACGAATATGTCGGCCACTGGCAAGCCTCCCCGAGCACACGGCCTACCGTCCAGCACAATTATGCCGTGAACCCCATAGGGCGCCGTCTCGGCGCGCCGCCCGTTTCTGGCGCCCATTATAGCGCAGATGGCGCCGCGCGCACAGTGGCTTGCCGTTCTGATTCGCATCTTTCCCGATGCCGCCAAAGCGAGTATCATGGGCGCCATGCACCGGTAGATCAGAAAGGAGCGTCTCCATGCGCATCGAAGCCAAGCTGCAAGAACTCGGTCTCTCCCTGCCCGAGCCGCTCAGGCTGCCCGCCGGCCTGCGCCTGCCCTTTGCGTGGGTGCGGGTGCGCGGCAACCGAGCCTATGTCTCGGGGCACGGCCCGCTGTTGCCCGATGGCGCCCCCGCCGGGCCTTTTGGCAGAGTCGGCGCCGACGTGACGCCCGAGCAAGCCTACCTGTCGGCGCGCCTGACGGCCCTCTCCATGCTGAGCAGCCTCAAGCGCGAGCTGGGCGACCTGGATCGCGTTACGGCATGGCTGCGCGTGTTCGGCATGGTCTATTCGGCGCCCGGCTTTACGAACCAGCCCAATGTCATCAATGGCTTTAGCGACCTGATCGTCGAGCTCTATGGCCCGGAGGCCGGTCAACACGCCCGCTCGGCCGTCGGCATGGCCGAGTTGCCCTTGGGGCTGCCCGTCGAGATTGAGGCCGAAGTCGAGATCGCGCCCTGAGGCGAGGGCATCACGCGAGATCGGCCAGATCGCGAAAAAGCTCCGCGCCGAGGCGCTCCCAGGCCGCCAACAGACGGTCGTAGAAAGGATACGCCTCGGCTTGTTCGATCTGATCCTGGGCAGACAGCCAGTTGGCCAGGCGACGGAAACCCTCCGACACTGGGATCGTGTAGCGGAAGCCCAGATCGCGTCGGGCCGCCGACGTATCAAAGATATTGTTGTGGGAAAAGTTCTCGACGCACCACATGGCCTGTTCGGGTAGCGCCTTGGCCAGCAGCTCCGACGGGATGTGCACTAGCGGGGGACAGGCTACGCCCAGCGCCTCTGCCCACGTCTGATAGTAGCGATCCCAGGTCAGCCATTCGTCGGCTGCCACGTGATACGCATGGCCGACGCAAACGCCCGGCTGAGCAACAGCCCCCACAAAGGCTGCCGCCACATCGTCGCGATGGCAAGAGGTCCAGAAGGAACGCCCGTCGCCATGCACGATCACAGGCATCCCCCTCCGGACGCGATCCAGGATAAAGGTCTCAAATCCAAAAGTGTGCAGCACCCGACCCCCTTCGCCATAGGTGTGCGCCGGGCGCATCACAGTAAGGGGCAGGTCGCCACGCTCGTGGGCGGCCCACAGCACGCGCTCACAGGCTGCCTTGTGATAGGCATAGGGGAAACTGGGCAAAGGCTCCCGCTCGCAGGATTCCACCACAGGATAACGAGGCGCAGGCTTGGTATAGACGTCCACAGTGCTGCAAAAGACATAATGAGAGGTGCGTCCCGCAAAAGCGCGCACTGCGCTCTCGGCCTCCTCGGGCCGGTAGCAGATCATGTCAATCACACAGTCCCAGTGCCCGGCCTGCGCCATCTGGGCCTCAAACGTCGCAAGATCGGTGCGATCGCCGTACAGCGTCGGAGGCTGTTCGCCCAACAGGATAGGACGCTGCCCCCGGTTATACCAGACCACATCATCGCCTCGCGCCTGCAACTGGGCTGTGATGCCTGTGCTGATGAGGCCACTGCCGCCGACGATGAGAATACGCATGCCAACCGCCTCCCCTATGTAGAGTGCCTATTGCGCCGAAACCCATTCCGCCCCGCATAGCGCGGGCGCCGCCATGCCATCTTGCCAGAGCCAGTAGCGAGGCTCAGGGTGATCACCCCAGGCTACGGCATAGTGCTCGCCACGCGCGCTAAGGGCATGGATCATGACAAAGGAGCGCAGGTCAGCCCGCAGGTGCTCCAGATCGGCAATGGCCTCATGGCAGGCGGCCTGCAACCCCAGGCCCATCTTGAGATAGAGCACCACGGCGCGGGCCGTCCCTGCCCGCATGGTCAGCTCGCCCTGGCCGATGCAGGCCGCCGCCCCATAGCGATCATCCACATAGCAACCGGCCCCCACGATGGGGGAATCGCCCAGCCTGCCGGGATACTTGAACGCCCAGCCGCTGGTGCTGACCCCCACAGCCATGCGCCCGCCATCCTCTTGGGCGAGCAAGACCGTCGTGCCGTGGGTGCGCTCGGGGTCGGCAGCGTCCCGGGTCAGGGGCGCCAGGGGCAGCTCCGGCCAGCGCGCCAGCTCGTCGGCGGACAGGCGCTCGCGGCGCCAGGCTTCCCAAGCGGCCTCAGCAACCGGCGTCAGGTTCTCTCCTGCTTCCAGCCCGCACTCGCCCGCCAGACGCTCCGCCCCCGCGCCCACCAGCAGCACATGCGGGGTGCGCTCCATCACCTGGCGCGCGAGGCTGATGGGGTGCAGATAGCCGCGCACTGCCCCCACGGCTCCGGCGCGGAGCGTGCGCCCCTCCATGATGCAGGCATCCAGCTCCACCTGCCCCAATAGATTGGGCCAGCCGCCTGTGCCCACGCTGTGAATCTCGGGATCCGCCTCCACAGGCCAGATGCCCTGCTCAACGGCGTCCAGAGCGCCGCCCCCGCCCGCCAGTATGGCCCCGGCGCAGGCGATCCCTACACCGCCAACCTGATTGCAGATCACGATAGACACACGCGCCTCCGGATGCTGGCCCTAATCCTGCGGGTCAAACTCGCTGTCGCGAACGGCATCCGAGACCTCCCGTCTCTTGGCCCCATAGGTGGGCCGGATGCGCGAGCCGTAACGGTTGGCATACTCGCGGGTGAGCTGGGCGCCCAGAAAGACGATCTGGGCCGAATAGTACACCCAGATCAGGACGATCACCAGAATGCCCGCCACGCCGTACAACGTTGTGAACTGGGTGCGCCCCAGATAGAACGACAGGGCGATCTGCCCGATGGTAAAGAGCACAGCCGTAACCAGAGCCCCCACCCACACATCGCCCCATGCGATACGGGCATCGGGCACGATTTTGTACATCAAGGCCATGAGGACTAGAAAAACAAGAAAAAACCCAAAGTGCTGGATAAAATTCATCAGCAAGAAGGAAAAGGGCAACAAGGAGGCCAACGCGTTTCCCAGGGCGGTGAGGGTGGTGTTGACGATGATCGCAGCAAAGAGCAGAACGCCGATCCCAAGCACCAGGCCAAAGGAGACCAAGCGGCTGAGGATGATGCGCAGGGCCCCGCGCCCGGGCACAGGGGAGACGCCCCACATGGCGTTGAGCGCAGCTTGTAGGTGGATGAAAAAGCCCGAGCCGCCCCACACCAGGGCGACCAAGCCTACCACCGTTCGCCAGGTGATGCGGCCTGCCAACTGGACGCTGTGCATGATGCTCTGGAACAGCTCGCCAGCCTGGGCGCCAAAAAGCGCCTCAACGTGGCCGCGCAGGGCCGCGTACTCGGGCCCGGCGCCATACAGCCGCCCAGCGACGAACACCACGATATAGAGCGTGGGCGCCATGGAGAGCAGCGCATAATACGCCAAGGCGGCGGCCAAGCGCCCGGCATCGCCCTTATGCCAGGCCCGAACACTCGCCGCCACCAGTTCGCCAAAGGCGCCAAGCCACCCCTTCAAGCCCATCTTCGAAGAGAGGCTAGGCGCACCATCTTTGTCCTGCGCCACGTCATCGCCGCCTTTTGTGCGAGCCTAGCGCTGTCGCATTCTGCTCGCGTGATGGCAAGGCCGATGGGCGCCGCTCCCGGCGCCTAGAACGGCCTCCGATCCAGGTCGAATTCGTCCATATAGGCGCGCACGATGGGCACGGCCTCGCGCGCCGCCGTTTCGGGATCGGGGTTCTCGTTCAGATCCACCGTCCACCAAGAGAGCGCCATCAGGTTCTGGCGCAGGTAATACAGCTCGGTCTCCAAGTCAATCTTGCCGTGGCCCAGGGCCACATGGCTGCTGCTGACGCCGTCTCCATAGAGCGTGCCGTCGCTATCCGAGATGTGCAGGTGAGAGATCTTGTCTTGCAGAGAGCGGCCCAGGCCAACGATGCCGTACTTTTCCGTCTGCACGATCCCCACCTGGCGCGCTCCCGCGACGGCCATCATGTAGGCGTGGCTCATGTCAAAGATGAGGAACAGGTTGTCCGTGGGTACCGCTTCAACCAGCCGCAGCACCTCGGTGGGTTTGTTCACGATATAGCGCGGCTCAAATTCCCAGTGGATCGCTACGCCGATGGGTTTGCCCGCCTCAGCCGCCGTATACCAGTTCTCGGCAATCTGCTTGAAAATGCGCGCGTATTCCTCAGAGGTCAGCTCTTGCGGGGGATTGCCCGTATCCACACGCAGCACGTCGGTGCGCACGCCGGTGCAAAAGGCCATGCACTTGACGATCTCTGCCATGTAGGTATTGGTGTCGGTAGTGGCAGCCGGAACGTGCCGCAGATCGGGCGCATAGCCCGAGATGCGCAGCCCCCGGCTTTCCACCATGTCGCGCAGCGCCTGGCGCTTTTCGTCGGTATCATAGTCATCATAGTGGGCGTGTGGGCGATGGCCGGAGAGCTCGACGCCATCATAGCCCGCTTCGGCGGCGAAATCGAGCACGCGCTCCAGGCTCCACGGTTCAGAGGCAAAGGGCCCCCGGATAAAGGCCCAACTGCCCAGGGAAACTTGAGGTTTCGGCATAATCTCCTCCCAAACGGATTGGTTCGCAAGAACCCAGCGTACCCAGCCATGTGCCCCAAGTGCGATGTGGGCGCAGGGGCATCACCAGGTTGATTATAGCGAGTAGGGCGCTCGACGCCAACTGCGCGGACGCGCCCCGGGGCCCGCCAGAGCGCCGAGCGTTTTCGCAGGCCCCAGCAGAGAGCGGCGGTTAGCCCCGCCCGATGTACGACTGCTCCAGCGGCAGCACGATGGCCTGAAACATGTTGGCCTCGGGCGGCAGGGTTACCATGAACAGCGCGGTGCGCGCAATGACCTCTACATCGAACATGGGCTCGTTCACGCCCTGGCGCCGCTCCACCAGCGTGTTGCCCGGGTGCAAGGCGCTAACGGCGATGCCATAGTCGCGGCCTTCCAGGGCCGTGGCGTGGGTCAGGCCATCCACGCCAAACTTGGTGGCCGTATAGGGCGCCGAGTACAGGCGGCTGCGCTGGGCCGAGATGCTGCCGATATTGACGATGCGCCCCCCGCCGGCGGGCTTCATGATGCGGAACGCCTCCCGCGTACACAGGAACGGCCCCGTCAGGTTGGCATCCACCACGTTCTGCCACGCCTCTAGCGACAGATTCTCGACCGGGCCGCCATCAAAAGCGCCCGCCGCGTTGACGAGAATATCGAGCCGCCCATAGGCCTCCATTGCCCTGGCGAACAGGGCCGCCACCTGCGCCTCGTCGGCGACGTTGGTGGGCACGGCCAACACCTGCGCCCCAGCCTGGCGCATCTCCTCTGCCGCAGCCTCCAGGCGCGCCGCCGTGCGCCCGGCGATGACCACGGAGCAGCCCTCCTGGCCAAAGAGCTTGGCGATGCCCTTGCCGATGCCGCTGCCTCCGCCCGTCACGATCGCTACTTTGCCCGTCAACTGTCCCATCATGTCCTCCTGCTAGATTACGGCTCATCGTGTGCGGCCACAGGCGCGTGACTGCGCAGGCCGCCCCCATTGCGCTGTGTTTCACGTGCGCGATATCCGGCCACGGCCTCACGGCGCGTCCGTTCCCGGGCGCCCTACGGGCATCAGATAGAGCGGGGCAAACGCCTCCGGTAGCCCCAGCGTTTGGCCAATGCTCTCGGGCTCGAATGCGCCCACGGCCACCGTGCCCAGCCCCAGCCCTGCGGCTTGCAGGTACACATTCTGAGCCGCATGGCCCACCTCGATATAGACGTACTGCTGCCCGCGCTGGCCATAGCGGCCCGTGGTGCGTTCGAACTCGGCGGCGAACACCAGCGTCGCCGCCCCTCGCTCCACGCAGGACTGGCCCAGGCTGGCTCTTGCCAGGGCAGAGCGCAGATCGCCCTCGGCCAGGGGCGTCAGCGCATGGGCGCGCGGGTCATAGTGATAGACGCCCGGGGCCAACCCCGCCACGTTGCCCGCCACCAGATACAGCTCCAGCGGGTAGAGCGCCCCCGCCGAGGGCGCCGTGCGATAGCCGCGCGGGTCATTGAGGCCCTGGGCCGCCCACAGGAGCTGCCCCACCTCCTCCAACGTCAAGGGCTCGTCGCCATAGTCGCGGATGGAGCGGCGGGCCTCCAATGCGGCATGGAGCGGCAATCCCCCCTGGCGATCCGGCTGGGGCAGCGCGATGCCCGGCCCTGCGGCGGCGCGCCAGGGCGCCGAACGTCGGATGGGACCGAAACGTATCCACCCGCCAAAGGCCATGGCCAGCATGATTACAATACCTCCTGCAAGCAGTACGATCCTCTTGGCGCTCATCATTGGCCTCGTCTTCCGGTTCTTATGTCTCGACCAGCACGGACAGGCCCCAGGGCGAGGGTCCCACGCGGCATATCTGCGCTTCGTCGGTCTCTTGGACGGCCACCGGCGCGCCGCTGATCAGGTCGCGCACGGCGCCCGTCCAGCTCCCCGGCGGAAAGCGCAGTGTCACCTGGTTGGCGCGCTCATAGAACACGAACGCCAGCGGGCGCCCCTCGCTGTGGCCGGTGCGCACGTGGACATCGGCGGACGCGCGCCCCTCCGGCGCCACAATCTCCACCGGCAGGGACACCCCCGCGCGCTCCACCACCCCGGCCACAAAGGCCTCGAAATCGTCGCTATAGGGCGCATAGGCCGAGGTTGGATCCGAACTCCCCTGGAAGTAGGCGTCGCCCAGGTAGGCGCCGCAGAACAGCACACATCCCTGACCCACCGGGACGGCGACAAAGAGCGGCCCGTCATCCGTCTCACCCCATACCTCGCCCACGCCCCGGCCCAGCGGCGTCAGCCATTGCTTGGCGGGCAGGGCCAGTGTCCGCCCCTGCCATGTGACCGCTACCGAGTCGCCCGCCAGGGTGCGGCGCCCGATCTCGGCCACGCCGGTCCACTCGGTCACTGCGCGCTCTTCCGGATAGCGGTACAGCCCGTTGCGCCCAAAAGCGCCGCACTCGGACTCGCACACCAACGTCCCACCGGCCCGCACCCAGGCCCCCAGCGCCTGCGCCTGGGGCTCGTCCATGACGATGGCGCGGGGCATGAACAGCACATCGAGTTCATCCAGCACATGCAAGTGCTCTTCTTCGACGATGGTAAAGGGGATGTGGCCGCGCAACAGGCCCCGCATGTAGCCCTGGATGGCGCGCTGCGGCGTGGCGCCCGTGCCCTCCTGGTTCCAATGCAGATAGTAGCTCTGGGGGCTGAAATAGATGCCTACCTGGGGCGTATCGGGGCGATAAGCGGCCAGCAGGGCCTCGTGCTCGCCCAGGATATCCGCCGTGCGGCGCAGGGCGGACAGGCGCTCTTGCGCCAGCCCGTCGGCCCCCGTCAGGCCAAACCCCGCAGATTCCTGGCCAAAGACTTCGTCGCGCCAACACCAAAAGAGGATCGAATCGGCGCCGCTGCTGATCCCCGTCCAGATCCAGCGCTGCTGGTTGGCGGGCTGCACCGGCTCGTGGGCGTCGAACCCGTGGGCGGCGCGCCCACCCTGGAGCTCGCTGAGCCAGATGCGCTTGCCCCGCGCCGCCGAGCGCACACACTCGATGCGCATGGCCAGATCGGCGTCGGAAAAGTGGAACCAGGTGGGAAAGCTGGAGCAGCCGATGCCGTCCATCTCGTCGGCAAAAAACCAATCGTTGCCTCGGTTCAGCGCGGTATTGGGCTGCGTCATGCCATAGAGCACAGTGGGGTCGCCGCCGTGCACGGTCACCACACGGTCCGGATCGAGCCCCTTGTGGACGTCATACAGCGCCAGGCCCAAATCGGTGGCCCGCCAGGTGAGAAAGTGCTGCCAGGCCATCATCTGGGTATAGGGGCTGCGGGGCAGCTTGCCGGGCAACACCTCGTCCCAGCGCGTATAGCGGCACTGCCAGGCGGCGTTCAGCCCGTCCAGGCCGCCATAGGTGGCGTCCAGCCAGGCGTGATAGCGGTTGACGGTGTAGGGGCAATAGCAGACGATCCCATCGGCGTGGACGTTCCAGCGCAACTCGTTCCAGGCATCCCAGCCCACCAGGTTGGGCGCCGAACGGTAGCGGGTGACAACCTCCTCCAAAAAGCCCGCCATGCGCTCCCACACGCCGGGGTGATCGGTGCAGCCGCCGGGGGTCATCCCAAAATGGCATTCCTCCCGGTTGGAAGAGATCACGACGTGGCCCATGTGGTCCACCATCTCGCTGCCCGGCGCCATGCGATGGATCCAATAGGGCTGGATGGCCGCGATGGTGCTCAGCACCACGCCCAGGCCGTTCCTTTCGGCCAGCTCTATCAGCTCGTCATAGTCATCAAAGCGGAAATCGTCGGGCGCAGGCTCCACCCAACCCCAGAGCACCCAGAGCTGCACGGTGTTGAGCCCGGCATCGGCCATGCGCGCCAGGTCATCGCGCCAGTAGCGCCGGTTGGGAAAGGGCGCGCGATAGTATTGGGCCCCGAGATGGATCATGTCGTCATCCTTTCAGCATCATACTGGCTTGGCCGCACGTGCAGCGGCTGAATCTTGGCAGAGCTGGTGACATATGGCTCGCGGCGCTCCACCCGTAGGGCGCCCGCCTGTTGCCAGATCTCGGCCATCATGCCCGTGCCCGCGTTGCGGGCCCCCAGGGCGTGCAGGGCGGTCTCCACCAGGGCGGCCTCATCCACCGCGCCCACGCGAGGGCTGACGAGCAGAGACACGCGCGCCAGGCCGTCTACCTCTTGCTCCACGAGCTGATAGTCCGCAGGAGCGCCGCCGAAACGTCCGGGCAACACGACCTCGACCAGGTGCAACAGGTCGGCGCCGGTAAAGTGCATGCCCTCGGTGGTGAGCTTTTCATAGCTACGGATGGTGTGGATGCAGGTGTGCAGGCCGAGTGCGCTCCAGGGGCAGCCGCAATCGCGCTCCTCCACCACGCCATAGTCGCCCGTCTCGACATTGAGCATCAGCTTGGGCAGAGTGGGCAGCAGCGTGGTCAAGTAGAACGCCCCAATCGAGTCATCGCCCCGTTGCCCGGAAGGCGGGCGCTGGATCAGGGCCATCTTGTCGGCCACCAGGTGTACCTGATCCAGGGCGGAGGGGTTGCCGCAAGTCACGCCGATGCGCCCGACCTCGGACATGGCATAGCTGTTGATGCTGTGCGCCCCCGCCTGGCGGATGATCTGGGCTTTGGCCTCGGTGTGGGGCTCGCCCCCCACCCGAAACATGGCCCCCGAGATATCCAGCCCCAACTCTTGGGCCGTGGTGCACACCCGAATGGCAGAGCTGGCCCCCAGCGACATGTGGCCGGGCCGGCCGGCGGCCGTCTGCTGGGCCAGCCAGCGCGCCACCACGTGGGCCTGCTCCGTGGGAACGTGCTCGGGGATG
This sequence comes from uncultured Anaerolineales bacterium, assembly GCA_964482225.1. Lineage (GTDB taxonomy): Bacteria > Chloroflexota > Anaerolineae > UBA1429 > UBA1429 > UBA1429. The sequence goes on from CAYZWT010000017.1 coordinate 69,113, forward strand.
GCGATCCGCGCGCCCCAGAAGCGCAGGGTGCGCACCATCAGGCCGGTGAATGCCGCCTGCTTGTCTCGCAGCATGTGCGGGTCGGTCTGCGAGAACCAGCGACCAATGGACAGCCCCGCCTTGGCCCGGCGCAGCACATCCTTGAGCGCAGCCGCCGCGGGCGGGATCGGCCGCCAGATGGCATAGGGCTCGATCTCCTGGCCCAGCCGCTGCGCCGCGATCAGGGCATAGGCGGCCTCATAGCCCAGGGCATCCAGATCCACGCGGATGCGCCGGGGCGTCCCGCCCGAGCCGCCCGTCTCGGCGGCAAAGTAACTCGTCAGGATGGGGCTATCGAAATTGGCGGCCTCCGTCCGGAGCGAGAACCCGGGCCGCTCGATGGGGGCGCGCCCCTTGAACTGATCCAGGGTGACATACACGCCGGCGTCGTACAGGCTCCCCAGGGCGCCCTCGACGCCGCGCTCGCGCACCCAGGCGGCCACGTCGTCATACCCGATGCGATAGTGGGCCAGCAGCTTGCGATAGGGACTGGGCTCGTGGTCGAAAATGCCCTGGCGCAGCACCCGCAAAAAGCCAGCCTCCCGCTCGCGCAGATGGCGGCGGATCTGCTCCTCGGCCTCGGCCAGGGTCAGCGTGTGGGCCAGGTAGCGGCGCAACGCCCACAAGAACCGCGCCCCCATCATCAGGTCGCTCGTCATGACGCTCCCAACCCCCTGACCAACCAACGCCTGTTCGCCACGCTACGCCTCGAGCACAAGGCAGGGCGAGCGCTGCACGATCTTCTCGTTCAGCTCCACGCCCAGGCCGGGCCCCTCCGGCGCGGCGAAAAAGCCCTCTTTCGGCTGCAAGTCCGTGGTGCACAGCTCGATGTTGTCCGGATACAGGGCGCGGGTGTGGTGCTCGTGGATGCCAAAGTTGGGGATGACGGTCTCCAGGTGTAGGGCCGCCGCTGTGGCCACCGGGCTGCCGCACACATGCACCTGCACCAGGATATCGTACACATGGGCATAATCGCAGATCTTTTTGCCCTCCGAGAGGCCGCCCACCAGTCCCAGATCGGGCTGGATCACGGTGATAGCCTGCTTCTCAAAGTAGGGCCGATAGCCCCAGCGGGTATAGATGCGCTCGCCCGCCGCCGTGGGGATATTGACCCGGCGGGCCACCAGGTCGTGCAGGCCGTCGTTCATATAGTGCACCGGCTCTTCGTAGAACAGGCAGCCATAGGGCTCCCAGATGCGGCCCAACTGGATGGCCGCCCCCGCCGAGAGGTGCGAGTGGATCTCGAGGATGATATCCACATCAGGGCCCACAGCCTCGCGGATGGCCGCCACCCGGTCGCGGAAGCAGTTGAGCTGGCGGGTGGTGAGCAGGCCGCGCAGGGGCCGCGTATCCTTTTCGCCCCCAGGGCCGAACATTACGGGGTCTACCTTGACGCAGTCATAGCCCTCGGCCACCGCCTTGAGGGCCTGCTCGGCATACTCTTGTGGCTGGACCGCCACAATGGGCTCTGGCCCCCAACCGAACTGGATCTGGCTGGCATAAGTGCGCAGCGACTCGTTGGTCTTGCCGCCCAAGAGCTGGTACACGGGCAGCCCCACGGCCTTGCCCTTGATGTCCCACATGGCGGTATCAATGGCGCTCATCCCGCCATAGACCACGGGGCCGCCGCCCCGCGCCCAAAAGCTCTCGCGGAACATGGCATCCCACAGGCGCTCGCTGCGGAACGGGTCGGCCCCCAGCATAAAGCTCTCGGCCAGGTTGCGGGCCATGCCCACCCCCGCCGAGTGGCCCACGCCATAGGCCAGGCCCACCTCGCCCAGGCCCGTGAGCCCCTCATCGGTGGTGGCCCGTAGAATGATCGGGTGCCAGACCGGCGCGCTCTCCATGTGGATATCGAATATCTCGACCTTGACGACCTTCATACGCTCACTCTCCTCTCGAGAATGCGATCTTGTTCCTCGGGATCGGGGCAGCTAGAGATCCGCCAACTCAGGGTAACCGACCTTGTCCCGCAGCGCAAGCCATGCCTCGCGGGCGCCCGGGTGATCCAGGTCGGGGCGAAAGCCGGCGGCCAGATAGAGGCGGATCGCCCCGATGCGCGCGGATTGGGTACCCAAATAGGCGCGGCTGTGCCAGCGGGCCAGTTGCGCCAGGCAATAGGCCAGGGCCGCGCGGGCCAGCCCCAGGCGCTGGTAGGCCGGGCGCACCGCCAGCCAGTGCACCTGGCCCCAGCTCTCGCCGTGATAGTTGTCGTTGTGCCAGGCGCTGATGGCGCCCACGGCCACGCCCCGGGCATTGACGATCAGGTAGCAGCGCTGGGCCACGACGGCCGCGTCGCTGCCGAATTGCTGCTGGAACCACTCGGACTGCACCTGAAAGAACGGCTCGGCGTCGCGCTGGATATCGGTCCACAGACCCGCCTCGTCCAACCGCATGGGGCGCATGCCGTATCCCTCGGGAAAGGCCACGACGGGCAGATCGTCCAGGGTGGGACGGATCATGTACAGATCGTCGCCCGCCGGGCCCCGCGCAGGCGACGGCTGGGCCTCGGCCCCCGGTTCCAGCCTCTCGTTACGTACCATCCCGCCCCTCCCCTTGCGCCGTCTTCTCGCCACCTTGCTCCACCCAACGACGGTAGGCGTCGGTCTCCCACCGGGAATCGTCCGGTTCGCGGGCCTCGAACTTGGGTCTGCGCCGGATGGCGTGGGCGGCCAGCGCCGCCGTGGCCCCGCCCGTTAGCAGGCCCAATCCGCTGAACAGGGCCCCTAGCCAGTAGATCTCGCGCAGGCCCAGCACCAGCAGCGCCGGCAGAACGAATAGCGCCGGCAGGGCGAATAGGGCTGCCCCGGCGATCCCGGCGATCAGGTTGACCCACCAGAGCCAGCCTGCATAGCGCTCCGGCGCGCTGCGCTTGAGGCGCGCGCCATAGAACAGCAGGCCCAGCAAGAGCCAGCCCAGCAGGGCAAAGGGCAGCCCCACCAGCAGCAGGATCGGCTCCCAGAGCGCGCCCGCAACAAAGAGCGTCATGCCCACCAGATCAAAGATGATCGCGGCAACCCAAAAGCGCGTGGCCGACATGCGCCCCCCTACAGCCGACAGCAGGCTTCCATCGCCAGCCAGAGCACGCGGCTGCGCGCCTCTTCGCGGGTGTGCCATTGGCGCGAATCCCACGATAGGCCGCTGACGTCATCGCCCGCATAGAGCATCTGCCCCAGCGAGATGCCCCGGAACTGGGCCACGGCGAACAAGGCCGCCGCCTCCATCTCGACGCACAGGCAGCCCTCCTCGCGGCGCAAGCGCACCTTGGCGGGCGTCTCGCGGTAAAAAGCGTCGGTGGTCCAGGCGGTGGTGCGCAGAAAGGGCACTTGCTCGGCCTCCAGCGTGGCCACCACGGCGGCCACCCCCTCCGGCGGGGCGCTCACGAGACGGCTGGGCGGCAAATAGTGGTACGAGGCGCCCTCGTCGCGCAGGGCGTGCTCCGGCACCAGCAGGTGGCCCACGGCGATCTCGCGATCCAACACGCCGCAGCCGCCGCAGACGATCACCTTGCGCGCGCCAACGGCGATGGCCTCTTCGAGCATGGCGGCGGCAAAGGGCGCCCCCACCCCCGCCTGCATCAAGGCCAGCTCGTGCCCCCCATGCTGCACCCGATAGATGGGGATCGGGCCCATCTCGGACCCCGTCCGGCCCAATTGCACAGCTTGGCCGCTTTCCACCAGGGCCTGGATCTGCTCGGCGAAAAAGCAGAGCACCCAACGCTCGGGGACAGGCGCCTCCAACCCTGGGATGTGGGGCTGGATCACCCCCGGCGAGGGATCGTATTCCAGCAGCGGGATCGCTTGTCGTTCGAGGGGCTCCACGCTCATAGGGGTGCTCCTTGTCCATAGCTCGCGGCAGACGTGCCGGGATGATAGCCGTTCTCGCCCATCTGCACAAGGCGCATGGCGTGGCGTGCCAGGCTTGACACGGCAGAATGATCATCTAGACTGGGCGTATCCGGGATTCCCTTGTGGGCGCGCCGGGCCATCGCCCCGGCGCCGGGTCTCTGATACCGGACAATCGAGCGATGTGAGATCCAAGAGCACCGTATCCGATGGAAAGGGAGCATGACGCTGTGACAGAACAATCTGAGCTTGCCCGCCTGGTCGAGATGGCCCGCCGCACGCCGTCGCTGTTTGACCTCACAGGGCGCGCAGCCCTGGTGGTGGGCGGCACCAAGGGCCTGGGGCAGGCCATGGCGCTGGCCCTGGCCGCCGCGGGGGCCGATGTGGCCGTCGCCAGCCGGGGCCCCCAGGGGCTGGCGGAGACCGCAGAGGCGATCCGGCAACTGGGTCGCAAGGGCGCCAGCCTGTCCGTGGACGCCACCCAGGAGCCCGAGGTAGAGGGCATGATCCGCTGGATGGCCGAGACCTATGGCCGCCTGGACATCTTGGTCAACAGCCAGGGCATCGTACACCTGCAACCCATCGCCGAGTTCGACCTGGACGCCTGGCAGCGGGTGATGGATGTGAACCTGAAATCGGTGTTCCTCTGCTGCAAGCATGCCGGGCGCGTGATGCTGGCCCAGGGCAAGGGCAAGATCATCAATATCTCGTCGGTGCGGGGCTTTCAGGGCCGCGCCCAGGATGCCGCCTATGCCCCCAGCAAGGGCGCCGTCAACCAGTTGACCCACTCGCTGGCCATCGAGTGGGGCCCCAAGGGGGTCAACGTCAACGCCATCGCCCCTGTGTTCACCCGCACAGCGATGGCGGCCCCCAGCCTGGACGATCCCGCCACCCGCGCCTGGATCCTGAGCCGCATCGCCCTCAAGCGGCCCGGCGAGCTGCACGATCTGTTCGGCCCCGTGGTGTTCTTGGCATCGGACGCCGCCGACTTTATGAACGGTCACGTCCTGCCGGTGGACGGCGGCTGGCTGGCCACATGAGCGACCGCAAACTGGTTTTGGGGATCAACGGCAGCCCGCACAGAGAGGGCAATACCGCCTTCGCGCTGCGACACGCCCTGGCGACCCTGGAGCAAGCGGGCATCGCGACCCATTATGTCGCCCTGGCGGAGCTGGATATCACCCTTTGCGATGGTTGCTTTGCCTGCCGCTCGGGCGCCTGCGTCCACGATGACGACATGACGGCGCTCTATGACGCGCTGCGGGCCTGCGACGGCATCATCCTGGCCTCGCCCGTCTATATGGGGATGGTCACCGGCCAGATGAAGGTGATGATGGATCGCACGGTGCTATTTCGGGCGGGCAGCCGCTTTGAGTTGAGCGGCAAGGTGGGCGCGGGCATCGCCTGCGGCGGGTTCCGCAACGGCGGCCAGGAGCTCACCTTGCAGAACATGCAGACCTACTTTTTGCAGCAGGACATGTACGCCCTGGCCGACGGCCCGCGCTACAGCCACTCGGGGGCGACCATCGTGGGCCGCGCGGCGGACGACGAGCTGGGGCTGCAAACGGTGGCCAACCTGGCGCGCCGCATGGCGGCGGCGGTGGGGGCAACAAGCTGAATCTGCCTCTACGGTGCATGCCCTCCCTGCAAGAGGGCTCAGCTGCGCGCTAGCATGGCTGGGGGCAGAGCTGCATGGCCCCCAGCCATTGCGGCGATCCCCACATCAGCGGGCGCGCCTGGCCATGATGCCGCGCATAAAGGAAAGGCTCTCGGCCATGTAGCGCTCCTCTTTGATGCCATGCAGCACCATGCCCCCTGTGTAGCCACAAGCCCGTAGCTTGTCCACATAGTAGCCGAAATCCAGGATCCCGTTGCCGGCATGGGTGAATGCCAGCCCCTCACCTGCCTGGATGTCTTTGCCGTGGGCCAGTTGGATGTCAGCGCCCAAGAGGGCAAAGGCGTTGTCCATGATCGGTCTGACATTCTCTGCCCTCGCCTCTCCCCACTGGAAGAGATTGGCAACGTCCATGATGATCTTGAGTCGGGGCGAGGGAAAGGTATCCAGCAACTCTCTGGCGCGTTCCGGCGTGTTCACGACATTGCTGGCTTCGCACTCTATGCCCAGGAGCACGTCATGCCGCTCGGCGATAGCCAGCGCGCTCTCCATAGAGACGAGCAGGTCATCCCAGGCGCTCTGCGTCTGGTTGTCGGCATGCCGCCGCCACATGCTCTCAGGATCGCGCGTGCCCGTACAGAGGGTGACGAAATCACAGCCCAGATGCTGGCAGGACTCGGCGATCACCTCCAGCCTCTCGATTCCACGGTCCCTGACGGCGGAATCAGGATGGATCATGTTGAACGTGCCGCTGACCGCGACGATCTCGATCCCGTTGGCCCGGGCCTGGGCGCCGATGCCCTGGACGAACCCGGGATCGAGCGTCTCGGGCATGTCTGTCCCACAAACGGAGGTATAGCCGAACTGAATCTGCGTGAATCCGTAGGCGTTCACCGCCTGAAAGAGCTCCTCAGTCGTGGGTCGCCGGAGCTCTCCCAGGATCATTCCCAACTCCATGGCCCTGTCCTCCCTGTTCGGTTTCTCTACACATGATCCACATCCGGCGCCAGGCTCAGACCAGGCTGGGCGGCCGCCAATCGCCCGCATCGTGGATGATGCGCAGGGCCCCGTGGTTGGGCGTCGGGATGTCGGCCCAGGTGCGGCCCTCGCCATTGAACTGGGGCATCCAGGGCGCCAGGGCGTCAAACATCTCGTCGCACATGGCCCAGATCTCGTCGGGATCGCACACCGCCGCCGTCAGCGGGTCGTGCAGCACCGCCAGCTTGACCAGCTCCCGGTCGCCGGTCAGGGCCGCCTCGACGGCCATGCGCTGGACGTTGGTGCTGACGCGGCAGGTGGCGGCGCAGGGCTCGGGCAGCGGCCCCACGTAGGCCGGGTGCAGGCCATTGCGATCCACATAGCCGGGCAGCTCGACAGTGCAATCCTCGGGCAGGTTGGGGATCAGCCCCCGGTTGCCCACGTTGAAATGCCCGCGATAGATGCGCCCCGTCTCGAGCGCCTCGATGATATACGAGCCGTGCTCGGTTGAGCGCTCGCCCAGGTGAATGTACTCCGCCTCGCCGCTGAGCCACCTGGGGTACATCTCGCGGTACTCGTTCGCCATGGCCCGGCAGTGGTTCAGGTAGCCCGCCGTGCGCCCGTCAATCCAGTTGTCCGGGTGGATCCAGCGCGCCAGCTCGTCCGGGCGTTTGCGATACCAGGGCACATACTCGGAAAAGTGGCCGTTGGACTCGGTGGAAAAGTAGCCAAAGCGTTTCAGCACGTCCAGGCGGGCCGGCTCGCGGGGCGCGATCTCGGGATGCTGGGAGATGGCCTCGTACAAAAAGGGCAGCATGTCGCGGCCCTGGTGGGTCACCTGGATATACCAGGTCTGGTGGTTGATCCCCGCGCAGACATAGTCCACCTCCTCCGGCGGCAGGCCCAGGGCCGTGGCGATCAGATGATGGCCGCCCTGCACGCCGTGGCACAGCCCCACATAGAACACGCCCCCCGCCCGGCGCACGGCCCACGAGTTCATGGCCATCGGATTGGAATAGTTGAGCAACAACGCCTGGGGGGCCAGCTCGCGCATGTCACGGGCGATATCCAACAGCACGGGAATGGTGCGCAGGGCATAGAACACGCCGCCGGGGCCCAGGGTGTCGCCCACGCATTGATCCACCCCATACTTGAGGGGGATCTCGACGTCGTAGCCGAACGCCTCCAGGCCGCCCACCCGCGCCATACAAAAGATGTAATCGGCGCCCGCGATGGCCTCACGCTGGCTCATGGTGGGGACGATGGTCGCCGCCAGGCCGTTGTCGCTGATCATCTTGCGGCTCAGCTTGGTGACCATCTCCAGGTTCTCGGCGCTGATATCCATAAAGCGAAACTCGGTATCGCGCAACTCTTCCACGGCCAGGATATCCATCATCAAACGGCGGGTGAACCCGATGCTGCCTGCGCCAATCATGGCAACCTTGATCATCTTGCGCGCTCCTGTGTGTTGGTCCAAACCCTGTGGCATACGCCGTGAGTATAGGGTCGCCAGGGGAATCTGTCCATCCAGGCCCTGCGCTTGGCGGCTCGTCGCCGACTTGTCTCCCTGCAACTTGCCTCCCACGTCTGGAGGTGTTATATCTAGAGTCGGTGTTGCCTAGACAGGAGGGATGTCGCCATCGCCGCAACGAACCAAACTGCCCCACGTCCGATCTGGCAGCGTTGGCCCTGGGTCGAGGCGCTGCTGTTGATCGCCACCCTGGCGACCTATCTGCGCACCCTGGCGCCCGGCGCCCTGGGCGGCGATGCCGGGGAACTCCAGTTCGTGCCCTACATCCTGGGCCTGCCCCACCCCACCGGCACGCCATTGTACGTTCTGCTGGGTAGAATGTGGGGCCTGCTGCCCCTGGGCCCCAGTGTGGCCTGGCGCATGAGCCTGCTGGCGGCGGTCTCGGCGGCCCTGGCCGCGCTGCTGGTATATCGCAGCGTGGCGCGGGCGGGCCACGGGCCGTTGCCTGCCCTGGCCGCTGCCCTGGCACTGGCCTTTGGCCCCACCTTTTGGGAACAGGCCACCCTGGCGGACAAGTACGCCTTTAACGCGCTGATGGTGGCCGCCGTACTGGCCCTGGCCTTGCGCTGGGGCGCCACCCGCGCGCCGCGCACCTTGGCGTGGCTGGCCTTTGTCTATGGCCTGAGCCTGGCCCACCACCGCACCATGATCCTCTTTGCGCCGCTGCTGTTGGCCTATGTATGGGTTCACGAAGGGGCCGCCCTCTGGCGCGACGGGCGCCGCCTGCTGCGGCTGGCGCTGCTGCTCATCGCGCCCCTATCGCTCTACCTCTACCTGCCCTGGGCGGCGGCGCGGGGTCTGCCGCCCGGCACCTGGCAGCCGCGCGACCCGGCCGGGTGGTACGCCTACCTGTTCGACACCGGCCGCACCGGCCTGGTCTATCTCGACATGTCCGTCCTGGGGGAGCGCGTCGCCTTTTACGGGCGCACCCTGTGGGGCGATTTCGGCGGCGTGGGCGTGGCCCTCGGGCTGTTTGGCCTGGCGATGCAGCTCCGCCGCCGCCGCGCCGACGCCTTGTTTCTGCTGGGAGGGTTCGTCCTGCAAGCGTTCCTGGCGCTCAACCATCACGTCCCGCGCCATTGGGTCTATTTCATCCCCTCCTTTCTGATCTTTTGCCTCTGGATCGGCGAGGGCATGGCGGCGCTGCCCACCTGGACCTTGGGCCGCTCGCCGCGCACCCCCTGGAGCACCCGTATCCCCGCCCTGCTGATCGTGGGCGTGATCCTGGTCTGGATCCTGGTTCCTTTGCCGGGGCGCTACCGCGAGCTGCGCCAGGCCCACCTGGGCGCGGGGACGCTGGACCCCTGGCGGCAGACCCTCAAGACGGGGCATATGGCCGACCGGCTGGGCCTGGCCCTGACCGAAGTGGCCCCCGAGGCCGTCATCATCGGCGATTGGGAGCAGGCCACGCCCCTCTGGTATTACCAGCAGGTGGAGGGGCTGCGCCCCGATGTCACCATACTCTATCCGATGGAGCGGCTGGATGAGGCCCTGGAGTGGGGCCGGCCGCTCTATCTGGCGCGGGCGTTGCCCGGCCTCGGCGCGCCCTGGCGCCCCTGGGCCGAGACGCCCCTGGTGGCCCTGCGCGAGGCCCCGACCATGCGCCTGCCCGATGCGGCCACGCCCCTCGGCCAGGGGTTTGGCGGGGTGATCGAGCTGGCGGGGTACCGGCTGCACCCCACGGTGCGGGCCACGCCGGGCGGCCCGGCCGGGCCCCATCCGGGCGAGGTACTGGCCCTGACCCTCTACTGGCGCGCCCTGGCCGCCCCCGAGCACGATTATTCAGTCTCGCTGCGGCTCTATGATGCCGCCGGAGGCATGGTCGCCAGCGTGGATAGCCAGCACCCCGTGCTGGGAATGTACCCCACGTCGCAATGGGAGCCGGGCGAGGTGGCAGCGGACTATTACGAGCTCCAGGTGCCTCGCGAGTTGGGCCCGGGCGAGCTGACCTGGCGGGTGGTGCTCTACCGCGCCCTGCCCGAGGGCGGCTGGGAGAATCTCCCGCTGGATGGCGCCCCCGAGCAGAGCGAGGCGACGGGCGGTGTGGTCAGGGTCGTGGGTCGGTAGCCTTTGCCAAGAGCCCGGCATACACCTATAGCGCCTGCATCCAATCAAGACAGCCGCGACGACATGAAAAAGTACGCCAAGCAAGACCAGAGACAGTTGGCAACTTGGGCTGCTGATTGCGCCGCAAGAGTGCTGCCGTTCTTCGAAAGAGCGCATCCCGAAGACAAGCGTCCCCGCCAAGCCATCGAGGTCTGCCGCAAATGGGTTCAGACCGGTGAGTTCAGGATGGCGGACATACGCGGCGCTTCCCTTGCCGCCCATGCTGCCGCTCGCGAAGCAAAGGGCGACGAGGCGGGCTGTCTTGCGGCGCGGGCCGCCGGCCAGGCGGTAGCGACGGCGCATGTGCCACAACACGCCTTTGGCGCAGCGTACTATGCGCTCAAGGCGGTCGCAGCGGCCACTATTGCCGACGCAGAGCATTGCGTTGTCCAAGAATACGATTGGCAAGTGCAACATATCTCTGCAGAGCTAAGGCCAGAGGTATTGAAAAGAGTCGTCATAGAGGACCGCAAAGGGCGCATATTCATCACCATCCACAAAGATGAGGACTACTGACGGCGCGCCCTCGCGCTGTACGCCATATGGGCTCGGGCGGCATAAAGGCCCCCTGGGCGCATAGCGCCGCGCCCGCCCCAGTGCTATAATCCCTCCATCTCTCGCACGAAAGGCGGTAGCATGATCCGGATATCAGCGGAACGACTGACCCAGGTCATCAGCGGCGTCTTTGCAGCGGCGGGCGTGCCCCAGCCCGACGCCACCCTGGTGGCCGAGTCTCTCGTAGAGAACAACCTGGTGGGGCACGATTCCCACGGCGTCCTGCGCGTCGGCTCTTATGTCGAGGCGTTGGAGCAGGGCCGACTCGATCCCCACGGCCAGACCCGCATCCTGCGGGAGAGCGCCACCACTGCCCTGCTGGATGGCGGGCGCAACTGGGGCGTCCTGGTGGCCCGCGCCGCCATGGACCTGGCCATGCGCAAGGCCCGCGAGCACGACCTGGGGCTGGTCGCCATACGCAACACCGCCCACACAGGCCGCCTGGGCGAATATGTGGTACAGGCCGCCCGCCAGGGCTTTATGGCCATGGTCATCGGCACTGGCTCGCGCCCCGGCGGCACGGTGGCGCCCTTTGGCGCGGCCAGCCCCGTGTTCAACACCAACCCCCTGAGCTGGGGCGTGCCCGCCAACTGCTATCCGGCCATATTCGTGGATTTCGCCACCTCTGCGGCCGCCTGGGGCAAGATCCAGTCGGCGCTGGACAAGGGCGCCCCTATCCCCCTGGGCTGGCTGCTGGATGCGGAAGGGCGCCCCACTACCAACCCCGCTGACCAGAGACGTGGCGGCGTCCAGCTCCCCTTTGGCGATCACAAGGGCTCCGGTCTGGCCTTTATGGTCGAGATCCTCTGCGGTGGGCTGACCGGCGTAAGCTGCGCTGCCCTGGATGACTATGCGGGCGAGTTTGTGTTGGTGATGGGCGCCGTCAACATTGCCGCGTTTCAGCCCTTGGAGCAGTTCCGTGGCCAGGTGGATGGCCTGGTGGAGGCCGTCAAGAGCGCACGCAAGGCG
>CAYZWT010000018.1:0-74624 GCA_964482225.1 uncultured Anaerolineales bacterium
TCCCTGCCTCCCTCTCAGGTGCCAATATGCTCCACCAATACTCGAACAATCACAGATAGCGCGCGGAGCAGTGCACGCTGCCCGCTCCGCGCTCCTGCCACTAGATCGTATACCGCTGGCCGCCCTCGCTGGACATGACGACCTTGAGGCCCTCAAAGCGGGGCGTGGCGGGCTCCCTGGGGGCGACGCGAACTGGGCTGGCCCTGCCGCGCCGCTGCTGTAGCGCCTTGTATTCATAGTGATGGCGCACCAGGCGCACCACCAGCACGCCCAGGGTGGCGCAGATCAGCAGCCACGCCACCAGAATGGCGCGCCACGGCTGGGGCACCTGGAACACGGCCAGGGCCAGCAGCACCCCCGCCGCCAGCGCCAAAACGAAAAAGAAGGCACGTCCGGTACTCTGCATCTTGCTCCCTATCCCTATCTCTATCTGTATGTCGCGTCGCTATCTTGCCGATTGGGTGGCCTCGGGCTGGCGCGCCGCCAGGCGAATGGCGCGCCGCGCCTTGTCCCGGTTGAACCCCCCCGTGGGCAGCATCTCTTTGGTCATGCGATAGACCCAGTTCAGCGAAGGCCGGTGCCCGTTCTTGCGGATATAACGCTGGATCTCGCGCAGCGCCCGCTCGGGGATCTCGTCCGGCGGTCGGCCATCGCCCCCGCCGCCCCCACCCGCGCCCCCGGACAGTGCATAGACGGGCGCCTTGTGGACGGCCCGCACCTCTGGCCGCACGGGCACCATCGCATCCCGAGGCGCGTAACGGCGGGCCCACTCGCGTAGCTCGGCGTCCGTGAGATAGGCCACCTGAAAGTGGCGCACGGTGCTGCCGTTCACCGCCACAAAGTCGCCCCGCCCCCGCAGACTCTCGGCGCCCGTGTCGCTACGGCCCGTGGCCTGGTAGGCCGCCGTCCGGTCTGATACGCGCCCCACCAGCCGCACGGGGATATTGCGCAGGGTCATCGAGCCCACATCCGAGGCCAGCAGGTGCTGTGCGCCGATGATCAGATGCAGCCCGGCATGGCGCCCGGCCTGGGCCAGCCGCGCCAGGTGCTTTTTGATCTCGGGGCGCTGGGCGATCAACTCGGGCACCTCGTCCACAAACACAAAGGTCAGGCGGCCCGGTCCGTGGCCGATGCCATTGGCCAGGGCCTCCAGGCCCAGCTCGCAATCGTCCGCGCGGCCAAAGAGGCCGCCGCGCCACACGCTGGGGTGGCCGGAGAGGGGGCGAAAGCCGCCACTGGGATCAAAGAGGGCCACCTGGCTGCCGCCGATGCGCTGCGCCGCCATGATCATGGTCTTGAGCAGGGTGGATTTACCGCTGCCCGTCATCCCGACCACCGCCGCATGCACGTTGGTGGGCGAGATCATCTCCAGCACGAGCTGACGCCGGTCGTCGTCCACGCCCAACAGCAGGCTGCCCACGGGGATGCCCTCGGCGATGGACCAGGCCTCCTCAAAGGTGACCAGGCCATCGCTCTGGCCGTCATCTAGTGGCACCCGGATATAGACGATGTTGCCATCCACCTCCACCGAGGTAGTGGGCACGTTGAGGGCATAGGCGAACTGGGGCGCCATGCGCTTGAGGCGGGGGAGCACCCGGGTGTTCACATGCAGGCCGTATTTCTCATAGCGCGGCGTCACCAGCACGCGCCCCACAGGCTCGATATCATGCACCCGCCGCAGCGTGCTAGAGCCGTTGGTAAAGGCCACGCGCTCCTCATGCCAGAGGATGCCGTTATCCTGGCAGACGCCCAGGATGCGATGCATCCGGTCGGCATAGTGGGTGCCTCTGCGCTTTTGATCCAGAACGGTTTTGATGCGTTCCATGCTCGTACCCCCAGAGATGGCCAACACACGACCGATACAGAACGTTTGTTCTACAGGCATTGTAGCAAATCCGATCCTGGTTGTCAAGTGTTGTGGGGTTATTCATGCTATTTTGGATATTTGGAATACCGTCTCGGCGACTTGGGATATGCGCGCGTGGCCAGTTGGGGGGGGGAACAGCGGGGGATTTTGCGCGGGGCGCGTCCCTGGCGTATAATCTCTCCTTGGCGGCTTGCAGCCTCTGACGCCGAGGCTGCTCACCCGACGTCATTCCAGGAGGAAAGTTCTATGCCGACGTATCAATACAAGTGTGACGAATGCGGCGTCGCCTTTGAGCGTTTTCAGCATTTTTCCGAAGAGCCGGTGCGCACCTGCCCCGAGTGCGACGGCCCCGTCCACCGCGTGATCCATCCGGTGGGGGTCATATTCAAGGGGAGCGGGTTCTATGTCACGGACAACAAAAAGTCCGGGGCGTTGACTTCTAGGGCAGAGCCCAAGGAAGCCAAGGCCGAGAGCGCGCCAGAGCCCAAAACATCTACCAAAGAGTAGCATAGCAAAAGGCAGCGCCCTGACGCATGGGGCGCTGCCTTGTCGTACGCCAAACGAACCGAGGGCCTAGAGCTGGAAGCCGCCCGCCTGTTCTACCACCTTGAACTCAAAGCCGGTTACGAGCTGTTCCAGCCGCTCGCGGAAAACCCGCCATTCCTTGCTTGCCAGGGCCGCCTCCATCGCCTCCAGGTCCTCCGTTGTGCCGCCGGCCAGCACCTGGGGCCCCTTGCCCCACACAGCGTACCACGCATCGGTAGGCTGGATGCCTATGGCGATGATCGCCTTGGCAAACTCTTGGGTGAGGAACTCGAGGTAATCCGGCTCTTTGCCCTCACGGATATTCCAGAACATAATCAGCTTGACCATCGTGTGTTCCCTCTGCGGTCAAGATACCATACTTTGCCAACAGCATCAACCTTGGGAGCCGGGAAACCATGCGGGCTCTGATTCAGCGTGTGCGCCGCGCCGCAGTCTCGGTCGAGGGCGCCGTCATCGGCGAGATCGGCCCCGGCTTGGCGATCCTGCTGGGCGTGCGCGAAGGCGATACCGACGAGAACGCGGCCTGGCTGGCGGACAAGATCGCCCACCTGCGCATCTTTGACGATGACGCGGGCCGCTTTGATCGCTCGCTGCGCGATGTCCAGGGGGCGGCCCTGGTGGTGCCCCAATTCACCCTCTATGGCGATGCGCGCCGGGGGCGCCGCCCCAGCTTTTCCGAGGCCGCCCTGCCGGAGCAAGCCGAGCCGTTGTATGAGCGTTTCTGCTATCACCTGCGCCAGCAAGGCATCCCCGTCGAGACCGGCCGCTTTGGGGCGCATATGCTGGTCGAGATCCACAACGATGGCCCCGTAACCCTCTGGCTGGATACGGACATCTCGCGGCGCGGCAACCCGCGCGCCTGAGCGGCCTATTCGCGCGGGTCCTCGCCCCGGAAGAACGCCTCGATGGCGTCGGCATATCCCACGGCCAGCCGCGCCAGGGCTGCCGGATCGCGCGCCAGCTGGCCCTCCACCGCGTGGGTGATGTACAGGGGCTCGCTCAGCGCGCCGGGCATCTGCGAGGGGCGCACAATGCGCTCCGATTCCGGCCCCAGCAGGATGATGTGCTGGCCCGTGCTATCCGGCGTGACCAAATAGTTGTCATCCAGGACGCCCCGGTCATAGATGTCGTACCCGAGATCGGCAAAGGCCGCCAGAATGGACTGGTGCACCAGGTTGGCAAAGCGCCGGTTGTCCGCCCCAAAGGGGCGGTCGGCGCAGTAAAAGGTCTGAGAGCCGCCCACGTCCGGCGCACGCCGGCCATCGGGATACTCGAATGCGTTCTGATGGAGCGAGAGCAGCAGATCGGCCCCTGCGGCGTTGGCCAGATCCACCCGCGCCTGCGATTCGTCCACAGTATAGTTGAACACGCCGTCGCCGTTCACATCCAGCTCGTCGGCATTGACCGCATAATCGCCGTCGCGGGTCATTACCACCTGCAACCCTCGGCGCTCCAGCTCATCGCGCACCAACAAGGCCAGCTCCAGGTTGACTGTGCTTTCGTGATAGACCATGCGCCCCTGCTCGTCGAACCGGCGCGCCCCCAGGTCGTATCCGCCGTGGCCAGGATCAATCACCACGGTATAGGGGGGCAGGGTGGGCGTGGGCGCTAGCGTGGGCTGGGGCGTGGCGGTTGGTTCAGGCGTGGCCGTCGGCTCCAGGGTGGCTGTGGGCGGGGCCGTGGTGGCGGTCGGGTCTGCCCCCGGGTTCTGGGCCTCTGGCGCATTCGCCGAGGGCGCGGCGGTGTGCACTGCAGCGGGCGCCGGGTCGTCGCCCGGGGTGATGCCCGTCTGTGCCAGGTCGTCGGTGCAGGCCACGGCCAGGAGCCCGGCCAGCAGCGTGAACAACAGGGCGGCGCCTATGGCGAGACCCCCGAGTGAGCGTGTTGCCCGCCTCAAAGGGTCACTCCCAACCCACGATGCGCACGCACAGCCCTGCCAGCAGCACCACGGCGAAGGTCATGCCCGCCATCTGGCCGCCGGTGAGCCCCTTGTCTCTGGCCGCGATCCAAAAGATGATCACCATCCCCACGGCCAGCGCGAACCAGCTTGCCCACCGGGGGTGGGCTTGCAGCCAACGCAGCAATCTTGCCGTCATTGCTCGGTCGCCTCCTGATCCTGTGCGTTCCGGTCTGCCATCAGGCGCTCCCAGGCCGCTGCCACCTGGGCCTCCAGCTCCTGCAACGAGCCCGCGTTCTCGATCACCAGATCGGCGCGGGCCGCCTT
This sequence comes from uncultured Anaerolineales bacterium, assembly GCA_964482225.1. Lineage (GTDB taxonomy): Bacteria > Chloroflexota > Anaerolineae > UBA1429 > UBA1429 > UBA1429. The sequence continues at coordinate 4,638 of CAYZWT010000018.1, forward strand.
GTCCTCCTGGGGCGGCTGGGCGGCGATGCGCCGCTTGGCCTCCTCAAGCGACATGCCTCGCCGCTCCATCAGGCGGGCGAGTTGTTGCGCGTGGGGCGCCGTCACCACCCAGATCTCGTCGCAATCGGCGTGCATCTGGGCCTCCAAGAGCTTGATCGCCTCGACCACCGCTGCCGGCGCCGCGCAGGCGGCCAGCCGGCGGCGCGTCTCGCGCACCACCCAGGGGTGGATAATGGCCTCCAGGTCCGCCAGCGCCGCCGGATCGTCGAACACGATGGCGCCCAGGGCCTGGCGGCTGATCTCGCCATCGGCGCCCAACACACCGGCGCCAAAGCGCGCCACAATGCGCTGATGGACCTCCGAGCCGGCGCGCATGCTCTCGTGGGCCAGCCTGTCGCAATCTATGATGCAAGCGCCCCGCCGGGCCAGCATCTGCGTCACGGTGCTCTTGCCCGTGGCGATGTTGCCCGTCAGCCCGATCACGTGCAGGGGCCTACTCCTGGGCGACACTGGCCAGCCTCTCCCAGCGTTGGAGGTGCGCTCCCAGCGCCTGCTGTAGCTCCTGGTATTCGTGGCTCAGGGCCACCACCCGCTCCGATTCCTGGGCGGCGCTGGCCAGCGAGATCAGGCGCTCGGCGTCCTCCAAGCGGCGCTCCAGCTCTTCGATGGCCTGCTCACAGGCCTCCAGGTCGGCCTGGCGGCGGCGCTCGGCGGCCCGGTTCTCGTCATTACCGCGCGCCCCAGTCGTCTGGCGCGTCGGTTTGGCCTCTTGGGCCTGAACCCCGGCCTCCTGTTGGGCCTTGAATTCAAGATAGGCGCTATAGTTGCCCTCATACTCGGTCAGGGCGCCATCGCGCACCTCCCAGATATGGGTGGCCAGGGCGTCTATCAGGTAGCGGTCGTGGGAGACCATGAGGATGGTGCCGCAAAAGTCGCGCAGCACGTCTTCCAGGATCTCCTGGGCCGAGATATCCAGGTGCGTCGTGGGCTCGTCCAAGAGCAGCAGGTTGGCGCCGTGGATGGCCAGCAACGCCAGGGCCAGCCGCGACATCTCGCCGCCGGAGAGGTCGCCGATGCGCTTGTCAATCTCGTCGCCCACAAAGAGATAGCGCGCCAGGTGCGCCCGGGCGGGCTCGATCTCGAAATGCCCGGCCTGCATCACTTGCTCCAGCACGGTCTTGTCCGGGTCCAGTTCGTGCTGGGTCTGGGAGAGATAGCCGAGCTTGACGCTGGCGCCGATGCGCAGGTCGCCGCCCAGCAAAGGGGTCTCGCCCAAGAGCGTGCGCAGCAGGGTGGTCTTGCCGCAGCCATTGGGGCCCAGCAACGCCACGCACTGCCCGCGCAGCACCAGCAGCGGCCCCGAGCGAAAGAGCAGGTGGGGCGCGCTGTCATCCTCCGGATCGGCTGCGTCGGGCCGCGTGTGATAGCCCACCGCCATGCCCGTCTCGCTGATGAGCACCTGGTCGCCCGAGCGCAGGGTGGTATCCAGGCGCAGCCGCATCCGACGCTGGGTTTCCGGCGCCTCGATGCGCTCCAGCCTGTCCAGGCGTTTCTCGCGCCCGGCGGCCTCGCGGCTACGCTGGCCCGCCTTGTAGCGCCGGATGAACTCTTCTGTCTGCTGGATTTGCTCCTGTTGCGCCTCGTACTCTTTGGCCAGGCGCTCCAGGCGGGCCAGCCGCTGGGCCGCATAGTGGCTATAGTTGCCCCGGTAGGTATCCAGGCGGCCATGGTGCAGATCCCAGACGCGGTTCACCACCCGGTCGAGAAAACGCCGGTCATGCGAGACGACCAGAAGGCTATGGGACCAGCCCTGCAAGTATGACTCGATCCACTCCAAGGCCGCCAGATCGAGATAGTTGGTGGGCTCGTCCAGCACCAAGAGGTCGGGCTCCTGGAGCAGCAGGCGCGCCAGCAGGGCGCGGGTGATCTGTCCGCCGCTGAGCACGGCGATGGGCCAGGCGTACATCTCCTGGCGAAAGCCCAGCCCGCCCAACACGCGCTTGATGCGCCCCTCGTACTCGTAACCGCCGGCCTGCTCAAAGCGCTCCTCGGCCAGGGCATAGCGCTCCATCGGCTCGGTGGGGTCATCGGCCTCGGCCATCTCCTCGGCCAGGCGCAGCAGGGCTTGCTGCTGGCGGCGCAGATCGTCAAAGACGGCCAACATCTCGTCGTACAGGGTATGCTGGCTATCGAGCTTGGGCTGCTGGGCCATATAGCCGATGCGCAGGCCGCGGGCGCGATGAATCGAACCCTCGGTGGGTTCCTCTAGCCCGAGCAAGATGCGCACCAAGGTGGTCTTGCCCACGCCGTTGGGGCCCACCAGGGCGATCTTGTCGCCGCGCGCCAGGCTCAGGTCAATCCCCGAAAAGATGTCCTGGGCGCCATAGTATTTTGCCAGATTGTGGGCTGTGAGAATGGACATGCCTTACCAACTCGTGCGCGGGATCGGGGGACATTATACCACAGGGGGGCGTGGGGCTCGAACGCGGCGACCCGCAACTGTTCGGCGTTTCCAAAATCCAAATTATGTATATCTCGACTGTCGTCGAGATCATGCCTGGCTCCACGGTGGGCGAACATGGCGCATGTATGCGCCGTCTTTGCCCACCGTGCCGGCTCTTTGCCGTACGGGGCTTTAACTCTGACTTTGGAAACGCCCTGGCCGCAGCGCCATCAGCCTTGCCCGGCCTTTTCCGGGGGGCCATCGCCGCCGTGGGATGCCCGCCGCGCGCGCTGCGCCACCTCTTGATAGATGGCGCTCAATTGCCTGCGCGTTTCGTCGTCTTGCAAAAGAGGCAGATCTCCCAGGGCCTGCAGGAGCTCGACCTCATCCTCGCCCGCTTGTGAGAGAGCTTGCAGCCTGTCCAGATCGGCCCCCAGTCGCCAAAAGCGCTCCGGATCGGCAGGCAAGGCCTGTGGCGATGTAGTAGCGCTCTGGGGGGATCGGGCATGGGACTCGGCCCCGGCGGCCTGATTGGCGCGCTGGGCGCGCAGGGCCGCAATCACCTGCTCTCGGGTGCGCCCGCGCAGGGTAAAGAGCAAAAAGGGGTCCCGGTCGAGCCCTTCGCCCAGCAGGTAGCAGACGGCGGCGCGGTGCTTGCAGGTATTTGCCCAATCGGAGCAAGAGCACTCGGCGCCCAGCTCTTGCAGGTTCGAGGGGAACAACGATACACCCGCAGCGCGAAAGACGCCCTCGATCTCTTCTGGCATCTCGTTGTTCATCAGTTGCGCCGCATAGATGGCCCGCTCGCCCAGCAGATGGATGATGCGCTCCCACTGGGCGTCGCTATAGGTCGCAAAGGAGAGGTGCACGCGATAGGGCGGGGCCTCCGGGGTTTCGCCGCGCACCCGCGCCACAACGAGGCCGATCTGCGCTTCCAGGCACAAGACGCGATCTTCATGGGCCAGGGCGCGCCCCGCCGCCAGGCGCGTGGCATCGAACAACTGGCCCAGGGCGCGCATCCAGCGCCCCACCCACCAACCGCGCGCCGCGCGCCCGTGGGGCGCGCGCGGAGATAGGCTCCCGGAGCCGCCTTCGGGGCCGCACTCTGAGACATCTGCGTTCGACGCATAGCGTACCGGTTCTGGCATCGGCTCTTACTCCGTCTGGACCGCTTCGGCGCGCAGGCTGATTAGGTCGCGCAGCTCGTCCGTCGTCAGATCGGTGACCCAGCCATCGCTCGCGCCGATCACATTCTCGGCCAGCTCGCGCTTGCTCTCGATCAGGGCGTCAATGCGCTCCTCTAGGGTGCCCAGGCAGACGAACTTGTGCACCTGGACATCTCGCGTCTGGCCGATCCGATAGGCCCGGTCGGTGGCCTGGTTCTCGACGGCGGGGTTCCACCAGCGGTCATAGTGGAACACATGGTTGGCGCGCATCAGGTTCAAACCGGTGCCGCCCGCCTTGAGGGACAAGACAAAGATGGCCGGGGCATCGGGGCTCTCCTGAAAGCGGCTCAGCATCTCATCACGCTGGCGCTGGGGCGTGCCCCCGTGCAAAAAGAGCACCTCTTGGCCATAGGTCTCGCGCAGGTGCTGCTGCAAGAGCGCCCCCATCTTGGCGTACTGGGTAAAGATCAGCGCCCGCTCGCCCAGTTCCAGGATCTCCTCCAGCATCTCGGTCAGCCGGTTCATCTTGCCCGAGCGCCGCCCGATGGAGGAGCCATCGGCCAGGAACAGCGCCGGATGGTTGCACACCTGCTTGAGCCGGGTGAGCATGGCCAGGATCATGCCGCGCCGCCGGATGCCGCCGTTGTCGTCATCGCCCAGACCTTGCAGCGCATCCTGGACGATGGCCTCATACAGGGTGGCCTGCTCGTGGGTCAGGTTGCAGTAGATGCGCTGCTCGAACTTGTCCGGGAGGTCGCGGATCACTTGCGGGTCCGTCTTGACGCGCCGCAGGATAAAGGGACGCACCAGGCGGCGCAGGCGCCCCGCCGCCTCTGAATCCTGATAGCGCTCGATGGGTTGCGCAAAATCGCGGCGAAAGCCGCTGCGCGACCCCAAATAGCCCGGGTTCAGAAACGCCATGATAGACCACAGCTCCGAGAGGCGGTTCTCCACCGGCGTGCCCGTGAGGGCCAGCTTGAAATCGGCCTGCAAGCGCCGCACGGCCCGCGCCTGCTTGGTCACCGGGTTCTTGATATTCTGGGCCTCATCAATGATCACGTTGGCCCAGCGCACCCGCACCAGGTCTTGCAGGTCCCGGCGCACCAAGCCATAGGTGCTGATCACCAGGTCGCTGCGTAGCGCCTGCTCCACAAAGGCCGAGCCCTCGGCGCGCCCCGTGCCGTGGTGCACCACCACGTGCACGTCGGGCGCAAAACGCGCCACCTCGCGCTGCCAGTTGCCCACCAGCGACGTGGGGCAGATGACCAACGTTGGGGCAATCGCGGCATCCTCATTGCGCTGGTGGAGCACCAGGGCAATGGTTTGGATGGTCTTGCCCAGGCCCATGTCGTCGGCCAGGCAGGCGCCAAAGCCCCAGCGCCGCAAAAAGGCCAGCCAGGAGAGCCCCTGCACCTGATAGGGGCGCAACGTGCCGACAAAGCCCTCGGGCGGTTGCAGCAGTTCGAGTTGTTGGGGCTGGGTGAGCCTGGCCAGAACGCCCCGCAGGGTATCATCCATCTCGACTTCGCCCACCTGCAGGCCGTCCAACTCATCCTGGGCGCCCAGCGCCAAGCCCAGGGCATCCCGCAGCCGCATCTCGACGCGCTCGCGGTGCTTTTCCCAAAAGGCGACCGCCGATTCGATCTGGTCGGGCTGGAGCAACACCCAGCGCCCTCGCACCTGCACCAGCGGCGTCTTGAGCTCGGCCAGCCGCTCAAACTCTTCGCGGGTCAGGGTTTGGTCGCCCAGTGCCAACTCCCAGTCATACGATACGAGGGCATTCATGCTGAGCATGCCGGGGCCGTTGGCCTCGGGCGTGGCCTGGAGCATGGCCTTGACGCGCAGGCGGGTGTCGGAGGTATTCCACCAGGGGGGCACCATGACGCCGAACCCGGCGCCCTCCAGCAAGCGCGAGACCTCGCGCAGAAACTGGAATGCCTCCTGATCGCTCAGGGTGGTGGCGTCGGGGCAGGGGTTGTTGCGCAGGCTGCGGCGGATGGCGGGACACACATCGGCGGCCAGGCCAAGGCCCTCCAACAGCTTTTCCTGGGGGTTGTCAAAGCGGCGATTCAGGTAGCTGAGCACGTCGCCCTGCTCGCGCCAGACCTCCCAGGCGGGCACCAGCAGGCTCGGATCGTCGCTGGCCTGCAAAAAGTAACGCAGCACCCATTGATCGCGGGCAGCGGCATCGCGCTCCAAAGTCGGCGGCTCAAGGCGGAAACAGAGGCGAAACGAGGAACCGCTCTCGACCTTGGTCTTGTGGTTCCAGCCCTTCCAGGCCTGATACAGGCGGCCGATCTCGGCGGCCCTGGCCGGGGGCAAGGGCGCCTCGGCCTTGCCCCCGAGGCCGCGCCACCAGCCCAAGGCGCCGCCCAGGGACCGACCGGCGGCGGCATGGGGCGCGCCGCCGTTGCTCGATCCCCAGGCGCGCACGGCGTGGTCCGTCAGGGCGGCCAAAAAGCTCTGCAAGAGCGCCTGGGGACGCAGAACCTGGGCCTGGTCGCGGGCCGCGCGCTCCTGAACAAGGGCGCGGCAGGCCGGCGGCATCCCCTGGGCGAGAGTCTCAAAGCGCGCCGCGTCGTCCGGCCCATCCAGCACCGGCAGCCAAACGGCGCGCATGGCCCCATTGTCGCCCTCCAGGCCGGGCAAGAACCGTTTGCGCGCCAGTAGCTCCAGGGCGAACCGGGCGACGGCGCTCCAATAGATCAGATCGGAGCCCAGTCGAAAGGTCTCCGACGGGTCTTGTCCGGCAGGCAGGGCGGCCAGCAGCCGCAAGAGGCCGTCTGCAGGCGCATAGAGGCCCTCGACCCGCCAGGGCCGGATCTCGGGCGCCCCGCCGTCGGTATGTGGGTGTAGCCAGGTCGGCATGATGGGGCCGGCGTCGCCGGAAGGCAGATAGGCCAGCCGCGTCAGCCGTTGGGCCCGGCGCCACTCTACCTCTGGGGCCAGCGTATCGAGCAACTCGGCGATCTCGATGGCCGTGGCGGCGTAGGGGTGGCGCCGCACGCGCGGCTGCCGGCCGTCTGCAGCAAGGGCCAGGGCAGGCTCGGCCTCGCGCTCGGCCCAGAGGAAGAACAGCCCCCCCCCGCGCTCGTCTGAATCCACGATCCACGTGCCGTGCAAAACCGATTGGTGTCTGTGCAAAGCGATCATTCCCCCAGGCAGCACAAACCATACGCAATGGATGACATGATATTATAGCGTACTCGGGGCCTGCTGGCGAAAATCCGCCACTTGCTCTTGACGCTCTCCGTCCCACCGCTAGAATGGATGCGCAGGGTGGGACATTGGAGAAAAGGAGGCCTAGCGTGGCGGAATTGCGAGCGGGTGTGGTGGGCGCGGGGCTATTGGGCAGCGCCCACGCTGCCAATCTGAACGAACACCCCCATGCGCGGGTGGTGGCCGTGTGCGATGTTCGCCCAGAGGCCGCGCGGGCCGTGGCGGCCCCCCTGGGCGCCCAGGCCTATGGCGATCTGCACGAGATGCTGCGCGCCCACGCCCTGGATCTGGTGGTGGTGGCGACGCCGGATGCCCTGCACCGCGAGCCCTCGATGGCCGCGATGCAGGCGGGCGTGCCCAATATCATCCAGGAAAAGCCCCTGGCTACCACGGTGGAGGACGCCCTGACCCTCTATGAGGCCGCCGAGCAACGGGGGACGCGCTTTTTCGTCAACTATGCCAACCGCACGGCGCCCATGGATATCGCCACCTGCTATGTAATCCGCCAGGGCCTGTTGGGCGAGGTGGTCTATGGCGAGGCGCGCCTGGATGACAATATCTCGGTGCCCACGCGGCTCTGGGGCGACCGCAGCCGCGCCTGGGCCGCCGGATCGTCCACGGCCCATTTCCTGCTCAGCCATGTGGTGGATTTGCTTCGCTGGTACCTGCACCCCGCCGAGGTGCGTGAGGTGTACGCCATCAAGCAGGAGCGGGTGCTGGGCTATACCCCCGATCTGTACGAGGCGTTGCTGCTGTTCGATAACGGCGCCAGGGTGCGGGTCAAGGCCGAGTGGATCAAGCACATGGACGAGCTGGTCGAGTTCTATCTGAGCTTTTCCGGCGCGGAAGGGGCCGTGATCTATAACAAGCTGGCGGGGTTTGGCGCGCGCCCCAGTTGGCGCGCCAATCTCTCGGCTCGTGTGGATACGGAGCAGCTCCTGGTACACCAGAAGGCCCTGCTAGAGGCAGGGGCCAACCTGCGCGCCATCGTGCACCGGCCCGCGCCCGGCGCCGTGGGCCTGGCCACCGAGGCCGACGCGACGGCCCTGGCCCTGGAGAGCCATGACCATACCCTGGGCAAATCCATGGCGCTACAGGATCACTTTGTGGATGCCATTGTCGAGGATACGTTACAGCCCGCCTCGTGGAAGGGCCCCGGCCCTCTGCCCACCCACCATGATGGCCTGCTGCAATCGCTGGTCGTTTCAGCCATCATCGCCTCGGCGGACGAGGGACGTTCCGTGGCGCTCTCGGAGTTGACGTAACGCCATGCAAGGAGCGCAGAGACGATGGGCGAGCCGCGCATGCATGCGCTGGCTACCGTATATTTTGGGCAAGGACAACCCAGCAGGATGGCATACTCTCGGCAGCCAAACCTTGCGGCCTTGAGAGCCCTCACCCCGGCGAAACTCGCCTTGAGAGCGCGGACAAGCTCATTGCGCGTTACGGCGTGGGGGTGAGGGCCATAGTGCTGCACCCAACAGCAATAGAGTGGTAAAAAATACGGGAGGGAGCATGAGCCTGGCCGATCTTTTCGAAACGACCGAGTTTGAGCGCGTGGCCACCGGCTTGCAGTTCACCGAGGGGCCCGTGTGGCACCCAGAGGGCTATCTGCTCTTTAGCGATATCCCCGCCAACACGATCCACCGGCTGGAGCCGGATGGCGCCCTATCCGTCTGGCGGCAGCCCAGCGGCAACTCGAACGGGCTCACCTTCGACCGGCAGGGGCGCCTGGTGGCCTGCGAGCATGGCAACCGGCAGGTTTCGGTCACGGCGCCCGATGGCAACCCGCAGCCGTTGGCCACCCATTACCAGGGCCAGCGCCTGAACAGCCCCAACGACGTGGTGGTGCGCAGCGATGGCAGCGTCTATTTCACCGATCCACCCTATGGCATCCAGGAGGCCCAGCGCGAGCTGCCCTTCAACGGCGTATTCCGCATCGCGCCCGATGGCGCGCTCCATCTGCTGGCCGACGATTTTGGGCGGCCCAACGGCCTGGCCTTTGCGCCCGACGAGTCGGTGCTCTATGTGGATGATTCCGAGCGCCGCCAGATCCGCGCGTTCGATGTCGCAGCCGATGGCGGGCTTGCCAACGGGCGGCTCTGGGCCGACATGGCCTCGCCCGATGCGGGCAGCCCGGACGGGATGAAAGTGGATAGCCTGGGCAACGTCTATTGCACGGGGCCGGGCGGGCTGTGGGTGTTCACCCCCGAGGCGCATTGCCTGGGCGTCCTCAAGGGGCCCGAGCAGCCCGCCAACCTGGCCTTTGGCGGCCCTGATCTGCGCACCCTGTACATCACGGCGCGCACCTCGCTCTATACCCTGCGCACCCGAGTACCCGGGATTGCCGTGTTCTGAGGCCACGCGGCTGGTTTGGGAGCGCGGGATTGTTCCCGCACCGGCGCGCCAGCGCTGGGTGATCATGTATAAAAACGAAATAGGATCGGGGGAAAACAGCTACAGACATTTTACCACAATGCAGGCCAAAGCCTGCGCTCCATGCGGCGCAGGGCGGCCCAAGACTTGTCTCTATAGGCCGCAATCGTTCCTTTTCCACAGGAGCGTTGCCCACCTGGCCATTCGATGGAGGCCGGTATAGGCCGCACTGCCAGGGGCATTCCTGGCAGTGCGAGGGGCGCGCGGCCCTCGCACAGGCGTATAATGGCCATAGAGCAAAAAAGAGCGTCTGCCTGGATAGAGGGAGCAGGGAACATGCGCATCGTGAGCAGGCTGATCCTGGGGATCGCGGCGGCGTTGCTGGCTACGGCGGCCTGCCGCCCCCAACCGGCGCCCGAGGCGTGGGCCACAGCCGCGCCCCCGCCAGCCGGGGAACAGGCCGGGGAAGCGACCACGCCCGTCGCGCCGCCGTTGCCCCCCCGCCAGGGGCTGGGCCCAGAGCAGGTGACCCAGACCTATTACGAGTGGTATATCGCCAACACCATCGCCCGCTTTGAGGGGCTGTCCGATCTGGATGGCGTTTTGCAGGCCGAAGGGTACCTGGCCGAGGCCCTGGTGGAGCGCATCGTTGCCGAGCGCGCCGCCGGGCTGGTGGCCGATCCGATCCTGTGCGCCCAAGATGTGCCCCGCAGCGTGCGCGTCATCGAAGCGACCACCGAGGGCTCCTCGGCCAGCGTCCTGCTGGGCACCAGCTTTGAGGGGCAGCGTCTCCAGGTGCATCTCGAGGAGGGCGCCCAGGGTTGGCAGATCACGCAGGTGACCTGTCGCCCGGGCCAGCCAGAAGGCGCGGCTGCGGCAGCGCCCTCTGTGGCGCTCGCGCCCCTGGAGCCCGGCTGGGTGCAATACCACAACCAGGAGTACGGTTTTGCCATTCTGATCCCCCAGGATTGGGCGGTCGAGGAACTGGTGCAGGATCCCCACCTGCCGCCCATCGGGCCGCCCAGCCTCAGGCTGGCGGTCTATCTCACGCCGCCCCAGCCCGAAGGCGCGGCAAGCGCGCCCTTTGCCATCGAATTCGCCATCGGCGATGAGGACGAGTTGCGGGATCTGTACGGCGCGCCCACCCTGCAAGAGCCCCTGGAGATCGGCGGCCTGCCGGCCATGCGCGAGGTCGAGGAGCTGGGCAACGATCTCGCGGTGGTGCGCTATGTCCTTGCGCATCCCAGGTTCCCGGAGCGCCGCGTCACGCTACTGGACCCAATCTCGGGCTTTCCGGAGCGGCGCGCCCAGGCGGAGGAGGCCCTGGCCCAGTTCGACCGGGTGCTCGCCAGCTTGCGCTTTGTGGACTAAGGCGATATAGATGGCCAGGCAGAGGGGTCTGGTAGGCGTGTGGCGCGCGTGGGGGGAGAAGCTGGGCTTTGGGCCCCACCCCCGGTTGCAGGCGCGGCTGGTGCTGGCGGCCCTGGCCCCGGCCCTCGTCATCCTGGCGGCCGTGGTCATCCTGACCCTGAGCGCCTACTATCGCGTGGTGGAATCGTTGGCGCTGGAGCGCAGCCAGGCCCTCACCCGCCTGGCGGCGCAGCAAGTGGCGCTGGACCTGTCGCCCTTTGTGGATCGGCTCACCGCCGCCACCCAAACGTCCACCCTGGCGCCCATCTCGCCTCAAGAGCAGATGCTGGCCCTGCGCCTGGCCATGCCCGATTTGCAGGTCTTTGACGGGGGCGTGGTGGTGGTGGATGCCACAGGCCGTGTGCAGGCCGCCGATCCGCGCCGCCTGGAGTTGCTGGGGGAGGACTGGTCGGCGTTGGGCTTTGTGCAGGCGTTCATGCAGGGGCAGCCCACGATCCTGGGCTCCGAGGCGGCGCCCATCGGCCCGCAGGGTGCGCCCGCCATCGCCATCACCATCATCACCAGGGCGCAAACCGGCGCGCCCGAGTTGGTGGCCGGGCTCTTTCGCCTCGATGTGCCGGTCTACAGCAGCGCCTTTTACCGGCTGCTGCTGCGCCAGCGCAACGGCGCCGACCGCGCCATCTATTTGCTGGATGAAAACGGGCGCGTGATCGGCGAAACGCCGGCCCCTGGCTATCTGGTCGCGCTCGTCTCCCAAGGAGGGCTGGCGGCATCGGGTGCGGGCGCCCAAAGGCTCCCTTTGGGGGGCGGCGTCACGCGGGTGATCAGCTATGCGCCGGTGCCCGACGCCGCCTGGCGGCTTGTGCAGGACGAGGACTGGGACGCCCTGGCCCAGACCGGCGCGCGCTATGGGCGCCTGCTCTGGTTGCTGCTGGGTCTGGGGCTGGCGCTGCCCAGCCTGCTGGTGGGCTGGCAGGCGCGCCGTCTGATGCGCCCTCTGCAAGAGCTCACCGAGGCGGCCCAGAGCATGGCCCTGGGCGAACTGGGCCAGCGCATCGAGCCGGCGGACGAATGGGAGCTGTACCAACTGGCATCCAGCTTTAACCAGATGTCGGCCGAGCTACAGGAGCTCTACTATGGCCTGGAGCGCAAAGTGGCCGACCGCACCCATGAGCTGGAGACCCTGAACCGACTGGCGACCCGGCTGGGCCGTTCGCTGGATCTGCGCCAGACGTTGCAGACCACTCTGGAGCAGATGGCGCAGGTGATCCGGTGGCCGGCGGGCCTGGCCTATCGGGCGACTCCCGAGGGCGGGGCGCTAGAACTCTTGTGCAGCCAGCGCGTCTCCGGCCATCCCCCTCAGAGCCTGCCCCTGGATGCCGCCTGGGGTTCTGGCGCAGCGCCGGTCGCCTTGGGCGAGGCGTCCGGCGGGCTGCGCGAGGTGATGCTGGCCGCCGGATGGCGCAGCGTCGTGTGCGTGCCCCTGGCGGCGCGCGCCGGGCTGCAAGGCCTGATCCTGCTGGGCTCGCCCACGGAGCGCGCGTTGGCCGAGGAGCAGCGCGCCTTGCTAGCGGCCATGCTGCGTCAGGCGGCGATGGCCGCTGACAACGCGCGGCTCTATGAGCGGGCCGAGGCCGAAGCCGTCGCCGCCGAGCGCAATCGCCTGGCCCGCGAGCTGCACGATTCGGTCAGCCAGACCCTCTTTTCGGCCAACCTGCTGGCCGGGGTGATCCCGATCCTGTGGGAGAGCAACCCGGAGGAGGCGCGCCGGCGACAGGCCGAGCTGCGTGAGCTAACCCAGGGCGCGCTGGCCGAGATGCGCACCCTGTTGCTCGAGCTGCGCCCCCGGGCCCTGCTAGAGGCCCCACTGGAGGACCTGCTCAAGCAGTTGGCGGCTGCCGTCGGGGGCCGCGCCCGGCTGCCCATTGCGCTAGAGATCCCGCCGCTGCCCGATCTGCCCGGCGAGGTGCGCCTCACCCTATATCGCACGGCCCAAGAGGCGCTCAACAATATCGCCAAGCATGCCCACGCCCAACAGGTCTGGCTCCGGCTGGAAGCGGACACAGCCGAGGCTGGACGGGCTGCGGTGCGCCTGACCGTTCGCGATGACGGGCATGGGTTCGACCCTGCTGCGGTGCAGGGCGATCATCTGGGGCTGCGGATGATGCGCGAACGCGCCGAGGCCATCGGCGGCGCACTGACCATCGCCAGCAAGCCCGGGCAGGGCGCGTGCGTGACGCTGTGTTGGGCCCAGGCCCCGGGCGGTTCCATCGAGGAGGATGCGCAGGCAGAGGAGGAGCAGCCATGACCCAGGCGGAGCCCATTCGGGTGTTGATCGTAGATGACCAGCCGGTGGTGCGCAGCGGGCTGGGGGCCTTTTTGCAGGCCTTTGCGGATCTGGAGCTGGTGGGCGAGGCCAGCAATGGTGAGGAGGCCCTGCGTCTGTGCCAGACGTTACGCCCCGATGTGATCCTCATGGACCTGATCATGCCGGTCATGGATGGCGTCGAGGCGACTCGCCAGGTCTCGGCGCAGCACCCCGAGATCCAGGTCCTGGCGCTGAGCAGCTTTAGCGACGATGACCTGGTCAGGCGGGCCATGCAGGCGGGCGCTGTGGGCTATTTGCTCAAGAACGTCTCGCACATCGCGCTGGCCGAGGCGATTCGGGCGGCCCATGCGGGGCGCGCCACCCTGGCCCCCGAGGCGGCCCAGGTTCTGATCCGCGCCACGCGCCGGCCCCAGTCTCCCGGCCACGATCTCACCCCGCGCGAGCGCGAGGTGCTGGCGCTCATGGTGCAGGGGCTGGGCAATCTAGAGATCGCCACGCGCCTGGGCATCGGCGAGGCCACCGTCAAGACCCACGTGAGCCACGTCATCGCCAAGCTGGGCGCCTCCGGCCGCACCGAGGCGGTGGCGCTGGCCATCCGCCTCGGTTTGATCTCCTGAGCAGCCAACGGCGGGCGAACCCCTGGCGTGCAGCCCCTGGCCTATGGCGCGAGGATGCGCACCAAGGCAATCGGGGCGCGATCCTCGGACGCCGTCTCATCCAGAACGGGCAGGCGGCGCCAGTCCTCCAGCGAGTATAGCCCCACGTAGAGCCACGCCTCGCCCTCCGGGGCCTCCTCGCTCACCGTCAACCGGTGATGGTCCACCAGGCGCTCGCCCGATCCCCAGAAGCTGGTGGGATAGTCGCCGTCCATTGGCGGGCCATCTCCTTGGCCGACAAGGGCGCCATCAGCGCCGATGAGATGCACCAGCACCTGATAATCCTCCGGCAGAGGGGCGGTTTCCCAGTAGAGGACGACGGGCGCCACATCGCCGGGGCGCAACTCGGTCTCGGGCAGGTCATAGCCCAGCAGGCGCACCCCTGGGCCCAGGGTGATATCCAGCGCGTGCGAGGGGACGGCGCTCGCGCCGCGCCCCTCGATCTTGACACGTGCAAGGATCGTCTGGGCCACCGGCTGCCCCATGCCGTCGCTGGCAGGCAGGCGCTGCATGGTCTTGAACTGGTACAGCCCCACCTCCAGTTGCGCCGCCGTGGGCGCGAGTGCATCCGGGTCAATCTGCAACGTGTACGTATCCTGGATGACCTCGCCGGGCTGCCAGCGGCTGGTGGGATACTTGCCCATGCCTGCGTGGCTATCGCGATAGCCGATCTTGCGCCCCTCTCGCCCGAACAGGTGCAGATACAGACTGTAATCCTGTTCCACGGGTGCCAGCGCATGCCAATAGAGCGTGATAGAGAGCTCCTCGCCCGGCCGGGCCGAATCCGGCCGGATCTCGTAGGCGGCCAACTCGATGCGCCCATCATAGACCGCCCCGAAAGGCGTTGCCGATTGGGGGATGGCGTCTCGCGCCGTAATGGGCGGCGGCGCGTAGGCTGGCTTGATCGTTGTCCAGGGCGCGGCGACGGCCAGGATGAGCGGCGCCAGGCAACCGATCACCAGCGGGGGTGGCCAGCGTCGCGGGCGCGACCGGGCGCATAGCCCCCAGGCCACGATGAGCGAGATGGCGCCGATGGCGGGAAAGACCAGGCGCCCCTGTGAGGCGCGGGTCATCAGGGTCCAGCGTAAAAGCGAGATATGCAAGACGACGGTCCAGAGCGCGAGGGTGAGGAGGCTCAAGAGAAACGGGGCCTTGCTCCGATCCAGGGCGCCCGCAAAAGCATCTATGCGCCCGGAAAGGAGCGTATAGAGCGCGCCCAGCGCCCCGATCCACAGGATCGCCTCCAGGATCCAGACGGCAAAGAGCGGACTGAGCACCACGTTGACGGCGCCAAACAGGCCCCAATAGCTGATGCGAAACCCCAGGAACTCTTCCCATACGCTCTGAAGGGTAAAGACGTCGTTGCGTTGGCCAAAGACGGCCACCATGGTGTGAACGCCCGTGAGTTCGCCATAGAGCACAAGGTTGCGCACATACCACCAGCCGCCGATGAGCAGGGCCGCGCCAAGGACGGGGGCTGTGTGGCGGAGCCAGCGGTGCAGGATGTCGCGCCTGGGCCACCAACGCCAACCCTCGCCTAGATGCCCCTTGAGCGCCTCCAGGCCAAGCGCCAGGGCCGCCAGGGGCGCGAGCGCCAGCCCGCTGAGTTTGGCCAAGGAAGCAAGCCCCAGCGTGACTCCCAGCCATACCAGCCTCTTGGGCGTGCATCCGTGATAGAGTATCTCGACCAGTTGCACAAGCGCCCAGGTGGCCAGCAATGTGATCAGGTTATCGTTGTTCACCGATGCGCTGAGGTAGATGAACATGGGGTTGAACGCGGTCAGGGCCATCGCGCCGAGGGCTATCGCTGGCCGCTGCGGAAAGAGGGCCATTCCGAGCCTGTAGACGCCCCAGACGGCGCCCGCCCCTAGCAGAATGGAGAACCAGCGCGCCAGCCGGATGGCCAGGGTCGCGCCGCGCCAGGGCCAGCTTTCGGCCTCTGAATGGAGGATGAGGTTCTGGTTATCGCGGGTGAGGCCGATGCCGATGCGGGCGTGTGGATTGCGCACCAGTAACTCGGCGAAATCGCTGCTATCGACCCAAAAGGTGAACCCTGCGCCCAGGATGTAGTAGAGCGGCGGCTGGCTGCCTTCCTGTTCATAGGAGGTCGCCTCCCCAGGGCGCTGGATCGGCAGCCCGTGTCCATCGGCTATGTACTGGATGTACGCATAGTGGTGAATCTCATCCAGACTCTCCAGGATCGGGTTGACGACGCTATACACCAGGCCGAGCGCTACAAAACACGCCAGGATGGCCAGGGCGATCCGGCGGTAAGGCTCGGGCTGCGGGCGAGAGATGCGCCTCGTCTGCGATGCAAGCATGTACGATACCTCGTCTCGGAATGAACTATACGGTCTACCCACGTTCCACGTTCGAGCCGGCGCCGAGTGCGCCGCCTAACGCTCGACGACAACCGAGAATAGCGGCATTGCCCCATTATCCAGCGTCTGGCCCACAGCATCTCTTGCGGGCAAGCGCGAGAGATCATCCACGCGGTACCATCCGGCGACGACATTGTACGTCCCTGGGCTCAGCTCCCAAGGCAGCGCGATCTGCCGTTCGTCCATTACCATGTCACCTGAGCGCCACAGGGAGGTGGGGTATGCCCCCTCCTGTGGCGGATGGTCATACGTCGCAACCAGGCTCCCTTCCGCGTCGAGGAGGTGCACAAAAACGCTATAATCCGCACTCGGGTTCGCCAGAGCGCGCCATGTCAGGGCAAAGTGGAGCGTTGCGCCAGGTATGCCTACCTCACTCGGTGGAACAAGCCGGGTCAGCTCGACGACGTCGCCCAGCGCATAGAGCCGATGCCCTTGCAGCGCCGGGGGGCTGCTGGGGCCCAGCCGAATGATCCCCAATGTGGCCGTGGTTTGCCCGTCGCGCGTGGGGAGCAGGTAACTGCCATCCTCTGACCAGAATCCCAGGTTCAGATGCACCCCCGTGGGTACCCAATCCCCCATCGGCACAGACAAGCGGATGGTATCTGCGATTATCTCGTCCTCTTGCCAAAGGCTGGTCGGATAATTCCCCAAGCCGGGATGTGTATCTCGTCCAGCAATTCTTTCTCCATGCGTATCGACAAGCTGCAGAAACATGCGATGATCAGATTCGGTTTCGCCTGTGACTTGCCAGAAAAGAATGACATCGAGCGCCTCGCCGGGCGCGGCAGAATCCGGGTGCACCCCATACCCGATCAGTGTTCCCAGTCCAGGATACACTACCTCAGCGGTATTGGGCATCTCGGGGCGCTCGGCAGATGCGTAGCGCGGTGGCGGAGCATACGTGTGATGCAGGAACAACAGCGTATATACTGCCAGCCCGGCCATCAGGCATGTGAGGCCGGCGTATGCCCAAGAGGGGCGGCGCAATCTATCGAACCAGACGGAAACCCCGGCAACCAGCAGTGCCGAGAACGCTGGCATGGCAGGATAGAGGTAACGTCCGTTCCCTCCGGTGGGATTGCGAACGAGATAGTATAGCATGGCGGCCGTGAAGCCGAGCGAGGCAAAGCCAAGTACGAACCAATGGCCACCTCTTTCCTCCCAAAGCCTCTTTAATCCAGGGTGAACAATATGAACAAGATGCCCTATGAAAGAGAATACCAATAAAAAGAGGAATATTAGGTAGAACCCCAAAGGCATAGGAACCTGCCCGTACCCAAACCTGCCCCAGAAATTCATGAAAGCAAAGCCGATATCGGAAGAGAGGCGTGCAAGGCTCATTTCATCTATGCCTCGCTGCCCCCAAACTTGCAGGACGATTTCCAAGGCAAAAGGATCGCCATAGACAACATAGTTACGTATATACCAGAGGCCAGATACCAATAGTGCAACGAAAAAAACGATGAAAAATCGAGCAAACAAATATTTGAACGTTTTCTGCCTAAAAGAGTACAGCGCAAGGGCGGCTATCCACGGGGCCGCAAGAGCGAGCCCGTTCAGTTTGCTTAAAAGGGCCAGCCCATAGACGACGCCAAGGGCAAGCGTAGTGAGCAGAGAGAACCCTTTGTGCAAAGCGAGCACCGAAAGCAAGAGGACCCAGGCGCCACAGCAGATGACCAGGCTATCATTGTTAACGGCGCCGCCCATGTACAAGAACATCGGGTTGAGGGCGCCCACGGCGAGCATGGCAGCTACCTTGGGCAAGTTGCCGGGCCATATCATTCTGCCGAGACGCCACATAGCCATCAGCGTTCCCAGAGTCAGCAGAACCGACCACAGGCGCAATACGAGCACAACCAACGCCGTGCCGTTGTGCGGAAGAATCTGTGTTGTCTCGGGCAGATATTGGCGTTTATTGTCTTTCCCTACCTGGCCTGCCTCATATGCCCAAAAGGGGTTGTAATCCGGAATGTCGTAGGGGTCATTGATGCTGGAAACCAGCATGGCGCCGGCCAGGTAGTACAGCGGAGGCTGATGGCTCTGAGATGGCGGGCCATCAGGCTGCTGTACCGGCAATGTCCTTTGATCTATCAGATGGCGAATGTATTGATAGTGCTGCAGCTCGTCAGGGGGCTCGAACAGTGGCGTTGTCAGGCTATACAGTGTGCCCAAGATCGCCACCACAACCAGAGAAGCGATCAGCAAGACAGAAAACGCTCTGTTATCCCATTGCCTTTCTACGACTTGGTTCATGGCTCCCTCGCCGAGATCTTTGGGGAATGGTATGCGGCCTTGGCCCCGGTATGAGCCTCGCGTATGCGACGCGCACCTAGAGCCCGTGGGCAGCACCCGGTCATCATGGGCCAGCGGCCTTTGCAATATGGATCGGGACAAGATACTGATTCTGCTCCAAGGGAGTCCCGCCGGCGTCTGTGGCCGCAAGACGCTGAAGGGTCTCAAGCCGGTAAATCCCAATGGCGAGCTGATATGCGCCCACGGGTAGGTTGGCCGGGATCGTGATCAGGTGCACATCTTGTACAGTATCGCCGGTGCGCCAGAGGCTCGTGGGGTAGCGCCCCGCCAAAGGCTGCCCATCGGTTTGGGCCAGGATCTCACCGCTCTGGTCCAAGAGGTGTACAAACACCGTGTAATCTTGATCCGGGGGCGCGAGCGCGCGCCAGCGTAGCGAGACGGCGATCTCGGAGCCGGCCTGGAACGCGCCCTCTACATGCTGCCCGGCAAGCGCAATCGCCTCGCCGAATACGACCCCCACCGAGCGGCCGGATACCCCCTGCCGTATGGACGGATCAACGACCCGCAAGCGCCCAAAGACGGCGCCCCCGCTCTCCACCTGCCCGCGCGGGGTTGCCAGCGGCAGGAACGCATAGGTTCCGTGCTGGAACACCTCCACCTTGATCATGGCGAACGCGGGCGCGGGGAAATCGTCCCCTATCCTGACCAGATAGCGGTCCTCGATAATCTCGCCGGGCTCCCAAAACTGGGTGCCTTCGTTGCCGCGCCCAGGATACGAGGCGACGCCGCCGTAAAAGACCAAGCTCGGATCTAGCAACTGTACCGAGATGGTATAGTCTTCCTCCATTTTCCCCAGGCATTGCCAGTAGAGCGTGATCTCGGTAATCTCGCCTGGATGGGCCGTAGCCTCCGGCAGGCGATAGCCCACAAGGGCCAACGCATCGCCAAAACGAAACTCTAGCGGCTGGGCAATCTCCTCCAGACGAGACCGGCTGACTCGCCCAGAATTGACATAGGACGGACGAATATAGAGCCAGGGAACGGCAATGGCAAAAGCCAACAATAAGGATACATAGCTTGCCAATACGATGCGCCGGCGTCGCAACGGCGCCAGCTCCGCCAAGCCCAGGGCCTGTACGATGGCAACGATGGGCGCCAACGACATGAGATAGCGGCCAGGCGATACGTCGGTAATGTGGCTGCTCAGGATCAAAAAGGTGGGTGGCACGAGCGTCCATAGGGCAATGATGCCCATCGCTGCCAGGCCTCTCCGGGGCGCTCCATTGCCACGCAAAAGCCCAAGCCCCACCCCCAGCAAAGCAAGTACGTTCATGACGGTGATCGCAATATAGAACGCGCCGTGCGCCGGGATGTTGCCCATGCCAAAGGCAGCCCAAAAGGTCTGGTAGGTGTAGCGCAGCCCGGCGGGCAGAATACCCCAGGCGAGGATCTGGCCGCGCTGTCCGGCGCCCCCCAGGATGGCGGGCAAGATGTACTTGGTGATCGCCCCTGAAACGCTCGAATGATGGCCGTGAAGATAGGTATTCCAGGATTCCCACAGGATCAAGAGCCCCGCGGCGCTGGCCAAGAGCAGCACGCCGCCGGCGATCAGCCCCAGACGCTTGGCCAAGCCAAAAGGGCCTCCTCGTCTGAGCACCATGACGATCAGCAGCGTCATAGCAGATGGCAGCAATGCGACGCCATTGGCCTTGGTCAATAGCGCTGCCAGAGTGGTCAGCATCAGCCAGAACACGCCCCAAAAGGAGGGTGCCTGTATGAACCTTATGGAGAGGAAAACCGCCAGAGTCGTCAAGAGCGCAATGGCGATATCGTTCGTGATGATGCTGCTCGTAAAGAGAAACTGCGGCATCAGAGCCACGATCGCCATCGAAGCCAGCGCGATCTCGGGCCGGTCGGGCGCCAAACGGCGTCCAATGTGGTAGGTGAGCAGCACCGTCAGCGCTCCCATGAGCATGGAGACACCCCGCGCGATGCGCATCCCCAACACCGAACCCGACCAGGGCCACTGCGATTCTGGCCCCTGGATGTACGCATTCAGAGTATAGCCATCCGGCAGGTGTGGGTTGGGCCTAGGGCGCAGGTTGTCGCTCATCTCGATACCGGACGTCGCCAGTGCGCCAAAGAGATAGTACAGAGGGGGGTGATGCGTCGCGTCCCAGGCGACCTCAGGCACCAGCCGTTGGCCCGAAGCGGGGAGTTCGTGATGATTGACGACATACCGGATATAGGCGAAATGTGCCCACTCGTCATACGCCTCGCCCAAGGGGATTGTCAGGGTGTATGAGAGGGCGAGGGCGATAAAGAGCCCCACAATCGCAGCGCGCCAAACTTGCACACGTGAGCGCGAGAACGGCATGAAAAGCTGGACTCCTCTCCATCGGGAAGCGGTGCGCACGCGTTGAGCTTTACCCCTTTCCTAGCGTCCGATTGTAGCGGCCCTTGGAGGCATGGTCAAACAGGGCCCCGCCGGCGCAGAGCAGCGCGGAGCGGCCCGCGCCGACCCGGGCCCGGCCATCGCGATGAGAAAAGGCTTGCTTGGGGCTTGACTATTGGACGAATATTTAGTATGCTAAGCATGCTTCTGGTTGGCGAGCGCGCCGCCAGCGCGCCATTGCAGCGCCCGCGCGGATCAGCCGCTTTTCGGCTGAATCGAGAACCTTACGTCGTCAGGGCCGGCGTGGGTGGGAGGGCCTGTCCCGTAGAGCTCCCCAGCCCGAGGCGTATATGGAAAGGAGGCGGTTAGCAGAGTAGCTGTACCATCTCGTCAACTGTCAATGTCGACATGTATCAAGCCCAAACTGGGCGCCAAGGAGTGAAGCAATGAATCTCCCCAAGCACACCCGCCGAGATTTTCTCAAGTATACAGGCCTCACCGTTGCTGGCGTAGCCATCGCGGCCTGCACGCGTGAGACGACCGAAACGCCCGCCGAGCCCGGCGTCGTTGAGGAGGCGCCGCCGGCCGTCGTCGAGGAGGAGGCGCCATCAGCGCCGCCCAAGTTCAAGGAATCGCCCATGCTGGCCGAAAAGGTGGCTCGAGGCGAGCTGCCACCCGTCGAGGAGCGCCTGCCCGAGGAGCCCCTGGTGATCGAGGTGACCGACAGCATTGGCCAGTACGGCGGCACCATCACCGTGGGCGGCCTGGGCATGAACCTGTATCACAACGATACCCAGCAGGTTATGGGGCGGCCCAACTGGCTGCGCATCTCCAAAGACCTGACCCATGCCGTGCCCCTGATCCTCAAGGATTGGGAGGTCACCCCGGACTTTAAAGAGGTGACCTGCTACATGCGTAGGGGCCTGAAATGGTCCGATGGCGCGCCTCTCACTTCGGCGGACATCAAGTTCTGGTATGAGGACGTGCTGCTCAATACCGAGATCACGCCCGTGCCATCCACGGACTTTACGCCTGGCGGCGAGGTGATGAAGCTGGATATTATTGATGACTATACCTACAAGCTCACCTTTGCCATCCCGCGCCCGTCCTTTGTCCTGGTGAACATGGCCCACCTGTACGCGTTTTGGGATCACAATGGCTGGGTGCCCTCGCACTATGTGAAGCAGTTCCACATCAAGTACAACCCGGATGCCAACGATCTGGCCAAAGCCGCCGGCTTTGATTTCTGGTATCAGTTGTTCGGACGAGAGAACAACCGCAACCAGAGCATTGATCGGCCCAAGCTGGAATCGTTCATCACCCTGCGCGACACGCCCAGCATGTCATTCCTGGAGCGCAACCCCTACTATCTGGCCGTGGATCCCGAGGGCAACCAGTTGCCGTATATTGACAAGATCAATAACGACAAGGCTGCCGATCTCTCGATCCTGGATGCCAAGACCGTGGGCGGCACCTATGACTTTGCCGGGTTTGAGCTGCGCATCCTGTTCTATGCCACCTATGCCGAAGGGGCGGCCCAGTCCAATGCGCGCATGGTGCTCTGGCAATCGGGCAAGGGCTCTGAGGTGGTCTACAACGTCAACATGAACTGGCCGAATGATGAGATGCGCGAGGTGTTCTCTGATGACCGCTTCCGTCAGGCCCTCTCGCTGGCCATCAACCGGGCGGACATCAACAACATCATCTACTTTGGGAACGCCTCCGAGACCCAGATGACGGTCATCCCGACCTCGCGGCACTACAGGCCCGAGTACGCGGCTGCCTATGCCGCGTACGATCTGGATCAGGCCAATGCCCTGCTGGATGATATGGGCCTGGAGTGGAACGCTGCCAAGACCCACCGCCTCTGGCCGGTGAGCAAGCAGCCCATGATCATCTCCTGGGACCTGTACGAGAGCGAGACCCCCAAGGGCCCCATGACCGAGTTGGTCACCGAGTACTGGAAGGCCATCGGCGTCGAGATCCAGTGGAAGTCCATCACCCGCACGCTGCTGACCCAAAAGATCCTGGCCAACGAGGAGCCCATGTCTCTGTGGCACGGCGATGAGACGGCTGATACGCTGTTCCTGCGCCGACCCAAGTACTTTGCCCCCATTGACGGGGACGAGAACTGCTGGGGCGGGCTGTGGGGCCGCTGGTACAACACCCGTGGCGCTCAGGGCGAAGAGCCCCCGCAAGTCATCAAGGACCTGTACAACTGGCTGGACGAGTATATGCTGACCGATGAGCTGGAGCCGGCCCGCAAGGTGTTGGAGAGCCAGGCGGAGCACATCTGGACCATCGGCAGCGTCGGCAACGCGCCGCACCCGCTGTTCGTGCGCAACAACCTCAAGAACGTTTCTGAGACGGGCGGCTTCTGGACGTGGGACAGCCTGTGGTCCTTCCCCGAGTGCCCGGAGCAGTGGTACTTTGAGCAATAGGAGTAGGGGCCACAGACCATGATTCGTGGTCTCTAGAGTTCCTGGTTCTAGCACGACAACCGGCCCCCTGGGGAACTCCCCAGGGGGCCGGTTCGTATGTCGGTTTGGCCGCGTCCGCTCATCGCCGCCCCGCCGGGCGCTGCCGGCTAGCCCTCGTCGCGCTGGGCCCGGGAGCCCCGCCGGCGCAGCAGGGCCAGCTTGGCAGCGATGCGCTCGCGGGCCTGGTCGGTGGCCTCGGCGTCCGGCGTCGCCTCGACCAGCGCGTCGCCACGGTAACGCACCCGCAGCCAATCCCCTGCCACGGTCCCCTCCGGCAAGAGGTCCACGGGCTCGATCCGTTCGCTTTCCGCCTCGCCAACCAGCAGCACGGCAAACGCGCCATCCACGATCCGGTCCACCACGGCACGCTCTGGCACGCTCGGCGCCTGCTCCGGCGGCGGCGCTTGATCCGAATCGGGCCGCTGAGGCGCACCGGCTTGGCGCCCGCACCCTTGAGAGCGCCCAAGCGCCCTCAAGCCTTTCCCTCTGGCCCAGGGCCACAGGCGGTAGGCGCTCATCGGGTCTGCCCCCCTGCCGCCAGGCCCTCACCAGGCAAGGTGTCCGCCCGGCCACGCTCTGTTTCGATCACGATCTGGCGGCCATCGGTGATCACGCGGATCGCGCCGTAGCGATCTGTGCCATAGACCGGGATCCTGGCTGCCCCCAGGCGTTCGATCACCTCTGCGTGGGGATGGCCATAGCTGTTGCCCAGCCCTGCGGAATAGATCGCTACCTCGGGTGACACCGCCGCCAGAAAAGGCGCCGAGTTGGAGGTGCTGGAGCCGTGGTGCCCCAACTTGAACACCTGGGAGCGCAGCGGGTATCCCCGGGCAATCATCTCGCTCTCGGCGGACGCCTCGGCATCGCCCGTGAGCAGAATGGCCACCTCGCCAAACACGATCCGCAACGAGATCGAGCCGTCGTGCAGCCTGCCCGTAAGCCTTTCGGGATGCAGCACCTCCACCCGGGCGCTGCCAAAGAGAAACACTTCGCCGGCGCGGGGTTCGTGGTAGCCGGCCTCTGAGGCCAGAATGGCATCCAGCGCCCGCTCATAGGTCAGCGAGGTGTGCTCGTCGCCCGAGAGCCACACCTCGCCGACGGGCAACGCCTCCAGCACCTGGGGGAACTGGCCGATGTGATCGGCGTGGGGATGGGTGCCGACCAGCAGATCCAGCCTCTCAACCCCCACCGAACGCAGGTAGGGCAAGACATCGTTGCGGTCGTGTCGGCCGGCATCAATCAGGAGGGTGAAATCGGGGCCTTGCAGCAGGATGGCATCCCCCTGGCCCACGTCGCAAAAGTGCACTGTGAGCGTGCCCGTAAGGGGAATCGTTGGCAAAGGCGTAGGCTCTGGCAAAGGCGTGCTGGTGGCGGCTGCCTCGATCTCGGCGGATTCGGGCGCTGCCGCCGACCACGCCAGCCATATGCCTGCCCCCGTGCAGGCGCAGAGCCCGACCAACAGGGCCAGCACCAACAAGAGCCTGGCGGCCGGGCCTTGGTTCATCCAGAGCTTTTCGTACATGGGTGGCGCGTATCCTCCTCTAGAGCTTTAGATCGGGGCAGCCCTCCCCAAGGGTGAACTGGGGAGGGCAACCATGCGTGGCGTGGTGTATAGGCAGCTCGGCCGCCTGGGCGCTCAGGCCCCCGGCGTGCCCAGCAGCGTCATGGACTCGAAATAGCGCAGCGCGTCAATCTCCTCCATGAGCCGGGCGTGGCGCTGCACCGCCTCCATATTGGGGAAACGCTCCACGCCCCAGATCGTCCACTGCTCGGAGCACCAGGACGAGGAGCAGATGGCGATATACTCGCCGCCCACCTGGGCCAGCGCCGCCCGCGCCCGGTCAGAGACCGCCTGTCGTTCCTCCGCCGAGAGCCTGTAATAGGCCTCTTTGGGGCGAATCATCCACAGTTTCAGGATTTCCTGCGTCATGTTGACCTCCTGGTCCACGGGAACTGGGCCGGTCTGCCTCGATGGCGCCCGAAACAATGGGGTGATCTCTCCCTTCTGGACAGGTCTAGCCAGGTAGCCAATCATCCGGGCGCCTATGGGCCCTCTCGATCGCGCCGACATCGGCCTGCTGCCTGTCCTTACAGTTCCATTATAGCGGAGGGGGCGCCCGTAGTCTAGCTCTTGCCGACCCTCCGGGTGCGGGCTACAATGGCGGCGTTGTACGCAGAACCCGCCCATACGGGCCAAAGGAGAGAGACGCTATGCCTGTGCCCTCTGCCTTTCCTGCTGCCGAATTTGCGGCGCGGCGCGAACGTATCTTGGCCGCCATCGGCGCCGGCGCCGTTGCCCTGATCCAGGGCGCGCCGCCGCCCCGTGGCTATGTACGCTTTCGGCAGACCAACGAGTTCTATTATGCCGCCGGGTTAGAGACGCCCCAGGCGTATCTCCTGATGGATGGCGGCGCCCGCTCCTCGGCCCTGTACCTTCCCTGGCGCGGCCAGGCCGAGCTGGCCGAAGGGGCCTGGCCCGGCGCGGAGGATGTGGAGCTGGTGCGCCAGATCACCGGCGTCGAGGCGGTGTACCCGCTAGAGCGGCTGACGGAGGACTTGGCCCAGGCCAAGACCCTCTACACCCCCCACGCCCCCGCCGAACTCCAGGCCACCACCCGCCCCGATCTGGAGGCCGCCGACCGGGCCCTGGCCCTCGATCCCTGGGATGGCCAGCCGGCCCGCGAGCAGCGCCTGATCGCCTTGCTGCGCTCGCGCAACCCCAGGCTCGCCGTGCGCAATCTGACGCCCATCCTTGACGAGTTGCGCTCGGTCAAGTCCCCTCGCGAGGTGGCCGTCATGCGCCGCACAGGGGCGCTGGCAGCCAGGGCCGTGGTCGAGGCCATGCGCGTCACCCGTCCGGGGATCATCGAAGGCCAGCTGGGAGCCCTGGCGGGCTATATCTATGCCGTCAACGGCGCCCAGGGAGAGGGCTATCGGCCCATCATCGCCGGCGGCGAGAACATCTGGCACATCCACTATTTCCGCTGCGACGCCCCCCTGCAAGCGGGCGATCTGGTGCTCATGGATTACGCCCCCGAGTGCGACTATTACACCAACGACATCGGGCGCCTTTGGCCGGTGAGCGGGCGCTTTTCCCCGTGGCAGCGCGAGCTGTACGGCTTTGTGCTGGCCTATCACAAGACGCTGCTGGATGCCATACGCCCGGGCGCCCTGCCGGAGCGCATCCTGGACGAGGCCGCCGAGACGATGCGCGCCGTCTGGGCAGGCTGGCCCTTTAGCAAAGAGATCTACCGCCAGGGGGCGGAACGCATGTTGGCCTTTCGCGGGCACCTTTCGCATCCCGTGGGCCTGGCCGTCCACGACGACGGCGACTATCACAGTCGCCCCCTGGCGCCTGGCGCCGTCTTCGCCATAGACCCGCAACTATGGGTGCCGGAGGAGCGGCTCTACCTGCGCGTCGAAGATACCGTGGTGGTGACCGAACAGGGCCGCGACGTGCTGACCGGTGGCGCCCCGCTAGAGATGGACGAGATCGAGGCGCTGATGCGAGAGGGCCCTGTTTCGCTGCCGCACCTGCTGGACGAGCTGTAGGGGACAGGTCTTGTTCAGAATCACAGAGATACCGTAGCTGGCTATCGAATAGTTTGAACGAAAGGATGGCCCAGCAGGACGAAAAAGTTGTCGGCGACCAAACCTTGCGGCCCTGCAAGCCATCACCCCCCAGCGGAACTCGCTTCGGGGGCGAGTTCCGCTGGGGGGGTGATGGCCATAATACGGCAATCAACAGCAATACTATCCAATATACCGCTCAAGAACGCCTCCGGCTGTGAGAATCGCGTCTTATCTATGAAAATGTACGGTAGCTAGACCGCAAAACAGCACGACGATAGATAAGCATTGTAGGAGGGATAGCCATGCACACCGATACCGCCAAGAGCGCCCATGCCCGTTGGCGCTCGCTGCCCCTGGGGGCCATCTCGGTTACGGGGGGCTTTTGGGGGCACAAGCAGCATGTCAACCGCACGGTGACCCTGCGCCACGGCTATGAACAGCTAGAGCGCGCGGGCAACCTGAACAACCTGCGCCTGGCGGCGGGCCAGGGCGAGGGGGCGTATCGCCCCCCGCTGTTCATGGATTCCGACGTTTACAAGTGGCTGGAGGCCGCCGCCTATGACCTGGGCAACCGGCGCGATCCCGAGGTCGAGGCGATGGCCGACGAGCTGATCGCCCTGTTGGAGGCGGCCCAGCAGGAGGACGGCTACCTGAACTCCTACTATCAGGTGGCCGCCCCTGAACAGCGCTGGGCCGATCTGGACCACGGCCACGAGCTGTATTGCGCCGGGCACCTGTTCGAGGCCGCCGTGGCCCTGCATCGCACCACCGGCAACACCCGGCTGCTGGCGGTGGCCTGCCGCGTGGCCGACCACATTGACTCGGTGTTTGGCCCCGGCAAGCGCGCGGGCGCCCCCGGCCACCCGGAGATCGAGCTGGCCCTGGTGGAGATGTACCGCGAGACGGGCGAGCGCCGCTATCTCGACCTGGCCCAGTTCTTTGTGGACCAGCGCGGGCGCGGCGTCATGCGGGGCGACCGGCGCCACTATGGCCCCGAGTATCACCAGGATCGCGTGCCCGTGCGCCAGGCGGATGTGGTCGAGGGCCACGCCGTGCGCCAACTCTACCTCACCGCCGGCGTGACGGACCTGTACTTGGAGACGGGCGAGCCCGCGCTGTTGGCGGCCATGCGCCGCCTCTGGCGCGATATGACGGGCCGCAAGATGCACGTCATCGGCGGGTTTGGGGCGCGTTTTACCGGCGAGGCGTTTGGCCAGGCCTACGAGCTGCCCGCCGACCGCTGCTACTGCGAGACCTGCGCCGCCATCGCCGCCATGATGTGGAACTGGCGCATGTTGCTGGCCACGGGCGAGGCCCGCTACGCCGACCTGCTGGAGCGCTCGATGTACAACGGTTTTTTGAGCGGCGTCTCGCTGGACGGGCGGCGCTTTTTCTACGTCAACCCGCTCCAGAGCAGGGGTGGGGTCGAGCGCCCCGAGTGGTATGCCTGCGCCTGCTGCCCGCCCAACGTCATGCGCCAGATCGCCATGATCGGCCACTATGCCGCCACGGCGGACGAGGCGGGCGTGCAACTGCACCAATACCTGGCGGCCACGGTGCAGGCACCCGCCCCTGGGGGCGGCGCGCGCCGCCTGCACATGGAGACCCGCTATCCCTGGGAGGGCCGCGTGCAAGTGACCATCGAGGAGACCGACGGCGCACCCTGGACCCTGGCGCTGCGCATCCCGACCTGGGCCGAGGGCGCCTGGTTCGACGTGGGGGGCGAGAGGGTCGAGACCCCCGCCCTTGCCGGCAGCTATGCCGAGCTTACCCGCGCCTGGCGCGCGGGCGACGTGGTAGAGCTGCACCTGCCCCTGGCGCCCCGCCTCACCGAGCCCCACCCGAGGGTGGACGCCATCCGGGGCAGCGTCTGCATCGAGCGCGGGCCTCTGGTGTACTGTCTGGAAGATGCCGACCAGGGGTCGGGCGACCAAAGAGTGGGCGACCAGTCCGCCGCCGCCGATCTGCTGGACGCGCGCCTGGCCCTGGGGGCACCCATGCAGGCGGCCTGGCGCGGCGACCTGCTGGGCGGCGTCATGGTGGTGGAGGCCCGGGGCTCCCTGGCCGACCCAACGCCCTGGGGCGATGCCCTCTACCGTCCCGCCAGCGACGAGACCCCGGCCCAGCGCCCGGCGACCCTGACGGCCGTGCCTTATTACGCCTGGGCCAATCGCGGCCCCGGCGCGATGCGGGTGTGGATCCCCAGGGCGGAGGGGTAGGGGGCCCTCCCCCCCCCCCACGGGACCCGCTCGCAGAGCGGGTCCCGTTTACCCCCTCTCCCACAGCTTTGTGGGAGAGGGGGCGCAGTTGCGGACTGGGCACGTCAACACCCGTGGGGGTGAGGGCTGTCGCAGTTGCGGACTGGGCACGTCAAGGTTCGTGGGGGTGATGCCTCCCCCGTTTGACCCGCCTCCTCGCCTGCGCTAGAGTAGGGCCATTCGCCGCCCAGCCCCACCCGACAGGAGCCAATGCATGGACGACACCGCCGGCCGGCGCGCCGCCCTCATCGCCGTCACCATGATCTCGTTCTCCACGCCGTTCATGATCTCGGGCGTCAACATCAGCCTGCCCGCCATCGGGCGTGAGCTGGAGCTGAGCGCCATCGCCCAGAGCTGGGTGACCACCATCTACAGCCTCTCTACCGGCGTGTTCCTGCTGCCCTTTGGCAAGCTGGCCGATATCTATGGCCGCAAGCGGCTGTTCATCATCGGCGTCGTCCTGTACACCCTCGCGTCGGCCCTGTGCGCCCTGGCGGGCTCGGCGGCCACCCTGCTGGGCAGCCGCGCCTTTCAGGGCATTGGCGCGGCCCTGATCTTTGCCACCAGCACGGCCATTCTCACCTCAATCTATCCCCCACGGCAGCGGGGTCGCGTCCTGGGCGTCAATGTGGCCGCCGTGTACGTGGGGCTCTCGGTGGGGCCCTACCTGGGCGGCGCCATGGTCGAGGCCCTAGGCTGGCGCAGCGTCTTTTGGGCCAACGTGCCCCTGGCCCTGCTCACCCTGGCGTTCACCCTCTGGAAGGTCAAGGGCGAGTGGGCCGATTCGCCGGGCGAGTCCTTTGACTTGCTGGGCTCGGGGGTCTATGGCGCCAGCGTGGTGGCGCTGATGATCGGCTTTGCCCAACTGCCCAACCTGAACGGCGTCTGGCTCATCCTGCTGGGCGCCCTGGCCGGGGCCGCCTTTCTCTGGCGCCAGGCGCACATCGCGACGCCCCTGCTCGAACTGGGCCTCTTTCGGGGCAGCCGCGTGTTCACCCTCTCCAGCATCGCCGCCCTGATTGACTATGCCTCCACCATCTCGGTCACTTTTTTGATGAGCCTGTACTTGCAGTACATCAAGGGGCTCAGCCCGCGCGAGGCCGGGGCCGTGCTGGTGGCCCAACCCGTCGTGCAGGCCATCTTTTCGCCCGTCGCGGGCTGGATCTCGGATCGCATCGCCGTGCGTTGGGTGGCCAGCCTGGGGTTGGCGTTCACCCTAACGGGGCTGGTCATGCTCACGCGCCTGAACGCCGCCACCGGCATGGGCTATATCGTCGCCTGTCTGCTGGTGCTGGGCTTTGGCTTTGCCCTCTTTTCCTCGCCCAACACCAGCGCCATCATGGGGGCGGTGCGCCGCCGCCACTATGGCGTGGCCTCGGGCATGGTGGCCACCATGCGCACCTTTGGGCAGATGCTCGGCATGGGTGTGGTGCTGATCCTCTTTGGCCTGTTCATGGGCCAGGTGCAGATCACCCCCGCCAACCATGCCGCGTTCGTCCAGAGCGTGCGGGTCGCCTTTACGATCTCGTCGGCGCTGTGCGCCGTGGCGCTGGTGGCCTCGCTGGCGCGGGGCGAGGCGCCAACGCCGCCGGAGGAGTGATGGCAGCCAGAAGGACGCCACAGTATCAATTCAGAATGGGAGGGAAAGCGGCCAACACATTGTGGACGGCGGCGGCGAACCTTGGAGGGCGGGCGTCCCGCCCGCTACGCTGCGTACGCATACATGCGTCTGCAGCGTAGCGCAGTGCAACTGCGCGCTCCCAAGCCGAGCGAGGGCTCACCGATTGCGGGATGTGGGCATCACCGTCCTGAGCAGTCAAGAGCCCATCCCCTCAGAGTTGAACAGTTACACGCCGCGCGCGCTCGGGGCCGCCGATTGACACCCTCGCCCGGTTGCGGGATAATCCCCCTGACGCTGGCGCCGCC
Organism: uncultured Anaerolineales bacterium; assembly: GCA_964482225.1. Classification (GTDB taxonomy): domain Bacteria; phylum Chloroflexota; class Anaerolineae; order UBA1429; family UBA1429; genus UBA1429. The sequence goes on from CAYZWT010000018.1 coordinate 35,464, forward strand.
CATGCCTGCACAGAGCCAGACGGTCAATCTCGATGTGAGGTGTGGTAGAGCATGGACGCATCCCAGGTAGAGTTGCGCGTTGGGTGCGAGATTCCCTTGAGCGAACTGATCGGCCTGTACGATTCGGTGGGCTGGAAGGCCTACACCGTCTCGGAGCGACGGCCGGATCTGCCGCGCGCGCTGCGCAACTCGACCTATGTGGTCTCGGCCTGGTACGAGGAGCGGCTGATCGGCCTGGCCCGCGCCCTCTCGGACGACGTCTCGGTCTTTTACCTGCAAGACCTGCTGGTGTTGCCGGGCTATCAGGGCCAGGGGGTCGGGACGCTGCTGTTGCGCCATTGCCTGGAGCGCTATGCCCACGTGCGGCTACATGTCCTGCTCACCGACGACGACGAGCGGGCGCGGCGCTTTTACGAGTCCTTTGGCTTTCGGAGCATCCGCGAGCTGAGCGAGACCCCGCTGAACGCCTTTGTGCGGGTGCATGGCGTCGAGCTGAGCTAGAGCCGCCCCTATTCCGCGCCCCCCATTGCCAGCGCCAACACCCACATCGGGTTGCGCCCCAGGGCATAGGTCGCGATCTCGTCCAGTTGGCCGGTGGCGTCATCCAGGGCATAGGCCGCCAGCCGGTCGGAGCCAAGGCCCGCCGTGTACAGGAACCGCCCCGAGGGCTCCATTCCGAACACCCGGGGCGTGGGTTCGGTGGGCCGGTGCCCCGCCGCCGTGATCAGCCCCGTATCCCCGGCCACGCCAAACACCGCCAGGCTATCGTGCCCCCGGTTCGAGACGAACAGCCAACGCCCGTTGGGGCTCATGTGGATCTGGGCGCAGCTATTCTTGCCCGTGAACCCCTCCGGCAACGTCGAGAGGGTCTGCATGAGTTCGAGCTGCCCCGTACCGGCATCCAGGGCATAGCTGCTGACGGTGGAGCTATCCTCGTTGGAGACGTACACCCGGTCCAGGCTGGGGTGGTAGCAATAGTGGCGCGGCCCGGCCTCCGGTTGCACCGGCGCCTTGGGTTGGGGCAGGGGCGTCAAGCGCCCGCTGGCGGCATCGAAAGCGAATTGCAGGATCTGGTTGGCGGGCACGGTGTGGGGCAAGTAGGCGTAACGGTTGGAGGGATCGGTGCGGATGCAATGGGCGTGGGGCGCCGTCTCGATCCACTGCACCGCCTCTTGTGCCAGCGCGCCATCCTCGCCGATGCGATGCACCGCGCAGCGCCCAGCCCCATAGTAGGCCGTCAGGGCATAGCGCCCGGCGCGGTCGGTCGAGACATAGCAGGGGTCCACGGGCAGCTCGATGGCGCTGATGACCTCGCCCAGGCCGCGCGCCGTGTCCAGGCGCAGGGTGGCCAGACCGGGGCGGCGGCGCAGGCCCACCACCAGCCAGCGGCCTTGCGGGTCCACCGCCAGGGGCGCGGGGCCATCTGGCAGCTCGTACTGACCCTCGACGGCCAGGGCACCGGTGTGGGCGTCCATGCGGTAGATCGTGATCCGGTCGGCATCCTGCTGGCAACAAAAGACCCGCGTGACCATCTGTTTCTCCTCCAGGTTTTGCATCGAGCGGCTCTCTAGGCCTGGGCGTCCTCCGCCAGGGCGCGCTGCACCGTCGCGCCCACCGAATCCTGCAACTGGGCCGTGAGCCCGCCATCCACCAGCAGGGCGTGGCCCGTGATGAACGAGGCCTCATCCGAGGCCAGGAACAGGGCCGCCTGGGCCACCTCGTGGGTGGTGCCGGGCCGGCCCAGGGGATAGATCAACTGTTGCAGACGCATCCGCTCGGGGTTGGCCTGCAAGATGCCGACGTTCTTTTCCGTCACGATCATGCCGGGGCAGATGGCGTTCACGCGGATGCCCTGTGGGCCGTAATCCACGGCCATCTGGCGGGTCAGGTTCACCAGGGCCGCTTTCATGGCGTCATAGGGAAAGTAGGAGCGCGAGGCCAGGATGCCATGCACCGAAGCGACATTGAGGATCACGCCGCCCCCGCCCTTGATCATCTCGGGGATGGCGCAGCGGCTGCCGATCACCGCCGCGCGGATGATGGTCTGATAGCTCAGGTCCAGGTCTTCCAGCGGCACCTCGGTCAGGCGCCCGTTGGGGCCGCTCCAGGCGTTGTTCATCAGGATATCCAGGCGGCCAAAGGCCTCGATGGCGCTGGCTACCAGGATCTGCGGGGTCTCGGGGTCGGTGATGTCGCCCGGTACATAGATCGCCTCGCCGCCTGCCGCCTGAATGCCCGCCGCCACCTCTTGCCCCAGCCCTTCCCGGCGCCCGTGCACTACCACGCGGGCGCCCTCTTGGGCGAACAGCTCGGCGCTGGCCCGCCCGATGCCCGATGTCGAGCCGGTGATGATCGCAACCTTGTCTGCCAGTCTCTTGCTCACTTGTTACTCTCCGGTATGGTGGCTAGTCGTAAAAGCCCAGGCTACGGGGCGCATCGGCGCGCCACAAGGGGCTGATTGAGGTGCCCCGGTGGATGCCCCGAATGGCATAGGCCAGCATGGGCGCCACGCTCAGGATGCGCAGCTTGGGGTGGCGCTTGGGCGGCGGCACCAACACCGTATCTGTGACCACCAACTCGTCCAGCCAGGGGGCGTCCAGGCGCGGCAGGGCGCTGGGCAACAGCACCGGGTGGGTGATGGCCACGTGCACCTCGGGGCGCGCCCCCTGTTCCAGCAGAGAGGGCACCTGGGTCAGTACGCTGCCGCTGGCGATAATGTCGTCAATCAGGATGGGCACTTTACCGCGCACATCGCCCACCACATGGGTGGTCTCGACCCGGCCCCCGGCCTCGCGCCGCTTTTGCATCAACACCAGGGGGATGCCCAACGCCTGGGCATAGAGCCCAGCCAGGCGCGCCCGGCCCACATCGGGCGCGACAATGACGGCATCTTGCAGATAGGGCTTGTCGCGAAAATAGTCGGCCAGGATCGCATAGGCCTGGAGCCGGTCCACAGGCACGGTGAAAAAACCCTGGGTGGCCTCGGCGTGAATGTCCACATAGATCACCCGGTCCACGCCCACCGTCTCGAGCATGGTAGCCACCAGCCGCGCGCTGATGGCCTCGCGCCCCTGGGCCATGCGCTCCTGGCGCGCATAGGGAAAGTAGGGCACGATGGCCGTGATCTGGGCCGCCGACGCCCGGCGCAACGCATCCACCATGAGCAGCATCTCCATCAGGTGCTCGTTCACCGGCGCGGTGCAGGGCTGGATCACGAATACATCGGTCTTGCGCACCACCTCGTCTATCTGAATATAGACCTCGCTATCAGGGAAGGAGCGCACCGTCAAAGAGGCCAGGGGCGAGCCCAAGCGCCGGGCTACCGCCTGGGCCAGGGGACGGTTGGCGCGCCCGGCAAAGATGCGAATGTCGTTTTCGGCGGGTTCCTGGTGGGCCATGCGCCCCAGCCCCAACACGTGCGCCTCGACGGCGTTCAGCAAGGCCGATTCAGGGCCCTCGGCAGCGTATTCGTGCACCTCGGGCAGCAAGCGGCACACGCCCCCCAGCCCCTGCAAGATGCAATCGGCCCGCTCCAAAGGGGGGCTCTCCTCGCGCATCTGCCGCATGAGGCATTGCACCAGCTCTTGGAACTCGTCCAGGTTGTGGTGCAGTGAGATCGGGGCAGTGGGCGTATCAGCCCGCCGGTATACAAAGCCCCAATCGCGCCAGTCCTCTCCTCCCGGCCAGCGGGCCTGCAACACGCGGTAGAATATCCTCACGTCTTCCCCCTCAGTTTGCACTGTGCACCGCCGAGCGCAGCTTGATGCAAACGTAGTATAATCAACCGGTTCCGGACGTGTCAACGAGGAGGTGGGGCATGACCACTGGTAGCATGATCATCATCGGGGCAGGGGTCGCGGGCCTGGCGACGGGCTGCTATGCCCGCATGAATGGCTATGAAACGCTTTTGCTGGAAAAGCACGACCGCCCCGGCGGCGTGTGCGCCTCGTGGCAGCGGGGCGATTATGTCTTTGATTACTGCCTGCACCACATGGCCGGCACCGCCCCCGCTTCTCCCCTGCACCGCGTCTGGCGCGCCCTGGGCGCCCTGGATGACACGCCCATCCTGAACGACGAAAGCCTGGTGCGCATCGAGGCCCCTGACGGGCAGGCGTTGGATCTCTATGGCGACCTGGATCGCCTTCAGGCCCATATGCTGGCGCTGGCGCCGGGCGATGGCCCGGCCGTCCGGCGCTATGTGGGGGCGGCGCGTTCCCTGGCCAAGGCTGACGTCATGGCTATGGGCTTGCACGACCTGGCAGGTAACCTGCGCCTGGCCCTGCGCTTTCCTACCATTATGCGCTGCGGCGGCATTCGGCTGGACCAACTGGCCGCCCAGTTCACCGATCCCTTTATGCAGCGCGCCCTGGCCCGCGCCCAGTATGGCATGGACGGGGCCGGCATCCCCGTCATGGCCAATGTCATGTTTCTGGGCGGCCTCCAGCGGGGCGATCTGGGCCGGCCCTGGGGCGGCTCGGGCGCCATGTCCCAGCGCATGGCGGATCGGTACCAAGCCCTGGGCGGCGAGCTCGTCTACAGGGCGCCGGTGCGCGAGATCATTATCGAGGGCGACAGGGCGCGGGGCGTGCGGCTGGCCGATGGCACAGAGCGCCGGGCCGACCTGGTCGTTTCCGCAGCCGATGGCTATGCCACGGTATTCAGGATGCTGGGCGGCCGCTACACCAACCCCATCATTGACGCCTTTTACCAGGCTTACCCGGAGGAGCAGGAGTTTGGCCTGACGGTCTATTTGGGCGTGAACCGTGACCTGACGGATGAGCCCCATCATCTGACGCTGCTGTATGACGAGCCGATCGAGATCGCCGGCCGTTCCCATAGCGCCCTCTATGTCGAGACCATGGCCCACGACGCGGGCATGGCGCCGCCGGGCAAGTCGGTCGTCAAGGCTGTGGCCACAGGCGCCTATGCGCCCTGGAAGGAGCTGCGCGAGCAGGACCCCGCCGCCTATCGCGCTGCCAAGCGCGCCATCGCCGATGCTGTGGCCCAAAAGCTGGACCAGCGCTGGCCGGGGCTGGCCGCCAACGTGGAGGCATGGGACGTGGTCACTCCTGTGACCGTGGAGCGCTACACCGGCAGCTTTCGGGGCTGGCAGCCCTGGGGCGCCCCCAAGGGCGGCATGAAGGTCATGTTCCAGGGGCTGACCAAGACCCTGCCGGGCCTTGAAGGGTTCCACCACGTGGGCCAGTGGGCCAAGGCCATGATCGGGCTCCCCAATGCCGCCATCTCGGGGCGCGCCCTGGTGAAGCAACTGTGCCGCCAGGCCGGGCGCCGGTTCGAGGAGTGATCTATGCCCAGGCGCTTTTGCGCAGATCGGAATATCGCCAAGAGCGCAGGAGGTGTGTCAACTCGGATGATAATCGCACCGAACGCGGAGACCGCCCGGCCGATCCACGTTTTATGGTACACTCACATTTGTGCTATAATCCCCGGCAGTCTCTACCCTTCAGCAACAGGGCGTCAGGAGGGCGCTGAAGGGTAGCATTCGAGACGATGAGCAAGGGTGCTCGCGCCCAAAGCTGGGAATACGGAGGGCGCCCCTCTGCAAAGGTCATCTCGAAGGCAGAGGGCTAGATCAGTCTGCTCGCAAGCTAAGGAGGAGCACGGAATGAAGTTCAAATGGGGAGCGTTGTTGACCGTTCTATTGGCCGTGGCGTTGCTGGCAACCGCCTGCACAGACGCGCCGGCCAGCAGCGGGGCTGAGGGGGACAAGGTCTATGTTGTGGCCATGGATGCGTCCTTCCCGCCGATGGAGTTTGTGGATGAGAACAAGGAGATCGTCGGCTTTGACGTGGATCTCCTGACGGCCATCGCCGAGGAGATGGGGTTCGAGTTCGAGATCAAGAACACCGCCTGGGATGGCATCTTTGCCGGGCTCGAGAGCGGCGACTATGACGTGATCATGTCGGCGGTGACGATCCGCGCGGATCGCCAGGAAAAGTACGACTTTACCGATCCGTACATCAATGCCGGACAGGCCATCGTCGTGCGCGCCGATGACACCGAGATCCTGGGCCCCGACGATCTCTCCGGGCGCAACGTGGGCGCGCAGATCGGCACCACCGGCGCCTTTGCCATCCAGGATATCGCGGGCGCCATCCTCAAAGAGTACGACTCGGCCGATTTGGCGCTCTTGGACCTGGTGAGCGGCAACATTGACGCCGTGGTGGTGGATACCCCCGTGGCCGCCGACTATGCCCTTCTTTCGGCCCAGTTCGCCGGCCGCCTCAAGATCGTGGGCGACGCCATTACCAGCGAAGAGTATGGCGCCCTGGTCAACAAGGGCCAGAACCAAGAGTTCCTCGAGATGTTCAATGAGGGTCTGTCGCGCGTCCAGAGCTCGGGCATGTATGACCAGATCTATGCGCGGTGGATTTCGCCCGTCGAATAGCGACCAAGCGGCGCCGGCCTGGCCGTGTGCTGGCCAGGCCGGCGCCGCAGCCAACACCTGGTGCGGCTGCGGTTGAACGGTGCGGCGGCGCGGGCGTTTTATGGTACACTTGTATTTGTGCTATAATGCTCGCCAGTCTGTACCCTTCAGATACGCGGCATCAGGAGGGCGCTGAGGGTAACAACTAAAACGGTGAGCAATGGTGCTCGTGCCCAATGGCGGGAAGCTGGGGTTACCATCCCCACGAGAGCAGAGACGGAGATCAGTTTGCTCGCAAGCTAAGGAGGAGCACGAGATGAAGTCCAAATGGGGAGTGTTGCTGACCGTTCTTCTGGCCGTTTCGCTGCTGGCAACCGCCTGCACGACCAAAGAGGCTGCGCCTGATACAGACGCACCCATCAAGATCGCGATCCTGGCGCCCTTGAGCGGCGACGTCAAGACCTTTGGCGAATCCACCCGCGACGGCGCCATGATGGCCATCGAAGAGGCCCGCGCCGATGGATGGGATATCGAGGTCGTGATCGCCGACTCGCGTTGCGACGCCCAAGAAGCGGCCAACGCAGCCAACAAGGTGATCTTTGAGGATGGTGTCCACTACATCATCGGTGAGGTGTGCTCGAGCGCCTCGATCCCCGTATCCGAGATCGCCGAGGCGCAGGGCGTCCTGCAGATCTCGCCGACCTCGACCAACCCCGCGGTAACCATCAACGAAGACGGCAGCAACAAAGAGTTCGTCTTTCGCGCCTGCTTCCTCGACCCCTTCCAGGGCGAGGTGGTGGCTGCTCTGGCCCGTGAGCTGGGCGCTGAGACCTCTGCGATCCTCTTTGACGTCGGAAACGACTATGTCAAGGGCCTGGCAGAGTACTACAAGGCGTCGTTCGAGGCCATGGGCGGGACGGTGTCCGTGTACGAGGCGTACAACAAGGACGACACGGACTTTTCGGCGATCTTGGGCAAGGTGGCCGCGGCCAATCCTGACGTGATCTTTTTGCCCGACTATTACGCCAAGAACAACCTGATCGCGGCGCAGATCAAAGAGCGCGGCATTCAGGCGCAGTTGTTGGGCGCGGACGGCTGGGATTCGCCCGAGCTCGAGAACGACCTCTTTGAGGGCGGCTACTTCTCCAACCACTACTCGCCTGCCGACCCGCGTCCGCTGGTGCAGAACTTTGTGCAGCAGTACGCGGCCAAGTACGGCGCCGAGCCGGATGCTCTGGCGACCCTGGCGTATGACGCAGCGCACATCCTGTTGCAGTCCATCGCCGAGGCCGGTGTAGATGACGCCGCCGTGGTGCGTGAAAAGATGGCCAACATCCAGTTTGAGGGTGTTTCCGGCGACATCACGTTCAACGAGTTTGGCGATCCGGTGAAAAAGGCCGCTATCGTCAAGATCGAGAACGGCGAAAAAGTCTTTTATCGGTTCGTGGCCCCGTAACCTGGCTCTCATAGGGGAGGGCAACCCCCGGTTGCTCTCCCCTTTTCCTTGTCAGTGCTCTTGAGTGAAGCCCGCAGGGCGCGCAAGACCTGTTGAGTGCGGTAGGGGCCCTGGTCCCTTGCCACTGGATCTGGCCGTCCCGTCTCGACTAACACCGAGGGGATCGTATGAGGATAACGCTTGAGAAGATTGGCCTGCGCAGCCTGGTTTGGGCCATCTATGCGGCGCTGGCGGCGGGCATCCTGTGGGGCATTGTTGCCCTCATCCGCCTGAACGGCCCCATCTTTTTCATCCAGGCCATCATTGATGGCCTCCGCTTGGGCTTTATGTACGCCCTCATCGCCCTGGGCTATACGATGGTGTATGGCATCGTGCGGTTGATCAACTTTGCCCACGGCGACGTTTTTATGGTCGGTTCTTTTACCAGCTTTTACGCCATCACGCGCTATGGCTGGTCGTTTGTGCCGGCCATTCTGCTGGCCATGCTGGTATGCATGGCTCTGAACGTGGTGATCGAGCGGGTGGCCTACAAGCCGCTACGCAACGCGCCGCGCATCGCCTCGCTGATCACCGCCATCGGCGTCTCGTTCTTTTTGGAGTACTTTACCGCGTTGCGCTTTGTCTTTACAGCCGACTTTATCACTTATCGGCGGCCCTTTGAGGTCATCGTGTGGGATATTGGCGGCGTCCTGATCAGCAATATCACCATCATCATCGTCGGCATTACGCTGGCGCTGTTGCTCTCGCTGCAATTCATCATCCGCCGCACCAAGATCGGCAAGGCCATGCGCGCCACAGCGCTGGACAAGCCCGCGGCCCGCCTGATGGGCATCAATGTGGACGCCATTATCTCGTTCACCTTTGGCCTAGGCGCGGCCCTGGCCGGCGCGGCAGGTGTGCTCTATGCCATCGCCTTTCCCCAGATCCTGACCTTTATGGGCATCATGCCGGGCCTCAAGGCGTTTGTGGCCGCCGTGCTGGGCGGCATCGGCAGCATCCCGGGCGCCTTTGTGGGCTCGCTGCTGATGGGCACCACCGATGTGTTAGTGGTCAGCTTTATGCCGATGGGCTCGCGCCTGCGGGATCTGATCGCCTTTCTGATCTTGATCATCGTGTTCCTGGTCAAACCCACCGGCATCTTTGGCGAGCCGCAGGCAGAAAAGGTCTAGGAGGAGCACTGAGCATGAAGAGACTCTCTCTGCCGTCCTGGATCCCGACGCTGGCGGTTGGCCTGGTTCTTTTCTTGGGTGTGTTTTTCGCCAGGAGCACCGGCAGCATCTCGGCCTATCGCTACCAGGTCTTTCAGATCGCGCTGATTACGGCGATCTCGGCCCTGGGGCTCAACTTGATCTATGGGTTCAACGGCCAGTTCTCGCTGGGCCATATCGGCTTTTACGCCATCGGCGCCTATGGCTCCGCACTGATCACCAAAGACTATGTCTCGGGTTGGAGCGGCAGCAAGGCGGGCGCCTTATCCTGGATGATGGCCGCGCAGATCGGCGTCGTGCTGGCGCTGGTGTGCATCCGCCTGCTCCGCCTGGATCGGCTGCAAAAGCGGATCACCCTGCACACCTCCGCCTATCTCAAACCCCATGAGGCGCGGGTGGTGAGCACCCTGCCCCTGTTGGCGATCATTGCTGCGGTGCTCGCGTTGGCGGTTGCGGTGACTCTGGGTTTGCACCAGGTGCTGAACCAGACCCTGAGCGCGGCCATGACCTCGCTGCCCAAAGAGATCGGCAAGAACCTGGTCTTTGTCCTGGCCATTCTGAATGGCGGCACCATGGCGGCGCTGGTGGCCTACCTGGTGGGGTTGCCGCTCTTGCGCCTGGGCTCGGACTATTTCGGCATCGCCACCCTGGGCTTTGCCATCATGATCTATACCGCGCTGCAGAACTCGGACCTGGTGATCGAGACGATGAAGGGCGCGCGCGGCATGGTGGCCATCCCGATCTGGACCAACTGGTCCTGGGTGATGGGCGTCTTTGTGCTGCTGGTGATCCTGCTACGCAATCTGTTGCGTTCCAGCCACGGTAGGGCCATCATCTCGGTGCGCGAGGACGAGATCGCCGCCCAGACGATGGGCGTGGATGTCAACCAGCTCAAGACCCTGGCCTTTGCCGTGGGCGGCCTGTTCGCCGGCATCGGCGGCGCACTATATGCGCATCTGTATGGCTTTTTGCACCCCAGTACGTTCAACATCATCAAAGGCTTTGACCCGCTGATCATCATTGTGCTGGGCGGGTTGGGCAGCATGACCGGCACCGTCTTGGCTTCAGTGGGCGTGGTGGTGCTGATCGAGGAACTGCGCGTCATCCTGCCTCAAGGATTTGAGGATTGGCGCTTTGTCATCTATCCGATCATCCTGCTGATGGTGATGCTCTTGCGCTCTCAGGGGATCATGGGCACGAACGAGTGGGGCTGGTTCCGGGCGCCGCTGCCGCCAGAGCGCGACATCCCCATTCCGAACCGCACCCCTCGCGCTTCCGCAGCTACGCAGAGTGAGGATGCCTAGATGGACATACTAACCACGAGCGCCGGAGGCTATAGCTCCTTTACGCCCCCTGAGGAGCGCGTCCTGGATATCCGGGGCTTGACCAAGGTGTTTGGCGGCCTGCGCGCGGTCTCTAGCTTTACGATGGATGTCCCTTACCACGGGCTCTATGGGCTCATCGGTCCCAACGGCGCTGGCAAGACCACGGTCTTTAACATGATCACCGGCATCTATGCCCTTACCGAGGGCGCCATCCTGTTCGAGGGACAAGAGCTGGGAGACCTGCCGCCTCATCGCATCACGCGGCGCGGCATCGCTCGCACCTTTCAGAACATCCGCTTGTTCCAGAACCTCACCGTGCTGGACAATGTGCGCATCGCGTACCATGCCCATGCCGGGTACAATCTCCTTGAGGCCATCACCCGGCTGGGGCGCTATGGTCGCCAGGAGCGTGAGCTGACCGAGCGCGCCCAGGATTTTCTGGCCGTCTTTGGCCTGCAAGACCGCCAGACCGAGCTGGCCCGCAACCTGCCCTATGGCGAACAGCGCCGGCTCGAGATTGCCCGGGCGCTCGCAGCGCATCCCAAGCTGTTGTTGCTGGATGAGCCCGCCGCCGGCATGAACCCCAACGAGGTGGAGACGCTCATGGAGCTGATCCGCTTTATCCATGACGAGTTCGATCTGACGATCCTGTTGATCGAGCACCAGATGCGGGTGGTGATGGGCATCTGCGAGTGGATCACGGTGATGGACTTTGGCCAGGTGATCGCCAGGGGCACCTCGGAGCAGATCCGCAACAACGAAGATGTCATCGTGGCATATCTTGGCCGTGCCCACGGAAGGGAGCTGTAGAGATGCCCTTGCTGCAAGTCGAGAACCTGCACGTCGCCTATGGCGCCATTCGGGCCATCCAGGGCATCTCGTTTCACATTGAGGCGGGTGAGATCGTGACCCTGATCGGCGCCAATGGCGCCGGCAAATCCACCACCCTGCGCACCATCTCGGGGTTGCTGCGTCCCATCGAGGGCGATATCCTCTATCAGGGGCAGAGCATCACCCGCACATCGCCCGAACGCATCGTGCCGCTGGGCATCTCGCAGGTGCCCGAGGGGCGCCAGATCTTTTCGCGGCTGACGGTGCTAGAAAACCTCGAAATGGGCGCCTATACTCGCAAAGACAAGAACGAGATCCGCAGCTCGATGGAGCGCGTTTTCAAGAGCTTTCCCCGCCTGGAAGAGCGGCGCCAACAGCTTGGCGGCACCCTCTCTGGCGGCGAGCAGCAGATGCTGGCCATGGGGCGCGGCTTGATGTCGTCGCCGCGCCTGCTGCTGCTGGATGAGCCCTCGATGGGTCTGGCCCCCATCCTGGTGGACGAGATCTTTGAGATCATCGAGACCATCAACGCCCAGGGCACCAGCATCCTGCTGGTTGAGCAGAACGCTGCTATGGCCCTCTCTGTAGCCGACCGCGCCTATGTGCTGGAGACGGGGCGCATCGTGCTCGAGGGGGATGCCAAAGAGTTGCTGCACAACGCCCAGGTGCGCGAGGCTTATCTGGGCTAGGCCCGAACTGACGCTCTGCGCCAAGCAGCGAGGCTTGGGGGATGCGCGCCGCACCGCGACCCTTGCTTCGCTGCTTGTGCTTGTATCTGTTACATACAGCCCTGGTGTCTATCTCGATGTGCGCTGCCAAGCGTGACACTTGCTTTCTCCGACCGAGGAGGTTCTGTGCTAGACGACACGTCTAGGCTGACCGAACACCGCCTGACCGCCAACGAACGCCGCGATTGGCGCCTCGTTGCGGCGGCCTGTGGCGCGCTCTTGATGCTGCTGGCCTATGCGCTGCCCTTTTTCGGCCAGCGCGTGACATCTGCCAGGACGACGTTCTCCGGTGAGACCGTCATCCAGCTCGATTTCCCCCTGCTGGTGCATGGGCAGCACTTTGCCCAGGCCAAGCGCCCGATCAACGAGGAGCTGGTCTCTGTAGAGATCAATACCGGACCGGTCGGGCTGGCCGCCAGCAGCGGCTATGGCTGGATGGCGCGTCTTGCTTCAGGTGGCGAGTTCCTGCGCCACGTGAGCATGTTCCTCGCCCTGCTGCTGCCCTTGCTCGGGGCGACGGCTGCCCTGGCGCTGGTGGCGCGGGGCTGGTGGGGGCCGGTGGGCCTGCCCGAGGCGCTCATTCCGCTGGGCGCGCGGCTGGCGCTGCTCTCGATCCCCAGCCTGTTGCTGGCCTGGTGTCACCAGTTTGATTTCTCGTTCGCACTATTGAGGCTGGCCTCGGGGGCGCTCACGCCAGGGGTGGGCTTTTGGCTGGCCCTGGCGGGCGGCGCTTTGATGGGCGCGGGCCTGTTTGCCCTGCGCACCGAAACGCGACGCGAGCTGGTCAACTGGTGGGCGCTGGTGTTCGCCGTAGCGCTGCTGGCCTGGCTGCTGACGCGCTTTCGCCCCTATCCGTTCCTGGAGATCTGGCTGTTCATCAGCGATGGCATTGTCGTGACGTTGCGCATCGTCGCCACCTCCTTTGGCTTGATCCTGCTGGTGAGCCTGCTGGGGGGGCTGGGGCGCATCTCGCACAATCGCATCATCTATGGCCTCTCCTCGCTCTATGTAGAGCTCATCCGGGGCATCCCGCTGCTGGTGCAGTTGCTCTTTATCTGGTTCGCGTTGCCCCAAGTGTTCAAGGGAATTGGCGAGATCTTTTTGCGGATCACCTTTTTGCAGGGCGCCGGCCAGTATCTGATGGATCTGCGGCTGAACCCGTTCACCGCTGCCGTGGTGGGCCTCACCATCTGCTATGGCGCCTATGGGGCCGAGATCTTTCGCGCCGGGATCTCTTCGATCCACAAGGGGCAGATGGAGGCGGCGCGCTCGCTGGGCATGAGCTATGTCCAGGCGATGCGTCATGTAATCTTGCCCCAGGCTGTGCGGGTGATCCTGCCGCCCATCGGCAACGAGTTTGTGGCGCTGCTCAAAGATTCGTCTCTGGTATCGGTGCTGGCCGTCTCGGATCTGACGCGCCGTGGGCGCGAGTACATGTCGCGCACCTTTTTGAGCTTTGATACCTGGATCATGGTGGCGCTCTGCTACCTGGTCCTCACCCTGTTTTCATCGCGGGCGGTCGAGTTCATCGAGTCCAGGACGCGCTTTGAGCGCTGACCGCCGGGAGTAGTCCTATGGATGCACACATGCAGGCCACCCGAGCGCCCGGGCCGATCATTCAGGTGCGCCACTTGAGCAAGACCTACTATCATGGCAAGCTGGTCGCTCTGGATGATGTCTCGCTGGAGGTGCCCCAGGGGCAGGTGGCGGTCATCATTGGCCCCAGCGGCTCGGGCAAATCCACCATGCTGCGTTGCCTGAACTATTTGGAGGTGCCCGATTCGGGCGAGGTGATCATTGATGGCATCTCGCTCACCAAGACGGAGCATCTGAACGACGTGCGCGCCGAGATCGGCATGGTCTTTCAGCAGTTCAACCTGTTCCCACACCTGACGGTGCTGGAAAACGTCATGATCGCCCAGCGCATCGTGCGCAAGCGTAACCGTCTGGATGCCGAACACACCGCCGCCGAGTTGCTCGCCAAGGTGGGCATTCCGGAAAAGGGCAACTCGTACCCGGGCCAACTGTCGGGTGGGCAGCAGCAGCGCGTGGCCATCGCCCGGGCGCTGGCGATGCAGCCCAAGATCATGCTGTTCGACGAGCCTACCTCGGCCCTCGATCCGGAGATGATCAAAGAGGTGCTGGATGTGATGCTCCAGCTCGCCCAGGATGGCATGACGATGGTGGTGGTCTCTCACGAGATGGGGTTTGCGCGCAACGCGGCCGATCGCGTGATCTTTATGGATGAGGGCCAGATCATCGAGGATACCACGCCCCAGGAGCTGTTTCAGGCCCCCAAGCACGAGCGCACCCGCGAGTTCCTGGGCAAGATCCTGCACTGAGGGGCGCAGGGCGCCGGCGGATACTGCGCGCCGTATGGCGCCATCGCGCTCAGGCCGCGCCCTCTGCTTGCGCTACCGCACCCCCAGGCTGTACCGCAGCGCTTCATCTACCTCGGCCAGCTTGGCCTCGGCCAGGCGGCCGACGGGCAGCACCGCATCTTGACCGGGGGCGGGCCGCAGGCGCGCTCCTGGGCCGGATTGCTGGATGGTGGCGATCTGGGCGCAGTTGACGGCGCTGGTCTCAGGCAGGCCGCTCTCCTGGGGGGATAGCACCACGACAAAGGGGTAGAGTCGCGGCGGCAGTGTGCGCGTGATGGCCGCCACGATGGTCGTGGGACTGTAGCGGTTCCCCACATCATTCTGTATCACCAGCGCCGGGCGTAGCCCGCCCTGTTCACTGCCCTTGACGGGGCTGAACTCGACCCAGTAGATCTCTCCCCGCCTAACGCTCATCGGGCAGCGCCTCCGCGACCGCATCGGCGCTAGAGGCAGCAAACGCGCTGGCCTCGCCAGCATAGTAGCCGTATCCCTCGGCAGCCAAGGCTGCCTCCTTCGCTGCCCTATACTCGGCCAGCGCCTCGCTGATGACCTGGCTGCGGCTGGTGTTGCGCCGAGCCGCCTGGGCGTCAGCATAGGCCAACATGTCGGCGGGCAGGCTGATGGTGATCTTGCGGGCGGTATTGGGCGATGAACTCATATCAGACCTCCTTATCTGATGGCATGCCTCAGTATAAGGCGATCTGGTATGCTGGCAAATCACACCTACTGGCCCTACTCGCTGTTCTCCCGGAACCCAAGAGCCAACACGCAGCAGGGCGTGTTGTGTCGTGCCCTCGCTCAGGCTGCCGTGGTAGCGGATACGGGAACGATCTTGCGCGGCAACACCAGCGTAAAGGTGGCCCCCTGGCCCAGCTCGCTCTCGACCTGGATGGTGCCGCCCATCTCCTGAGCGATCATCAAAGAGATGGCGAGCCCCAGGCCGGTGCCTTCGCCCTTTTTCTTGGGGTGGCGCGCCGTATAGAACTTGTCAAAGATGCGCTGCCTCTCCTCGGGCGCCAGCCCGATGCCCGTATCCCGCACGCTGATCCACACGTTGTCGTTGTCCTGCCGGCACGAGATGGTAACGTGGCCGCCCGGCTCGGTGAACTTGATCGCATTGCCGATCAGATTCGTCACGATCTGTTCCAGGCCCGAGGCGTTGGCGTACAGGGGCTCCTCCACCCACGATTCGTATCGCAGGTTGATGTTCTTGGCGGCTGCGCTCGTAGATAGCGCGGCGATCACCGGCTCCATCACTTGTGAGAGCGCCATGCGCTCTGGGACCAGCTCAAAGTGCCCACTCTCGAGCCGGGTGAGATCCAGCAGGTTGTTCACCAGGCGTGTCTGCCGCTCGACCTGGGTCTCCATGATGGCCAGGTACTCGCGCTGCTTGGCCTCTTTGAGCTGATGGGTGAGCAACAGCCCCACCAGCATCTTGATGGTGGTCAGGGGCGTGCGCAGCTCGTGCGAAGCATAGGCCACAAAGTCAGATTTCATCTGCTCCACGCGGGCCTCATGGGTAGAATCGCGGGCCACATACAAGGCGCTCTCGGGCTGGCCATCGAGCCCGGAAAGCGTGGCCGAGCTCAGGCTGACCACGCGCTCTCCCACGTGCAATATGAGGCGAGGAGCCCGCCCTTGGTCGGCCTGCACATCGCCCAGGGCGTCGGCCAAGATCGGGGGCGCCTTCTGCCCGGTGTGGATATCCAACATCTCTCCGGCGGCCCGGTTGGCAAGCAACACCTGGCGCTCTGGCCCGATGACGAATACCCCTTCGCTCATGTGGGTGAGAATCGCCGAAAGAGACTCGGTCTCGCGCCGAAGGTCTTCGATTAGGCGTGCATTCTCCAGCGAAACCCCCACCTGGCTGCCATAGATCTCGAGGATGTTGCGCGTCTGCTCGTCTGGTTGCTGCTCCGGCTCGGGCAGCAGTGCGAGCGCCCCTATCGTCCCCTGGCTGCCGCGCAAGGGTACGCACACGAGATTATCTTGCCGGCCAGATGCTGCGCCCAGGGAGCGCGCCCGCGCCGGGCTCAGCCTGGGCCACACACCGGAGGCGCCTCGGTTAGCCGGTTGCGTGTGTGGCATGAGGGACAGATCCAGGTCTGGGGGAGGCAGGTCGGCGGGAAAGTCGCGTCCGTGCCCATATACCAACCCTTGCTCCTCGCGCAGATAGATCCCCAGGCGCTCGATGCCCGTGAGTTGGCCTGCCTGCTCGATGATGGTGTTCAGCAGGCCACCAAGCGCCTGGCGGCTGACCACGGCGCTTCCGGCCTGAACCAGGGTCGCCAACTGGCGGTTGTGGCGGTCCAGCGCTCGTTCTCCACGCTCTTTTTCGGCCATGAGGGCCCACAGTAGCAAGGAGCTAAAGCCCAGATACAGCGCAGCCAGGATCAGGGCTTGCGGCGTTGCACCATCGGGCATGAGCACCTGATCGCTGTAGATCAAATCCTGATTTCGCAGCACAATGAGCGCTCCGTAGGCGAGAGAGCTAAAGAGCGCCAGCGGCAGAACCGTCCTTTGCCCCAGGAACCAGCCCGCCATGATCAGGGGCCAAAGATAGGCCAGGAGGAACACATAGCCATCGTTCCCAAAACCCAAGATGAGCAGCGTGATCAGGACGATCTCGAGCGAAAAGGCGATGTAGCCGAGGAGCGAAGTCGTTCTTTGTTTGAGAAAGTAGAGATAGGGGATGGGAGCGAGACATTGCAGGGTGGCCAGGGCAAAGATGGGGTCCAGCCGAGCCGGGCGCGTGAACCCGTTGATGACGAACAGCACCAACAGGAATAGACCGCTCAGGGCCGAGCGCCCCCAGATGAACAGACGCCACAGGCGGATGCCACGTTCACCCATTATGATGCCCTCGCTGCTTGAGGTGCGCGGCCGGGCACCCATAGCATATAGCTCTGGCGCCCGTCCCGGGTTTGCTGTACGTCCAGTTTGCCGTGGTGCCCCTGGGCAACGTGCCGGGCCAAGTCCAGCGCGTCGGCGAGGCGTTCCGGGTTGCCACGCGCGTTGGCGTGGGAGCTGCCCTCCGTGACAATGAACTCCAATCCCCGATCCTGGGCGCGCCTGGCCATGACAGAGACCTGGCCGCCTTGCGGGGCGAGTTCCACTACGGCTTCGAGCAAGCCGGCCAAGGTGCGAGTGATGGCCGCCTCGTTCACGATGCCGCTCAATAGGCCGCCGCAGGTGATGCTTACCTGAACCTTCTTGGCCGCCGCCTGCCGAGAGGCGCTGGCCGCCGAGCGGCGCACGATGGGCGCGATGCGCACCGGTTCCCAGGTAAAGGGTTGCTCGATATCATCGGCGCTGGCCCACTGCAAGTCGTCAACCAGTTCAGACAGGGTGTGGGCGGCCTCGATGGCGCGCCGCAAGCTGACGCGCTGGGTCTCGGGGTCATTGGCCAGCCGCGCCTGCGCTAGGGCATCGAGCTGTTTGTTCACATCCTCGACGGGCTGGCGCAGTTGCGACGCCAGACGCGCGAGGGTGCGTGCCCGGAGCGCGTCGAAATCGGACCGATCTTTGGCGCGCGTCTGCTGTACACGGTTCAGAATGGTGGCCACGCGGGCGCAGAGCTCTTGCGGATCAAAGGGCTTGGTCATATAGTCATCGGCCCCATCGCGCAGCCCCGCCAGTTTGTCATCGAGCCCGCTCTTGGCCGTCAGAAAGAGTAGGGGGATGCTGCCCCCCGTGAGCGCGCGAACGCGCCGATGAAACTCGTGGCCATCCATATCCTGCATCATGATATCCGAGATGATCAGATCCGGGCGAGCTTCTACCATTCCCTTGAGGGCTTCGGAGCCGCTCTCGGCTGTGAATACGTCATAGCCGTTGTGCGAGAGATACTCTTGAATCGAGAACAAGAGCTGAGGCTCATCATCAACAATAAGGATTCTGGGCATCTGTACCCTCACTTTTTTTCCCTGTGGGACCCGACGCGGCGCGCATGGCGCTACGCGTACCATAACAAGTATAGCAGACATGGCCCTATCTACAGGCCATGATGGCGTTAAACGGATGTAAGCTCTGTGTAAATAGCATCTTTACCGCATCGGGCGTGTGTGCGCACGGTGCGCCGGTGCGCAGACATTGACAGCCTGGATGGGCTTGATATAATCGGCGAGCCGGTGACCAAGCCGTATCACCGGGCGGGCGCCCGTGATGCGATCCCATCGGCGGAACCCTTTGGCCCCGCCCTTCGTAAGGTGAAAAGAGTGACAGCAGAGCTTGCGATCTATATCAGCGCGGCCCCCGAGATGGACCCCGAATGCGAGTTGCTGGGGCAACGGCTGGCATTGTTGACCCAATCGGCGCGCTGGACCATCAAGCGCACGCCGACCTCTGGAGAGTATACGAACCCAGACCTGGATACGTTGGCGCGCAGCCAGTTCTACCTGATCCTGCTCGGCCAGGATATCGTGGCCCCGATGGGGGTCGAGTGGCGCGCGGCGCAGGCGCAGGGCCTGGCCGTGCTGGCTTACCGCAGCACAGCAAGGCCGCCCACGCCGGCGGCCTCGGTCTTTGCCCACCAGTCGGGCATCGAGTGGCGGGTATATGCCAGCCCGCAGCAGTTCGCTCACGATGTCGAGCGCAGGCTGATTCGGATGCTCATCGAGGGCACCCCCGGCTATGGGCTTGCATGGCAGGATGTGGAGCAGCTTGCAGAGCGTTTGCGCGAGAACGAGGAGCCGGAGCAGAGCGAAAAAACAGGGGAATCGCGTCGCGGGGCCGGGCAAGGCGGGATCATCCTGCCCTCGAGCCAGGGCTGAGCTGCGTGGCCCGTGGCGATGTGGATCACTGGTTTGCGATAGCCGGGCCGTTCAGCCGCTATCGCGGAAAGGGCGCCGGGTGAGAGATGCTTTGTCCCACCTGTCATAAGGCCACCCTGGGGGGGAGCCTGTGTCCCGGCTGTGGGCAGCCCGTGCCGGAGCAGGAGCGTTTTGAGGGGCAGGGGGGACACTATCTGCGGGTCCTGCTGCTGCTCTCTCTGGCGCTCTTTATCACGGCCACCGTGATCACCAGTCTGCGCTCGGGCCGGCGCATCGGCCTGGAGTACCTGGTGCAATCACGCTGGTTCTGGCTCTACATGCTGCTCTTTTTTCTGCCGCCCGGCGTGGGCCTGTACTACTGGTTCATGCTGCGCGATGAAGAGATCACCGTTACCGATGAGTACATCATGCGGCGTTCTCGCTGGGGCGATGAGCAGCTCTATTGGAGCGAGCTGTGCGCCTTTCACAAGCAGATCTTGCCCTTTCGCGAGACACGCTTGGGGCGCATCACGGGCCTCAGCCGCTGGCTGTCCAACAAACGGCTCTTTAGCCGGCTGCCGCCCTATGCCTATGAGCTGATCGGCTGCGATGAGCAGGGCCAGGTCAAGACCTTTCGCCTGGAACCGGGGAGCGTGGATGAGATGCCCTGGCTGCTCGCCATCATTGAGGCGCAGGCCGGCCCTCCCCAGGAGATATAGGCTCCCAATGCGGCGCGCCGGGCTCTGGGGGCTCTATCGCCGGCAGGATCGGCAGCGAGGACACGTTCACGGCAGGCTGCATCGGCAGCGCCATGCGATAATACGCCCCCTGTTGGCAGTAACCGGCCTCTACCAGTTTCCAGAGGCCCTGGTCCGACCCGATGGGGATATCGAGTTGTAACAAGGCCGCCTGCCCGACATCCAGGGGCGCCACCGGGTGGAGACGTTCGGCAAAGCTCTCCCCGCCAGGCTTCCAACCCCAGATCTCGATGGCCTCGGGCTCGGCCAGGGCCGTGCCGACGTTGCGCACCTGGACAAAGACGTGCGCCTTTTCCAGCGAGCGGAACAACTCGATGCGCTCTACGACAAGCTGCGGGCCGTTCACCACCAACTCGCGTCGCAACTGGGCGAACAGGTGCTCGCGACCTTCCAGGCGGTAGCCCGCTCGCTGGAGCGTCCAGGCGCCCGCTTGGTGCAGGCGGGCATCGGTCTCCACAAGCACGCGCTGCACCTCTCCAGGGGCGAGCGTCAGCGGCTCATCGTAGGCGGCCCGCCAGTGTACGCCATCAGGGCGCAGGCCATCTATAAAGAGCGCATCCAGACGCATCTCCTCCACGCCCTGGTTCTCGACCCAGATGTACAGCCGCAGCAGGTCGCCCACCGAGAGGGCGCCCCGGCTCATCCCCAGCCCCACATGGCGCAGCGGCGAGGGCGTAACCTCCACCTGGCCACGGGCGGGCGTGCCCATGATGCCCTGTTCGGTGCGGTAGGTCAGGCGGCCCACGTACCATAGGCCCGCCGAAGGGGGGTGTACGGGAACGGTGATCTCGACCTGGGCCTTGCCATCCACGGACCAATCGCCCTGGGTCTCGGCCAGCAGCGCATCTCCCTCGGTGGAATAGAGTGCGATCTGCAGCAGATCAAAGCGCAAGGGCTCTAGCCCCTCGTTGTAGATCGGCGCCAGCAGTTCCACCCCCTCGCCCAGAGCGATCTCGGCCTGCAGAGGCGTGATCTCGCCGGAGAGGGTGAGTTGGGCCGGGCAGCCCAGGTTGGTGATATATGCTCCCAAGGCGAGCTCTGCGGGAGAGAGGCCAAAGAGCCGCGTCAGTTGCGCCTGATCGGGACGCACCCAGCGCTCGCCCTCGCGCATCAGCAGTTCCAGGTGCAGGTGGGCGCTGGGCACCCCAGAGGCCCCCGAGTGGCCGATCAGCTCACCGGCGCGCACGGCGCGCTCGCCCTGCTGCTCGTCGCGCAGGTGCGCCAGCCGCACCAGCCAATCGCCCGTCTCATCCATGATCTCGATATAGTAGCCCAGGTTGGTCTCAAAGGGGCGTTCGTCGCGCAGGAAATAGGCCTGGCCGTTCATGGGGGCATACAAGGGCACTCCCTCTTCCAGGAGGAAATCGTAGGCGATGCCGGTGGCCTTGCCATACTCCCAGTGGCCCTCGGGCTCCCAGGAGACGCGGTGCCCCTGGCCACAAGCCCAGGGCAGGGCGAACCCGCCGGGCAGTGTATAGTCCGGGCCCTGGGCCTGGGCCGGCAGCCACCCCACCAGGCTGGCGATCAAGAGTACGGCCCAGATGCAGCGCTTCACAGATACTCTCCGTCTCGGGTGTTCCGGCCTGTCTCAACTTGCGGCAAGTATAGCACACCCTGCGCGGCAAGGCTCAATGGGTGGCGCAGGCTATGCAAGGGTCAAAGGCGCGCACCACGCGCCCCACGGCGCGCTCCAGCTCCATGCTGATGCCTGTGGCGCTGATATAGCGCCGGGCTGCCACCTCCAGCGCCCGCTCGATGGCAAAAATGTTGTACTGGGTGGGCACCAGAAAGCGCGCCTTTTGCACGACCCCCCGGTCAATGACGTAATGGTGGATCAAAGGGCCCCTGGGCGCCTCCACCAAGCCATAGCCCTCGCCCTCGGCGGCCTGGCACGAAACCCGGAATGGCCCTTGCCACAAGTCCTGCTCCAGCAGGGCAATGGCGCGCTCGATGCAATAGATGAGCTCGATGGCCCGCGCCAGATCAAAAAGCAAGATGGCGTGGGCGGGATAGCCCCATTCCTGACGAAAGCGGCGCAGCAGCGCATCGGCGCGTGGGGCGCCCATCTCGGGCAGCAGGTTGAGGCGCGCCAGCGAGTTGGCCCGCAGCACCTGCCCCCGATAGAGCCAGCCATCAGAGTAGCTGGCCTCGATGGGCACCAGGGTCAGGTCTTCGCCATAGGCCGAGGGCGCAAAGGCGTGCTCCTCCTGCCCATCGGGCGCCAGCACGCGCACCACATCGCCATAATAGGCGTGGCCCTTGTGCACCGACGCCAAATAGTAGGTGGGCTGGTCATCGCCCAGGGTGCCGATGCGCTCGCGCAGGCCCGCGAACAGGGCCCAGTAGCGTTCCACCAGCTCGGTCGCCACTCCCAGGCAGCCTTGTAGCTCGCGGCGCATCTCCTCCATCGCCTGCGGATCCAGCCCCGTCGTGACCCCGCCGACCACGGCCCGCACGGGGTGAATGAACTGGCCGCCCGCCAGGGTGATCAGCCGGGTGCCCAGGCGGCGGATCGCCAGGGCGCGCGGGGCGATGTCGGCTTCCTGCTCGTCCAGATGGAACAGGCTGGGCACGCCTTCGCGGCCCGGGAAATCGGGCATGGTGAACAAAAACAGCGAGGTGGCCTGGTTCTGGATCAACTGCCCCAGCATCATCAGCTCGCGGATGCGGATCGCTTTGGGGGGTGGCGTGATGCCGCAGGCGTCCTCCAACGCCTTGACCGCGGCCACATGATGGGCTGTGGAGCAGACGCCGCAGATGCGCGGTACGATCACCGAGACCTGCTCGGCAGGCACGCCTTGCACGAGCATCTCGAACCCGCGCAGCTCGGTGGCCTGAAAGTGGGCCGAGAGCACCCGCGCGCCCTGGAACTCGATCACGACGCGGGCATGGCCCTCGATGCGGCTCAAAGGCACGGTTAGGGTGGGCATTAAAAGACCTTGTCCTTGTCGCGGGGCGCGCCAGCATAATCGGCGAACTGGAACAAAAAGAGCGAGAATTGGGGCGAGCGAATCCCCGAATCAATCTCCTCAGGGGGGATATCGGTCATCCGCACAAAGACCTTCTGGATTGCCTCCAGCCATTCTTGTGAGGAGCGCTCGATGAACCCATCGGACGGGCCACGGCAGCCCACGCAGGGGTGCCCGGCGCGGGGGCAGGGCGCCCGGCAGCCGCCCCGGGTAGCGGAGCCGATGCAGAGATAGCCCTGGTTGATCAGGCAGATCTCGGGATCCACCTCGCCGCCCTGAAAGCCGATCAGCCGCTGCGGGCGGTCGCGGGTCTTGCGGCGGCCGCACTCGATGCACACGGTGCGTGAGGGCGCAAAGCCGGGCGTATCAAAGAGCAGCGCCATGTACAGCTCTGACGTGGGCGGGCAGCCGGTCAGATAGCGGCTAACGGGCGTGATGGCATCCACCGCGCGCGAGCGGGGCAAGAGCCGGGGCACATGGCGGCGCTCCATGCGGTCGAAAAAGACCTGGCGCACGTCATCGCGATAGCCCAGGTTGGCCACGCCGCCCGAGACGGCGCAGGTCCCCACCGGCACGATCTCTCGCGCCCGTTTGGCCGCGGCGCGCAGGCGGTACAGGTCATCCTCGGTGTATACGGCGCCCGTCACCAACAGGATATCCACCTCCGGGATATCCTCCGCCGAGAGGATCAACGGCATATAGACCAACTGCTCTTCTTGCAGCCAGCTCTCGGCGTTGAGCATCGAGACCTCGCAGCCGGAACAGCCGGAGAGCTGCAAAACGGCGAAACGTTCCCCCATCGGCCCTGCTCCCCTCTGGTGCGATCATGGCGCCTGACACACCTGATTGTAGCACAGTCAAAGGCCAGAGGGCCAATGGCGCTACGGCGAGCGCCTCGCGAGCGCCGCCGCCTTTGTGCTATACTGCACAAGACACAACCGGAAGTGAGGCCGCTATGCCTTTTGGGCTCTCCCTGCGCACCACATTGGCCGAGATCACCCGGGCCCGCCAGATCGCCCAGGTGTTGGCCCGCAACGGGCTGGGCTTTGTGGTGGAAAATACCGGCCTTGGGCGATTCCTGCCGCCCTGGCGCCGCCGCAAGGCCTGGCCCGATGCCCAGGCCGCCCAGCGCACCATCCCGCAACGCCTGCGCCACACTTTGGAGGAGCTGGGCCCCACGTTCATCAAGCTGGGGCAGATCCTCAGCACCCGGCCCGACATCCTGCCCCAGGAGTATATCGTCGAGCTGAGCAAGCTGCTGGATGCGGCGCCGCCCGTCCCCTGGCAAGAGATCCGGGCCAGCATCGAGGCCGAACTCGCCCGTCCCCTCGGCGAACTCTTCTCCCGCCTTGATCCTGAGCCCATCGCCGCCGCGTCTATCGGCCAGGTGCATCGCGGGGCGTTGCCCGATGGCACGCCGGTAGTGGTCAAGGTGCAACGCCCGGGCATCCGGCGCGTGGTGCAGGCCGATCTGCACCTGCTGCTGACCCAGGTGCGCTTTCTGGAGGCGCGTTCCGAGACCCTGGCGGGCTATGGCCTGGCCGAGATCGCCCAAGAGTTCTCCGAGAGCTTGCAGGCCGAGCTGGACTATACCCTCGAAGGGCGCAACGCCGACCGGCTGCGCGAGCTGGATATGGGCGCCGGCGTCATCATTCCAGAGGTCTACTGGAGCCATACCACCCGCAGCGTCATCACCAGCAGCGACCTGGGCGGCCTCAAGCTGAGCGAGAGCGAGGCGCTGGCGCAACAGGGCTATGACCCGACCGAGCTGGCCGAGCGGGTGATCGCCATCTATCTGGAGCAGGTGTTCGTACACGGCATCTTTCACGCCGACCCACACCCTGCCAATATCCTGGTGTGTGGCGATCGGATCGGGCTGGTGGATTTCGGCATGATGGGCTATCTCAGCGTGGCCATGCGCGAACGCCTGGGCGACCTGCTGTTTGCCCTGGCGCGCCAGGATGCCGAGGAGATGGTGTACATCGTCTCGCGGCTGGGCGCCCTGAGCCACGCCTCGGACCTGCAGGCCCTGCGCCGCGACTTGCAGCGCCTGTTGGTGCGCTACTATGACGTTTCGCTGGAACATCTGCCCATCGCCGCCTTTTTGGCCGATATCGCCGGCGTGACCTTTCGGCATCACGTGCGGCTGCCCGCCGATTTGACGCTGCTGGCCCGCACCATTGTGGTGCTGGAGGGCGTGGTGCGCCGCCTCAACCCCGCGCTGCGCTTGGCGAAATACCTGGAACCCTTTATAATCCGCATGGTTCGCGAGCGGGTATCGCTCCGGCGGGCGGCCGTGGATTCGGTCAAGACCCTGCGCGATCTGGAGCAAGTCCTGCACGTCATGCCCCGCCGGGTGGATCTGCTGACCGAACAGCTCGAGCGGGGCGAGTTGACGCTCGGGATTGACGTACGACGCCTCGATGCTACGCTGCGCCGCCTGGAAGCCGTGGGGAACCGCATCTCCTTCAGCGTCGTGGTGGCGGCCCTCATCATCGGCTCGGCGCTGATCCTGCTGGGCGGCGAGGGCGCGGCCATCTTTCGGCTGCCCTTTACCGATTGGGTGCTGCCCGTTCCGCAGATCGGCTTTCTCGTCGCGGGGCTGCTGGGCGCCTGGTGGCTCTTTTCGATCATCCGCTCCAGAGGTTTGTAGCGCCCTTTGCTGTCTGTTGGCGCACAGGGGCTAGAATATATGCTAGTGGGAGGAACGCGCGCATGAAGATCATGGTCACCGGCGGCGCAGGGTTTATCGGGTCGCACGTGGTGGATGCCTGCATCGCGGCGGGCCACGAGGTGGCAGTCATTGACGATCTCTCCACGGGCAAGCGCGAGAATGTGAACCCCCAGGCGCGCTTGCACGTCCTCGATCTGTGCGACGAGGCCGCCCTCGACGCGGTGATGGCCCAGGAGCGGCCCGAAGCCATCTCGCACCAGGCCGCCAAGGCCAACGTGCGCGAATCCATGGTCAAGCCCCAGCTCTATGCCCGGGTGAACGTGCTCGGCTCCCTCGCGCTGCTGGAAGCCGCGCGCCGCCATGGTGTGCGCAAGGTGGTGTATGCCTCCACGGGCGGCGCCGTCTATGGCGAGCCCCGCTATCTGCCCGCCGACGAAGATCACCCCATTGAGCCGCTGGATCCCTATGGCGCCAGCAAGCACTTTGTCGAGCACTATCTCTTTATCTACCGCAAACACTTTGGCCTGGATTATACCGTGCTGCGCTATGCCAACGTCTATGGCCCGCGCCAAGACCCGATGGGCGAGGCCGGCGTGGTCGCCATCTGGGCGGCCCAGATGCTCAAAGGGGAGCCTGCCGTGGTGTATGGTTCCGGCGAGCAGGAGCGCGATTTCGTCTACGTGGGCGATATCGCCCGCGCCAATGTGCTGGCGCTGGCCCAAGGCGGCGGCGAGATCATCAACATCGGTTCGGGCATTGGCACCTCGATCAATCAGGTGTTCGATCTGCTCAAGGCCAGCACCGGCTATGCAGGCGAGCGCATTCACGTCGCTGCCAAGCAGGGCGAGGTCTTTCGCAGCTATATCACCAACGCCAGGGCGCAAGCATCGTTGGGCTGGCAGCCCACGGTGTCGCTGCAAGAGGGGTTGGGTCTGACGGTGGCGCACTTTCGCCAGCGGGCATAGGCCGGTGGAGCAAGGGCATAGGGCGCATGGATAGCGGGCAGCCGCGCGAGGCCGAGGCCCTGCTGGCCCAGATCGCCCGTGGGATGGGGGCGCAGGGCGCCGGGCAGATCGTCCACGTAGCCGACCTGCCGCGCCGCGAGGCCGCCTACGCCCGCCCGAGCCCACCCCTTCCGGCGCCTCTGGTTGAGGCCCTGCGCGCCCTGGATATCGCCCAGCTCTACACCCACCAGGTCGAGGCGCTGGAGCGCGCCCGGCGCGGCGAGAACCTGGTGGTGGTTACCTCCACCTCCAGCGGCAAAACGCTGTGCTACAACCTGCCCGTTCTGGAGACGATCCTCCAGAACCGCGAGGCGCGGGCGCTCTACATCTATCCCATCAACGCCCTGATCAACGACCAGTTCAAGACCTTGGCGCGCATGAACCTGTCCCTCGGCCACGAGGCGGTGGGCATGGATCGCTACACCGGCTCGGTCAGCTCGGCCAAGCGGCGCGAGATCCGCGCCCGCCAGCCCAACATTCTGCTCACCAATCCCGAATTGCTGCACCTGAGCCTTTTGCAGTGGCACCATCTGTGGGCGCCCTTTTGGCGCAACCTGGCCTATATCGTGGTGGACGAGATCCACACCTACCGGGGCGTCTTTGGGGCCAACGTGGCCTATCTGTTCCAGCGGCTCGTGCGCATCGCCCGCCACTATGGCGCCGATCCGCGCTTTATCTGCTGCTCCGCCACCATCGCCAACCCCCAAGAGTTGGCCGAACGCCTCACCGCCCAACCCTTTGCGGTCGTCTCGCGTGAGGGCGCGGCGCGCGGCAAAAAGCTCTTTGTGCTCTGGAACCCTCCTTTGAGCGAGGATGGGGGCGCCAATGTGCGCCGCTCCTATGCCCAGGAATCGGTGGACCTGATGCGCCAATGCCTGCAAGCCGACCTGAACACCATCGTCTTTACCCGGGCGCGGCGGCTGACGGAGCAGATGGCGCGCCTGGGCCAGGATACCCTGGCGCAAGACCTGCCCGAAGAGGGGCAGGATGGCGCGGGCCAACCGATCACCTCCTATCGGGCGGGCTATTTGGCGCAAGAGCGCGAGACCATCGAGGCGCGGCTCAAATCGGGCGAGCTGCGTGGCGTCATCACCACCAACGCCCTGGAGCTGGGCATTGACATCGGCGGGTTGGATGCCGCCATCATCGCCGGCTACCCGGGCACGATCATGTCCACCTGGCAGCAGGCCGGGCGGGCTGGGCGCCGGGGCCGCGATGCCCTGGTGTTCCTGGTGGCCTCGCAGAACCCGCTGGATCAGTACTATGTGGCCCACCCGGAGCGATTCCATGCCGAGCCCCATGAGCGGGCCGTGGTGGATCTGGCCAACCCCTTCATCCGCCTCAAGCACCTGCTGTGCGCCGCCAGGGAACTGCCCTGGCCCGCGCACGAGTTGCGCCAGGCGCCCGCCGACCTGCGCCATGTCCTGGCCCAGCTCTGCTCCCAGGGGTTGTTGGCAGAGCAGCGCGGTTCCGATGGTGAGACGCTGCTGGCATACCCAAAAGAGCGCAAGGAGATTCACATGCAGGTCTCGCTGCGCTCGGCGGGCCAAGAGACCTATCGCATTCTGGATCATGAGCGCAACGAGATCGGCTCCATCGAGCCGCCCAACGTCTTTCGCGAGACCCACCCGGGGGCGATCTATCAACACAGCGACGGCGACTATCGGGTGGTGGCGCTCAATCGCGGCCAGCGAACGGTGCACGTGCGTCCCGAATCGGCGCCCCACTATACCCGCTCGCGCAGCACCTCGAGCCTGCGCGTGGCGGCCGAGTACGCCGCGCGGCCCCTGGGAGACGGCCTGTCGGTGGCCATCGGCGAGGCGCAGGTGACCGAGACCGTGCGCAGCTTTCAAGAGCTGGAACTGGGCAGCAACCGCATGGTGCGCCGGATCAACCTGGATGCGCCCCTGGCGGTGCGCTTGCAGACCACGGCTCTTTGGATCGCCCTCCCGCCCGATCTGGACGCCGCTATGGAGGGCGATACGCCCGAGGAGCGCCGGGAGCGCCTGGGCCAGGCGCTGCACGCCGCGGAACACCTGCTGACCGGCCTGCTGCCGCTGTTGGTGATGTGCGACCGGCGCGATGTGGACGGCCACCACGATCTCGCCCCGCCCGACCTGCACGGCAGCGCCCTGTTCCTGTATGACGCCTATGAGGGCGGGATTGGCCTGGTCGAGGCGGCCTATGACCGGATCGAGGAACTGCTGCGCATGGCCCATGACACGGTGGCCAACTGCGCCTGCCTGGATGGCTGCCCCTCTTGCATCCAATCCAGCGGGTGCCGCCTGGGCAACGAGAACCTGGACAAAGGGGCGGCCATCCGGCTGCTGCGCGCGCTGCTCCGGAGCATCGGCGCGGGCGCACCGGCGGCCCCGGCGCGCCGCGACGTTGGCGCGGCGGCCCATTCGGACCAGAGTATGAGGCGCGCCCTGGAAGAGATGAGCCAGCTCACCCGCCAGAATCGCCTGGAGGACCACATGGTTGCGGCGGCGCCCGAGCGCCCCCCGGAGTGCCAGTTCGGCGAGGGCGACCGGGTGCTGCACAACGTGTACGGGCGCGGCGTCGTGCAGGGCTCGCGCCTGGAGGGCCCGGCCGAGCAGGTGACGGTGCGTTTCGCCCAGCGCGGCGGCGTCGTCAAGACCGTGTCAGCGGGCCAACTGCGCAAGCAGCCATAGGCGCCGCCCCGCCCGCGTATGCGCCTGGCGCGGTCCCATGCCGTAGATGTCATCGAGGCATACGGGCGCCACGCTGGCGAAACGGGTGCCACACCCGTGAAACGGGCGTCATAATCCCCAGACCTCGCCGCACTCCAAGGATTCTTGCCAACATACCCGGTAGGTTCGGGGCGCACGGCGTCCTTCGCCCACCCTTCGAAAGCTGGCGGCATCAACTCACCATAATCACGACTTGGTCATTGCCGCAAGTTTGAGGCTCGGCTTTCTTGACATTCTCTTTGGTTGTTGGTAAAGTAGGCGGCGGTTACGGTGGCGAATGCAAGCAAATACTTGTGCATTCGCAACTTTTTCGAGAATCAGGTAGGAATGCCCAGAGCCGGGCAACTACATCGGAGTGTAAGGCGTGTATGCCCCGCCTTGGTCTAGGGCGTTCTCTGCCGAGAGGCGCACGACCCGCTGGGCATCCTCTGGGGGGCCAGCTTGGCCGAGCCTTTGACTCTGGCTGCCGGCGCTGTCGTGGCATACTTGCCCCCTCCTCGAAAATCGGTTCCAAGCACCACATAGGTAGACCAAAGGAGACCAAGCAATGTCAGCCGAGCAGACGAACAATGTGAGCCTGCGCTTCCCGCCTGCACCCGAGTTCTCGCAGCATGCCCATATCGGGTCTATGGAGCAGTACCAGGAGATGTATGACCGCTCCATCAACGACCCGGATGGCTTTTGGCTCGAACAGGCCAAGCTGCTCGATTGGGTCCAGTTCCCGACCAAGGGCCGCGAGTACACCTGGAAGACCGAAGAGCGCAATATTGAGCATCGGTGGTTTGCAGATGGTGTGCTAAACGTCTCTGCCAACTGCTTGGATCGCCATGTCACGACGTGGCGCAAGAACAAGGCGGCCATCATCTGGCAGGGCGAGCCCGAGGATGACGTCGTAACCCTCACGTATCAGGATCTGTACCGCGAGGTCAACAAGTTCGCCAACGTGCTCAAAAAGTACGGCGTGGGCAAGGGCGACCGCGTCGCCATCTATCTGCCCATGATCCCCGAGTTGGCCATCGCCATGCTGGCCTGCACCCGCGTGGGCGCCATCCACTCGATCGTCTTTGGCGGCTTTTCTGCCTCCTCGCTGGCCAGCCGCATCCAGGACTGCAATGCCAAGCTGGTGATCACCAGCAACGTCTCGCTCCGCGCCGGCCGGGCCATTCCCCTCAAGGCCACTTCGGACGAAGCGATCCAGACCTGCCCCAGCGTCGAAAAGGCCATCGTCGTGATGCGCACCGATGTCCAGGTGGCGATGGAAGACGGGCGCGATGTGTACTGGCACGACGAAATGGCCGAGGCCGCGGCCTATTGTGAGCCCGAGCCCATGAACGCCGAGGACCCGCTCTTTGTCCTGTACACATCGGGTTCGACGGGCGCCCCCAAGGGCATCCTGCACACCACGGGCGGCTACCTGCTCTATTGCGCCATGACCCACAAGCTGATCTTTGATATCCACGACGAGGATATCTACTGGTGCACCGCCGATATCGGCTGGATCACCGGCCACAGCTATATCGTCTATGGCCCGCTGGCCAATGGCGCCACCTCGATCATGTTCGAGGGCGTGCCCACCTATCCCGATGCCAGCCGCTTCTGGAATATCGTGGACAAGTTCAACGTCAATGTGTTCTATACGGCGCCGACGGCCATCCGCTCGCTCCAGCGCCTGGGCGATGAGTGGGTGCAAAAGGCCGATCTCTCCAGCCTGCGGCTGCTGGGCAGCGTGGGTGAGCCGATCAACCCCGCTGCGTGGCTCTGGTACTATGAGCAGGTGGGCCACAGCCGCTGCCCCATCGTGGATACCTGGTGGCAGACGGAGACGGGCGGCATCCTAATCACGCCGCTGCCCGGCGCCCATACCCTCAAGCCCGCCAGCGCCTCCAAGCCGTTCTTTGGCGTCGAGCCCCTCATCCTCAAAGAGGATGGTACCCCGGCGCCCATTGGAGAATCGGGGCCGTTGTGCATCACCAAGCCGTGGCCGGCCATGGCCCGCACCATGTACGGCGACCACGACCGCTTTATTGATACCTACTTTACCATGTACTATGACCTCTACTTTACCGGCGATGGCTGCATCAAGGACGAGGATGGCGACTATTGGCTGCAAGGCCGCATTGATGACGTCGTCAACGTCTCCGGCCACCGCATCGGCACCGCCGAGGTCGAGCATGCCCTGGTGAGCCATCCGTCCGTCTCCGAGGCGGCTGTGGTGGGGCGCCCGCATGATGTCAAGGGCCAGGCGCTCTACGCCTATGTCACCCTGCAGCAGGGCATCACGCCCAGCGATGCGATCATGAACGAGTTGATGCTGCATGTGCGTCACGAGATCGGGCCCATCGCCCGTCCGGACGACATCCAGTTTACCGATGCCTTGCCCAAGACCCGCAGCGGCAAGATCATGCGCCGCATCCTGCGCAAGATCGCCGAAGGCGACCTGAGCAACCTGGGGGATACGACCACGCTGGCCGATCCCGGCGTCGTTGACCAACTGATCGAAGGGCGCAAGTAGCCTTGTCAAGGGGGGCGCACTCGTAGCGTAATGCGCTGCGGGTGCGCCCCTTTTTCTGTTCGCATAATCACCTTGCTTGTGGGGAGGGTCTCAATGACAACAACCGATTCGCCGAAAGTGATGAATCGCTGGCTGGTGGTGGTGGGCGCCGTGCTGGTGCAACTCTGCCTGGGCGCGCTGTACGCCTGGAGCGTGTTTACGCCCTATCTGGTCGAGGCGCCCTTTGCCTTTACCAAGACCCAGACGCAGATCATCTTTTCCGTCTCTCTGGCCAGCTTTGCCTTTACCATGATCCTGGCGGGGCGCTGGCAGGCGCGCTCTGGCCCGCACATTGTCGCGCTGATAGGTGGCCTGGTGATGGGCGCGGGCTGGGTGGTGGCGGGTTTGCTGGGGAATAGCCTCTTTGGCTATTTCATCAATCAGATCATCTTTATCGGTCTGGTGGCGGGCATCGGCGTCGGCCTGGCCTATGTCTGCCCCATCGCCTGCGGCATCAAGTGGTTCCCCGACAAAAAGGGGCTCATCACCGGCCTGGCCGTCGCGGGCTTTGGCTTTGGCGCCCTGATCTGGATCCAGCTCGCAGGCGAGTTCGGCGGCCTGCTGGAGCGGTTCGGCGTGCTGAACGTGTTCACGATCTATGGCATCGTCTTTGCCGTGGCCGTTGTCCTTGGCTCTACCTGGCTGGTGAACCCGCCCGCGGGCTATTGCCCGCCGGGATGGATTCCCGCAGCCGCCCAAGCGAAGAACGGCTCGCCCACCCGCTCGGGGCCGGGCATCCGCTCTGGGGCCATGTTGCGCACGCCCCAGTTCTATGGCATCTGGATCATGTTCCTGTTCAGCGCCATGGCTGGTCTGCTGGTGATCGGCAACATCAAGCTCTTTGGCATCGAGGCGCTACAGGCCAAGGGATACGCCGCCGAGCGGGCCAGCGCCATCGCCGGCATCGCTATGGCCGTGTTCTATTCCATTGCCAATGGCGGCGGGCGCATCGCCTGGGGCGCGATCTCGGATCGCATTGGCCGCAAGACCTCGCTCATCATCATGTGCGCCGTGCAGGGTCTGGTGATGATCGCCTTTTTCTGGATGGGCGGCATCCCGGCGCTGCTCTTTATCGGCACTACGATCATCGGGTTCAACTATGGCGGCGCCTTTGCCCTGTTTCCCACCATCACCGGCGACCTGTTCGGCACGGAGCACGTGGGTGAGAACTATGGTTGGGTCTTTACCTCCTATGGCGTAGGCGGCATCATCGGCCCCATCATGGCCGCCGGCATTCGCGATACCCTGGGGAGCTGGGTGGCGGGCTTTGTGATCGCAGGCGTGGCCTGCTTGGTCGCCGCCGTCATCGGCTCACAGCTCAAGCCGCCCAAGGTGGTTGGCGAGACGGCGTAACGCCGCATTCGGATCATCGCCCTCACCCGCGACCCGAGGACGGGTCGCACCCTCTCCCGTGGGAACGGGAGAGGGTCGGACGAAACCCACAGGGTTTCGTATGAGTCAGCGACGGCGGGGTGAGGGCTGTTGCTACAGATCAGCCTCTTCTCTACAGGGCATCATCAGAAACGCCCTCCATACCCTAACGCCCGCCCAGCCCCTCGGGGATGCCCGATTCGCAGGGTACGCCCGCTTGGCACAGGCCGCAGCCGTAGCCATCAAAGCCATACACATCGCGGACATGGGGGCGCGAGCGATCCAGATGGGCGCGGCAGAGGCGCTTGTCATGCCCGGCCTCGGTGATGGCGCCCACCGGGCAACGCTTGATGCACTCCCCACAGGTTCCCTGGGCATAGAACAGGCAATAGGCGTGATGGTCGGTATAGGTGCGTGGCGAGGGCGGCAGGCTCGCTCGAACCACCACCGAGCCGACGCGCATGGCCTTGCCCACCGGCGTGATGAGCCCATCGCTCAGGCCAAAAGTGCCCAAACCGGCGGCATAGGCGGCGTGGCGTTCCGACCAGGTGGAGGCATAGACAAAGCGCTCCGAATCCACGCTTTTGAACAGGGGCGAT
Organism: uncultured Anaerolineales bacterium; assembly: GCA_964482225.1. GTDB lineage: Bacteria > Chloroflexota > Anaerolineae > UBA1429 > UBA1429 > UBA1429. The sequence continues at coordinate 69,172 of CAYZWT010000018.1, forward strand.
ATGCCTGGGGCAACGGCAGGGTAGCCGCGCGCGGTGAGCGCCTCGGCCACCTGCCGCTTGAGGCTATTGTTGAACTGCTCGCCAAAGACGCGCGAGCGGGCCCAGCGCTCCGCCAGGTAGAGCGCCTCTCGCCGGTTGTCGGCCTTGGTGGCCTCGGTCTGAGGCAGCACCCAGGAGACGACGGAGAGCTCGGCGGGCGGCGCCGGTTCGTCGGGGTAGGTCAGGGCATGGATCTCGGCGGGCGTCCAATGCTCTGGCCCCACATGCTCCTTGTAGGCTGCAAAGAGAGGATCGTCGCCCTTGGCGAACCCAACCAGGGGCGCGCCCCAGGCCGGTTCGTCAAAGGCCCCTCCCAGTGCGTTCTCCGGCCCCGCACAGATCTGCCGTATCAGGTCGGTGATCCACTGCGCCAGCGTTGTATCATGACGTGCCTCTATCATCTGGTTACCATCCCTCGTTCGCATCCCATGTCTGCGAGATCAGCCGGCCGCTTCCACCTTTCGCAGGAGCGCCCTATACACATCGCGCACCAGGCGCGGCCCCTCCCACGAGTCGGCCTCGGCCAGCTCGGCGGCGCGCGCCCCCAGCACCTCGGGCATCAGATCGCCCTCATAGCCGTCATCCTTGAGGATGCGCAGCCAGCGCACCAGATCAATGAACCCTTCTCCTGGCAACACCCGGTCGGAATCGGCCATGGTCTCGGGGTCAACCCCCTCGGGCAGGTCAAAGACGTGCAGCGTCAGGGGCAGCCCCTTGACCTTGTGCAGGTCATCATAGGTGCCGCCGCCGGCCCACCAGTGGATCACATCCAGGATCAGGCCCAGATTGGGGCGATCCACCCGCTCGATCAGCTCCAGGGCCATATCCAGCCCCATGACCCAGGGGTACATGATGCGCCGGGGATCGGGCCGCCCCACCTGGGGCCCCAGGAACTCGAACACGACCTCGACGCCATAGCGCCCCGTCCAGTCGGCATAGGCTCTGAACTTGGCCACGAGCCACTCCCACTCGGCCTCGCCAACGGCCTTCATCCAGCGGTTCGGGGCCGAAAAGGTGGCTTTGCCGCCCAGCTCGGCCAGCAGTTTGAGGCGCGGCTCGGCCTTGGCCAGGGCCTCATCCCACAAGGCCCCCTCCATATTCCAGGCCAGCCCCAGAGCGCCCGTGGCCACGGCGATCCCGTTGTGCTGCAGGAGCTCCTTGAGCTCGTCTGTGGCGTTGCGCGCCAGATAGGCATCGAACACGTCGGGGCCCAGGCTGATGGAATCAAACCCGAGGCCGCCCCCAATGACAACGCGGCCCTCAAAATCTAGGCGCCGGGAAAAGTTTCCGATCTGCAAACGCATGATGATTCTCCTTTTACGTATGCTATCAGGGCCGCGGATCGGCCCCGATACGATAGAGTCTACTCACAAGCGCAACAGGATGCAACGGCAACCAGCGCCACCTCGGGCGGGCGGGATCGCCACGGCTCGCCCGCCTTCTATGCTCGGCCCCTGTGACACGCCTGATAGCGCCCATAGAAGACGTGCAACCAGCTCGACAGCGTGATTGTGCAATCGGAGCAATGGTGATAGAATCTGCTCTGGCGGCAACCACCAGCAGAGGCATCCTTTTTCGGATTCGGAGGGCGGATCTCAGCCGAGCACACCTTGGGGCCTGCGTGGCGTTGCACCCTCCCCCGAAATAGGCCCGGCGACCAGCACAGAGATGGGTTTCCCTGCGATGTACGGCGAATTCCCGCTCATCAGTAACAAGACTCAGGTCCCTCCACGCACCGCAACCGTGCTGCGGCGCGAGCGCCTGGTGGGCTTTTTGCACAGCAACATCAATCGCAAGTTGCTGCTCGTTTCGGCTGGCGCCGGCTATGGCAAGACCTCGCTCCTCGTTGACTATGCCCACGATGCCGAACTCCCCGTGTGCTGGTATAGCCTGGATGCCGGCGACAACCACGTACTGACCTTTGTCGAGTACCTGGTCGCCTCGATCCAGCGCCGGTTCCCCGATTTCGGCGAGACGGTCATCCGCGCCCTGCGCTCTTTTCGCGGCCAGGCCGAGGATGTCGAGCCGTTCATCCGCCTGCTGATCGCCGAGATCGAAACCAAGATCAACAGCTACTTTGCCCTTGTGCTGGATGACTATCACGAGGTGCTGGAAAGCGAGCCCGTCAATGCCCTGGTGGATGGGCTGCTGCGCTATCTGCCCGAGCACTGCCACCTGATCATCTCCTCGCGGGCCATTCCGCGCCGCCTCACCCTCACCCGCCTGGCCGCTCGCGACGAGATCGTCGGCCTGGGTGTGCGCCAGCTCAAATTTACCCGCGACGAGATCCGCCAGGTGCTCGAGTTGCGCGGCATCACCGCCCTGGCGCCCGAACGTCTGGATGCCCTGGCCCACCGCTCTGAGGGCTGGATCACCGCCATCCTGCTGGCCGCCCAGACGCGCTGGACCGAGACGATTGAGGAGATCGTCAGTCTATCGGGCTCGCTGGATAACATCTTTGGCTTTTTGGCCCAAGAAGTGCTGGCCCAGCAGACCGAGGCGGTGCAAGAGTTCCTGCTGGGCACCTCGGTGCTAGAGGAGATGAGCCCCCCGCTGTGCGACTCTCTCCTGGGGATCAACTCCTCGGCTCAGATCCTGCGCAGCCTGGCAGAGCAAGGGCTGTTCACCTTTGAGATCAACAGCTCGGCGGGCTGGTACCAGTATCACCAACTCTTTCGCGAGTTTTTGGTCAACAAGCTAGAGACAGAGCGCCCCGAGGAGTATCGCCGCTTGTGCCTCGAAGAGGCGCGCCTTATGGCCAACCAGGGCCGCTGGCCGTGGGCCATTCAGGGCTTTCTCACCGCCCAGGCCCACGATCGCGCCGCCGATGCCATCGAGATCGTGGCGCAAGACTATTTCGATGCGGGCCGCCGCGATGAAGTGCAAGAGTGGGTGGACGCCCTGCCCGAGCCGATCTTGCGAGAGCACCCCCGCTTGATGCTCTTGCGGGCCAAGATCAGCACAGAGACGGGCGCATACGAGCAGGCGGAGCGCCTGCTAGAGCCAGCCTTCCTGATCTATGCCGAACGGGGCAGCGCGGCGGGCCTGGCCCAGGTGCTGGTGCAGCAGGCCATCCTGCGGCGCATCCAGGAGCGCATCCCCGAGGCCATTGCTGCCTGCCAGCGCGTCTTTACGACCATCGAGGAACGCGACGACCCCACCTCTTTTGTCAGGGCGCACCAGAACTTGGGCATCTGCTACCACATCCTGGGTGAGATGGAGCGCGGCAGGCAAGAGATGCAGCGCGCCCTGGAGCTGGCCGAGGCCCACGGCGATACGGTGAGCGCCGCTTATCTCGCCCATGATATGGGCACCAGCCTGCACCTGCAGGGCGAGATGGAGGATGCCCGGCGCTACCTGCATCGCGCCCTGATGCACTGGCGGCGCGTGGGCAACCCTGCCGACCTGGCCATGACCTTGCAAGGTTTGGGGGTCATCCATCACCACCAGGCCCAATATGCCGAGGCCCAGAATCGCTATGAGGAGAGCCTGGAAAAGGCCCGCCAGATCAAGAACCGCCGGCTGGAGGCCTATGCTCTGCTGAACAACGGCGACCTGCAAAAGGACCGGGGCCATATTCAGGAGGCCCTGGCGCTCTATCAGGAGGCCCTCGATGTGGCCTCCTCTATCGGGCAGGTCGGTCTGATCCTCTACATACTGGCCTCGATGGGCGATGCCCATCGCCTGGGCAAGGATGTGGTGCGATCGCGACAGGTGTTGACCGAGGCGCTGGACCAAAGCGAACGAGAGGGCATGGAGGAACCGATCGGCCTGGCCCACCTGGCCTTTGGCGCCCTGGCCGTCCAGGAGCAGCAGCCGGAGGATGCGGCGCGCCACCTGGCCCAGGCCCTGGAGCGCCTGGAGAGGGCCGGCGCCCAACGCGACCTGGCCCGCGTCTATCTGCAACTGGCGCTGCTGGCGCGCCAGAACAGCGACCCGCAAGCCCTGCGCGCTGCGTTGGCCCGCCTGGGCGATTTGGCTTCGCGGCTGGGCACCGACCAGTTCATCGTGGCTGAGGGGCCCAATGCCATCAAGCTGTTGCCCTACATCGCCGAGTGGGAGATCCGGGGCCTGGAGGCCGTCCGCATCCGGGCGCAGATCGAGGAGCTGTTCCCCGCCGTCGTGATGGAGCCCAGGCTGCGCGTGGTGCGCTCGGATGCCGATCTCGAGCTGCTGGCGCTGGATGGCAACCAGGTCATCTACAGAGGCAATGCCGTGCGCGATTTCGAGTCCTCTGTGGCACGCACCATGGCCTTTCTGTTGGCCCAATACCCTGCCGGCCTCTCCAGGGAACGGATCAGCGATATGCTGTGGCCCGATAGCTCCCAGTCGCGCGGCGAGAGCCTGTTTCATTCCACCATCTACCGCCTGCGCCGCGCCCTGGACAAGAACGCCATCGTACAGGCAAGCGGCGTCTACCGTCTGAGCCCCAACCTGGAATACCGCTACGATGTGGCCGAGTTCGAGCAACTGGCGCGCCTGGGCCGCGCCAAGGATGAATCGGGGCGCATTGCGCGCATCAGCGCCATTGATCTCTACCGCAACAGCTTTCTCGAAGGCAGCGACTTTTCCTGGTGTGCCGAGGTTCGCAATGCGCTGCAGCATGAGATGATCCGGCTGCTGACCATCGAAGCCGATCACTTGGCCCAGCACGATAGCCCCGAAGCAGCCGAGACGCTCTACTTGCGCGTCTTGGCCCTCGATGAACTGGACGAGCGCGCCCACCGAGGCGTGATGTGGTGTCGCGCCAAGCTCGGCGACGCCCCAGGGGCGCTGCGCCAGTTCCGCGCCTGCAGCCGTGTGATCGAACAGGATATGGGGATCGCTCCACTCCCCGATACCCGGCGTATGTTCGAGCTGATCCATCATGGCGACGTGCCCCACGAACCCTTCTGACCTGGCCACAGACGCACCCCCAAAACGCGCGATTCTTGAAAAATCGCGCGTTTTCCTTTGTTTAAAGGCCCTCTCGTGAGTGATCCGTGAGTCTCACCGTGTATCCTGTCTTACGAAACACTGACCAAGGAGGATGCGCCATGAAACGAGTGCACACAAACGTCGCCTACATCGTGCTCTCTTTGGCTGCGCTAGTCGTGGCCAGCGGGGCGCCCATTCCCTGGAGTGGCTCGGGCGGTGGCGGCGGCGGCATCAACGCGATTATCGTTCTCACCCGTATCTTTGGCTAGACCAGCATCACATAAGGAGCAATCCCATGAAAAAGGCATTCGTTCACATCGTTTACGTGGTTCTCTCGGCAGCGGCTCTGGTCGTAGCGGCCGGCGCCCCGATCCCCTGGAGCACCTGAGTTCAGCGCTCGCATTCACACGCTTTCATTCCCGATTCGGCAAGGGGGGACAAACATGAAAAAGGCATTCGTTCACATCGTTTACGTGGTTCTCTCGGCAGCGGCTCTG
>CAYZWT010000018.1:74724-80200 GCA_964482225.1 uncultured Anaerolineales bacterium
TTCACACGCTTTCATTCCCGATTCGGCAAGGGGGGACAAACATGAAAAAGGCATTTGTTCACATCGTTTACGTGGTTCTCTCGGCAGCGGCTCTGGTCGTGGCGGCCGGCGCCCCCATCCCCTGGAGCACCTGAGTGACGGTAGGGCGCTGATTCTGGCCGGAACCTATAACACATTATGATCCTGGTTCTGGCGGTTGTTCTTTCGATTCTGATTGCCCTGTTGCGGGGCGGTAGCCTGAGTAGGCTCGCCCAGGTACCTTTCAAACACGGTTGGCTGGCCTTTATCGCCATAGCTTTGCAGGTGGCAGCCGTATATGTGCAAGAGATCGGGAATCTGGCCGCGTGGCTCTTTGTGGGCTCGTACCTCATTCTGATCGGCCTGATCCTGATCAACTGGCGGCTGGCAGGAGTGCCGATCATCGGTCTGGGGCTGGGGCTCAACGCCCTGGTGACGGCAGTCAATGGCGGCTATATGCCGGTGACGCCCGAAGCGGTGGAACGCGCAGGGCTCACCCACCTGGTGAGCGAGATGGAGGCGGGCGCCCGGGTGTTGGGGGCCAAGGATATGATCCTGCCCCGTGCGGATACCCACCTCTGGTTTCTCGGCGACGTATTCGTGCTTCAAGGCCCTTGGCCAACCGTATTCAGCATCGGAGATGTGCTCCTAGTCGTGGGTGTCTTGATATTCTTCCAGCGGGCCATGCGCCCGGCTCCACGGCCCGAGGCAACAGATCCCGAGATCCCGCACATCGCCGAGTAGCTCATTTCCTAACCTTACCTTAGATTATTACGCTCTGTTAGCAATGGAGATGACAGCATGCGACACGAAAACATTCAAGCTCTCATCGGCACAGCGATCGTGGATGCCGAGTTTCGGCAGCATCTGCTTGAGGACGCCTCTGCCGTCATCGGCGATTTCGGCCTCACGCCCGAAGAGGCCAACGCCATTCTTTCGATCAAGGCGACCACATTCCAGGGCTTTGCCAGCCAAGTGCACGCCTGGATCACCAGCCGCAGCAGCGTCCCAGTGCTGTATTACTAGCGAAACAACTCGATAGCCGCGAGGCTATCAGAGCCCCACATCCCCGGCGCGTAGCATCCCCCCTTGCTGCGCGCCCTTTTCTTTGTCGCCAAGTTGCGAGCTTGCCTTACCCCGCCGTGCGCATGAGCAGCGAGTAGGTATGGGGCAGGCGGCAAGCCAGGTCGGGGGGCAGGTTCGGGAACTGGTTCCAGAACAGGTCCGGATGCTCCTCAAAGCGTTCCAGTTGCAGCCCCGCCGCCACGAGACCGTTCATAATGTCGCCCAGGGTCCATTGGCGCTCGTGCACGTGCAGGCTGTCCTTGTCGACGTGCTCACGGATCGGGTCGGAGGTGATCGGCCAACTACGATCCGTGGCGACCGCCCCGGAAAAATAGTCGCCGGTCTGCGGGCTCAATTGGTACGTGCTTGCCCCCATGTCCCACACCCAGTCCAGCGGGTGACCTTCATAGACATACAGTCTTCCGCCTGGCTTGAGCAGGCGCGCTACGACCCCCGCCCATGCCTCGATGTCCATCATCCAGGGCAACGCCCCTTTGCCCGTGTAGACCAGGTCGGCGACGCCATCCAGTTCGTGCGGCGTATCCAGCACATCGCAGCAATACCAGCGCGCGGGCGCACCCAGGGCCGCAGACTTGACCTCAGCGACGGCGATCATCTTGGCGCTGATATCCACGCCCACGACCTCGGCGGCGCCCAGTTGCCACAGGGACAGGGTGTCCGTCCCTCCGGCGCATTGCAGATGCACGGCTCGCCCGCACCAGCGATCCAGATCGCGCAAGAGGCGCAGCTCGGGGGCTTGCAGGCTGTGCCCGCCTGCCCGTAACAGCGCAAGATCGCGCTCTATGTCCCGCTCATACACAGCGGCCGTCACATCCCACGCGATACCGGTTTGCTCGTGTAGCCCGTAGTCTAGAGGTTCCATGCTTCTCACTCCTGTTCTGGAAAGCCGTAAGGCGCTGTGCCGACGCAAGGCTGTCTCACGCCAATTCGCGGGGCGGAGGCACAGGCTGTTCGTCGGCCACGCCTTGGATGAACCTTGCCCTCTCGTATCCTATGTCATCAGGTGGATTATACGCCGGGATGCCCTTGTGGAAAGCGCCGCACTGATGTACTATGCGCGGGTGGGCCGCATCTTTCCAGGCGGATATGATTTGGCAGAGTCTCTGGCTAAGGAAAGGGCAGAGGATGGAGAGTGCGCACATAACCCCAGATTGGGCGCCCCGCGTAGCCCAGGGAAGAATACGGCGACTCTACGAAACCGACGCCCAGGGCATCTATGACGAGGATCTCATTGATGAGGTGGGCTATGCACTGCTCGCTAGGTGCCAGAGCTTCTTGGATGCAAACGAGGCCCGGGCAGGTCGGGCGCGCTGCCCGCGTTGTTCTGCGATTGTCGCCCACACCTGCCAGAAAGAAGAGGTTCTGCGCGGCGCCTGTGGCTGGGAGCTGACCTGGGGGAGGTATTTCCAGACCCTGCAGCATGCCCAGCTCAGTGGCGCAGAGCCTGTATTGGCGCAATTCCGTGCCTTTGTGGCAACCTTTCCGGCCACCGGCACGCCACAGGCCAAGATGCTTGCCATTGACCGACTCATTCATGGCTTTCATTGGTATCTCAAGACAAACCGTCCCACGCGGCCTGTAGCGGTCAACCTGATCGAGGGGCGTTTGAACGATGTGGTTGCCTTTCTCGACCGGTTGACCTACGGCGATCAGAGCACGCCCGGCCTGCAGCAAAGCCATACCCACTGGAAACAGATGATAGAGGTGAATCGAGATTGGTACCCTCAGAGGCAATAGGGCCAATCCAGCGCCCTGCATATGAGGCCAAAGTACAGATCGTTCAGCATACGGAGGATCGTGCCTACGAGATACGTACATGGCTACAACCTGACGGAAGCGCAACGGTTGCAGGACCAGGCCAAGACCCTGGTTGAGCTCCTGCATTCGGACACAGTCTATCCCAAAGGACACACGATCCTGGAGGCGGGTTGTGGCGTGGGCGCCCAGACCGTGACGCTTGCGCGGAACAGTCCGCAAGCCCTTATCACGTCCGTGGACCTTGCTCTGGCATCCGTTGTCGAGGCCAGACTGGCGGTGCAGGCAGCCGGGCTGAGAAACGTCACAGTGTGCCAGGCGGATATCCTGAACCTGTCGTTTGCCCCTGGGTCCTTCGATCACGTTTTCGTGTGCTTTGTCCTAGAGCATCTGGCCCACCCGGTTGAGGCTTTGCGGGCGCTGGGGCAGGTGCTCAAGATTGGCGGCACTATCACGGTAATAGAGGGCGATCACGGCTCTGCCTACTTTTACCCCGAGAGCGCCCTTGCACGAAAGGCGATCCAATGCCAGGTCGAGCTGCAGGCGAGGGCCGGTGGCAATGCTTTGATTGGGAGAACGCTCTATCCATTGCTTATAGAAGCGGGGTTCAGCGAGGTGCGCGTTTCGCCACGGATGGTCTATGTGGATGCCAGCAAGCCCGATCTCGTTGAAGGGTTTACCAGAAAAACGTTCAACGCCATGATCGAGGGCATCAAAGAATCTGCTTTGGCTGCCGGCCTTATGGGCCAAGAGGACCTGGATAGGGGAATCGCCGATCTGCATCGCACGACAGAGGCGGATGGCGTCTTTTGCTACACGTTCTTCAAAGCCGTAGGAACCAACGCCGCACCCGCTGGGCAGGACGCTATGCCCGCCCGCTAGATCATTCCTCCGAGGGTCTAGAGCGCCGAACCTTTCCTCCGCTCCGAATGGCGCTCCGCCTATGGCACGCGCCCCCCAATTGCCCAACCATCCCCATCATGCTATAGTCTTGTTTCGGATAGGGGGGGAACAACCATGCGTTTGCTGATCGCCACGCATAATCGTGGCAAGCTGGCCGAATATGCCGAGCTGTTGCGCGAATTGCCCGTCGAGTTGGTGAGCCTGGCCGACATGGGCGTCGCATTTGACGTCGAGGAGACGGGCGCGACCTTTGCCGAGAACGCCCTGCTCAAGGCGCGCGCCTTTGCCGAGGCCACGGGGCTGATCAGCGTGGCGGATGACTCGGGGCTTGAGGTGGATGCCCTGGATGGCGCGCCGGGCGTCTATTCGGCTCGCTATGCCGGGCCCGATGCCACCGACGAGGGCCGCTACCGCAAGCTCCTTGGCGAGCTGGCAGAGATGGGCAAGCCCAAGCGCACGGCGCGCTTTCGCTGCGTGATCGCCGTGGCATGGCCCGACGGGCGCCGCGCCCTGACCGAGGGCGCCATCGAGGGCGTGATCGCCTGCGCGCCCCGAGGCGAGCAGGGCTTTGGCTACGACCCCGTGTTCTACCTGCCCGAGCGGCGCTGCACCATGGCCGAGCTGCCGCCCGAGGTCAAGAACCAGATCAGCCATCGGGCCATCGCTGCGCGGGCGCTGGCCGAGCTGCTGGCCCGTTGCCTGGAGACAGGTCGCTGCCCGGCTGCCGCTACCTGAGCGGCAGACCGCCCGACGTTGGCGTCCCTGTCGTCGCAGGCGCTATCTGGTCTCGCGAATGTCCACTATCTCGGCGTCTAGTTGCTGGACGATGCCCATCATCTGCTCGCGCGTGATCCCTTGCACCTTGAAGGCGATCTGGCGGCTGGTTGGATCGTCTCCCCAAAAAGTGCCCAAGCTGACGATGTCGGCATCATAGGCCGAGATGGCCTGGGTAAGCTTGGCCAGCACGCCTCGCTGCTCTTGCACCTGAATGGTCACGCGCAGGCCCCATTCCCGCGCCCCCAAGAGCTCCAAAAAGACCTTGAACAGGTCGCTCTCGGTGATCATGCCCACCAGCCGGCCATCGCGCATGACGGGCAACCCACCGACCTGGTTGTCGGCCATAGTGCGAGCTGCCTCTTCCAGGGGGCAGTCCTCTGCGATGGTGATGACATCGCGCGTCATCAGGCTTTCGATGGTGATCTTGGACATGAGATAGTTCATCTCGTACACGCTCAGGCTGGTCACCGGCGAAGGAGACGCGTACAAGAGGTCTCTTTCCAGCACGATGCCGATCAGCTCATTGTCGCGATTCAGAACGGGCAGGCGCCTGACCTTTTCCTCGCGCATGATCCGTAGCGCGTCATGCAGCGATGTTTCAGGCCGAATGGTGATGGGATGACGCGACATCCGTTCTTTGACCAGCATCAGATTCCCTCCTACCCAATAACCCTAACGCGGTTGTTCTTTTGCCATGCCTGAGGCATCCGCAGGCCCTTGGGCCCGTTGCTGCTTTTCGCCAGGCCCTTGTGCCCTGAAAACGGCAGGCCCTGCGTGCCCGCTCAGGCACAGGTATTATAGCCGACGGTTGGCCCCATGTCGAGGGCAACACAAGGAATCGGCTCTCTTTGTGGCGCAGGCGCGTGGCAACGGCGGCGACAGGTTTTGGTGATTGTTCGAGTATTGGTGGAGCATATTGGCACCTGAGAGGGAGGCA
>CAYZWT010000019.1:0-73899 GCA_964482225.1 uncultured Anaerolineales bacterium
GCACGACGTTTGACTCATTATACGACTTTTCACCAACCAATGAACAGTCACGGGTTGACAGGTCGCAGCGCGCCGCATACCATCCCTTGTGCCAAGCGCCTGAAAAGGCCACACGAGAAGGAGGTTCGCCATGACGCGCATCGTTCTGGTTGGGGCAGGCAGCGCCCAGTTTGGCCTGGGCACCCTGGCCGATATCTTTCGCAGCGACGTATTGACCGGCAGCACCATCGTGCTGCACGACATCAACCCCGCCAGCCTGGCCCGGGTCCACCGGATCGGCCAGGAGCACATCCAGGCCCACAAGCTGGATTATTGCCTGGAGGCGACCACAGACCGGCGCGCGGCGCTGCAGGGCGCCGATTTCTGCATCATCTCCATCGAGGTGGGCGACCGCTTCAAGCTGTGGGAGCAGGATTGGAAGATCCCTCTGCAATACGGATTCCGGCAGGTCTATGGTGAGAACGGCGGCCCCGGCGGGCTGTTTCACGCCCTGCGCATCACCCCGCCCATCCTGGCCATCTGCCGCGACGTGATGGAGCTATGCCCCGATGCCTGGGTGCTCAACTTTTCCAACCCCATGAGCCGCATCTGCACTACCGTCACCCAGGCGCTGCCGGAGCTGCACCTGGTGGGCCTGTGCCACGAGATCCAGTCGGTGGAGCGGCACCTGCCCGAGATGCTGGGCTGCGCGTTTGCCGATCTAGAGGTGGTGGCCGGCGGGCTGAACCATTTCTCCATCCTGCTAGAGGCCCGCTTCAAGGCGACGGGGCAGGACGCCTACCCCGACATTCGCGCCAAGGCCCCGGGCTATTTCGAGGCCCGCGAGCGCGGCCTGTTCATGGAGCTATTGCGCCGCTTTGGCTATTTGCCCATCACCACCGACAGCCACATGGGCGAGTATATCCAGTGGGCCCATGATGTGGTGGATCACGAGGGCATCTTGCAGTTCTATGCCTGGTACAAAGAGTACGCCCAGGCGCGGGCGCCCCAGGAGGGTTACACCCTGGAGCAGTATCAGCAGGGCGAGCAGGTGGTGCCCATCATCGAGGCCATCGTCGCCGATACGGGCCTGCACGAGTTGGCCGTCAACCTACCCAACGACAACTTGATCGAGGGCCTGCCGGGCGATATCGTGGTCGAGGCGCCGGCCCTTGTGGACGGGCGCGGCGTCCACGGCTTGCGTCTGGAGGGCTACCCCAAAGGGTTCCTGGGTTTGCTGCAGAACCAGGTGGCGGTCCACGAGCTGACCGCCGAGGCGGTGCTGACCGGCTCCAAGGCGGCGGCCCTGCAGGCGCTGCTGGTGGACCCCGTGGTGGACAAGGTGGCCCCCGCCGAGCAGATGCTGGAAACGATCCTGCTCTTGCAGTCCCAGTACCTGGGGTACATTCGGTAGCCTGTTGCCACAAAGAGTCTCGCGCAAGGCGCGGAGTCCCCATGTCCATTTGGACACCACGACGCATGAAGACAGTGCGAGTCTGGGAGCGCGGAGTTGTACCCCGCGGACGGAGTTGCACTGTGCGTGCGCAGAGGTAACTATTCAGATCTGGAGGGCGGGCGTCTCGCCCGCCAACGAAGCGCAGCTTCGTCCGCTGCGTACGCATGCATGCGTCTGCAGCGGACGTTGCAGAGCAACGTAGCGCGCAGTGCAACTGCGCGCTCCATGCTCAAGCGCGAGGATAGTCTGAGTCTATTTTCGAGGTGGGTAGCAGATGGCCAAACGCACGCTGGTGGTGATCGGGGGCGACGCGGCGGGGATGAGCGCCGCCTCGCAGGTGCGTCGCAACGATCCCGAGCGCGAGATCATCGTTTATGAGCGGGGTGAGCATACCTCTTACGCCGCCTGCGGCATGCCCTACCTGGTGGCGGGGCTGGTGGATCGCCCGGAGCAGCTCGTCGCCCGCCGCCCCGAGGTGTTTCGGGAGCGCCAGAACATCCAGGCACTCACCCACCACGAGGCGTTCGAGATCGAGCCTCAGGGGCAGCGGGTGCGGGTGCGGCGGCTGGAGGATGGCTGCGAGTTCTGGCAATCCTATGACGATCTCTTGATCGCCACCGGCGCGCTGCCCATCATCCCCGAGCTAGAGGGCGCGCGGGCCGAGGGCGTCTATGCCCTCAAGGACCTGGCCAGCGGCATCGCCCTGACCCGCTATGTACAAGAGGCGCAACCGAGGCGGGCCGTCATCATCGGGGGCGGCTATATCGGGATCGAGATGGCCGAGGCGCTGCGCCTGCGCGGCATCGAGACGGCCCTGGTGCACCGGGGCCCCCAGGTGATGGCCACCCTGGATGTCGAGATGGGGGCACTGGCCTCTCGCGCCTTGACAGAACTAGGCGTGACGCTCTACCTGGGCGAGGCGCTGGTCGGGTTCGAGACCCAGGCCGGGCGGGTGCGGGCCGTGGTCACCGCACAGCGCACCCTGCCCGCCGACCTGGTGATCCTGGGCATGGGCATCCGCCCCAACAGCGACCTGGCCCGCGCTGCCGGCATCCCCCTGGGGGTGCAGGGCGCCATCCGGGTGAGCCCCCAGATGCAGACGGGGGCTCACCATGTGTGGGCGGCGGGGGATTGCGCCGAGAGCATGCACCTGGTCAGCGGGGAGCCGGTCTATGTGGCGCTGGGCACCGTGGCCAACAAGACGGGGCGCATCGCCGGGTTGAACCTGACGGGGGCGCCGACGGCGTTCCCCGGCGTGCTGGGCACCGCCATCACCAAGGTCGGCGAGACCGAGATCGCCCGCACGGGCCTGCAAACGCGCGAGTGCGAACGGCTGGGCATCGCGTACACCACGGCGCAAATTGCCAGCAGCACGCGGGCAGGGTACTATCCGGGGGCGCGTGAGATCGCCGTGCGCCTGCTGGCCGAGCGCGCCACGGGCCGCCTGCTGGGCGGCCAGATCGTGGGCGGCCCCGGCTCCGGCAAGCGCATTGACACCATCGCCGCCGCTCTGACGGCGCGCCTGACGGCCCAAGACCTGGTGGACATGGATCTATCCTATGCGCCGCCCTTTTCGCCCGTGTGGGACCCGGTGCAGACCGCCGCGCGGGTGTTGCTGCGCAGCGGGTGACCGTGGACCGCAGACCAAACCAAGGAGAAGCAGACCCCATGCCAGACGTGAGCCCATTGTTCCAGCCGTTGTCCGTGGGCAGTAAAACGTTGCCGAACCGCATCGTCATGCCGCCCATGGTCGTCAACCGGGGCATCAACACCCGGGCGGCCTGCGAGTGGTATGGCCAGCACGCCAGGGCCGGCGCGGGCCTGGTGATCGTCGAGGCCACCAACGTCACCGGCTTTGCTGGGCGCTATGGCGCGGCAGACCTGGCCCCCCTGGCGGAGGCGATCCATGCGGGCGGCGCGCTGGCCGCGCTGCAACTCTTTCCCGGCGCGCGCGGGCAAACGACGGCCCCCGCCGACCTGGATCGGGCTCAGATAGACGAACTGGTGCGCGGCTATGCCGCTGCGGCGGCCATCTGCGCCCAGGCCGGGTTCGATGGCGTCGAGATCCACGGCGCCCACGGGTTCTTGCTGAACCAGTTCTTTGCGCCGGAAAAGAACGCCCGCCAGGACGCCTATGGCGGCACCCTGGCCGGGCGCATGGCCCTGGCCGTGCGGATCACGCGGGCCGTGCGCGAGGCGTTGCCCGCCGAGACGCTGCTGCTCTACCGCCATACGCCGGTGGGCCCGGGCTATGGGCTGGAGGAGAGCATCGAGCTGGGCCGCGAACTGGTGGATGCCGGGGTGCAGCTCCTCGATCTCTCGCCCTCCTCCATCGAGGCCCCTGGGGATCGCGCCGCGCCGTTCAAGGCCCTGGGCGTGCCCCTGATCACGGTCAACGACCTGGATCTGGTGGAGCGCGCCCTGGAGGTGTTGCGCGAGGGGCGGGCTGACCTGGTGGCCGTGGGGCGCGGGCTGATCGCCGACCCCGAGTGGCCCGCCAAGGTGCGCCAGGAGCGGCTGGACGAGATCGTTACCTGCACCAAGTGCGATCACTGCTTTGTGGATTTGCGCGCCGAGCAGCCGGTGGGCTGCGTGCAGTGGCGCTAGGGATAGGAGGGGAACCCCATGCGGCGTAGGGTGCGGCGGCGGCGACCGATCTCGCCCATCTGGCCCTTTTTCATCCAGGCCTGTTTCATCTCCTGGTTCGCCTGGCTGCCGGGGTTGGTGCTGGGGCCACTGCGCGGATACGAGCTATACGTGGGCGTGGATTTCCTGCGCGTCTTTACGGAAGGGTTCGTGGACGGTACCCACGCTGCCGTGGTGATCCTGTTCTGGATCGCCGTCTATGGCCCGTTCATCAGCGCATTGGGGATCAGCCAGCGGATCGGCGGCGGGGCGGGCGTGCGCGACCTCTTGCGGCGCATGGTGCGTTGGCGCATTCCCGGCTCCTGGTACGTGATCGTCCTGGTCCTGCCGGTGGTGAACCTGCTGCCCGCGATTGGGTTGGCCTATGCCACCGGCGTCGCCCCAGAGCAGCCCAGCCTGCCCCTGGCGGCGGGCCTGATCCCCCTCTTTTTCTTGTATCAACTGCTCACCAGCGGTCTGGAAGAGCCGGGCTGGCGCGGATTCCTACTGCCCTTTTTGCAGCGCCGCTTTAGCGCCGAGCAGGCCAGCTATATCGTCGGCGGCCTGTGGGCTCTCTGGCACCTGCCCTATGTGATATCCCTCTATCAGGGCCCGGCGCTGCCCTTTGCCCTGGTGGGTTTCGGCCTCAATCTGGTGGCCAGCTCGGTGATCTATACCTTTCTTTACAACAACACCGGCAGCCTGTTCCTGGCGATGGTGTACCACGCCGTGGCCAACGTGGTTGCGGCGCTGGCCATCGGCGTGATGGGCACGCACCCCGCGCCCCAACTGGTCATGGGCCTCACCTCGTGGGGCATCGCCTGGCTATTGCTGCGGCGCTATGGCGCCGAGCGGCTGACGGGCTCAACTGTGGGCGCGCAGAAAGGGTAGCGCCGCCTCCAGATAGGGGGCGAACCGGTCGCGGCGGATATTGTGCCCCGCGCCGGGGATATGCACCACGCGCCCATCCTGGAACAGCTCCGCAGCCTGGGCGCTCTCGATGGCGGTCATGCGGGCGCCCAGCTCCGGCTCGCCGGTGAGCAGCAGCACAGGGCAGGCGATGGCCTGGGCCGTCTGCGGCCACGCCGTGAACGCGGGCCGGTAGAGTTCGGCGATGGCGACGTTGAACTGTCCTTTGGCCTCGGCCCAGGGCGGCAGGATGGCCGGGTCCCACAGGGCGTATCGCGTCGGGCCTGGGCCACCAGCTCCTCGGCGCTCATGGCCTGTAGCTTGCGATAGGCCGCGCCGCGATCCGTCGCGCCGGGCGGCGGCGCAGGCGGGGTGTTCATCCAGGGCGGGTCTTCCAGCACGGCGCAACGCACCAGCTCTGGGTGACGCGCCGCGCAGGCCGCCGCCGTGCCCGCCCCCATCGAGTGCCCCACCAGGGCCACGCGCTCCAGCCCCAGGGCGCGGATCAGCCCCGCCTCGTCGTCGCCCAGCTCCTCCCATCCGTATACCTCGGACGTATGCCCCGAGCGGCCGTGGTTGCGCGCGTCATAGGCCACCACATGGTACGCCTCGGCCAGCGCGGGGGCCACATCGGGCCAACAGAGGCCGGAATCGGTGACGCCGTGGCTGAGCACCACGGCGGGCCGGGCCTCGTCGCCCGCGCGATAGACGTGCAGCCGCAGGCCGTTGACGGCGACATCCTGTTCTTTCCAATGCAGCATCGGTTTCCTCCTTCTCAGTGCGCCACCGAGCCATCGGCGGCAAAAGAACCCACAATGGGGCGCTCCTCAAACGGGAAACGGGCCAACTGCTCCTCGCGCAGCTCGACGCCGATGCCGGGGCCCTGCGGCAGCAGGATATAGCCATCCTGCAGCGTCAGCGGCTCGGCCAGGATCGCGTTCAGCGGGTGGGCGTCCGCATCGTTGCACTCCATCAGCCGGTAGCCCGGCGTGGCGGCGGCGAACTGGACAAAAGCGGCGGTGTTCACCGGGCTGCCCATCAGGTGGGGGAACACCCCCACAAAGGCGGCCTCGGCCAGGCCCGCGATCTTGGCAAGCTGGGTATAGCCCCCCGCCAGCGAGAGATCGGGGCGGATCATGGCCACCGTCTGGCTATCCACCAGGCTCTTGAACTGCTGCAAGGTATGGCAACGCTCGCCCGTGGCGATGGGGATATTCACATGGCGCGCCACGTATTGCAGCGCCTCCGGGCTCTCGGGCGCGATGGGGTCCTCGTAATAGAGCAGGCGATAGGGCGCCAGCTCGCGGGCCAGGATGATGGCCTCGTCGGGGGCCAGGTTGCGGTGGATCTCTAGCCCCAGGTCCACCTCGTCGCCCACGGCCTCGCGGATGGCCGCCACGATGGCCACGGCGTCCTTGATCGTCTTGGTGGGCGTCTGGCGCTCGAACCCCGGGAACATGGGGATGGTGCGCAGCGAGGTGAACCCTCCGGCGACCCGTTGGCGGGCGCTCTCGGCGCGCTCATCCAGGGTGTTGCCGGTGACATTGGCAAAGACCCGCACCCGGTCGCGCACGGGGCCGCCCAGCAGGGCGTGGATGGGCCGATCCAGGGAGCGGGCCAGGATATCCCACAGGGCGATATCCATGGCGCTCAGGGCGGCGCTGATCACCGACCCGGCAAAGTGGGTGTGGCGGGAAAGGACCTGATAGTGGTGCTCGATGCGCGTGGGGTCCTGGCCCACGAAATAGGAGCCCAGGTCACGCAGGGCCTCGCGCACCCAGCGGTGGTGGGCCCACAGGCCCGCCTCGCCCGTCCCCACAATGCCCGCGTCGGTATACACCCGCACCAACAGCGAGCGCCCGACCAGGAACGGCGTTACACGTGCGATCTTCATGCGAGTCTCCTCCTTGGGACTATGCCGACACCCTCTCGCAGGACCAAAGACGCGGAGCCAATGACCTGGTTTTCTCTGCGTTCCTGACGCGCTCGACGCTTCCGAGCGTCACGCTCAGGAGGCGTGGCGCGAGGATCATTCGAGCCAATCTTGGAGCAAACCTCTAGAACAGCACGTATCCCCCGCACACCGCGATGCACTGGCCCGTCACATAATCCGAGAGGTCGGTGACCAGGAACTCGATCACCTTGGCGCAATCCTCGGGCAGGCCCAGGCGCCGCAGGGCGATCTGGGGCTCCAGGCGGGCGCGCGTCTCTTCGCTGGCGCGCCCCTGGGCCACCGCCCGCGAGGAAAGGATCCAGCCGGGCGCCATGCAGTTTACATTGATCCCATACTGGCCGAGCTCGGCGGCCAGCAGCCGGGTGTACTGGATCACGGCGGCCTTGGCCACGGCATAGGGCGCGCCGCGCCCGCCGATCTGGGCGTGCAGCCCGGCCTGGCTGCCGATGTTGACGATCTTGCCGGAGCCCTGGCGCTGCATGATGGGTGCGGCGGCCTGGCAGCAGAGGATCGTGTCCATCAGGTTGACATCCATGATGTAGCGGAAATCCTCTTCCGGCGCCGTCGAGGCCGCCGAGCGGTCGTTGCCGCGCAGAGAGCCTCCCGCGTTGTTCACCAGGATATCCAGCCGCCCAAAGGCTTGTTCGATCTGGGCGAACATGGCCGCCACCTGGGCGGCGTCGGTGGCGTCGGCCTCGATGCCCAGGCCGCGCACCCCCAGGGCCTCGATCTCGGCGACCACGCTCTCGGCCGTCAGCTCCTCGCCATACTCTTGGTGAGAGCGCAGGCTGATGTCATTCACAACCACGTGGGCCCCCAGGCGCGCCAGGTGCAGCGCATAGGCGCGGCCCAGCCCCCGCCCCGCGCCGGTGACCAACGCCACCTTGCCGGCCAGCTTTTTCATTGCTTCCACCATGCCCCCTTGTGCAGCGCCAGACGTATGCCATGCTCGTGCATGGGCGTCATTCTAGCAAAAGCCGGAGCCAGAGTCACGCCCGATATGCCCCCACAACTCGTAGATTGTGGGCCGGTTCCTTGCCCGTTTTGAGCGCATCATACAGCAAACAACGAAATCTAAAGGCGAAAAACGGGCCTGTGTGGAGGGACGTCGTTCGTTAAAATGCCTTTCGCCCCGGCGCGGGTTGTGCTACAATGGTTAGGAAGCGGGCCCACAGACGCGCGCCCCTCGATCTTTGGCTCGGGCTCCTCACGCGGGCCGAGCGCGCGCCGCCCGGCCCCCTCGGTTCGATCCCCTGCCTGGCGGGCGTCTGCGGTCTGGTAGATAGAAGAGATGCGGAGGGCGCGGTGAGTTCCTTTGTGCACCTGCATGTCCACAGCGAGTTCTCGCTGCTCGATGGCCTGGCCCGGTTGCCAGACCTATGCAGGCGCGCCAAGGAGCTGGGCATGGAGGCCCTGGCCCTCACCGACCACGGCTCGATGTACGGCGCCATCAAGTTCCACCACGCCGCCCAATCCGCCGGCATCAAGCCGATCTTTGGCTGCGAGGTCTATCAGGCCCGCCGCCGCCTGCACCAGCGCGACGCCAAGCTGGACGCCCGCTCCTACCACCTGGTGCTGTTGGCCGCTGACATGACGGGTTATCACAACCTGCTCAAGCTGGTGACCACCGCCCACATGGAGGGCTTTTACTATCGCCCCCGCATTGATCAAGAGCTGCTGGCGGAGCACAGCGAGGGCCTGATCTGCCTGAGCGGGTGCATATCGGGCCAGGTGGCCTCGCTGGTGCGAGAGGGCCAGCTCGATCAGGCGCGGCGCACCATCGGCTGGTTCAAGGACCTCTTTGGCCCCGACCGCTATTTCATCGAATTGCAGCGCCATGCGGGTGTGCCCGAGCTGGATCAGATCAATGTCCAACTGGTGGAGCTGGCCCGCGAGGCCGGTCTGCGCTGCGTGGCCACCAACGATGTCCACTATACCCTGCGCGAGAACGCCTTTGCCCAGGAGCTGCTCCTGGCGTTGCAGACCAACACCACCCTCGCGGACCCCAACCGGATGCGCATGGGCAGCGACGACTATTACCTCATGTCGCCAGAAGAGATGCGCCAGGTGATGGCGGACTATCCCGAGGCGGTGGAGAACACCCTGCTGGTGGCCGAGCAGTGTGATGTGGATTTGGGCTTTCAGGGCTACCGCCTGCCCAAATTTCCCGTGCCAGAGCCCCACTCGGCGTTCGAGTATCTGCGCAGACTCTGTGAAGAGGGCCTGCGCCGCCGCTATGCCGAGATCACCCCCGAGATCCAGCAGCGCCTGGATTACGAGCTACAGGTGATCCACGACATGGGATTCGACGACTATTTTCTGATCAACGAGGACCTGGTGCGCTGGGCCAAAAAAGAGGCCGGCATGTTGGTGGGGCCGGGGCGCGGCTCGGGCGCCAGCAGCATCGTCGCCTATGCCCTGGGCATCACCGATCTGGAACCGCTGAGCCTGGGCCTGATCTTTGAGCGTTTTCTGAACCCCGGGCGCATCACCATGCCCGATATTGACCTGGATTACCCCGAAGACCGCCGCCAAGAAGTGATTGACTATCTCACACAGCGCTATGGCGCGGACCGCACCTCGCAGATCGCCACCTTTGGCACCATGGCGGCGCGCGGCGCCATCCGCGATGTGGGGCGCGCGCTGGGCATCCCCCTCAGCGAGGTGGACTATGTGGCCAAGCTGGTGCCCATGGGCCCCAAAAAGACGATCCAGGACGCCCTGGATAACGTGCCCGAGCTGCGCGAGCTGTACGATTCCAAGCCCTATATCCGCAAGTTGATTGATTCCTCCCTGGCGGTGCAGGGGGTCTCGCGCCACTTTTCCACCCACGCCGCCGGCGTCCTGATCGCCGACCGGCCCCTGGTCGAGTACACCCCGTTGCAGCGCGCCCCCCGGGGCGAGGGGATCATCTCCCAATACTGCATGTCCGACGTAGAGGATATCGGCCTGCTCAAGCTGGATGTCCTGGGCCTTTCGACCCTGACGGTGCTGGATCGGGCCTTTGCCTGGATCCGCCGCACCCACGGCATCGAGATCACCCAAGAGACGATCCCGATGGACGATCCCGATAGCTATGCGCTGCTCTCCTCCGGCGATGTGACGGGCATTTTCCAGGTGGAGAGCGAGGGCATGCGGCGGGTGCTGCGCGACATGCAGCCCACCGAGTTTAGCGATATCATCGCCATCCTGGGGCTCTATCGCCCCGGCCCCATGGCCTCCATCCCCGAGTACATTGACCGACGCTTTGGCCGCAAGGCCGTCACCTATCCGCACCCCTCGCTGGAGCCGATCCTCTCCGAGACCTTTGGCATCATCGTCTATCAAGAGCAGGTGATCCAGATCGCCACCGACCTGTCCGGGTTCACTGCCTCTGAGGCCGACCTGATGCGCCGGGCGATGGGCAAGAAAAAAGCCAAGGACATGGAGCGGCAGGGGAAAAAGTTCGTCGAGGGTTGCGTGGCCAGGGATATCCCCCGCGAGGTGGCCGAGGCGATCTTTGCCGATATCGAGACCTTTGCGGACTATGGCTTTAACAAATCCCACGGGGCGGCCTATGCGGTCATCACCCTGCAGACCGCCTACCTCAAGGCCCACTATCCCGTCGAGTTCATGGCGGCGCTGCTCTCGGTGGAACGCGGCAACACGGACAAAGTGGCCCAGTTCGTGGCCGAGTGTCGCCGCCTGGGGATCGAGGTGCGCCCCCCGGATGTGAACGCCTCCGGCGTGGATTTCCAGGTGGAGCCGCTACAGTGGCAAACCGTGGCCGAACGCAACGACCTCTCGGGGGCCGATGGCCTGGCCATCCGCTTTGGGCTGGGCGCCATCAAGAACGTGGGCGATGGCCCCGCTGAGGTGATCGTGCAGGCCCGCGGCCAGGAACCCTTTGCCGATATCGAGGACCTGATCAACCGGGTGGACCTGCGCCAGGTGAACAAGCGCGTGCTGGAATGCCTGGTGCGGGCGGGGGTGATGGATTCGCTGGGCGAGCGCAACGCGTTGCTGGCCTCGCTGGATTCGATGATCGCCATCAGCCAGGGGGTACACGGCGCCCGCGATGTGGGCCAGCGCAGCCTGTTCGATCTCAGCCCCCAAGTCATGGGGCAGGGCGGCGGCGCGCGCTTTCGGCTGGCGGACAACGTGCCCCCGCTGGGCGAAAAGCAGCGCCTGGCCGACGAGAAAGAACTGCTCGGCTGCTACCTCTCCTCCCATCCTCTGGATGTGCTGACTCTGTACGAGGACCCGCGCCTGACCGCCATTCAAGACCTGGACCCCTCGCGGGGCGACGAACCGGTCACCGTCGCCGGTCTGTTGAGCGGCATCCGGGCCATCACCACGCGCAAGGGCGATCCTATGGCCTTTGCCCAGCTCGAGGACCTCACGGGCTCTATCGAGGTAGTGGTATTCCCGCGCACCTATGAACTGGTGCGGGCCAACCTGGATGACGGCGCGCCGGTGCTGATCAAGGGCAAGCTCAACGAACGGAATGACTCTGTGAGCTTGATCCTGGACGAGCTGGCGCCCTACAGTCTGCCGCCGGGGGCCGCCAAGCGCCAACCTGCCGCGCGCAAGGCCCGGCGCTTGACGGTCGAGATCCCCCTGAACGGGGACGACGCCAGCGCAGCCTCTCTCGCCCGCAAGGCCCTGGATATCCTGGGCGAGGCGCCGGGCGACGTGCCTTTTCGCTTTTGGCTGCGGGCCCCCCAGGGGCGCGTCCAACTCGAATTCCCCCAAGCGACCACGCGCTACTCGCCCCAGTTGGAGCGCCAGCTCAGCGACTTGATCGGGCGCGAGTGCCTGCACATCGAATGGGCCTGACGCGCACCAACCGAGGGGAAACAGCATAGGATGCAGACGCCAAGCGCGCGTTGCCGGACCATGATCGGCGTTGCCGCCGGGATCCTCTTGGCCGCCCTGGCTCTGACCATCGCGACCTCCCTGGGCGCTGCCCGCGCGCCGGGGGGCCTGCCCGGCGGCGCCGTGCTGGCCATTGCCGCACATCCACGCTCGCCAGATACCCTGGTCGCAGCCACAACCCCGGGCCTGTTCCGCAGCCAAGATGGCGGCATGGCCTGGCAAAAGCTGGCGCAACCCCAAGACCCCGGGCGCATCGGGCAGTTGCTCTTTGCCTCCGATGGCGAGGTGTTGTACGCAGCGGGAACGCTGGGGCTGGCCATGCTGCGCGATGGGGAGACCGTATGGCAGCGGGCGAGCGCCCTGGAACAGATCGAGATCGTCGCCCTGGCCGCCAGCCCGCTAGATGGCGCCCTCTATGTGGCGTCGCATCGGCAGGTCTGGCGTAGCCCAGATAGGGGCGCAACCTGGGCTGCCCTGGCGGTTCCCGAGGGCGCCGGCGTGATCTCCGCCCTGGCCGCCCACCCTACAAGCGCCGGGATACTCTACCTGGGCGCCGAGGGCGGCCTATTCGTCTCGGGGGATCGCGGCGCAACCTGGTATCCCGTCCGGCCCGGCCCGATACACCAACCGGTCACCTGGGTCGGATTCTGGGAAACGAACGGGACCCGGCGGCTCTATGCCGCCAGCGCCGACGCCCTTTGGCGCTCGGCGGATGACGGCGCCACCTGGCAATCTGTGAGCCTGCCAAGCCAGATCGTCGTGCAGGAGCAGCCCATACCCTGGAGCGTATCGCCCTTTATGGTTGAGGGGGCATCTGGGCTGCCGACGCTGGCGCCGGGCGAACGCCTGCTCTCGGCGGCGAGCACAGCCGCAAGCCCGCCCCGCTTGTACCTGGGCACCACGCGCACCTTGTACGCCAGCGCCGATGGCGGCCGCTCTTGGCGCGACCTGGTAGGGCAGCCGGCAGAGGCAAGCCCGGGGCGCTCGCCTTGGCAAAAGGTCTTGTACGGGCTGCCGCCCTATCTGGCCGGGGCCGGGCTCATGCTGGCTTTGTGGGGCGCAGGCATGATGTGGCGCGAGCGGCGCGAGGCGCGCAGACAGGCGCTGGATTCGCAAGGCGCGGGCGTCCGCTGGGATGATATCATCGCCGATGCCCTGCTGCGCCATCAGCGCGTCACGCCCGACCTATTGGAGCGCATTCCGGGCCAGGCCCGAGTGCACGCCATGATCCGCTATGTGGACGCCCATCGCGACCAAGCCCTGATCTTTCAAGATGCGCCGCCCCTGATTGCGCCGGCGCGTGGCGATAGACTGCGCGCCTTTGCCGATACATGGAACGACCTGACCCAAAAACTGGGCCAACGCGAGGCCGCTGTGGCTGCCGCTTCGCACCTGATCGAACAACTCTGTGGCCTGCTCGGTTTTGAGCCTGTGGAACGGCGCGTCTATCGCTCGCTGGCAGGCTATATGGTCGAGGCGCCCACCCTGCGGCTCAGCCTGCCCGCGCGCTTTCCGATCATCGTCTTGCTCAAAGATTCTCTCGAACGCGAGGATGTGCGCGATATCCGCGCCCTGATGTCGGCCCTGAACGCCGTCTCGTTCTTTGCCCTGCTGATCCCCGTCGGCGCGCCTTTGGATGGCGCCCGCCCGGCGCAGGCAATGCAGGGCCTGGCGCGCGAGGGCGCCGAGGACCTGATCGTCCTGGACTATCGCGAGCTGTACGGGCTGCACCTGGCCGCCGACGCCGAGTCGGACCTGGTGCGGCGCATCCTGGACCAGGTGGATCTCACCGTCGTATCGCCCTATGTGCTTTCGGGGCCGGTGCCCCCCAAGATGTTCTTTGGGCGCGATTACGAGATCAAGGTCATCATGCGCACCGTGCAGGATCGCAGCTTTGCCATCGTCGGGGGCCGCAAGATCGGCAAGACCTCGATCCTGAACAAGGTACACCGGCTGCTACAGCAAACCGAGGGCTATAACCCCCTCTATCTCGATTGTCACCATGTCACGACCTATGAGGACTTTTTCGAGGCTCTCTCCGTGATGAGCGAGGTGTCGGCGGAATCCGCGGCGCCCGACATGCTGCGGCGCATCGTCGTGCGCCTGCGCGGGCGCCAGGGCGATCCGAGCCAGACCCTGGTCTTTTTGCTGGACGAGGTGGATCACCTGTTGCGCTATGACCTCCAACAGGGCACCCTGCTCTTTCGCGTGTTCCGTTCTCTCTCGCAAGAGGGGCTCTGCCGCTTTGTGTTCTGCGGCGAGCGCACCCTGGATACCGCCCTGCGCGACCCCAGTTCGCCTCTGTTCAACTTTTGCAGCACGCTACGGTTGGGCTATCTGCAAGAGCGCGATGCAGAGCGGATCGTGCAGGAGCCGATGCAGGAGATGGGCATCACTTTCGAGGCGCCCGAGCTGATACCGCAGGAGATCGTGGCCCTCTCAGGCTGCCATCCCAATATCGTGCAGGCCATCTGCCAGTATCTGATCGAGCGGATCAACCAGCGGCAGGAGCGCGTGATCCGCGCCTCCGACCTGGCCCAGGTGCGCAACTCGACCGAGTTCCGCGATCTCTTTTTCGAGGTGAGTTGGGGGAATGCCACCACGCTGGAGCGCCTGATCACCGTGCTCATGGCGGGGCGCGGGCGCTTTGGGCCCCAGCAGGTGCGCCAGGCCCTCCAGGGCGCCAGTATCGCCCTGAGCGACGCCGAGCTAGAGAGCGTTCTGAACAACCTGGTGCTCACCTCTCTGATCAAGCGCCAGGGCCAACAACTCGAATACACATCGGCAGCCTTTGCGCGCGTGCTGGAAGAGGCGGGCTTGGCCGAGGGGTTACGCGATGGCCTGGTGGAAAAACTGCTGGAGGAGCGGAGAGATCACTCGGCAACGCCCAGCCAAAAGTGATGGGGCAGAACGTCGGGCGCGGCCTGCAGCCGCAAGCCATTGGCGTTGGCTTTTTCCTGCTCCAAGGCGTGCAGGCTCACATAGCAGACATTGGGGCGACGCCCGTACTTGTGCTCATAGTGGCGCGCGGCCAGCGCGAGCTTGTCCGCAAGGGGGCGGTCTCGGGCATCATCGAACCATAACATGCCAACGCGGAGAGACATAGACCTGTATCCTGGCGGCGTGGCCGCCGGTAGAGCCGGTAGATGAGAGCGGGGCGGCTGGCAGTTTGAGCTGTCAGCGTTGTGGATAGAGCCCTGATATGGAACGCGAAACGACGTGCGCCGGCCGCCCCTAGAACGGTTGTTCTATCCACAGTATATACGAACATTTGTTCGATGTCAAGACCCAATTTGCGCTGTAACTACCCCGAAGACAGATTCAGATGATCCTCGCGCCACGCTTCTGAGCGTCGAGATCGCCAAGCCGCCAAGCCGGAGAAAAACCGGTTCTGGCTCTCCCCTGCGCGCGTGACGCTCGGAAGCGTGACGAGAGATTCCGGAAAGCGACACGAACCCATTTTCATCCTTGGTGGTGCGCTATGCGCATGAGGTCTATTCAGATTTTGGGGGACGAGTTCATGACCGCGTGTGCAAACAGGTATGCGCGCAAGACGCCCGCCCGGTAGGGGCGCGGCATGCCGCGCCCCTACCATAAAACCATAGAAAAACATATTAAACACGTATGGACAGAACTGACGCCAGACGCATGTATGCGTCCATAGCGAGGCTGTGTGCTCACCGTTTGCAGGATATTGGCATCACTTCCTGGTCAATTAGGAACTCGTCCCCTTGAATCTGAACTGATATCCCAAAGCATGCCGGGCATTGGGGAATTGCCAGCCCTCGCCAGGTTGCCTAGAATGGAACTGTCGCGCTGCTGTCAAAGGAGCAAGTCCGGCATGAGAGCCAAGTCGCTCAAGCTGGGGCGTTTTGCGGGCATTCCATTGTACGTGGATCCGATCTGGCCGCTCATCTTTGCAGGCATGGCCTGGATCCTCGCCGATGCCTACTTGCCCGGCGCGTTCGAGGCTGCGCCAGCGACCTATTGGCTGCTGGGAGTGGCCACCACCCTGTTGTTCTTTGGCGCGGTGTTGCTGCACGAACTGGGCCATGCCCTGATCGCGCGCGCCCAGGGCGCCCAGGTACGTCGGATCACGCTGCTCTTTTTCGGCGGGCTGGCCGAGATGGACTCAACGCCCACGCGGGCGCGGGATGAGCTGGCCTCCGCCCTGGCGGGGCCCGCTGTGACGCTGGCGACTGGCCTCTTGTTTGGCCTGGTGTATACCCTCACGCGCCCTGTGTCCCCCATCATCGCGGCGCCGGCCCGTTTTCTGCAGGTCGCCAATATCGGGCTGGGGTTGTTCAACCTGTTGCCCGGCCTGCCCCTGGATGGCGGGCGCATCCTACGGGCGGCCCTCTGGGCCCTTGACCATGATGCAAACTGGGCCACCCGCCAGGCGGCTCGCGCCGGCCAGTGGGTGGGCATCTTGATTATGAGCCTCGGCGTGTTGCTGACCGTGCGCGAGGATGTGAACGCCGGCATCCTGACCGCTCTGGTGGGCCTGTCGCTGCATCACGCGGCGCGGACTGCCTATCATCAGGCCGGTGTGCAAGGCGCTTTGCAGGGCTATGTCGTCTCTGATCTGATGCAAGATCATTCGGCCATGCTCGACCCGCATCTTACCCTGGATCGCCTCCCTGCAGAGTTGCTCATGGGCGACTCGTCTCGCTATCTGGTGGGCGATAGGGGGCACGTGCTGGGCCTGGTGAGCCTGCGGCACCTGCGCAAGGTGCCGCAGGCGCGCTGGGAGCGCACCCGGCTGGCCGAGACCCTCACGCCCTGGGACGAGATCGAGCCGGTATCGCCCGAGATGCCGCTGGACAGGGCACTGCAGCGCATGGCCGGCAGCAACATGGCCCAATTGCCGGTGATGGCCGATGGTGCATTGCAGGGCATTCTCAGCCGCAGGCGCATCATCGCCTTTGTCGAGATGCGGAGTCAAGCCGGGGCGGGCGAATAGACACAACGCCATACACAACAGAAAGGGGCATCATGCGAGTTCTCTACCTGGACTGCGATACCTTGCGGCCCGATCACCTGGGCTGCTATGGCTATCATAGAGACACCTCACCCAACATAGACCGGCTGGCCCGCGAGGGCCTGCGCTGCACCAACTATTACGCCTCGGATGCCCCTTGCCTGCCCTCGCGGGCCGCGCTGTTCTTGGGGCGCTTTGGCATCCACACGGGCGTCGTCAACCACGGCGGCACAACGGCAGATCCACGCCTGGAAGGGGCCACGCGGGGTTTTCAACAGTCGCGCGCCGAGGCAAGTTGGATGCAAGCCATGCGGCAAGCAGGGCTCTATACCGTCTCCATCAGCCCCTATGCCGAGCGCCACTCGGCCTGGTGGTTCTATCGCGGGTTTAACGAGGCGCACAACACGGGCAAGTGGGGCATGGAGCGCGCCGACGAGATCGCGCCGGTGGCGATAGATTGGATTCAGCGCAACGGTAGCAGGGACAACTGGTTCCTGCAGGTGAATATGTGGGACCCCCACACGCCGTTCCGCACGCCCCTGGCGTATGGGAACCCCTTTGAGGGAGAGCCCATCCCCGATTGGATCACCGAGGAGAAAATCAAGCAGGACTATGCGGGGTATGGCCCCCATTGCGCCCAAGACCCGGCCGGCTTTGGCCCCAACGATACCGAGCGCTGGCCCCGCCTGCCGGCCGAGATCACCTCGCTGGAGGACTATCGCAAGTGGATCGATGGCTATGACATCGGCATCCGCTACATGGACGATCATATCGGCCTGATCCTGGATGCGCTGGCGGAGCAGGGCGTGCTGGATGATACGGTGATCATCGTCTCTGCCGATCATGGCGAGAACCAGGGCGAGCTGAACATCTATGGCGACCACCAGACCGCCGACCAGATCACCTCGCGGGTGCCGCTGATCGTGCGCTGGCCGGGGCTGGAGGGGGGCCGCGTGGATGACGCCCTGCACTACAACCTGGATCTGCCGCCCACCTTGGCCGAGATGCTGGGGATAGACGCCCCCGCCAGGTGGGATGGCCGCAGCTTTGCCGCGACTCTGCGCGAGGGCGCCCCGGCGGGCCGCGATTACCTGGTGTTGAGCCAGTGCACCTGGAGCTGCCAGCGCGCCGTGCGCTGGGACGAGTGGATCCTGATCCGCACCTATCATACAGGGCTCAAGGATTTCCCGCCGGTGATGCTGTTCAACCTGGCGGAGGACCCCCACGAGCTGCACGACCTGGCGGCGGCCCGCCTCGAGATCGTGCAGGCCGGGCTGGCCCGCCTGGAAGAGTGGCAGGCCGAGATGCTGGCCGGCCTGGAAGAGTGGCAGGCCGAGATGCTGGCCGGCTCCCCGGAGGCCGCCGACCCCCTGTGGACGGTGATGCAGGAGGGCGGACCGTACCACGCTCGGGGCTGGCTGCTCTCCTATTGCGAGCGGCTGCGGGCCACGGGGCGCGGCCACCATGCCGATCGGCTGTTGGCCCAGCGCCAGCCCAACGAATGGGTCTACCCCGACCGGCCCGGCGATTGGAAGGCGGTACTGGGCGAGTAAGGGGCTCGATGGGGTAGCAGCGTGGCCGAGGGGGCGCCCTCGTATCCGATCGAGCGCCCCCCGGCCAGGATCAGCTCTCGGGGCGCGCGGGCTGCCCCTGCTGCAAGGCGGGCGCCGAAGATCACACAGATGCGCAGTTAGGAACGATCAACCGGAGATCCCACATGCAAGCGATGCCCGTTGCGATGGCCGCTATCTCTGCCTCCTGGATCGCCTTGGCTCTCTTCTTTCAGGGCCTCGGGACCGCCTTTCTGGCACTAATTCCTTCACGGTACCGCTCTGGATCCTATCTTGAACATTCTTTTGTTTTTGGATTTTCTTGCCTAGTTATTTTTCTGCAATTATGGAACCTTTTCTTTCCTATTAGCTTTATCGCCTACATACCTCTGATTCCAATTTCAGCCTGGGGTAATGCTAGATATTACATATCATTACGTGAAACGAGCAGAAAAAGACTCCTGTTTTTATTTCGAGATGCTTTATTCTGGATCGCTATCTCTATTCCTCTCTCTAATTGGTCCCTTGCGCATGGTATGCCAGGTGATACTGGTCTCTATCATATACCATTTATGAATTGGGTAAGAACATATCCTCTTCCAGTTGGGTTGGGCAATCTGCACGGTCGCCTTGCTTTTAATAACTCTTACTATTTATATGGAGCATCTCTATGGAGAATTCCAGGTCTGGATGCAAGTCATTTATGCCACGGCCCTTTTTTTCTTATTCTATTGCGTATAATCTGTAAAAGTCTATATAAGACTATCTTTTTTGCAGATAAAGTTCGTTTGAGTGATTTATTTATTCTGGGGATTTCTCCCTATCTGATTCATCTTACTAGGGGTTATCTCAATAGTTATGCGTCTGATTTGATGGTATTTGTATTATCTGTGTCTATTATTGTCATATTCATCGAGTATCTATACGGATCCCAGATTAATCCATATGCTCTTATTTTGCTGTTGTTCATGAGCTTATCTGCTATCATGGTCAAGATAAGCTCATTGGGGTTAGTTGGCCCTATATCCCTTCTGGCCCTGATATGGTACATCAAGCGCGGTAACGCCGAAGCTGTTCGAGGCAGGAATCTTGTAGGCATCGGAGCTCTATCGTTCCTCGGGTTGTGGGGGTGGGTCTGGAGGAGCGTACTAGCCAGCGGGTATCTTATATACCCCATTTCATGGCTCCCAGTGCCTGTAAGTTGGCGTGTCCCTTCTGAGAAGGTTGCGGAAGAGGCGCGATGGATTGTCAGTTGGGCACGAGCACCCGGGGAGCATTGGGCCGACGTGTTAGGCAACTCGCGGTGGCTCTTGCCATGGATCGAACACCATGTTGCCAGATGGTTTGATGTCTCTTTTCCCGTGGCCCTAGCTGTCCTTATGCTAGTAGTTGCGCTCCTGAGGAGAGTACTGACGTCGCCTAGCAAGACCGTAAAGGGCAACTTTGCTTTCGCGGCGGTCTTTGTCTCAATTCTTGCCAATATAGCTTATTGGTTTCTTACAGCACCCGGGAGTCGATTTTCTATTGGTTTATTCTGGTTTTTATTTGCTTTTTCCTTCTCCTCCGCTTTATATTGTGACCAGAGGTGGAGCCGTGGTATAATTGCCAGAATTGCACTATGTATTACATTGGGGCTTTATATGCCTGTTATACATAGAATGAGTTTCTTTTACGGACCAGAGCAGAGACGTATCACGCCGACAGTAGAATTGAACGAATTCATCACAGATTCGGGTTTGCTGCTATTTGTTCCTGCTAAGGGGTATTCTTGCTGGGAAAGCCCCTTGCCCTGCACGCCCTACCCGGACTCCGCGCTGCGTTTGCGCCGATCTGGGGACCTAAGCAGCGGCTTTGAGATACGAGTCAAAGAGTAACCCTGGAGCCTCTCCCGCAAGATAGTCCTGCCGAAAAGGCTACGATGCGTACAGTCGGAGATCTGGTGCAACAACCGACCTTATCTGGCAGTGCTCCACTTCCCCTTCAGAGGCGGGTCATCCAACACGCTTAGGCAACCGCAAAGCGTTCATACACGCGCTCGTAGGCCGAAATCATGGTATTGAGGGAATAGCGCTCGCGGGCCCACGCCTGGCCTGCTCGGCCCAGGCGTGCACGCTCGTCAGGATCATCGAGCAGCCGCAGGATCGCCTCGGCCAGGGCCGGGGCATCGCGGGGCGGCACCACCAGCGCCCCTGGGCCGGCCGTCTCGGCGCTGGCGCCGGCGCTGGTGGTCGCCACAGGGGTTCCGCAGGCCAGCGCCTCGATGATCGGGATGCCAAAGCCCTCCAGCAAGCTGGGCAACACAAACAGATCCGCCAGGCTATAGTAGGCGGGCAGCTCGTCGTCCGGCACATAGCCCGCCTCGATCAGATGGCTCCGCCGGGCGCCCAGCGCCTCTAGCACGCGCTCGCGGTAGGCGGCCTGCCAACGTCCCACAACCACCAGGCGCACATCCTGCGGCAGGGCGTGCATGGCCCGCGCCAGGTATTCGAGCCCCTTGCGCGGCGAGCAGAACCCCACAAAAAGCAACACCCGCTCGTTGGCCAGCCCCAGCCGCCGCCGCAGGGGCGTGGGGTCCGTGGGGCGCAGCCGCGCGAGATCAATGCCTGTGGGAATCACCGTCACGCGCTCGGCGAGCACGCCATAGCCCTTGGTGAACGCATCGGCGGTGGCCTGGCTCACCGAGATGAGGTGTCGAGCGCGAAAGAGGGCGGGCCGCTCTGCCCAGGCGAGCGCCGCGCGATAGTACAGGGTCTTGCCGTGCAGCGCCAGCTTGCCTGTGTGGTAGGGCCGCCCGTCATCGCTGGTCAGGCGCTGCCGGAACGATTGGTGCAGGCTGGCCAGGAACGGCCCGCGATAGCGCCAGGCAAAGTGCACATCGGCCACGTGCACGAGATCGAAAGGCGCAGCCGCGTGCAGGCGCGAGACCGAGGGCGCGGCTGCCCAGGCGAACTCGATCCAATCGCCGCGCCCCACGCCTACGCGGTGCACCTCCACCCCATCCAGGCGCTCGCGGCGCGCCGCGCCTGGGCGGTGGCGCGTCACCACGGTTATATGGTGGCCCCGCGCTGCCAGGCCCGTCGCCAGCGTCTCGCCATAAACGGCCAACCCCGAGCTACGATAGGGGACATAATCCAGGTTGACCAGACAGATCCTCAGGGTAACCTCCCCTGCACAGCGTATGCTCAGTCCGAGATGGTAACGACGGTCAATGGCTCCTCGGTCACCTGGTCGGCAATGATCTCTACGACGACATCCTGGCCGGTTTCCAGGTTGTGGGCCAGCACCAGGGTCAGCGGATGCTTGATGACAAGGGCATACAGCCCGGGCTCCAGATCGGCGAAAGCATAGCGCCCCTCTCGATCTGTCACAGCTACGGGGGCGAGTTCCTCCACAACGCTGGCAATGGGCGCGATCTCGCCGGAGACATTGCGGTGCACCTGGGCCAGGTAGAGGGTCCAACCTGCCAGGGGCTCGCGGGGACGGATGTCGCTCTCGCGCATGATTTGGCCGATCAGATGGCCCCGTCCGGGGGCCGGCTCGGCCAGGGGCGCCAGGGTGGGCAGCGCCTCCAGCGTGGCCTCCAGGGCCACGGTCGGCTCGGCGCCCGGATAGGCCCCCACCGGAGCGGGGTACCCTGGCGCGGGATAGGCCCCTTCAGGGGCGCCTTCCGTTGCCGGGGCGCCAACTGTGGGGCTCGCTACGGTCTCGGCCTGGACAGCGGTTTCGTCGGGTGACTCGGCAACGGGCGTGGCAGGGCTCCCGGCAGAGCACCCCGCCAGCAGTGCAACGAGCAACAGAGCGGCGATCAAGTGGGAAAAGCGTCGCATACGGTCTCCTTGTGCCAACAGATATGGGTGAAAAAGAGGGGCTGCCGATAAAGGCAACCCCTCGCCACAAGCAATGCGGAACGGGAAGCGTCTATTCAATGACGTCCAGGATGTTGAACGCGTTATAGACATACAGCGTGTCGCCGTTGCCGGGCACTTTGTCGTTGAGCTGGTTGACCATCGCGACGATCTCTGAGCCAGGCGTGCCGCAAGCGACAGCCGAGCCAACGTAGCGCTCCCCGCCGCCCAGGTGGTTCCAGTGCAGGATGCCGCCCATCTCATTGGGCTGGAGCACCAGGACATCATTGGCCGGGGTGATGGCCCCGTAGGTCGAGTACTCGACCGTCACCGTGGTGGCAGCGGCGCCGACGTTCATGATGTTGAGCGACGTCCAGTAGTTGCTGTTGCGGTCCATGATCAACGGAGCCGCGACGCACTGGGAGGCGCTGCCCGGGTCAAAAGCGTTGTAGGCGCCCGACTTTTTGTTGATCGAGTTCATCTGGTTCACGATACCCAGCAGCGGCTGCGCCGCGCTGTTGGTGGAGACATAGGCCGAGCCGACGAACTTTGTCCCCACGCCGCCCGCGCTGTTCTGCTCCCAGCAGTTGCTGTAAGCCTGGGGGGCGTAAAAGGCAAGCATGCCAAATGTCTCGGATGCACCAGCGGCGACCTCGTGGGTCTCGGTGCAGGCATTGCCTGCCGAGCCCGGCACATACGAGACGGTCACCGTGGTGGGCGTATCGCCCACGTTCTGGACCTGGATCGAGCTCTGGTAGCCCGCGTTGTGGTACTGGAAGAGCGGCGCCAAGATGTTGGCCGATCCGCCATTGCTGGCCCCCGCCCCCGATGCCACCGGCGCAGAGCCAAAGCCGTCATAGGCGAACAGGCCGTTGGGGCCCACTTCGACAGCCGAAGCCACCAAGGGCTGGCCGTTGACGCTGGTGACAATGGCCGAGCCGACAAAGCGCGTGCCCAGCTCGGGCATCATTGCCTGGTCAAAGTAGTAGGCCGCCCCGGGCTTGATCGTGACCTGATTGGTCTGATCGTCGGGGTTCACCCACTGCCAGTCGTTGCCAGAGGTGCTGCCGGCAAAGAACTCGACCTCGACGATGGCATCCACCATGCCGGCGTTCTGGACGCTGAACCAGGTGGTGTAGCCGCCGTTGTTGCGCATCAGCAGCGGGAGTTGCACAACCGGCGCGCCCTCGGCGAACCCGCTGGTGGAGGCGCCCTGCTCACCCACGTTGATGCGCAGGTTGTGAACGATCACCAGCTCCTTGTCCGAGGCTACCACGGCCGAGCCCTGGAAATCCTCCGGGAGCTTGTCGTTCTGCAGCACGAAATAGGCGGCCATGCTCTGGGGCGGGATGCTCATAGTGACATCCGCCGCAGCGTCGTGGGTGCCGTCGGTACCGAAGAACTGGATCACGACGGTGGCTTCACCGTCCTCCATGTTACGGATGTTGATCGTGGAGTCATACTCGGTCTGGGCTGCGACGCCGGTGGCCGCGAGCAGCCCCAGGGCCAGCAACACAATCGTCAGAATCATCGTCACTCGTTTCATCGGCCATTCCTCCCTTGTTCAGAACATAAAGCGAGCCAAGGCGGCTCTTGTATCTGACATTACCATAGCATCCCGTGGGGCAAGAATCAATCACCCCTTTGGGTGATTTCGGGGTTACCGGCGCTGCGCGGCCACCAACAACTCGGCGCCACCCGCGATGCGATCCAGCAATGCCGTGGGCAGCAGGCAGAGCGCCTGGCCGGCCGGGTCGCTCATGGCCTGGGCGACCCAGCGAGGCCACCGTCCACCCAGAACGCCGTTCTGGACGCTCAGGGTCGCCAGGGCATAGCTGCCCGTAGGGCCGGGCAAGGGCTGCGGTTCCAACGCGCTGGCGCGCAACAGGCTTTCCAGGGCGCGCCGGGTATAGATCACCCGATGGCGGGGGGCATCATAGCCCGCCCACCAGCGGCCAAACAGGCGCGCTTGCAGGCAGGCGGCGTCGGGCGTGCGCAACACCAGCCAGCCCCCTGGGGCGAGCCAGGCAGCGATCCCGCGTAGGGCGACGCCCGGTTGCTCCATGTGCTCCAGCACATCCCACAGGGTGATGACGTCAAAGGAGCCAGGCGCAAAGGGATAGCCAGGGGCCTGGCCGGTGCGCACGTCCAGGCCCCTGGCGCGCGCGGCCTGGGCTGCGCCAGCATCTCGCTCCAGCCCCACCGCGCTCCAGCCCCGCGCCTGCATCGTCTCTACAAAGGCGCCCGCGCCACAGCCCACGTCCAGCAGCCGCCCGCCTGTGCGCAGCCGCTCGACCGCCCGGCAGCGTTTGAGCAGGCCGACCTGCTGCGCCATTGCGCCGAGCCTGGAGCGGGCCGCCCGGTCTACATAGGCGGCATAGTGCGTGGGGTAATAGGGCGCCAATTCCGAGGGTGAGAGGGATTCGGCGGCATAGAGGGCGCCGCACCGGCAGCAGCGTTGATAGCCAAAGGGGCCTTTTCCGGTGTAGGTCCAATCGTGCAGGGTCAGGGCCGCCTCGGCCTCTTGCGCCAGGCACGCGGGGCAGGGCTGGTTCAGAGCGTCAGGTGGCGAGGGCGGGGTATTCATGGGTCAGGGCTTGATCAGGAGGCCCTGGCCTGTGGGCAGGGAGAGGATGGAAACGCCGCGCTGCGCTGCAAAGATGTCGAACGCCCGCTTTTGCAGCACATGCCGGCTGAATCCGTAATCATCCAGCAGGATGACGCCCCCGGAGGCCAGCCTGGGCCAAAAGTGCTCCGCTGCCGCGATCTCGGGCTGGTAGACGTTCATATCCAGGGAGAGGTAGGCCACGCGCTCGATCTCTACCTGGAGCAGCGCCTCGGGCACGACGCCCTGGATCACTCGCACGTTGGAAAAGGGGCGAAAGGTCTCGCAGACGGCGGTATAGCACTCATCGTACTCGCCGGGCAGGCGGCCCAGCGCGCGCTCGGCCGGGCTGATTGCCTCATCAGGGATGCCCGCAAAGGTATCAAAGAGGTAAAAGGTCTTGTCCAGGGCGCCGAAATCAATGTAATCCACGATCGCCCGCGCCAGCCCGCCGCGATAGACGCCGCACTCGACATAATCGCCCGCCAGATGTTGGGCGTGGGCCGCCGCCCAGCAGGCCACATGCACCCGCCAGCGCAGCTCGCGCCCTCGAAAGGAGCCGGTGGCGCGTCCCAACCCGTAGGCGCGGCAAAAACGCTCGTCACGCAGAAAATCGCAGTTGTGCTCGGTGGCCAGCCCGTCCTCGTGGTAGGTGCGCTCCCACCAGAGCAGGCCGCAAAGGGAGCGTTGCAGCCGCCGGTATGCCTCGCGCGCCGCAGCCCGCCAGGTTCGACCGGCCTTGTTTTCGCCCAACCTGCGCCTCCTCGCCTCTAGAACCGCAGCGGCAGCCCGCCCAGCAGCCTGCCGTATAGGCCGGTGACCATGGCAAAGCCCAAGGCGATGAGCAGAACGCCCCCGGCCACCGAAGCCCAGCGCGCATAGCGGTTCAGGCGGCGGGCCAGGGGCAGCAACGCCCCCATAGCGGCGGCCACGGCGATAAAAGGCAGCCCCAGGCCCAGGGCATAGGCGCTCAGCAACAGCCCGCCCCGCGCGGCCGTCTGGCCGTCGGCGGCCAGCAGCAGGATGGCGCCCAACACAGGCCCCACACAGGGCGTCCAGCCGGCGGCAAATACCAGCCCCAACAGGAATGAGGCCACCGGCCCCGAACCCTGGGGGCGCCCCGAGACGAGGCTCTTTTGGGTATAGAGCCAGGGGATGCGCAACAGCCCGGCCATGTGCATGCCCAGCACGATCAAGAGCAGGCCGCCCACAGTCACAAGCAGCGAAAGGTATCGCGTCAAGAGCTGGCCCAGCAGGCCGGCTGCGGCTCCCAACAGCACGAACACCAGCCCAAAGCCGAGTACAAACAGGGCGGCATGGATCACGGGGGTGCGGCGGCGGGACGCCTCCAGGCTGGCGACCGAATCGCCCGCCAGGTAGCCCAGGTAGATCGGCACCATGGGCAGGACGCAGGGGGAAAAGAAAGACAAGACCCCGGCCCCCAGGGCGATGCCCAGGGAAATCTCACTGGCGCTCATGTGGGCTCTCCGTCGGCCAGCATCTCTTCGGCCTCGCGGCGCATGTCATACATGCCTCTTTCAATATAGGGGTATGTTAGCCAGACCACGGCCAGGCCGAACAGCAGGCCGGTGAGCGTGCGCGTCAGCCAAGTGCTCTCCCACAGGCCCACCAACTGGCCCAGACCATCCACGCCCATAGGGACCAACAGCAGAATCGCGCCGCGCACCGAAAGGGGGCGGAGGCGATTGCGCGCCAGGCCAAAGAGCAGGCCCCAGACCAGCCAGCCGCCGTAGATCGCCGTGCAGCGCTCGCAGACCGCCATCTTGTAGCCCACGAGCTCGTTGCCGATAAAGCGCAGGGGCACGGCCTCGCCCGCCAGGGCGATCAGCTCGGCGCGGCTATAGGTCCATGCAGGGCCAAACAGAAAGTACGAGCGTTCCGGAAGCTGGTGGCAGGTCACGTAAAAGAGGGTGTGGATGGCCTCTCCCCAGCGCTCATGGCCGGCCTCCATCAGGGCGGGCGCCAACAGGGGCAACCCGATAAAGAGCGCCAGGGTCAGATTCGCCACCGCCAGCCAATGGCGGCTGAGGCCGCGCATCAGCCGCGTGACGAGGCCCGTCATGCGCCGTGTCCAGAGATCCACCCTGGGCGGGGCTGCGTGCTGCGCCATGGGCACTCCCCTCGCTATGCCGACATCCTATTGGGCCAACAGCGTCTTGACGATGGTGCGCAGGGTTTCCTCCTGGATGGCGCCTCCATAGACGGCCTGCACCACACCTTCTGCATTCAGGAAATAGCTTGCGGGAATGCTCTGGATCAGATAGAGCGGAACCGTGATCCCCTCGACATCGGGCAGGATCGGGAACGCCATGTTGTTCTCGGCAGCAAACTGCCGCAGGTGTTCCGGGTCTTCACCCAGGCTCACGGCCACGATCTCAAAGCCTTGATCGGCGTACTCGGCATACACCGTGTTCATGTGGGGGATCTCGGAGCGGCAAAAGCCGCACCAGCTCGCCCAAAAGTTGAGCATCACCACCTTGCCGCGAAAGTCGCTCAGCGAGCGGGGATTGCCATCCAGGTCCTGCAGGCTAAAGCCGGGCGCCTCCATGCCCTTGGTGACGGGTTGCGCCGCTTGCGGCGCGGCAGTGGGCGGCGCTGTCGTGGGCGTGTCTGTGGCGGGTGGGGCTTGCGGCCCCGGCGTTGCGACCGTATTGGTGGGCTCTGCCACCAGAGTGGCCGTTGGATCCGCGCTTGTGGTGCAAGCGCTCAAAACGACGGCAGCCAGTAATAGAACACAGACAATCGCAGACATTGTCTTTGGCATCAGATCAAAAGCCTCCTAGAGTGGGCTAACAGGCAAAGAGTTCGGTCCCGCGCACGATTCTACACCGCGAACCGGCGCGGGCCAAACGCGCGCCTGGTCCACGCGGCTATGGCGGCCCATGGCCAAGGCCCTGTGCTATGAGATGCGCTTGGCGGGATACCCGATCTCATCGAGGAGCTGCTCGGCCTGGGCCAGCGCCGCCTCGCTATCATACTCTAGCGTCACGGTCTTGCCGGGCACATCCACCGATAGCACCCTGGCCCCTTCGACGGCCTCGAGTTCGCGCTGGATGGTCATGGCGCAGTGCTGGCAAGAGATATTCTCGGCCAACAACCGGATCTGGTTGCTCATCATCTTTCTCCTCGTATCATTTACCCCACTGGGGTATACATAGAATAGCGCCAGTTGCGCTATCTGTCAATACATCCTCAATTTGCTGGCAGGGTTTTGCCAAGGCCGTGATCATGTATATTGGGCCTCCCGCTTCCGGCCAGGTTTGGCGAATGGCCTGACGTAACCGGGCCGGGCGTCCGAGATGCAGGGGCGCCTGCGAGTCGTCCTCAAGACGGTACCGCTGTCGCGTTCTGTGCAGTGGCTGTCGCAGGCCTTATCTTGAAGCGTCTGGTGGACAAGCCCCTGACTTGCAGAGCCTCTCCGTTCTTGGCTAGAATACGATTGGATCAGGCGCATCCGCCCTCATGAATGCGCTGCGCCTACCGGCACAGTTCGCCCATGAGCAGGGCGAGCATGCCTCGGCGAGAGGATGGATATTCGTAATCTGGGCCTTGACCAAGCCCTGCCAGTTTTCGACGTGAGAAGGGAGCAACGCATGCGCAGGATACGGATCACAGCGGGCGATGTCTCGGCAGAGGCAACGCTACACGACAACGCCACCGCCGACGCCATCTGGGAGGCCCTGCCCATCGAGGCGCGGGGCAGCACCTGGGGCGACGAGATCTATTTCGGGATCCCCGTCTATCTGGAGGAGGATGGCGGGCGTGAGGTGGTGGAGCTAGGAGATCTGGGCTATTGGCCGCCCGGCCACGCCTTTTGCATCTTTTTCGGGCGCACGCCCATGAGCCGTGGCAACGAGATCCGCCCCGCCAGCGCGGTGAACGTTTTGGGGCGGGTGGAGGGCGATCCCAAGGTGTTTACCCGTGTGCCTTCCGGGGCGATGGTCAAGCTGGAGCGCGTGGAATAGTCGCCGAGCCGGTGGGGCGCTGTTTTAGGCGTCCCCGCCGGCGCGCAAGAGCGCATTTTCCTGGGTGGCCATGTCTTGAAGGGTGGCTCCCTCCAGGGTAACGAGAAGCTGCTCCTGGGCGTGGCGCAGCACGGGATACAGGGCGCAGGTCTCGCGCCGGTCGCAGCTCTCAAAAGGGGCCAGGCAACGGCTCAGGGCGATGGGGCCCTCTACCGATTCGACAATCTCGCGCAGGGTGATCTCCTGGGGCGGGCGCGCCAATGAAAAGCCGCCCTTGGCCCCGCGATGGGAGCGCAGAATCCCCCCCTTGGCCAGATCCTGCAGGATCTTGGCCAGGTAGCTCTCGGGGATGCCCTCCTCACGCGCAATGTCGCCCACCAGCGCGATCGCATTGGCGGGCAGCTTGGCCAGATAGATCACGCCCCTGGCCCCATAATCGGTGCCCCTGGTCAAGCGCACAGTCGCCTCCTCCGGTTCGCCAGAATCTTGCAGGCATTCTATCATAGAGCCAGGCTGCATACAAGATGAATGCACGCCTTTTTGTCCGAGCCAAGCCTCGCTTCAGGTTGAGGAGCAAGCCCATGAGCCATCGTTGCGACGTTCTGGTCATCGGGGGCGGCGGCGCCGCGCTGCGCGCGGCTCTGGCAGCCCACGAGACGGCCCCGCAGCTCGATATCCTGCTGGTCACCAAGGGCGCCCTGGGCGCCAGCGGCGTCACGGCCACCGCCTGCTCCGACCGCATGGCCTTTCACGCCACGCTGCCCACCACCGAGCCCGGCGGCCCCGACGCCTGGCGTCACCACGCCGACGACATCTATCGCATCGGCGGGCAGGTTTCCGATGCGGACCTGGCCGCCGTGCTGGCCCGCGAGGCGGCCTCGGCCTTTGATTACCTGGATCGGCTGGGCGTGCCCTGGGCGCGGCAGGCCGATGGCCGGGTGGATCAGTTCCACACAGACGGCTCGACCTATGCGCGGGCTTGCTATACGGGACCCTATACCGCCAACCATATTGAGGCGGCCCTGCTGGCGCGCCTGCGGCAGATCCCGATCCGCGTGCTGGAGCGTCACATGGCCGCCGAGTTGCTGCGCGATCCCCAGGGGCGCGTCAGCGGCGCGCTGCTGCTCTCCCAAGAGAGCGACCAGGCCCTGGCCATTTCGGCGGGGGCGGTGGTGTTGGCCACGGGCGGCGCGGGCCAGGCCTTTGCCGTCAATGTCTTTCCCCCAGATTGCACCGGCGACGGCTATGCCCTGGCCTATCGCGCCGGCGCCGAGCTGGTCAACCTGGAGTTCATCCAGATCGGGCTCTGTTCGCTGGCCACGGGGCTGGCCTGCTCCGGCAGCATGATGCGCGCCCTGCCCCGCCTGGTGGATGAGACGGGGCGCGAGTTCCTGGCGGGGTACATGCCGGGCCTGTCGCCCGCCGAGAGATACGCCATCCTCTTTGCCAAGGGGGCCAGTTGGCCCGTTTCCTACCGCGAATCCTCCCACGTCATTGATATCGCCGTGGCCGCCGAGATCGCCCAGGGCCGGCGCGTGTTCATGGATTATGGCCGCGACCCGCAAGGGTTGGAGCTGGCCCAACTGCCCGAGGCGATCCATGCCTGGTTTGCCCGTGAAAAGGGGCTGCCGCTGGATGCGGGCCACGAGCTGGCGACGCCCCTGGCGCGCCTGTTGGCCATCAACCGCCCGTCGGTGGATTGGCTGGCCGAGCGGGGGGTGGACCTGCAGGCGGGCGACATGGTCGAGATCGCGCCTGCCGTGCAACACTTTCAGGGGGGGATCAAGATCCGCACCGGCGCCGAGACGAGCGCGCCGGGCCTGTTTGCCGCCGGAGAGACGGCGGGCGGCCAGCACGGGGCCAACCGCCCCGGCGGCAACGCCCTGCTGGATGCCCAGGTATTCGGGCGCATTGCGGGGGTCAGCGCCGCCGCCTATGCCCAGGCCCAGGCCGCCGCTGCGCCCCCAGGGCCGGAGGAGGCCCGGCGGGCCATCGAGTCGCTTTTGCGGCCCGGCGGCGCGCCCGCTGCCGAGGCCGCGCAGGCCATCCGGGCGAGTATGTCGGCGGCCTGCGGCGTGCGCCGCACCGAGGCGGGGCTGGACCAATTGCGGCGCGAGTTGGCCGCTCTGGACGCATCGGGCATTGACCGCGACGGCGTCCCCCTCTGGCAGGCCATCGAGGCGCTCAACCTCTTGCAGGCAGCCCGCATGATCGCCCTGGCCGCCCACCGGCGCGACGAGAGCCGGGGACCGCACCTGCGCTTTGCCGGCGCCGAGAGCCTGCGGCCCATCCCCCGCGACGACGTCGGCTGGAACCGGTACATCGTGATTCGCCAGGGAGAGGGCGGCCCCGTGGCCGAGCTACGCGAGCCGGTGCGCCCGCCCCAGGCGGATTGACCGTTTCTGGCGCCTATGGTAGCATCGGTGACATCTCGAGAGCTAGCAAAGGAAACGGGTCATGCAAGTCGGTAGAAACGATCCCTGCCCCTGTGGCAGCGGGAAAAAGTACAAGAACTGCTGCATGCGCCAGGATCGTGTGCAGGCCGCCCGCGTGGTGAACCAGGCTCCCCTACAAACCGCCCTGTTTTATGAGGTGATCGAGTTCCTCGATCACCCGCGCTTTACAGAGGGCCTGGATGAGGGGCTGGACATCTTTTGGGGCGGGCATTACTCGGTGGACGTACTCTCTGCCTTGCAGGACGATGACAAACGGCGCTTTATCGAGTGGTTCATCCACGACTATCGCTATGGCGATGAGCGCCGCTATATCATTGACCTGTTCATCGAGCGCGAGGGGCACCGGCTGAACGAGGAGGCGCGCCAACTGCTCGACGCCTGGTCGGCTTCGGCGATGACGCTGGCGCGCCACCTGCGGCGCACGGGCGATGACCGCATCGCGGTGTACGATCCGCTGCGCGAGTCCGAGTACGAGATCGCGAGCCGCCTGATGGCCACCAATGGGCGGCCCGGCGACCTGCTGATGGGGCGCCTGTACGAGCTGGAGGGCGCCAGACATCTCTCCGTCACAACCTTGCTCTTGCCTGCCGAGTACGAGCAACCCCTGGTCGAGTATGTGCGCAACGCCTATCGCATCTGTTGCGACGAGCATCCCGGAGCATCGTGGGAGCAGTTCTTGCGGCGGCACGGCCACATGATGAACATATTCCTGCTCTCCGATCGCGCCCAGGCGCTGCGCGCCCTGATCGGGCCAGGCACCCGCTTTTATGATCCCGCCGCCACCCGCGACCGGATGCGCGAGATCCAGCGGCGCATACGCCAGCAAGGGGACGACGACGAGCTGATGACCCTGGATGACTTGGAGCCGTTGTTGCACATGCACCACACCGCCGGGGGCATCGTGTTGCCGGGCCATGAGGAGCCGGAGGAAGACGAGCCCGCCCAAGATGCGCCGCCCAAGCGCCCCACCATCTTGCTGCCTGGCCGCGACGACTGAGCGCGCCCGGCCGCTCTTCCGGAACATGCGAACAGGAGAGAGTCTTGCCCAACATCAAGGCCGTTCTGCTGGATCTGGACGATACCCTATTGATCAACGACATGGAGACCTTTTCGCCCCACTATTACCGGGCGCTCCTGAACAAAATGAGAGGGGTTTGCCCCCCAGGCGCCTTTGTGGAGGCGCTCAACCAGGGCGTGCGGGCCATGGTGCACAACGACGGCCGCCAGGGTACCAACGCCGAGGTCTTTGGCCGCGAGTTCTACCGGCGGCTGGATCGCGACCCGCAAGAGATCGAGCCGATCCTGTACGAGTTCTATGCCAACGAGTTCGAGGAGCTGGCCCAGTATACCGAGCCGGACCCGGTCGCCCGTGAACTGGTGCAGCTCTTGCGGGCGCGGGGCTACCAGATCGCCATCGCCACCCAGCCCCTGTTCCCCCGCATCGCCATCGAGGCGCGCCTGCGTTGGGCCGGCGTCGGCGCGGACGAGTTTCCGTACGACCTGATCACCTCCTATGAGATCATGCGCGCCTGCAAGCCGCGCACAGCCTATTTCGAGGCGGTTCTCCAACAGCTTGGCCGCCGTGCGCCCGAGGCGCTCATGGTGGGCGATAGCCCCGAGTCCGACATGCCCGCCGGGCGCATGGGTTTCTACACCTTTTGGGTGGATCGGGGTCGCCTGGCCGAGGAGCCGGATGTAGCGAGCGACGCACGCGGCAGCCTCAGCGATCTCTATGCGCTGATAGAAACAGGAGCGATCAATGCACTCTGACACATGGTCCCCCCGCTTGCTGGCCTTGCGAGAGCTGGCCGCCGGCGCCTTTGCAGAGGCTTTTGGCGGCGAGCCTGAACTGTGGGTGGCGGCCCCAGGCCGGGTGAACCTGATCGGCGAG
The DNA here is from genome assembly GCA_964482225.1 of uncultured Anaerolineales bacterium. Classification (GTDB taxonomy): domain Bacteria; phylum Chloroflexota; class Anaerolineae; order UBA1429; family UBA1429; genus UBA1429. The sequence goes on from CAYZWT010000019.1 coordinate 33,095, forward strand.
CACACCGACTATAACGACGGCTTTGTGTTGCCCGCAGCCATTGACCGGCATGTGCTGATGGCCGTCTCGCCCCGCCAGGATCGCCAGGTGCACCTGGTGGCCGCCGATTTTCCCGCCCGCGCCAGCTTTTGCCTGGACGAGATCGTCCACGACCCGAGCCAGCGTTGGAGCGAGTACCAGCGCGGGGTGGCCTGGGCGCTGCAGGAGGCGGGCCACCGGTTGAACGGCTTGAACGCCGTCCTGGTCAGCGATGTGCCTGTGGCATCGGGGCTCTCTTCGTCGGCAGCCCTCGAGATGGCCATGGCCTATGCCTTTCAAGTGACGTGCGGCCTGGAGCTGGATGGGGTGCAGCGGGCGCTGCTGGGCCAAAAGGCCGAGAACCAGTTCGTGGGCATGAACTGCGGCATCATGGACCAGTACATCGTCTCCCTGGGCAAGCGCGGCCACGCCCTCTTGATAGATTGCCGCAGCCTGGAATATACCTTGGTGCCCGTGCCCGCCGGGTGCGACGTGGTCATCTGCGATACGAAAAAGCGCCGGGGCCTGGTGGATAGCGAGTACAACCGCCGCCGCCAAGAGTGCGAGCGCGGGGCCGAGGCGCTGGGGGTCAGGGCGCTGCGCGATGTGACGCCCGAGGCGTTCGCGGCGCGCCAGAGCGAGCTGGACGAGATCACCCGCATGCGCTGCCGCCACGTGATCACCGAGAACCAGCGCACCCTGGATGGCGTCGAGGCGCTGCGGCGCGGCGACGTGGCCCTCTTTGGCGCGCTGATGAACGCCTCGCACGCCAGCCTGCGGGACGACTATCAGGTCAGTTGTGACGAGCTGGATATCATGGTAGAGGCGGCCCAGCGCCAGCCGGGCGTCCTGGGGGCGCGCATGACGGGGGCGGGCTTTGGCGGCTGCACCGTCAGCCTGGTGCGCTCGGAGCACACGCCCGCCTTTGGCCGCGAGGTCGCCCGCGCCTATACAAAAGAGACCGGAGTGACACCCGATGTCTATGTCTGCCAGGCTGAAGACGGCGTCCGCCGCCTCGACTGAGGGGCGCCGGGGGGCCCTCTATACCGCCTTTTTGAGCATGATCCTGATGGGCGCCACCGTCTCGATGACGGGCGCCCTCTTGCCGTCCATCGTGGCCGACCTGGGCCTGAGCGATGGCCAGGCCGGGCTGCTGGTGGCCAGCCCCGCCGTGGGCTATGTGGTCACGGCCCTGCTGGCGGGGGCCCTGGGCGATGCCTGGGGCTTTCGGCGCGTCTGGATCATTGGCGTGGCGCTGGGCTGGCTGGCGTTGCTGGCGGTGGCCTTTTCGCCCGGGTACGGTTGGATGCTGCCCGCCATGGTGGCATTGGGGCTGGTCTCGGGCGCCTTTGACGGGGCCATCAACCCGCTGATCGCCGGGCTATATGGCGAGCGTTCCGGGGGCATCCTGAACAGCGTGCACCTGTTCTTTGGCATGGGCGCCACCATCACCCCCTTTCTGATCAGCCTGGGGCTGCGCTATGGCCTGGGCTGGCGCTGGCACTTTGGCCTGCTCTCTTTCTATGTACTGCTGATCGGCGTCGTGATCCTGCGGACGCGCTTTCCGGCCCCGCCCCCGCAACCAGAGGAAAGCGAGCCCCTTTCCACGGGCCAGATCCTGCGGAGGCGCCTGGTGCTGGTGGCCGTGCTGGTCATGTTCCTGTATGTGGGGGCCGAGTCCAGCGTCTTTGCCTGGTCGGCCCTGTTCCTACAGCGGCTGCGGGGCGTGCCCGTGGCGACGGCCAGCCTGAGCGTGTCGCTCTTTGGCGGCAGCATCATGCTGGGGCGGCTGATCTGTGGCCAGATCGCCGAGCGGGTGGGCTACAAGCGGCTGATCGTGGCCGGATCGCTGCTGGGCGCGGTGGGGATCGCCGTGCTGCTCTGGGGGCCGGGGGCCCTGAGCCCCTGGCTGGGCGTGGGCCTGGCCGGGCTGGCCTATGCGGGCATCTTTGCCACCATCATGGCCGAGGTCACGGGGCGCTCCCCCGGCTACCAGGGCACCGTATCGGGGCTGCTCTGCTCGGCGGGCGGCCTGGGGCAGATCGTGTTCCCCTGGGCCGTGGGCATGCTCTCCGAGGCCGCCGGTCTGCCCGTGGGCATGGGGCTGGTGCTGGGCATCTCGGCGCTCATGGGCCTGCTGTACCTGCTCACCTGACGGGAGGCGAGATGCGCCCCCTTGCGCTGGCGCTCTTTTGGGGCTCGGCCGCCGTCATCGCCTATGCCTACCTGGGCTATCCTTTGCTCCTGGCTTTGCTGGGGCGTTTCCTCCGCCCACGCCACACCGACGACGTGACCCCTGCGGTGGACGTGGTGATCGCCGCCTATAACGAGGCGGGCTGCATCGAGGCCAAGTTGGAGAACACCCTGGCCCTGGACTATCCCGCCGACCGGCTGCGCATCTGGGTCGTTACCGACGGCTCCACCGACGCCACCCCCGACCTTGTGCAGCGCTATGCCCCGCGCGAGGTGACCCTGCTGCACCGGCCGGAGCGCCAGGGCAAGGCGGCGGCCCTGGCCCGCGCCTTGCCCCACCTGGTGGGCGAGGCGATCCTGTTCACCGACGCCAATTGCAGCCTGCCCCCCCACGCGTTGCGCCGCATGGCGCGCCACCTGGCCGATCCGCAGGTGGGGGGCGTCAGCGGGGCCAAGCGTGTGGCGAGGGCCGGGTCCTCGGAGGGGGAGAACCTGTACTGGCGCTACGAGGGCTGGCTCAAGGCGCTGGATGCCCGCCTGGGCTCGGTGATGGGTGCGCCGGGCGAGGTCTGGCTGGCGCGGCGCGCGGCCTATCGCCCCCCGCCGCCGGACATCCTGTTGGACGATTTCTACGCCTCCATTGAGATGGCGGCGCGGGGCTGGCGCGTGGCCTACGAGCCGGACGCCTGGTCGCTGGAGCCTGCCTCGCCCGACCTGGGGGCCGAGTGGCAGCGGCGGGTGCGCAACGCCGCCGGAGGCTGGCAGGCCGTCTTGCGCCTGAGGGCCGTGTGGCGGGGCGGGGCGCGCCTGGTGTTCCAGTACCTCTCGCACCGGGTGCTGCGCTGGGTGGCCGCGCCGCTCTTGCTGCCCCTGCTGCTGCTGGCGAATTTGCTCCTGCTGCCCCACCCCGTGTACACCCTGTTGCTGGCGGCCCAGGGCCTGTTCTACGCGGCGGCCCTGGCCGGATGGGCTCTGGCGCGGCAAGGGCGACGGGCCGGATGGCTCGCCGCCCCTCTGGCGGTAGTCATGCTCAACGCCGCGGCGCTGGCCGGCGGCTGGCGCTATCTGCGCGGGCAACACACGGTGCTGTGGCCCAAAGTGCGGCCATAGGGGGCTACGACGCCACAACCTCTCGCGCGATCTCGGCCCACCTCCAGAGGCGTTGCGGCGCATAGCGCACGGTGCTGATATCTTTGAGGATGAACTCGAGCGGCGTCCCGCGCCGTTCGCAGGCCGCCCGCGTCTCTTCCAGATCGCGCCGGATCGCATCCTCGTCCAAGCTCTCGCCGGCCAGCAGAGCCGGGCTCGGCTTGCGGGAGAAGACATAGTCCCTACCAATGCCCTCAGCGCCCTTTTCCTGGTCAACCCAGGGGCTCATGGAGATCTTGCGTAGGTTGGGGATGGTGCGCAAGAGATCAAGCTTGCCGTCCAGCGGCTCACAGCAGCCATAGTACACCAGGCCAAAGCGGGCATACCAGGGCCGCACATAGTCCAGCTCGAACAGCTCGTGCATCTTGGGCGAGACCGAGGCAAAGATCTGGGCCATGCCGCAGGTCCACACATCCCTGGCACGTGGCCGCGCGGGGTCATAGCCGGGCGCCGGTAGCTCGTCGCTATAGGCGCCGGAGCAGTGGATCAACGCCTGCGGCTGCCCGAGCAGCCCCTGCTCCTCCAGTTGATCGAGCATCGAGGAATAGGCATCGGTCACGCGTCGCATCAGCCCGTGCGTGAACTCGGGCCGGACGGCCAGATCCAGCAGGGCGTTCTGGGCGCCGCGCCACTCGACAATGCGATCCCATAGGGCCAGCATCGGATGCAATCCTTGCATGCGCACCTCGAGGATGCCGCCCAGGAGCTCCTGGGCCTGCTCTTCGGTCCGGGCCGTGGCCTCTGCGTCCAGCGAGATGCGGGGCATCTGGATCTTGGCCAGGTCATCCTCGCTCTGGAGTTGGTCCAGGTAAAAGTGGCCCACCACATCGTTGGCCGGATCGGTCACCGCGCGCTGCTCGCTGGGCCGGATGCCCAGATCGGCGCCCAGGATCGTCTTGGGTAGCGAAATGTGGGGCTCGACGACCATATCCGCCCGCATATGCTCCCAGGAGTAGAGGGTTCGGCGGAGCTGGGTCTCGATCTCTCGGCAAAAGGGGTCCTCGGCCTGGGGTGCCAGCGAGCCATCCACATCCATCTCGTGCCAGGGGATCTGGTCAATCAAGACCATCGGCCGTGCAGGCGCCAAGCGGTTGAGAGCCTTCCAGAGCCGCACGGTCTCTTGTTGCACCGGCAACGCCGCGATCTCGGCCACGCGCCGGCCCAGTTCGCGCACGATCTCTTGGTCTCTGCGGCTGATCGGCATGGCGCCCCCTTGACATAGCGAACATGGGCAGGTCAGGGCGCGTTCACCTCGCGGCCTGCATAGTGGCTTTGATAGTAGGCTTGATAGTGCTCGCCCGACCTGATCTTGCGCCACCACCACTCGTTCTCGACATACCAGCGCACCGTAGCCTCCAGGGCGGCGTCGAAATCGTGGCGCGGGCGCCAGCCCAGGGCCTTGATCTTGCTCACGTTCAGGGCATAGCGCCGGTCGTGGCCCGGGCGGTCGGTGATATGTTGCAGCAGCGATTCGGGCTTGCCCACCAGGGCCAACAGCTTGCGGGCCATGTCAATATTGCGCGTCTCGGCGCCGGTGCCCAGGTTATAGATCTCGCCCAGGGCGCCGCGCTGAAGCACCACGTCAATCCCCTCGCAGTGATCCTCCACATACTGGTAATCGCGCATCTGCAAGCCATCGCCATAGATGGGCAGGGGCTTGTCATCCAGGGCATTGGAGATGAACAGGGGGACGACTTTTTCCGGGTATTGGAAGGGGCCGATGCTGTTCGAGCCCCGGGTGATGGTGACGGGCAGCCCGAAACTGGTGTGATAGGCCAGCACCATCAGGTCGCCGCCCGCCTTGCTGGCCGAATAGGGGCTGCGGGTCTCGATCCGGTCGGTCTCGACCGAGGCGCCCTCCAACACCTGGCCGTACACCTCGTCGGTGCTCACCTGGTGATAGCGCTCCAGCCCCAGCTCTTTGGCGGCCTCTAGCAGGACAAAGGTGCCATAGACGTCGGTCATGACGAAACTGCCCGCATCGGAGAGGGAGCGATCCACGTGGGTCTCGGCGGCAAAGTTGACGATGGTGTCAATCTCGTGGGCGCGGATCGTCTCGCGGACGGCCTCGGCATCGCAGATATCGCCCAGCACAAAGGCGTAGCGCGGGTTCTCGGCCAGGTCGGCCAGGTTGTCCGGATTGCCCGCATAGGTGAGCTTGTCATACACCACCACGCGATAGTCCGGATGCTGGCGGAGCATATAGCGCGCGAAATTGGAGCCGATGAACCCGGCCCCTCCGGTCACCAAGAGGTTCTTCATGCTTGGTTGCCTCCCGAACTCGTATGTACAGGCCACGTCGCCAGCTCTCAGACGCGCAGGACAGGGCTTTCGTTCCCACGGCGGCGCCCCGTCGCAGAGGGCCTAGTCGTCCAGATCGAGCGCCTCTGCAGGGGATTCGGCTACGCTCTGGGGATCGGGCTGGCGGGCCTCTAGATAGATCTCGCCAAAGAGCTGTTCTTGCACGGCGCGCAGCCGCTGCTGCTTGATCAGCTCCAACATGGCCAAAAAGGTGACAATCACCTCTAGCCGGCTGCGGGCCCCGCGCATCAGGGTGCTAAAGCGGGCGCGGCGGTAGCGGGCCACCCGGTCCAGGATGCGCTCGATGCACTCGCCGATGTGCACCGTCAGCGGCGCCACCACCCCATCCACCGGTTGGGCCTCGGGATGGGCCTCTAGCACCTGGCGAAAGGCGGCCACCAGATCGGCCACGCTGGCCTCGCCCGGGGCGAGGCGCTTTTCGATGCGGGGCAGGGGCGCGGCCCGGGGGTAGGTGCGCAAGCCCGTCTCCTCGATGGCGCGCAGCCGGGCCGCCGTATCCTTGTAGCGCTTGTACTCGCGCAACTGGAACACCAGGTCGTCCTCGGCCTCGGGCTCTTCCTCCTCGCCCTCGGCGTCCTCCGGGCGCGGCAGCAGCACCCGCGATTTGATCACCAGCAGCCGCCCGGCGATCTGCAGGAAATCGGCCAACTGGGCGGCCGTGCGTTGCTGCATCTCGGCCAGGTGCGCCAGGTATTGATCTGTCACCACGGCCAGCGAGACCAGCGTGATATCCAGCTCCTCACGTTGGATCAACCTGAGCAGCAGTTCCAGCGGGCCATGAAAGATCTCGAGTTCCACCTGATAGGACGTCATGCTCTCCTCTCACCCGGGCGGATTCTAGCGCAAAGGGGCGTCGCTGTCCATCCGGCAGAGCCGATGGCGTCTGTTCAGATTTGGGGGATGAGATCATGACCCCGCGCTGACAGCTATGTGCGCTCAAGACGCTGGAGGGCGGGCGTCTCGCCCGCCTATGCTGCTTGGAGCGTCACGGGCAAGACGCCCGCGCCACAAGCTTACCCGCCGCTGTCGCCTAGTGTTCGTCGCTTCCCGCCAATTTCGTGCTGATACGTCCCGTGTTGCCGCCAGGACCGTGCCCACTTTTGTTGTGCGTCGTGTTCGCCCATGGCTACCGTGCAGTTGGCGGGAAAGGGTAATCGGGCAGGACAGGCACGCTTGTCAGCAGCCAAACCTGGCGGCCCTGAAGGCTACAGAAGCGCAATAGACAGTAATGCCGTCGAGCATACTGCCTGGGCACATCCCCCGATTTCGCCGCTCCTGCAAGGGCACGGTGCACGAGAGCCAGTTTCCGGAATCCGCAAGGCAACGTACAATGGACTCAGACGCCCGTTCACAGTCCAGCGCGATAGGGAGGCACGGTCATGGCCAGAGTACAGAGAACGATCAACCGGGGTTGGAAGTTCCACCGGAGGGACTGCCCCGATGCCTGGTTCAAAGGGTTCGATGAGGGCGCCTGGGCCGATGTCACCCTCCCCCATGATTGGGCCGTAACGGAGCCCTTTAGCCAAGAGCACTCTAGCGGCGGCGGGTATCTCGCCGGCGGCGTAGGGTGGTATCGAGGCAGATTCACCCTGCCCGAAGCCTGTCGGGGTAAAAAGGTCTGGATCGTTTTCGATGGCGTGTACAACAATGCCCAGGTGTGGGCCAACAGCTACTATCTGGGCAAGTGGCCCTATGGCTATACCACCTTTGCCCATGATATCTCCCACGCCGCCCGCTTTGGCGAGGATGAGAACCAGGTGAGCGTGCGCGTCGAGCACGCCCACACTGCCGACTCGCGCTGGTTCACCGGCTCGGGCATCTATCGCAAGGTCAGCGTGTTGGTCAAGGAGCCGGTCTATATTGACCAATACGGCGTCTTTTTCACGACGCCCGAGGTCAGCGCCGATTCAGCGCAGATCCACGTGGCGAATACCCTGGTCAACGAGACGGCAGAGCCGGTGTGCGGCGCGGTTCGCAACACCCTCAAGGGGCCTGATGGCCGGGCCGTAGCCGTGATAGAGAGCGTCTGCGAGATCCCGGCGGGGGAGAGCGTGTGTGTGGCGCAAGAAACGATGGTAGACAAGCCTCTGCTCTGGAGCCCCGAGCATCCCCACCTGTACACCCTGGTCACCGAGATGGCGGTGGATGGGGACCTCATGGATAGCGAGGAAAGCCGTGTGGGCATCCGGTCTTGCCGCTTTGACGCCGACGAAGGGTTTTTCCTGAACGGCGCCAATATCAAGCTCAAGGGGGTTTGCGTCCACCACGATGCGGGGTGCCTGGGGGCCGCCGTGCATCCCAAGGTTTGGCGTCGTCGCCTGGAGCTCCTCAAGGCCGCGGGCTGCAACGCCATCCGCATGAGCCACAACCCCCACATGCCCGAGCTATACGACCTGTGCGACGAGATGGGACTCATGGTGATTGACGAGGCCTTTGACGAGTGGGAAGGCCCCAAGAACAAGTGGTGGCAGGGGCACAACGTCTACCCGCCCAAGCTCTATGGCTATTTTGAGGATTTCCCCGCCTGGCACGAGCGCGACCTGAGCCTGCTGGTGCGGCGCGACCGCAACCACCCCAGTGTGATTCTGTGGTCCATCGGCAACGAGATAGATTACCCCAACGATCCCTATGGTCACCCCACCTTTGAGAGCATGATGGGGAACAACGACGCCAACAAGCCCGCCGCCGAGCGCCGCTATAGCCCGGACAAGCCCAATGCCGAACGGCTGGCGCCCCTGGCGCAGCGGCTCAAGGCGATTGTCAAACAGTGGGATACAACGCGACCGGTGACGGCGGCGGTGGCCTTTCCCGAGCTTTCCAACCTCACCGGCTATTGCGATACGTTGGACGTGTGTGGCTACAACTACAAAGAGCAATGGTACGCCGAGGATCATGCGCAGTACCCGAACCGGCCCTTGCTGGGCAGCGAGAACGGGCATCACTATGCCGCATGGCTCGCGGTGCGCGATAACCCATTCATTTCCGGCCAGTTCCTCTGGACGGGGATTGACTACCTGGGCGAGGCGCGCGGCTGGCCCATCCACGGCTCCGGCGCCGGCCTGCTCACCACAGCCGGTTTCCCCAAGGCCCAGTATTGGTTCCGCCGCAGCCTGTGGGCCGATGAGCCCGTGGTCCACCTGGCGACCTCGCGCCACGAGGATGAGGATTCTCCGCTGCTGCGGGGGACGCCCATCCAGTGGCAGCGCTACATCCGGCGCGCGTTGGAGGCCCCATCGTGGAGCTATGCGCCGGGCGACCTGGTGGATATCACCTGCTACACCAACTGCCCCGAGGCAGAGCTGTTCCTCAACGGCGCCTCCCAGGGCGTCCGCCGCCTGGCTGATTTCCCGGAAGAAGGGTGCATCACCTGGCAGGTCCCCTTTGCGGCGGGCGCCCTGGAAGTGGCAGCGACGGCGGCGGACGGAAGCAGGATCGCAAGCCAACTATTCACCACAGGGGCCGCCGCCGCGCTCCAGGCCCGGGTGTTTGGCGACGTCGCTATCCAGGCCGATGGCGAGGATATCGCCCAAATCGAGATTGCGGTGGTGGATGGCGACGGCCGCCTTGTGGCCAACGCCTCCGATATGGTGGGCGTCATGGTCGAGGGCGCTGCGACGCTGCTGGGCATTGACAATGGCGACCTGGCCGACAACACGCCCTTTTTCGCGACAGAGCGCCGCGCCTACCAGGGGCGCCTGATCGCCTACGTCCGCTCCAACGGGCAGGCCGGGCCGATCACGGTCTACTGCCACGGGCGGGGGGCGCTCAAACCTGTGGAGGTTGGGCTAACGGCCCTGTAATAACGTCATTGCCTGGTGCGCAGCGATGCCTACGGCCGACGCCCCGTGCAGCCAGCCTTTGGCGTTGCCACCCCCTGGCTCCTGTGCTATCATCTAGCGCAATAGGGGAACAGGATGAACCATCGGCCTGACATGCTTGCGCACAACGACGATCTGGACTGGATCACGCCCTTGCTGCGTGGCATCTTTCAAGTGCAGGATGTCACCGTCGGAGCGCTGGGCGGCGCGGCCACGCGCCTGCGGGGCCGCTTCCTCGTGCCCTCCGAGCGCGCCTATGGCGCCCTGGCGCCCGCTTTTGAGGCCCACGGGCGCACGCTGCTGCTGCGCCATGAACAAGGCCAGGACGTGATCTATGGCCTGTACGGCGTCCACCGGCCCACGCCCAACAACCGCTGGTTGCCTCCTGTGCTGGCCCTGCTCACCGTGATTTCGATCCTGGGCACCTATCTGTTGATGTACGGCATGGAAGAGCTCACCTGGGCCAGCGCCCGCGCCGGGCTGGGCCAGGCGGCCCAGTTCACCCTGGCCCTGGTGGTCGTTCTGTTGGCTCACGAGATGGGCCACTATCTGGCAGCCCGCCGCCTGGGCCTGGCCGTCACCCTGCCCTACTTGATCCCCTTTCCCTTCAGCCCTTTTGGGACGATGGGAGCGGTGATCCGCATGAAGGACATCCCGCCCAACAAGCGCGCCATGCTGCTCACGGGCGCCGCAGGCCCCCTGGCGGGCCTGGCCGTCACCCTGCCCATCCTGATCGTGGGGCTGCTGCTCTCCGAGGTGCGCGCCCTGCCCGCCTCCGGCAGCTATATCGTCGAGGGCAACTCGCTCCTCTATCTGTTGGCCAAGTACCTGGTGCATGGCGAGTGGCTGCCCTCTGCCACCCACGATCTGTTCATGCACCCGTTGGCCTTTGCCAGTTGGGCCGGCTTGCTGGTCACTTCTTTCAACCTGATCCCCGCCGGGCAACTGGATGGCGGCCATATCGCCTATGCCTGGCTGGGCAGCAAGGCGCGCTACCTGACCTGGGGCATCATCGCGCTGCTGGCGGGGCTCGGCTTTGTGTGGCCCGGCTGGTTCCTGTGGGCCGGGCTGATCTTTGTCCTGGCGCGAACCCAGCAAGAGCCCCTGGATAGCATCACGCCCCTGAGGCGGCGCGACATCGCCATCGCCATCGGGCTGCTGGTGGTCCTGGTGCTCACATTCACGCCCATGCCGTTGCGCTTTATCAACTAGCCAATTCGGACCTGCGTCGAATACAGAAGGTGGACCATGCTCAACCGCTCGCCCATGTGGAAGACCGCTCTGATCGGCATCGCCGCCGCGATCCTGGTCATCGCCGGGCTGGCCATCGTGATCTGGGTGACCGTAGCCCGGGAGCGCATCGCCGCGCCCGAGCCCACACCTGCCTGGACGCTAACCCCGCGCGCCTCGGCCACCCTCGATCTCACGGCAACATTGGAACCCTCGGCCACGCCCATCCCGCCGGATGCTGCCCTGGGCATCGTGCAGGACTATACACCGGGCGCCCTGATCATCGTCATCACCCCCGTCCAGGGCAGTGTGAACCAGATCATCGTGCCGGAGAACCTCCAGGTATCCTGGGAGGACGGGCGCCGTGCCTCGCCCAGCGAGATCATGCGCGGGCAAACGATCTACGCCGAGGGGTCGCTGGACGCCCTGGGGCGCTTGGTGGCCGCCTCGATCGTGATCATTGACCCGGGCGCCGCCGCCACGGCCACGCCGCCGCCCACCGGGACGCCCACCGTGGGCCCCACGCCCACGCCATCCATCCCACGGCGGGCCTGGCTGGGCGAGTACTATGCCAACATGAACCTGAGCGGCGCGCCGGTGCTGACGCGCCAGGATGCCGAGATAGATTTTCAGTGGGGCACCGGCTCGCCCGGCCCCAACGTGCCCGCCGACCGCTTTTCGGCGCGTTGGCGCGGCTATTGGCCCTTTGAGGGCGGCGTGCACAACTTTGTGGCCTATTCCGATGACGGCGTGCGCATCTGGGTGGATGGCCAGTTGGTCGTGGATCAGTGGGTAGACCAATCCGGGGCCTTTGCCACAGGCCAGGTCTATCTCCAGAGCGGCGATCACCTGGTCGAAGTCGAGTACTATGAGAACGCCCAGCGGGCCGAGATCCGCGTCACCTGGGAACTGCAAGGCGCTTTTGATAACTGGAAGGGCGAGTACTTTGACAACACGGCGCTGCAAGGCGAGCCTGTGTTGGTGCGCAATGATGAAGAGATCAGCTTTAACTGGGGCGCCGGTTCGCCGCATCCCCAGGTGCCGGCGGATAGTTTCAGCGTGCGCTGGACCCAGGAGATCACCTTTGAAGAAGGGGCCTATCGCTTTCGGGCGCGGGCCGATGATGGCGTGCGCGTCTGGGTGGCCAATAGCCTGCTCATTGATGCCTGGCAGCCCAACATTGACCAGACCTTTACCGGCTATATCTGGCTGCCCCAGGGAACGCACCCGGTGCGCATCGAGTATTTCGAGATGGGCGGCAACGCCTCGATCCAGGTGTGGCGCGAGCATATCACCACCTTTGCCAACTGGCGGGGCGAGTACTATACCAACCCCGATCTGGCGGGCAACCCGCGCTTTGTGCGCGATGACGAAAAGATTGACTTTGACTGGGGGCAGGGATCGCCGGGGCATGGCCTGCCCAACGACGGCTACTCGGCGCGCTGGACGCGGCGCGTGCAACTGAACGCCGGGCGCTATAATCTCTGGGCCATTGCTGACGATGGCGTGCGGGTGTATGTCAACGGGCGTCTGGTCATTGATGCCTGGCGCGATTCGGGCGCCGAGCGGTACGATGGCGCCATAGACCTGGAAACCGGCGAGCATCGCATCGTGGTCGAATACTATGAGCGCATTGGGATGGCCGTGATCCAGTTCGGCTGGGAGTGGATTCCGCCCGCCACGGCCACACCCACGCCCACCCCAACGGCGACGCCGACAGCTACGCCGACAGCTACGCCTACGGCGACCGAGACGCCGACGTTGACGCCCACCACGCCAACGCCCTAGCGCGCTCGGTCTTGGAACTCTCGCGCCACGCTTCTGAGCGTCAGGAGCGCGGAGACGCAGAAATGGCAAAGTACGGTGGCTCTGCCACCGTACTTTGCCCACTCGATCTATTTCTGAGGTACATCCGTGAAAAGAGAACACCGACCCACTCGCTTCTATAACACCTTTGGCCCCCACGCCCCGGCCCTGACGCTGGATGACGGCGATATCCTGGTCGTCGAGACGCTGGACTCGCGGGGGCGCAACGGCCACATGGAGACGGTGGCCGCTCCCTCGAACCCCCTCTCGGGGCCCTTTTATGTGCGGGGCGCCGAGCCGGGCGACGCCCTGGAGGTGGAGATTCTAGAGTTGCGCCCCAACCGGGCCTATGGCTACTGCGGCACCTCCGTGGCTGAGCACGTGGTGGAACCCGCCCATGTGCGCCAACTGCCCCCGCGCGAACTGGCCGCCTGGGAGGTGGATGCAGCGGCCTGGACGGCTACCCTGACCGAGCCGGACACCAAACTTGGGCGCTTGACCCTGCCGCTGGACCCCATGCTGGGCTGCATCGGCGTCGCCCCCAAGGGCGGGCAGGCCATCTCCTCGGCCACCTCGGCGGAGCACGGCGGCAACATGGACTATCGCGGCTACCGCAAGGGCGTCACGGCCCTGTTCCCCGTGTTCGAGCCCGGGGCGCTGCTCTTTGTGGGTGATGGCCACGCCGTCCAGGGCGATGGCGAGATCGTAGGCATGGGCATCGAGATCTCGATGGAGGCCGAGCTGCGGGTGCGTGTGCGCAAGGGCGCGGGGCTCCGCTGGCCCCGGGGCTATACCGACCAGTACCTCTTTGCCGTGGGCAATGCCCGCCCCCTGGATCAGGCCCTCCAACACGCCACCACCGAGCTGCTGGCCTGGCTGGAGGATGACTATGGGCTGGACCCTGTGGCCGCCAGCATCCTGTTGGGCCAGTGCATCCGCTACGACATCGGCAATGTGTTCGATCCGGCCTATACCGTGGTCGCCCGGATCGCGCGCGCGCTGCTGCCCGCATGAATGCCAACCGGGCCGGGGGTTGACCCATGCGCGTCGCCATGATCGGGGCCTTTGGGCTCTCGCCCCGCATGACCATGAGCGCCCGGGCGTTGCCCCTGGCCCGGGCCCTGGCGGCGCAGGGTCACCAGGTGCGCGTGGTGATGCCGCCCTGGCACACCCCCGAGCAGGGCGGGCGCCGCTGGAACGACCAGGGCGTCGAGTTGGAGTACGTCCCCCTGTCCCCTCGCATCCCTGGCCTCTCGGCGGCGGCCATCTCCTGGCGGCTGCTGGCCCGCGCCCTGGATCACCGGCCCGACGTGGTGCACATTTTCAAGCCCAAGGCCTTTGCGGGGCTGGCGGGCTGGCTGCTCTGGCACGCCGGGCGCCTGGGGCTGGCCCGCGCGCCTCTGGTGGTGGACGAGGACGACTGGGAGGGCCCTGGCGGCTGGAACGAGACCCTGGCCTATCCGCGCGCGGCGCGGGCGCTCTTTGCCTGGCAGGAGCGCTGGGGCCTGCGCCACGCCGCTGCCGTGACCGTGGCCAGCCGCGCGCTGCAGAGCCTCGCCTGGGGGCTGGGGGTCGCGCCAGAGCGGGTGCACCACCTGCCCAACGGCCCCCGCGCCTGGCCCGCCGGCGAGGGCGACGTGGTGCGGGCGCGCTATGGGCTGGGGGATGCCCCGGTGGTGCTGCTCTATACCCGCTTTTTCGAGTACGAACCAAGTTGCCTGGTGGAGACGTTTCGGCGCATCCACGCCGCCCTGCCCCAGGCGCGGCTGCTGGTGGTGGGCCAGGGGCTCTCGCCGGAGGATGAGGACGTTTTCTCGCAGCAGGTCGCCCAGGCCGGGCTGGAGGCCAGCGTAACGCGGGCCGGCTGGGTGCAGGAGGATGCGCTGCCCGATCATTTTGCCGCCGCCGACCTGGCCCTCTATCCCTTTGCCGATACGCTGATCAACCGCTGTAAGTGCCCCGTCAAGCTGGTGGACCTGCTCTATAGCGGCGTGCCCGTGGTGGCCGCCGCCGTGGGCGAGATCCGCGAATACATCCGCCACGGCGAGACGGGCCTGTTGATGCCCCCCGGCGCGCCCGAGCGCATGGCCGAGGCGGCCATCGCCCTGCTGCGCGACCCGGCCCGGCGCGCCGCCCTGGCCGAGCGGGCCGCCGCCGAGATGCGCACACTCTACGCCTGGGAGGCCCTGGCCGAGCGCCTGGTAGAGGTGTACGAAAGCTCCGTGTGAGAGCGACCAACGATCAGAACCCGCGCCGACATCCGAAAGGAGACAGATCATGCAGCCCTATGCTCGTCCCGCCGCAGAGGAACGCCTGCGCCTGCTAGCGCCGCCCCAGGGGCGCAAGCCTATCGTCCTGGATACCGATACCTACAACGAGATAGACGACCAGTTTGCCCTGGTCTATGCCCTGCTCTCGCCGGAGGTGGACCTGCAGGCGGTGTATGCCGCGCCGTTCCACAACAGCCGCTCGTCCGGCCCCGGCGATGGCATGGAAAAGAGCTATGAGGAGATCCTGCGCATCCTGTCGTTCATGGAGCGGGAGGCCGAGGGGCTGGCCTACCGCGGCTCGGCGGCCTGGCTGCCCGTGCCAGGCGAGCCGGTGCGCAGCCCCGCCGTGGACGACCTGATCGCCAGGGCTAAGGAGGAGCGCGATGGCCCGCTCTACGTCCTGGCCGTCGGCGCCATCACCAACGTGGCCTCGGCGCTGCTGCTGGCGCCCGAGATCGCCTCGCGCATCGTCGTCGTCTGGCTGGGCGGGCACCCCACCTATTGGCCCGATACCCGCGAGTTCAACCTGGCGGGCGATCCCCTGGCCTCGCGCACGGTGCTGGATTGCGGCGTTCCCCTGGTGATGCTGCCCTGCGCCCTGGTGACGGAGCAACTGCGCACCACGCTGCCCGAGATGGAACGCTATGTCAAGGGCAAGGGCGCCGTGGGCGATTACCTCTATAGCATCTATGAGGCGTACATGGACGACCATTACGCCCGCTCCAAGGTGATCTGGGATATCAGCGCCGTGGCCTACATGATCAACCCGGGCTGGCTGCCCTCCGAGCTGCGCCCCTCACCCGTGCTGCGAGACGACATCACCTGGGGGCCGGAGGACGCCGAGCGGCACCCGGTGCGCATCGTGCGGCACGTCAACCGGGATGCCGTCTTTGGTGACCTGTTCCGCAAGCTGGAGGTTGCCCAGACCGCACGCTGATCGCATACTGCGTTGGAACGTTTGAACGTGCTAACGTTCGAACGTTCCAACGCCCGCCGGCGCCACCGCCACATCCTCGACCCCGATGCGGCCCTCCTCGATCAGGATCGCCATGGCCCCGCCGTCCAGGTCGCTGGCGTCCACCAGGTCGAACAGCACGTCGCCATCCACCGAGCCGATCAGGCGACTGCCCTGGACGGTCAGCTCCAGCCGGTAGGGCCGGTAGAGTTCCCAGTCATAGGGGCGCTCGGCCAGTACGGCCCGGCCATAGCGCTGGCGCACCAGCCGCGCCACGCCCGGGGCCAGTTCCAGGGCAACATAGCGCTGCAACCCTTGCACCCGCGCGGCCAGCCCCATCGAGCGGGCCAGGTTGGCCGTGAGGGTGGCCGTCACGGTGTAATCGCGCCAATCCCGCGTCCCCTGAATCCACAAGCCGCGCCCCTCATTCTGGATCAACCGGTAGGGTTCCTCGGGGTGGGTGGCGGCGGCGCTGCATGCCTGGGTCCAGGCGCCGAACCAGCGGAGGCCCGCATGGGCGGGGGCGGCCAGGCGCACATCGGGGGCGCCCTCCCAGGTGAGCCAATCCAGATAGACGGCGCCATCCATGCGCTCAACCGAGCTCAACTCCACGCCCACCCAGGCGATGGGGCAGCCAGTGGGAACCTCCACGCGCCAGGCTGTCTCGATCTCGGCGCCGGGCGCCAGGGCAAACATTGGGCCGTAAAAGAGAGTCAGGGCGTCCTCGGCGCCGTAGGCTTTGACGAACAGCCTGCCCTGGACGGCGCGGGTGTTGGCGGCATCGGCGGAGAGGCGGGCGCGCAGCATCTGCCCCGGGAACAGCGTGGGCGAGGCCACCATGCGATAGCCCCCCGAGGCGGCCAGGCTGGGGTAAGTCTCACGCTGGGCTCGGGCGATGCGCCCCTGGGCCAGGGCCGTCAGGCGCAGCGCCAGGCTTCGGCTGCCCGCGCGGCTGTGGCCGGGCACATTCTCCAGGGCCAGCACCCCCTGGCACGCGGGGCTGTCCTCGGCGACGAACCCTTGCAGCGAGCCGGGCAGCTCGAAATGGTAGCGGGCGCCGCCCTTTAGCGCGGGCAGCGGCGCGCCCCAGAGCGAGCAGCCCACGGCGGCCACCCGGTGCGCCTCGGTTGCGGCGTCGGTGACGGCCTGGCCCACATCCGCCGTGGGCAGGTACATCCGGTCGGCCACGGGGCCGCGCCAGTCGGGGCCCGCCTCCAGCCCCGCCAGGCCGTGGGCCACCCCCAGCACGCAGCCCACGTTGCCCGAGTTACAATCGGTATCCCAGCCAGCGGTGTTGACCACCGTCATGCCCCGTTGAAAGCTGCCGCCGCTATAGAGCAGCGCCAGGATCACCACGGCGTGGTTGGGGATGATGTGGCAGTTGCCGCCATACTTGTCATAGCCATAGTGGGCCTCGATCTGGGCGAATGCCTCGTACCAGCTCTCGTAGCGGGCGTGCCAGGCGCGCACGTCCTGGATCACGCGATAGATCAGCGACGTGGCGGGGATCTGGGCCGCAGCGACATCCAGCAGGGCGGGGATCTCGGGCTCGGCAAAGGCCTGGGCTGCCAGGGCGGCCACCACCTGGGCGCCATAGATGGCCTCGCCATCGTGGCTGACGCTGGCGGCGCGGCGGGCCAGGTCGGCGGCCCGCTCCGGATCGCCGGGACAGATCAGGCCCCAGCCGTCAATAAAGATCTGCGCCCCGATCTGCTCGGCCACCACGGGGCCGTTGAGGGCGATGGAGCCGCTCTGGGGCGCGGGGATGCCCGCCTTGAGCCGCAGGTAGGCGGTGTGCTCGGTGGACATGCCCATGCCGCCCCACCAGAGGATGGTCTGGTTCTCGATCAGGTAATCGAGCCAGGTCTGGCCGATCTGCTCGGGCGTGAGGGCCAGGCCCACGCCATGATCGGGCATGGCCCGCAAAAAGGCGAACGTGCCCGAGATGTCATCGTCAATGACGATCAGCGGTTTGCTCAGCCTTTCATGGACATAGTATTGGATCTCGCCCAGCTCGGTCAGGATACGCTGGTGGCTCCAGCCCTCAAAGGGACGCCCCACGTACACGCCAATGATCTTGCCCAGCACCCCGGCATAGACCCGCTCCAGATAGTCAGTGGGAATGGTCGCCATTGGCCCCCTCCGTGTATGATGCTTGGTTCATTCTCGCGAACTCCGGTCCCGTGGCGTGATGCGCAACACCACCGCATGCTCGCAGGGTGCCTCTGCAGGGAGCCTGACGCGCAACCCGCGCACGCCCTGCGACCACTGGAGCGGCCCGGCAACGCCCAGCATCTCGACCGAGCCGATGGCCTGGGGGTACAGTTTCAGGTGGGCGCCCAAGGACTGGATCGTGACCTCGCCGCGCGCGGGCCAGCCAAGGACGATGGCATATAGGGTATCGCCTTTGGTGGTAAAACGGATATCCCGCTCGCCAAAGGCTGCGCGCTTGGTATCGGCAAAGGAACCACTGACTATCTCCGTAGGCCCCTCGCCATAGACGCGCCAGGGGCGCGTGCCATAGATCGCCTCTCCGTTCAGGGCCAGCCAGCGCCCCATCTCTAGCAGAATCTCTTGCTCCGGCTCGGGGATCACGCCATCGGGGCGCGGCCCGATATTCAGGAGCAGGGCCCCATTCTTGCTGACGATATCCACCAGATCGCCGATCAGGGCGGTGGCCGTCTTGTAGTCCTGGTTCTGCACATAGCCCCAAGAGTTCTTGGAGACCGATGTGTCGGTTTGCCAGAACAGGGGGCGGATGTCGGCCAGTTGCCCCCGCTCGACGTCATAGACCGCTGCGCCATCGGGAAAGGCGCCGTGCTTGTAATTGATGGCCACACCCCGCTGCCACTGGGCGCCCCGGTTATAGTAATAGGCCGCAAAGCGACGCAGGTAGGGCGCAAAGGCGGGCTGCTCGATCCACCAATCGAACCAGACCAGTTGCGGCTGGTACTTGTCCACCAGCTCGCAGGTGCGCGCCAACCAATCTTCTAGAAAGGCTTCGTGGGGCTCGGTGCTGCGGGGTTGGGCGGGGCCATACAGCCCGGCGTAGCGCGGGTCCTGCACATCCGAATCGAACTGCATGCCGCCATCGTAGAACCACCAATGTTCGGCCCGGTGGCTGGAAAGGCCCAAGACGAGCCACTGGCGGCGCACCGCCTCGGCCAGCTCTCCGATCAGGTCGCGGCGCGGCCCCATCTTGGCCGCGCACCAATCCGAGAGGCCGCAATCGTACATGGCGAACCCGTCGTGGTGCTCGGCAACGGGCACCACGAACTTGGCGCCCGCCTGGCGAAAGAGCCCGGCCCATTGGTCCGGGTCAAACCGCTCGGCTGTAAAGAGGGGGATCAGGTCCTTGTAGCCAAAGCGGGCCTGCGGCCCGTGGGTGGTCACATGGTGCTCATATTCGGGCGTGCCCTGCACATACATGTTGCGCGGGTACCATTCGTTCCCAAAGGCCGCCGCCGCATAGAGCCCCCAGTGGATAAAGATCCCAAACTTGGCATCCTGGTACCATTGAGGGATCTGATAGTCCAACAACGACTCCCAGGTCGGCTGAAACGGCCCTTCCGGCAGTGCCAGGCGGTTGTCCATGTCGTGCGCCTCCTCTCGTCCATCTCGCAGCGGATTCTAGGCGCCAGGCGGGGTCTCGTCAAGGCATTCGGGGATGAGGGCGACCGGCACAGCAAAGCAGGAACAGCTCGCTTTACCATGACTGCGACCTTGAAAAGGCCCTGGCAAGAACCTTGTGTTAATAGAACAAATGTGCTATAATTCGCCTGTGCGGGCGAGGCCCGCCCCTCTGGTCGCCTCGGAGCTCTCCCGCCCCAGGGCAGAGCGTATCGCATGTCAACTGCCTTTTTTACGAAACGAACCCATTTTGGGGATAACCATTTGGGATAAATAGGGTTATCCCAAATCCCCCTCTCCTGATCCTGTCTACCCGCCC
Source organism: uncultured Anaerolineales bacterium (assembly GCA_964482225.1). Taxonomy (GTDB): domain Bacteria; phylum Chloroflexota; class Anaerolineae; order UBA1429; family UBA1429; genus UBA1429. The sequence continues at coordinate 52,805 of CAYZWT010000019.1, forward strand.
TCTCGGTGTGGTCTTGGCGGCAACACGAGGGGGGGGGCGCCTCAGTTACGCAAGTGGGTAGGAGCCAGCTCGTCAAGGCATTCGGGGGCGGGGCCAGGGCGTTGGGAGGGCGGGCGAGGCGCCCGCCTGCAAAGCAAGCGCAGCTTGCTTTGTCCAGTACCCGGCTCCGTGCGCTATTGGCCGCCCCACTACACCTGGAGCCCATCCGCTAGACACCGAGTATAGGACTTTGCTCTGCAAGGGAGCGCACCTTTTACACCACTTGACAAGACGCAAACGTCCATAGCGTGTTGGCCCGTTTTCCCCAGGTTGCCCACAGGTTATCCACAGGGACACGCGAGTTATCCACAGGTGTTTTCCACAGGGCCAGGGCGCACGTCGTATCAGTTCAGAATTGGGGGGGAAAGAGGCCAACACGTTGGGGACGGCGGCAGCGAACCGTGGAGGGCGGGCGTCTCGCCCGCCTTGTAGGGGCGCGGCCAACGGTGGCGCAACCACCGTCCCTCGCCCCCTACCATAAAACCATAGAAACACACATTAAACACGTATGGGCAGAACTGACGCCAGACGCATGTATGCGTCCATAGCGAGGCTGTGTGCTCACCGTTTGCAGGATATTGGCATCACTTCCTGGTCAATCAGGAACTCGTCCCCTCAATTCTGAACAGTTGCCGCATGTCCTCGCCCTGCCCACGGTTTGACACCCCGCCCCGTTTGGCGCATAACTTGCGGGTCTGGATCACCAACCCGTTAGCAGGAGCACAAGATGCACATCACCGAGATCAAGAGCTATCTGGTCAGCCCCCAGAGCCACACCGCCGGCATGATCGGCGGCAAGAACTGGCTCTTTGTCCAGATCAAAACCGACGAGGGCCTGGTGGGCTGGGGCGAGTGCTACACCCAGTTGGATCGGGATGTGGCCATCCAGCGCCATGTCCACGAGCTGTCGCGCTATCTGGTGGGCCAGAGCCCCTTTGCCATCAAGTATTTCACCACCACGGTCTATCGTGATTTTGCCGGGCTGCGGGGCTCTATGGACCTCTATTGCGCCATGAGCGGCATGGAGCAGGCCATGTGGGACCTGGCGGGCAAGGCCCTGGGCGCGCCGGTGTACAATCTGCTGGGCGGCCCCTGCCGCGATCGCATCCGCGTCTATGCCAATGGCTGGTACGGCGGCGCCAAGACCCCCGAGGCCTATGGCGAGCTGGCCGCCGCCACCGTGGCGCGGGGCTTTACGGCGCTCAAGTTCGATCCCTTCCCCGGGCCGTGGCGCCTGTACGTGGATCGCGCCGGCGAGCGCGCCTTTGTGGATACTATCGCCGCCGTGCGCGAGGCGGTGGGCCCCGATGTGGACCTGCTGATTGAGGGGCACCGGCGGCTGGCCCCCATGCACGCCGTGCGCCTGGCCCGCGAGATCGCGCCCCTGGGCATCTACTGGTACGAGGAGCCGGTGCCTGTGGATAACGTGGCCGCCCTGGCCGAGGTGCGCAGCGAGGCGCCCATGCCCATCGTCACAGGGGAGACCCTTTACTGCAAGGCGGATTTCGTGCCGGTGTTCGAGGCGCGCGCGGCGGATATCATCAACCCCGACGTGTGCAGTTGCGGCGGCATCCTGGAGCTCAAAGAGATCGCGGCCATGGCCGAGCCCCACTATGTGGCCGTCTCGCCCCACAACTATAACAGCACCAGCATGGGGCTGGCCGCCACGGTGCAGGCCGCGGCCACCATGCCCAATTTCATCATCACCGAGTATTTCTGCAATTTCGAGGCCACCAGCGCCCTGATCGCCCGCAACCCGCTCAAGCCGGAGAACAGCTATATCGCGCTGCCCGAGCGGCCGGGGCTGGGGGTGGAGCTGGACGAAGAGGCGCTGGCGGCTCATGCCTACCAGCAGTATCCCCGACGCACGTTTGTGGGGATGGGCGGCGAGCTGTAGCGCGCACGCCTGGGCCTGCTTTGCGGCCAGGGCGCGGGTTGGGTAGAATGGGCATTGTCCCTCGGGCAACCGGTTGCGCCGCCCGAGAGCAGACGCCATGATTGGAAAGGAGAGCATCTTGGACAAGAGACTGCCGATACTCGGCATCGCTACGTTGGTCATCCTGGGGCTGGTGGTGATCGTGCACCTGGTGGGGCTGGCGGCCCCTGCCCAGGGCGGGCTGACGGCCAGGGGCGAGGCGAGCGACCTGCCCGCGCGGCCCACCCGCACCGCCACCCCCTCTGCGACGCCGCTGCCGCCCACCGCCACGCCAACGGCCACGGCCACGCCCGTGCCGCCCACGCCAACGCCGGTGCCGCCGACGGCCACGGCCACGGCCACGCTGCCGCCCGCCACAGCCACGCCCACGGCGACCGAAACGCCAGAGCCGACGCAGACGCCGCCCCCGACGGCGATCCCGCCGACGCGGGTTCCGGCGCCCACCAACACGCCCGTTCCCACGGCGGCGCCGGTGACGGTGCTCAGCTCGGTGCAGGTGAACAACGGCGAGTGGGGCAGCAACTATATCTTTGCGCGTTATGACAACCCCGAGGGCGACGAGGTCAGCGATGTGCGCGTCAAAGCATCGGACGGACACACGTACAAGGCCGAGCTCGGTTTCCTCTCACGCTCGCAATCGTTGGCCCAGATTCAGGCCTACTGGGGTTATGCCCAGCGCGGCGCGGCCAACTGGAAAGGCTTTGTGCGCGTATATGACGCGGTGAATTGGATCTCGTGCAGCGCCGAGGCCCATGTCTGCTATGAAAAGCACGAGGATTTCGGCCAGGCGGCCATCACATCCAGGGTATATATCAAGCCCCACGTGTGGGAGTCGTTGGTGAACGACTATTTGGCCGGGGGCTGGCAGGCAACCACCCGCAACGCCTACTATCGCGAGGTCCAGAACGCGGTCTTTAGGCCGATCATTGACATTGATCCGCCCGCCGAGCCGTGCATCGGGTTCCGGTTCGTGCGCGTGGATTAGCCGCTGCGCCCCGTTGGGCGTGCAACAAACAGCGGGCCGGATGACGCCATCCGGCCCGCTGTTTTTGTGCAACTGCGAGGCTATGCCCCTTGCCCGACATAGCTGGCGCACACCAGGCGAAAGTGAAAGCCATAAATCGCCAGGGTGATCGCATGGGGCAGCAGGCGAGGCCGCGTAAAGAGCGTCCAGAAGAACAGCTTCCAGTACTCCCAGCGCTCCTGCCCCTTGACCCCCAGCGCCACGATGGAGCGCAAAAAGGCGGCCAGGTATTGCCAGTCCAGCCGGGGACGGATGATATCGGATTTCTTGTAGGTCTTGAGAAAGGTGCGCACCCGCTCATAGTAGAACTTGGGCGCATAGATGGTCTGCAAGATGCGCCGGTAGCCCTCGTGCAAGAGATCGGGGCTCATCTTGGGCTCAAAGTTCATTGTATCGTCGGTGTTGTTGCCCGAGATAGCGCCCACCAGCCGGCCCTCTTCGCGCATACGCTCGTACAGGCGGGTGCCAAAGGGCGCCTGCAAGAGCCCCACCATCGCCGTCACAATGCCGCTGCTCTGGATGAACTCGATCTGCCGTTGAAAGATCGAGGGGGTATCACTATCAAAGCCGACGATAAAGCCCCCCTGCACCTCTAGCCCGGCCTGGTGCAAGCGATGCACCGCCTCCACCAGGTCGCGCCCCTGGTTCTGCACCTTGTTGCACTCGGCCAGACCCTCTTCGTCGGGGGTCTCGATGCCCACAAAGACCCGATCGAAGCCGGCTTGCACCATCAGCTTGGTCAGCTCGGGATCATCCACCAGGTTGATGGAGACCTCGGTCTGAAAGGCATAGCCGACCTTGTTCTTGCGCCACTGGATCAGGGCGGGCAGGATGTTGTCCTTGAGATCGCGCTTGTTGCCGATCAAGTTGTCATCCACGAAAAAGACGCCCCCCCGCCAGCCTGTCGCATAGAGGGCATCCAGCTCGCGGATGATCTGCTCGGCCGTCTTGATACGGGGGCGGCGCCCCAGCATGGCGGTGATGTTGCAGAACTCGCAATCAAAGGGGCAGCCCCGCGAGTATTGCAGGCACATGGAGGAGTAATGGCGCAGGTCCACCAGTTCCCACATGGGCGTGGGCGTGGCGTGCATATCGGCATAGCCCTCGCATTCGTACACGCGCCGGGCCTCGCTCCGCGCCAGGTCCTCCAGGAAAGGCGGCAACGAGACCTCGCCCTCGCCCAGCACGAAATGGTCAACCTCGGGGAAATCCTGCCACTCGCCCAGGAACAGCGGGCCGCCGGCCACCACCGGCACGCCCGCCTGACGGCAGCGGGCCACCAGGGCATGGGTGCTCTCGCGCTGGGCGACCATGGCGCTCACAAAGACGTAATCGGCCCACTCGAGATCGCGCTGCGAGAGGGGCTGCACGTTCAGATCCACCAGCCGCTTCTCCCACTCCTCGGGCAGCAGCGCTGCCACGGTGAGCAGGCCCAGGGGCGGGAACGAAGCCTTTTTGCGGATGAAACGCAGGGCGTGGCGGAAACTCCAAAAGGTATCGGGGAACTCGGGATAGACTAACAGAATGCGCATGCGAACCAGGCCTCCTATTGATACAAACACGCCCCCGCGCCCCCATGGGCGCTCGATGGGCGACGTGCTCACTACATATGACCCTCCTTACGTCAAAAGGTTGCAGGTTTGACGCTTTACGAGCCTGCGCGTACAATTAGGTCTGCTAATTGTTAGAGGTGCTAAATGATGTCTGACAAACAACAGCGCGCGGCAGGTCTCGTGGTCGAGGTGATCCCCAAGATCATGCGTGCGCTGGCCTCGGATTGGCGCCATGTGGATGATCGGGCCGACCCCGGGCACTTTCGTATCCTGCTGATCCTGACCGAGGGGCCCGCCAACCTCAGCGCCCTGGCCGCCAAACTGGAGGTCAGCCTGCCCACCATGTCCAACTCGATCTCGACCCTGGTGGAGCGCGGTTGGGTGGCGCGCCGCCGCGACCCGGAAGACCGGCGGCGGGTGCTAATCGAGATTACGGCCCAGGGATGCGCCGTGTTGGAGCGCATCCGCCATGTCGCCCAGATCCAGGTCGAGCGGACTCTGCGCGATCTGACGGATGTGGAATATGACCAGATCATCGCCGGCCTGGATACCCTGCGCCGCGCCCTGGATGGAGAGGATAGCGCCCTCTGCCACAAGCAAGCGTAGACGTCAACGGCTTGCATCCCCTTTATGATCCAATCCTCGTGAGGAGTTGTCGTGAAACAGTTATTGCGCTCCTTTCGCTATCTCAAGCCCTATTGGCCCCTGGCTCTAGGCTCGCTGCTCAGCATGTTCCTATCGGCGGGCGCCATGCTGTTCCTGCCGCGCCTGCAGCAAATGGCCATAGACCAGGGTATCTCCCAGGGCGATATGGGCGTGGTCTGGCGTTTGGCGATCGTGGCGGTCGGCCTGGCCCTGGTGCGCGGGCTGTTCCAGTTCGGCCAAGGCGCCCTTGCCATCCGTTCTGCCCAGGGCGTGGCTTTTGACATGCGCAACGATGTCTATGGCAAGATCCAGTCTCTCTCCTTCAGCTATCACGACAAGATCCACACCGGCCAACTGCTGACCCGCGCCACCTCGGATGTGGATCGCGTGCAGGGGTTCATCGGGCACGGCGCCGTGATGCTGCTCTCGGCGGTGTTCATGATCGGCGGCTCGGTCGTGCTGCTCTTTAGCCTGAATGCGCGCCTGGCGCGGATCATGCTGATCATGGTGCCCGTCACCCTGGCGCTCTTTGCCCTCTTTGCCAGGGCCGCCTTTCCGCTCTTTCGCGAGGTGCAACGCAAGCTCGACGACCTGAACACGGTGCTACAAGAGAACTTTGCCGGCATCCGCGTGATCAAGTCGTTCGTACGCGAGGCCCACGAGGCGCACCGCTATGAAAAGGTCAACCTCGAGTTCTATGACCTGAATATTCGCGTCAACAACATCCTGTCGTTGGCCTTTCCCACCATCTTTGGCGTGCTGAATGTCGCCACCCTGGCGATCTACTGGATGGGTGGCCTGCAGGTGATCGGCGAGACCCTGACACTGGGCGAGCTGGTGGCCTTTGCCACCTATCTGGGCATGGCCTTTTTCCCCGTGCTGATGATCGGGTTCATCGTCACCATGCTCTCCAGCGCCTCAGCCTCGGCGGTGCGCATTTTCGAGCTGCTGGACGCCGAATCCGAGGTGGTGGAGCAACCCGGCGCCATCGCGCTGCCGCCCGTGCAGGGGCGCATCGCCTTTGAGCACGTCACCTTTCGTTACTATGAGGGGGGCGAGCCGGTGCTGGATGACGTGAGCTTTGAGGTGGAGCCGGGGCAGACCCTGGCGCTGCTGGGCACCACGGGCTCGGGTAAATCCACCATCATCAACCTGATCCCGCGCTTTTACGACGTGCGCGAGGGGGGCATCCGTATAGACGGCTACGATACCCGCCAGGTGACGCTGGAATCGCTGCGCAGCCAGATCGGCATCGTGCTACAAGAGACCAACCTGTTCGATGGCGCCATCCGCGATAACATCGCCTTTGGCTGCCCTCAGGCCACGCAGGAAGAGATCGAGCGCGCGGCGCGGGCCGCCGAGGCCCACGATTTCATCGTCGGCTTTCCCGATGGCTATGAGACCCATGTGGGCGAGCGTGGCGTCAACCTCTCCGGCGGGCAAAAGCAGCGCATCGCCATCGCCCGCGCTTTGCTGCTGAACCCGGCCATCCTGATCCTGGATGACGCCACCTCTAGCGTGGACCTGGCCACCGAGCTTCGCATCCAAAAGGCGCTGGACCACCTGATGCAGGGGCGCACCAGCATCGTCGTGGCGCAGCGGGTGGCGACGGTGCTGAACGCCGACCAGATCCTGGTGCTGGACAAGGGGCGCATTGTGGCCCGTGGCGCCCATGAAGAGCTGATCCGCAGCAGCGAGCTGTATGCCGAGATCTATTCCTCGCAGTTGCAGGACGACCGCTACCTGCTACAGCAGGCCGAAATCACCCGGGAGGTTACCCCATGAGACGTCCGGGCGCCCTCGAGGTGCAAAAGCCGCAGGACGTGGGCCAAGTGTTGCGCCGTCTGGCCCCCTATTTCAGTCCCTTCAAGCATCGCCTGATCGCCATCGCAGTGCTGCTGGTGCTGGGCACCCTGACCGATCTGGCCGCCCCGTACCTGATCGGCGTTGCCATTGACCAGTTCATCGCCCTGCCCGAGGGCGGCATGCCCTTCTGGCTGGGCTGGCTGGTGGGGCCGGATGCCGGCCGCGCCTCTGGGCTGGCCATCGCCATGTTGACCCTGCTGGCGATGTATGCCATCTCGTGGGTGCTGAACGTGACCCAGTTCCGGCTGATGGTGCGCGTCAGCCAGCGAGTGCTGCTGACCATGCGCGCCCAGATCCTGGACCAGCTCCACCTCCTCTCGCTGGATTTCTTTGACCAACACCAGGCGGGCGATCTGATGAGCCGCCTGACCAACGACACCCAGGTGATCAACGACATGTTCGGCCAGGGGTTGATGCGCATCCTGCGCATGAGCCTGAGCCTGGTGGGCATCGTGATCGCCATGCTCGCCCTGAACTGGCGGCTGGCCCTGGCCTCTTTTGCCATCCTGCCGGTGATCCTGGCGGCCACGGCCTACTTTTCGGGGCGGGTGCGCCGCGCCTATCGCGAGACCCGCAAGACCATCGGCGCCGTCAGCGCCGAGTTGCAGGAGAACATCTCGGGCATCCGCGAGGTGCAGGCCTTTGCCCGCGAGAACGAGACCATCGGTGAGTTCCGCGAGGTAAACCGGCGCAACCGCAACGCCGTGGTCAACGCCGAGACGATCAGCGCGCTCTTTATGCCCGTGCTGGATGTGCTCAGCACCGTGGCGGCGGCGGTGGTGATCGGGTTCGGGGGCTATCTGGTGCTGGGCTTTGACCCGCCGCTGGTGAGCGTGGGCATTATTGTGGCGTTCCTGAACTATGTGCGGCGCTTTTACGACCCGATCCGCGAGATGGCCAACCTCTGGGGCCAGATGCAATCGGCCATCGCGGGCTCGGAGCGCATTTTCGAGCTGCTGGATACCGAGCAGAGCGTCAAGGATCGGCCCGACCCAAGCTGCCTGCCCAGCGTGCTGGAAGGGCGCGTCGTGTATGAGGACGTCTCCTTCCGCTACAAGGAGGACGAGCCCGTTCTGGATCATGTCAACGCCGTGATCGAGCCGGGGCAGATGATCGCGCTGGTGGGACCCACCGGCGCGGGCAAAACGACCTTTGTGAACCTGCTGTTGCGCCTGTATGACGTCCAGAGCGGCAGCATCCGCATTGACGGCTGCGATGTCCGGGATGTATCCCAGGCCACCCTGCGCGAGGCCATCGGCATGGTGCCCCAGGATACCTACCTGTTCTCGTCCACTATCATGGAGAATATCCGCTACGGGCGACTGGACGCCACGGATGAAGAGGTGATGGAGGCGGCGCGCGTCGCCAATGCGGACGGGTTCATCCGGCGGTTGCCCGAGGGCTATCAGACCCAGGTGGGTGAGCGCGGCTCAAACCTGAGCCAGGGCCACCGCCAGATGATCGCCATCTCGCGGGCGATCCTGAACTCGCCCAAGATCCTGGTGCTGGACGAGGCCACCAGTTCGGTGGATACCCGCACCGAGCTCTTGATCCAGGAGGCGCTGGACAAGCTCATGTCCGAGCGCACCAGCGTCGTGATCGCCCACCGGCTGAGCACCATCCGCAAGGCCGACCAGATCCTGGTCATCCAGGATGGCCAGATCGTCGAGCGGGGCACTCATACGGAGCTGTTGACGCACGAGGGAGTCTATCGCGAGCTGTACATGAGCCAGTTCCGCCGCCAAGAGGGGATGTTCGAGCCCGCCGAGGCGGCTGCGCCGGGGGCCTGATTGCCCACTCCGAGCGCAAGACGGGCCGACGCCTTATGGTGTCGGCCCGTTTGTCGTACCTGGGCCTACGCGCCCCCGCCCCAGGCCAGGGTGGCGACGGTCTTGGCCGGGATGGCGGCGCGCACGAGCCAGCCGGGCCAGGCAAGGATGCACGCACGGGCTTCTTGCGTCTGGTTCACCACGATGGCCACCATCTCGCCATCGGGGTTCTGGAAAGCGGCCTGGGTCAGCGTCGCGGGCGAGCCAGGATCGCAGGCGATGCGCCGGGCCCCGGCCCGCACAAAGCGGGTGATCTGGCCCAGCATATAGTACTCGGGTATATACCAGACCTCATTGGGGTCCAGGCGGCTGACGGTCACAATCGTTGGGCTGCAACTGTGAGGGCCGGGATTGGGCTCTTGCACGTCGTTCAGGCAGGTGACCCAGGCGCTATAGCTGCGCGAATCGTTGCGCAGGTATTGCAGGATGCGCTCGATGCCACGCGTTCCCCAGGTCGAGTGCTCGGTCATATAGACCGGCTTGTCGGGGTAGTCGCGATGCAGGGCGCCCATCTCGGAGGGCTCGCCCTCGTAATCGTGAAAGGCGACGCCGTCGGTAGCGGCATAGCCCTTGGGATCGCCGAGGATGCGCCCCGGAACGGTCATGGCCTCGGCAAAGTTGTGGTCAAAGATCCAGATCTCGGTCTCGAGGTTGTGCCGGTCAAACTCCTCGCGCACCTCCAGCAGCAGGCGCCGCTGATCCTCCCAGCTATAGTAGCAGGTGGGGTAGCCCGGATGTGGGAACATGGGCTCGTTCTGCAGGGTAAAGGCGTGGATGGGGATGCCCTGTTCCTGATAGGCCTGGATGGCCATGCGATAGTAGCGGGCCGCCGTGGCGTAATACCCGGGCAGCAGGTGGCCGCCGCACATGCTATCGTTGGATTTCATCCAGCCGGGGGGACTCCAGGGTGAGGCGAAAAAGCGCAGCTCCGGGTTGATGGCCAGCGCCTCGTGCAGCACCTCCAGGATGTGCAGGTCAATGTCCTTCTGGATGCTGAAATGGGCCAGCTCCGGGTCCTTTTGGCCGGGGGGCATGTCGTCGTAAGAGTAGTAGGGCGCCGAGGTAAAGTCCGAGGCGCCAAAGCAGATGCGCATCAAGTTCCAACCGATGCCCTCCTGGGGGTGCACCAGGTCGCGCAGCACGCGGCGGCGTAGCTCGGGCGCCATGCGCATCAGGTGATAGACGCTGGCCTCCTCAAAGGAGGAGCCCATGCCGAGGATGGACTGGTAGCGTTGCGACGGGTCCAGGCGGGCCGCCTCAGCCGGGGCAACGCTCACCGGCGTCGCAACGAGGTCGGGCTGGCGGCTGAGGCGATGTTGCTCCGCGTCCTCCGAGGTAAACCAGACTTGTACGTTCGGACTCATCGCATTCGCTCCTTTGGTTACTCTCCGGGGCGCCGCCCCGCTAACAACCGCTGCTCTTCCAGATGCCATCCATGCGCCAGGCGTCCAGTGCCAGCAGCCGCGCCGAGCCGCCGGATGCCACCAAGGCCACCTGGATGCTATCCTCGCGGGTGGGATAGACCCTGGCCGTGAGGCAGGCCCGTTCATTGGCAAACACCTCGATCACCGATTCGTCCAGGAACACGCGCAGAGAGAGGGGCTCGCCCTGCAAATCCAGCGGCGCCTCGGCCAAGCGGCCCTCGGTCTCGGGGGCCAGGCTGGCGGCGCGTGAATCGACCACGAGTTGTTGCCGAGCCGCCTCGTAAGAGATGGTCACGCCCTCGGCGCCATCGGGGCTGCGCCGCACGGCCAGGCCGACCGTCTGGGCCTGCTGGGGGTCCAGCTCGGCGCTCAATTCCAGGCAGGCCCCGCGCACCGGCGCCAGGGGCATGAGGCCCTCGATGGCGCCGGGCTGCACGCGCACATGCTCCCGGCGCAGGCTCGCCAGCTCGGGCACGGGGCGCTGGCGCAGGCTCCCATCGGCGGCCAGGGATAGCTCGCGGGGCAGAGATTGCACCCCCGCCCAGCCGGCGGCCAGGGTAGCCTCCTGGTTGCGCCCCTCCAGCAGCCAGCCCAGGCAGATGCGCCGCCCGCTTTCGTCAATGAACGCCTGGGGCGCATAGTAGAGACCGCCGTGATCCAGCAGGCCGTGCTGCTGGGGCGTAAAGCGATGATCGGCATAGCGCCCCGTGAAATAGTGGGCCTGGCGAAAGGGCTCGGGTGAAAAGAGCAACAGGTGCCGGTCGCCCAGGGGCAGGAAATTGGGGCACTCCCAGTTGTGGCCCGTCTCCTCGATCTTGCCCTCGCACAAGAGCCCGAGGTACTCCCAGCGCTCCAGATCGGGCGAGCGATACAGCAGGATCGCGCCGCCCCGTCCCCGGATGCCAGAGCCCAGCGCCATATACCAGCCGTCGCCCTCGCGCCACACGCATGGATCGCGAAAGCCGGTGACCTCCAGCCCCTCGGGCGGCCCGGCGATGACAGGGTTGCACGGCGATTTGCGCCACACGATCATCTCGTCGTCGCTGCTCGCCAGGCATTGCACCTCGGGCCGCACGCCGGTATAGACCAGGGTGGGCACACCGTCGCGGTTCACGGCGCAGCCGCTCCACACGCCGTCCTTGTCGGGGCCGCCCGGCGTGGGCGCCAGGGCGATGGGTTGGTGCACCCAGTGCACCAGATCGCGGCTGGTGGCATGGCCCCAGTGCATGGGCCCCCAGTTGGCCGAGTTGGGGTGGTACTGGTAAAAGAGGTGATAGACGCCCTTCCACTGGATCAGGCCGTTGGGGTCGTTCATCCAGTTGGCCAGGGGCAGGAAATGGTATTGGGGCCGATGACGCAGATCCATCGAGAGCTGCCTCCTTGTAGGCATGATGGCGACACGGGGCATGGTAACACAAAAGGGGCGGCAGGGCACGCGCATTCGCTGGCGCCCGCGCTCTGGCTCTGGTACACTGGGCGCATAGAGCACCCAGACCTCGTTCACAAGGAGCAGTTCCCATGCGCTATCGCAAGCTAGGCCGCACCGGATTGGATGTCTCGCTGGTAGGCTTGGGCACGGGCGGGCCCTCGCAACTGGGCCAAGCCACGGGCCGCGCCCCCTCTGAGTCGTTCCGCGTGGTGCACGCCGCGCTGGACCTGGGCATCAACATTTTTGACACCTCACCCGCCTATCGCGAGAGCGAGATGCTGCTGGGCCAGGCGTTGCAGGGCATCCCCCGCCACCGCTACATCCTGGCAACAAAGTTCAACCCGGGGCGGATCGCGCCGGACGCGGGCCCCGAGGCGTTCACCGAGCAACTGGAGAACAGCCTGCGCTACCTGCACACCGACCATATCGAGGTGCTCCAGTATCACGGCATCGCGCCGGAGCAGTATCGCTCCATCGTTGATCGCTTTTACCCGGCGGCGCTAGAGGCCCAGCGCCAGGGCAAGATCGGCCACATCGGCATCACCGAGACCATGGGCACCGACGTACACCACGAGATGCTGGAGACGGCCCTGGAGGATGACCTGTTCGACACGTTCATGATCCACTATGGCCTCTTGAACCAGCTTGCCGAGGGCAAGGTCTTTCCCATGGCCCAGGAGCGCAATGTGGGGGTGTTCGTCATGGGGCCGGTGCGCATGTCGCTGCGCACGCCCGAGGAGGCGGTCAGCCGCATCAACCATTTCATTGACGAGGGCTGGCTGGATATCCCCCGCCCCGAGGTGAGCGACCCTTTGGGCATGGGCCGGGTGAGCGAGCCCACCGCCGATGTGACCCGGGTGGCCTACCGGTTCGCCGCCGCCCACCCCGCCGTCTCGACCATGCTGGTGGGCACGGGCAACCCCGACCATCTACGGGCCAACGTGGAGGACGTGCTCTCGGGCGAGTTGACGCCCGAGGAGTTGGCCTACCTGCGCGAGACCTACGGCAGCCTGGCCTGGCACCAGTAGTAGCAGGCCTGGATTGGAGGGGCATAGCACGCTATGCCTCATAGCACGCTATGCCCCTCCTTTATTGGCGTTCAGGCCTCAAAGGTATCCACCAGCGAGTAGAGCTGCAACTGGCCGCGCAGCTCCTCTGCGCTCAAGGGCTGCTCAGGCGTGACCACGATCTCTACCGGATGCCCCGGCGCCACGTGTACAAAGGCATCGGAGTAGCGCGCCTCGGCATAGCGCAGCTCGATCCAGGCCCACAGGGCGGGCCGCTCCGCCGACAGGGTTACCCGCAGGCTGCCATCGTGCAGGTCCTCCACCTGGGCGCTCAGGTTGGGCTGCTCCAGGGGCAGGTGCTTGGGTCGGGCAAAGGTCACCAGATTGGTCGAGACGATCTCGCCATCCACTTCCAGCTCCAGCCAGACCAGCAACCCGCGCGGGCCGTGGGTCTTGAGGTGCACGCCCAGGTCCAGCGTGGCGGCCAGGCTGTTCTTTTGCGGCGGGATGTTCACGTCCAGCGCCTTGCCGCCCAGCGCCTTGCCGCGCACATCGGTCAAACGCCAGCGCACGATGCCTGCACACCCATCCTGCAAGTCACTGGTGACGTGGATCTCTACCTGGCCGGTGACGGTATCCTCCACGCCAGAGACCAGCAGCGGCGCATAGAACTGGCGCGCCATATAGTGCAGCGCCTTCCAGCGGCCATAGCTATCCACCGATGACCAGGACGCCACGGGCCAGCAATCGTTGATCTGCCAGTAGAGGGTGCCCATGCCCCGGGGCATGGCGCGCCGCCAGTGCTCCACCGCGTACTTGATCGCCATGCCCTGCAGGATCTGGCTTAGCCAGAGGGTCATCTCGAAGGATTTGGGCAGGCGGAACCAATCGCACATATAGGACATGATGGTGGTGTTGCCGATGGCGCTGCGCTGGTGGTGCTCCATCACAAAGCTGGTGATGTTGCGGTCGCCCGGCTCGGTATAGGCATAGGTGGTGCGGGGCTCGGGGAAGGACTGGAACCCGAACTCGCTGTTAAAGCGGTGCTCGCAGGTGCGATACCACTCGAAAGGCATCTTGCCGTGCCACACGCTCCACAGGTGGGCGTCGCCGCAGGTGGGATCGTTGAAATTGTAGCGGTCGCCCACGGGCGTGTGGGGGCTGGAGGGCCAATAGTCGGTCTGGGGGTCCAGCCGCGCCACGATCTCGGGCAGCATCTCGTCAAAGAGCGGCTTGTAATCGGCCCAGCTCATGGTGTGGTCGGTCCATTCCTCGCCCACCAGGCCCTGCTCCAGCTCGTTGTTGCCGCACCAGAGGGCCAGGCAGGCATGGTGGCGGATGCGCCGCACGTTCTGCTCCGCCTCCACCTTGACGTTGGCCATCCAGTCGGGATCAAAGGCCGGGTAGGTGGCGCAGGCAAAGATGAAATCCTGCCAGATGCACAGGCCCAGCTCGTCGCACAGGTCGTAGAACATCTCTTGCTCATAGATGCCGCCGCCCCAGACGCGCAGCATGTTCATATTGGCATCCACGGCGTCCTGCAGCGAGCGGGCATAGCGCTCTTTGGTCAGGCGTGTGGCAAACACGTCGTCGGGGATCCAGTTGGCGCCCTTGGCGAAAAAGGGCACGCCGTTGGCGGCAAAATGGAACGACTCACCCCACTCGTCGGGCTGGCGCACCAGTTCCAGGGTGCGCAGGCCGATGCGCTTGGCCACGCTATCCAGCGCCTCTCCATCGCGATCCAGCAGCTCGACCCGCACCTGGTAGAGGGGCTGGGCGCCCATGCCGTTGGGCCACCAGAGCTGGGGGCTCTCCACCAGCAGCTCCACCACGCCCTGGCCCTCGGCCAGGGGCGCCAGGCCCCGGGCGACGGTCTCGCCGTCCAGCGCCACGGTCACCTCGGCCCTGAGGGGCTCGTCATCCAGGGTTTCGGCGGCCACGCGCACCGCCAGGGCCACGCCCTCGGCGGGGGTGTGATCCTGCAAGATGTGGACGTCCTCCAGTCGGGCGGTGTCATAGCCCAGGACCTCAATCTCGCGCCAGATGCCGCAGGTGGCCAGCATGGGGCCCCAATCCCAGCCAAAGTTGCAGGGCTCTTTGCGGATCCAGCCGCCGCCATCCAGCTTGTGGTGGCCCACGCCCCAGGCGGGCAGGTAGCGGGCGCCCTCGGCCTTTTCCCGCACATAGCTCATCGGGGCGCGAAAGGCGATCTCGATCTCGTTCTCGCCGGCCCGCAGCACCGGCTTGAGATCATAACGCCACTCGCGGAACATGTTATCGGCCTGGCCCAGGGCCACGCCATTCAACCGCACCGTGGCGATGGTATCCAGCCCCAGGCAGCGCAGCATGACCCGTTCCCGCGCCAGAAAGGAGCTGGGCGCATGAAAGGTGCGCCGGTAGGTCCAGTCGGTCTCGCCGACCCAGAGCACGTCCAGCTCGTTATCGCGGAAAAAGGGATCGGGGATCTGGTGCGCCGCCAGCAGATCGGTGTGCACGCAGCCGGGCACTGTAGCGGGCAGGGGCTCGCCCTGGCCCTCACGATAGAGCAGCCAGGACCCGTTGAGGGATAGACTCTTGACAGACATGTCGCCTCCTTGCGCGTTCAAACTAGATCAGGCCGCTCTCGCGGTACGCCTGGGCAGCCTCGCGGATCAGCGCCGCGTTCTCGATGGCATCATAGCGCGTCTCGAGTTCGTCGGCCAGGGCCAGCAGCCGCTCATAGGTTACGCGGTAGGGCCGCAGCGCCTCGTACACGGCCAGTACGGTATCGTT
Organism: uncultured Anaerolineales bacterium; assembly: GCA_964482225.1. Taxonomy (GTDB): domain Bacteria; phylum Chloroflexota; class Anaerolineae; order UBA1429; family UBA1429; genus UBA1429. Next base: position 68,329 of record CAYZWT010000019.1, read on the forward strand.
GGGGATGCGGGTCAGCTCGGCGGCGCGCCGCAGGTTGGCGGCCAACTGGGGGAACCCGGCCTCCTCGGCGATGGCCGCCTGCTCGCCCAGGGTATCGGCGTGGATGCCCAGGTCCCCGGCGCCCACCTGCCCGGCCCGCAGCGCCTCCAGTGTGAGTTCCGCCAGAGGCCGCCCCGTGGGGGTCTTGATCCGGGCGCGGTCGCCCTCGCCCAGGGGATAGCGGCCGGCGCGCTGGCTCTCACTCATGCTAGACCTCCGGCTCCCAGTCGAAATGCAGCTCGGTGGGGGCGCGCTGGGGCTCCACCTGCTCCAGCTCGCGGCGGTGCAAGAGCATGGTCTTGACGATCAGGCGCAGGCGCACCCAGTTGTCTATGCGCACCGGCACGGGCTGCACCTTGGCGCCCTGGGCGTAGCGGGCGGCGTTGCGCCCGATCTGGCGATACGATTCCAGGGTGAGATTGGGCGATTGGGGAAAGAGCTCCAGATTGTTCAGCGGGGCCAGGTCGGCGCGGTGGATCACCGTGGTGCCCCGGGATTGCAGGCCGATGGCCACCCCCGAGCCGCTGAGCTGGGCCCCGGCATAGCCGATAAAGGCGCAATCAGCGGTGTGGTGCACCTTGACGATGCGCGCTGCCAGCCCCTCCTCGGCGATGCCGCTCAGCAGGGCCTCCAGCACGGCCTCGTGGGGCAGGCCGCCGATGGTCTCCGTCAGGGCGCGGCCATAGGCGGGCCCCACGGCAATAAGCACCTCGGCCCCGGCGCCCTTGTGGGCCGCCCCCAACTCGGCCAGGCGCTGGGCCGGGCGCTCGCCCTGGCCCTGCAAATAGTCGGCGGGGGGCGTGGCCTGGGGGATAGCCTGCACCCGCTGCCAGCGCTCCCCGCTCAGCCGGTAACCCGTGCCGGGGCCTTGATAGTCGTTGGCGTCGTTGATACCGCTGCGCACGTGCCAACCCTCGTCAAAGATGGCCGCGGGCTGCAAATAGTCGCCCAGGGCGCGCTGGCGCGCCAGCTCCAGCAGGTGCTCGGCGATCTCGGCGTGGCCGGCGGCATCCAGGGCGCGCGCCACGTCCAGCAGGGTGCGCTCGTCGCGCAAGAACAGATCGGCGGCGGCCAGGTCCTCGGCCACGTCCCGATCAGGCATGTCGCGACTGTCGTTGGCGGTGATGGCGGCCTGGATCTCGTCCTCGGTGATGGGCGGCAGGCCCAGTTGGACATAGACGGCCTGCAAGATGCGGGCGCCCCGCTCGCGCACCGCCAGGGCCTCCTCCTCGCGGATGGGGTGAATGCCCGCGTCCACTTGCATATCGCGCTGGATCACGTAATAGTCGTCATACTCGCTGGTATCGAAACAGCCCCCGCCAAAGAGGTTGTCGTAACGGGGGATGGCCCCGAAACCCGAGTGGACGAAATCGGCGCCGGGGAGGAACTGGCACATCAGCTTGGCCGTCTTGCGCATCTCGGAATGGCTGGCCAGGGCGTCGTTGCCGGCGGCGACCTCCAGGTTGAGCATGGCCGCCAGCAGGTTCTCTGCCAGGATGGCGCGCACCCCGCCGGGCAACGATTCGGGCAGGGCCACGCAACTGATCGAGCCGTTCTGCACCCCCTGGCTGCCCGCCCCCCTGGTCACCAGCAGGCAGCGCGCCTCTAGGTAGAGCATGGAGCGGCCCTGGCTGTGGCCCATGAGGGCCTCGGAGCCGGTGCCGGAGGTAAAGCGCGTCTTGACGCCTCGCGAGGCATAGGCGGAGGCCAGGAACGCCTTGGACCAGGGCGTGTCGTCGCCATCCACAAAGGCGCCCGCCGTGCCATAGACCGAGAGGGTCTCGGCATAGCTGGTGAGCCCCTTGAAGCCCAGGCGCAGGTTGACGCCCTCTTCTACAGCGCACTGGGTGAGGACGCCGGGCCGCCCCACCTGGCTGCCCACCAGGATGGCCAGGGCGTTCAGGGGGGCATGGCGCGCCACGCCCACGGTGGTCTCCACCTCGGCGAATCCTCGCAGGGCGGCCTCGGCGGCGTCGGCGGCCAGCAGGGCCGGGTGCTCCTTGCGGTTGGTGACGTGGGCCTGGTTGGACGGGGTGCGGCGCACCCGCATCTTGGCCAGGGCCAGCATCATCTCCAGCACGCTTAGGTGGCTCACGATCTCGACCAGCTTGGCCGCCGTGCAGCCCGCCGCCAGCCGGATGATCTCGGCGCGGGGCGCGTTCACGTCCACCAACATGCGGGCGATGGCCTCGGAGGGGGTGCTCATGGCCACGGGTGCTACGGCCAAATCGAGGGCATGGTCGGCGATAAAGAGGTCCAGCAGGTCCATCTCCTCGCGGGGCGCGCCATCCATCTCGACCACGCGACCCTGGCGCAGCGCCAGCCCCGGCTTGGGGTCCAGGGGGCTATCGCTGACGATCAGACCGACCTCGGGCCACTCGTGGACAAAGGAATCCTGGTTGATGGGGCGTTCATCCAAGAGGGCGTAGCGTTTCGAGCGTCGCATGGGGGCTGTATCTCCCTGCTGCTTTGGGTGTGCTCATGGGCAGGGGGATTGTAGCATAGTTGGGGAGGCGGACCAATCGAGGGGCGATCACCCCCCTTTGACACGCTCCCCTCCCCCGGCTAACATGCGCCCCACGTAATGATCCACAGGGAGGCGGCCGTGGCTGCTGGTGAACAGATTGAACAAGGTATGGCCCCGGGCCACCGCCCGTACGAGTACGGCATTCTGCTGGTGGGCGTCCTCTCCGTCTCCACCGCTTCGATCCTGATCCGCCTGGCGGGGGCCGAGGCGCCGCCCCTGGCGGTGGGCGCCTGGCGGCTGCTGCTGGCGACCCTCTTTCTGGCGCCGGTGGCCTGGCCGCGCCTGCGCCGCGAGGCGCATCTGCTGGGCCGCCGCGAGGCATTGGCTCTGATGGGTTCGGGCTTGGCCCTGGCCCTGCACTTTAGCGCGTGGCTCTACTCGCTTTCCTTGACCACCGTGGCCAGCTCGGTGATCCTGGTCTCCACCAACCCGATCTTTGTGGGGCTGGCCAGCCATTTCCTGTTGCGAGAGCGGGTGGGCTGGCGCACGGCCCTGGCCATCGGCCTCACCGTCGCCGGCAGCGTCATCGTCAGCTATGGCGATCTGGCCCTCTCGGGCCGGGCCCTGCTGGGCAACGCCCTGGCGCTGCTGGGGGCGGTCGCAGGCTCGGCCTATATCCTGCTGGGGCGCGTGGTGCGCCGTCGCCTCTCCACCTGGGCCTATGTCTGGCCCTGTTACGGCCTGGCCGGGCTCTTGTTGCTGCTGGTGTGCCTGGCGACCCGCCAGCCGCTCCTGGGCTATGCGCCCCAGACCCTGGCGACCCTGGCGCTGCTGGCCTTGGTGCCCCAGATCCTGGGCCACTCGGCCTTCAACTGGGCCCTGGGGCGCTTTAGCCCGATCCTGGTGACGGTGGCCCTCTTGGGGGAGCCCATCGGCGCGACGGCCCTGGCATTCCTGGTATTGCGCGAGGCGCCCTCATCGTTGACCTACATCGGCGGGCCGCTGATCATGCTGGGCATCCTGTTGGCCTCGCTGGCCGAAGCCAGGGCGATGTCAAAGCCCATGTTATGAAAGACAGCCTTTTTTGCCTTTTTGCGATCGGTGGCCCTCATCCCCCTGCCCCCTTCTCCCACAAAGTTGTGGGAGAAGGGGGTGTCCTTTCTTGAGCGAGCTATTCCTGTGGCTTGGGGGATGAGGGCATTGCGGCGAGCCAGAGATCAGCTTTGCCGCGCCACTATACATAAGACCAACCTTGAACACGCCCTGGTGCAGAACCGCCCTCGGATTGACAGCCCAGGGCATCGGGCCTATAGTGGCCGCAATTCGGCTGCATCCAGGCGTGATGCGGCCCACACCGAGGCGGGTGGAGCGTTCCACGCGCCTCGCTCCTTTTTTTGTGCGGGAGGATAGCATGGCTGTGGATTGGTCTGCGCTGTATGCTCAACGGCTCGAACGGATGGGGACCTCGGCCATCCGCGAGATTCTCAAGGTCGCCCAATCGCCCGATATCATCCCCTTTGCCGGGGGCTGGCCCGAAGCCGAGCTGTTCCCCCTGGAGCAGATCAGCCTGATCTGCGAGACGGTGCTCGCCGAGCACCCTCGCGAGGCGCTCCAGTATGGCCTCACCGACGGGCTGCCGCTGCTGCGCGAGGCGCTGGCCGGGCAGATGGCGGCGCGGGGCATCCCCGCCCAGGCCGCGAATATCGTCATCGTCAGCGGCTCCCAGCAAGCCCTGGACCTGATCGGGCGCCTCTTTATAGATGAGGGCGATACCGTCCTGGTGGAGAGCCCCACCTTTTTGGGCGCGGTGCAGTCGTTCAACGCCTATGGCCCGCGCTACGTAACGGCGCCTATGGATGAAGAGGGCCTGGTTGTGGATGAGGTGGAGCGCATCCTGGCCCAGGATAGGCCCAAGTTCATGTATCTGCTGCCCACCTTCCAGAACCCCACCGGCGTCACCACCAGCCTGGCCCGCCGCCAAAGGGTGGTGGCCCTGGCCCGCGAGGCGGGCGTGCCCATCCTGGAGGACGATCCCTATGGCGCGCTGCGCTATAGCGGCGAGCCGTTGCCCACCCTGGCGGCCCTCGATGCGGCGGCCAACGGAGGCGATCCCGAGCGCGCCAATGTGATCTATGCCGGCACCTTTTCCAAGACCCTGGCGCCAGGGCTGCGCCTGGCCTGGGTGGTGTGCCCCAGCGAGTTGGCGGGGCAGCTCGTGATGGCCAAGCAGGGGGCCGACCTGCATTCTAGCAGCCTCTCGCAGATGATCGCCTACGAGTTTCTGCGGCGTGACTGGTTGGATGACCAGGTGGAGCGCATCCGCAGCACCTATAGCGCCCGCTGCGACGCCATGTGCCAGGCCATCGCCGACTATTTTCCCTCCGAGGCGCGCTACACGCGGCCCGAGGGCGGCCTGTTCCTGTGGGTGACCCTGCCCGAGGGCATAGACACCGCCGAGATGCTCAAGGATGCCGCCGCCCACAAGGTGGCCTTTGTGCCCGGCGCGCCCTTTTACGTCCACGGCGGCGGGCAGAACACCTTCCGCATGACCTTTGCCAGCGTGCCCGCCGATATCATCCGCCAGGGCATTCAGATTCTGGGCGGCATCATTCGCGAGCACCTGGCGCGGCTGGCGTAGGGGCGCACTCAATTCGCGCAAACGCTGCATCGCGAGGTGATTTCTGCGGCCCTTGCCCCCCCCATCTCTTCCTTGCTGGCATGGGGGAGATGGGCATCTTCAACTCGAATGATAATCGTCCCGGACGGGGAATCCCCTCGTGTAGAGCTACCCTGGCGGTGAGCTCGTCGATCTGGCCATGAAGGCTGCGCTTGCGGGCCATGTGATCCCGCGCACCCGCCCTTGCGCTTTGGCTAGCGGTTCCGGTCATCGCGGCCCCAGAGGTCTTTCCCTTCCCGGTTACATGTGGGCCGTTCACAGAGAACGGCCCCCGAGGGATACGCTCCCTCGGGGGCCGTCCGATGTACGATGCCTTGGACGGGGCAGACCGCAGTCTAGGGTCTGGCGTCCAGGGGCCTTTTACTCAAAGTACCACTGCTCCGAGTAC
>CAYZWT010000020.1:0-19311 GCA_964482225.1 uncultured Anaerolineales bacterium
GGGGGGGCCCCCCCGCGCGGCCCCCCCCCTCGGGGGGGGGGGGGGGGGGGGGGGGGGGGGGGGGCGCTGGGCGAGGCATGCCTCGCCCCTACGAGGCGGGCGCGACGGCCCCGGTCAAAGGGCGTTCCTGTTTGCGCGGGGCGCGGCGGCGGGTACAATCTCCTTTGCAGAAAGGGGGAAACGCCCGTGCGCGTTGTGATGCTCTCCAAAGCCCTGGTGGTGGGCGCCTATCAGACCAAGGCTGAGGCCCTGGCCGCCGAGCCGGACATCGAGCTGACGGTGATCGCGCCGCCCTATTGGCGCGAGGGCGCCCAGCGGCTGGCGCTGGAGCGCAGCCACACCCGGGGCTATGAGCTGCTGACAGCGCCCATGCTGTGCAACGGCAGCTACCACCTGCACTGGTACCCCACGCTGGGGCGGCTGCTGCGGCGGCTGCGCCCCGATCTGTGCCACATTGACGAAGAGCCCTACAACCTGGCCACCTATCTGGCGCTGCGGGCGGCCCGGGCCGTGGGGGCGCGGGCCATCTGCTTTGCCTGGCAGAACCTGAACCGCCCCTATCCGCCGCCCTTTCGCTGGTTCGAGCAGGCCGTCTACCGCCGCGCGGATGGCATCCTGGCGGGCAACCACGCCGCCGCCCAGGTACTCCGCGCCAAGGGCTATGGCGGGGCGTTGCAGGTGATCCCCCAGTTCGGCGTGGACCCCGGCCTGTTCCGGCCCAAGGAGCCGCCGGATACCGTGGAGCCGTCCCTCCGTGGGCGCCCACGGCCCTTGACCATCGGCTATGCGGGCCGCCTGGTGCCGGAAAAGGGGCTGCTGGTGCTGGCCGAGGCGCTGGCGCTGCTGGGCGGCGACTGGCGGCTAGAGCTCTATGGCGACGGCCCGCTGCGGGGCGAGCTGGCGGCGCGCCTGGCGGCCCTGGGGCTGGCGGAACGGGCTACATTTCACGCGCGCATCGCCTCGACGGCCATGCCGGGCGTGCTGGCGGGGCTGGATGCCGTGGTGCTGCCCTCCCTCACCCGCCCCAACTGGAAAGAGCAGTTTGGGCGCATCCTGATCGAGGCGATGGCCTGCGAGACGACGGTGGTGGGCTCGGATTCGGGCGAGATCCCCCATGTGATCGGCGAGGCGGGGCTGGTGACGCCGGAGGGCGACGCGGGGGCGCTGGCGGCGGCGCTGGCGCGCCTGCGAGACGAGGCGGGGCTGGCGCGGCGTCTGGGGCGCGCGGGCCGGGCGCGGGTGTTGGCCCACTATACGCAGCAACAGATCGCCGCCCAGACGGCGGCGTTCTATCGGGAAGTGATGGGAAGGTAGAGGGGCGGGCGCGGGGCAGGGTGGCCTGCGTATGCATGCGCCTGGGGCAGCCACGGGGGGCTGCCCCTACAGGGCGGGCGGGCAAGGGCGACGCGCCGAGGCAGAGGCAGGAGGGGCTAGGGGCGCGGCATGCCGCGCCCCAACGAGGCGGGCCGGCCTACAGGGTGCGCCGTTGACGTGGGTTCCCAGACGGAGTACCATCCGTCTGAAACTGCACGCTCGCATAGCAAGGAGGGCGCCATGTCCACCCGACGATTCACCATGGCCCAGGCCGTGATCGCATTCTTGCAGAACCAGCATATAGAGCGGGACGGCGTGCAACAGCCGTTCTTTGCCGGTTGCTGGGGCATCTTTGGCCACGGCAATGTGGCGGGCATTGGCCAGGCGCTGCACCAGTTTGCCGGTTCCTTCCCCTATTACCAGACCCGCAACGAGCAGGCCATGGTGCACACGGCCATCGCCTACGCCAAGCACAAGAATCGCCTGCAAACCTTTGCCTGCGCCTCGTCCATCGGGCCGGGTGCCACCAACATGGTCACCGGTGCAGCCACCGCCACGGTGAACCGCATCCCCGTGCTGCTGCTGCCGGGCGACATCTTTGCCGAGCGGCTCCAGGCGCCGGTTTTGCAGCAGCTCGAATCGGAGCACACCCAGGACATCGGCGTCAATGACTGCTTTCGGCCCGTCTCGCGCTATTGGGATCGCATCTATCGGCCCGAGCAGTTGATCACGGCGCTGCCCGAGGCGATGCGGGTGCTGACCTCGCCCGCCGACACGGGCGCCGTGACCCTGGCGCTGCCCCAGGATGTGCAGGCCATGGCCCATGACTATCCGGCGGCGCTGTTCGAGCCAAGGGTGTGGGTGGTGCCGCGCAACCGGCCCGACGCGGGGCTGCTGGCCAAGGCCGCCGAGTGGATCCGGGCGGCCCGGCGACCGTTGCTGATCGCGGGCGGCGGCGTGCATTATTCCGAGGCCACAGCGCTGCTGCGCCAATTCGTCGAGGCGACCGGCATCCCCGTGGGCGAGACCCAGGCGGGCAAGGGGGCGCTGCCCTACGACCACCGGGCCAACCTGGGCGCCCTGGGCTCCAGCGGCGCAGAGGGGGCCAACCTGATGGCCCGCGAGGCGGACTTGGTCATTGGCATCGGCACCCGCTACACCGATTTCACCACCGCCTCCAAGACAGCCTTCCAGCACCCGAACGTGCGCTATATCAATATCAACGTGGCCGAGTTCGACGCCTACAAGCAGGCGGCGCTGCCCCTGGTGGGGGATGCGCGGGCCACGCTGGAGGAGCTGCTGCCCCTGCTGGCGGGCCATCGGGTGGATGCCGAGTATGCGGCGCGGGCCGCCGAGCTGAACCGCGCCTGGGACGCCGAGGTGGAGCGCATCTATTCCCTGGAGCACGGCCCGCCCATCAGCCAGGGCGAGGTGATCGGCGTGGTCAACAGCCTCTCGCGGCCCCAGGACGTGGTGCTGTGCGCGGCGGGCAGCCTGCCCGGCGATCTGCACAAGCTCTGGCGCACCCGCGACCCCCGGGGCTATCACCTGGAATACGGCTACTCGACCATGGGCTACGAGATCGCCGGGGGGCTGGGGGTCAAGCTGGCCGCCCCGGAGCGCGAGGTCTATGTCATGGTGGGCGACGGCTCTTACCTGATGATGAACAGCGAGATCGCGACCATGGTGCAAGAGCGCATCAAGGTCACCATCGTGCTGCTGGACAACCACGGCTTTGCCAGCATCGGGGCCCTCTCGGATAGCGTGGGTGACGGTGGCTTTGGCACCGAGTACCGCTACCGTAACGGGAACCGGGTGCTGGCGGGCAAAGTGCTGCCCATTGACTATGGGGCCAACGCCGCCAGCCTGGGCGCCCACGTGATCCGCGCCAACACCCGCGCCGAGCTGGCCGACGCCATCGTCGCGGCCCAGGGGATCGAGGGGCGCCCCGTGTGCATCGTGGTCGAGACGGACCGCGAGCAGCGGGTGGACGGCTATGCGAGCTGGTGGGACGTGCCAGTGGCCGAGGTCTCGACAGAGCCAGAGGTACAGGCCGCCCGCCGCGCCTACGAAGAGGCGCGGCGCCTCCAGCGCCACAGCCTGTGAGGAACGGCATGAACGCCATTCGCGTCGCCAACACGCCCGCCTCCTGGGGGGTGCTCGAGTTCGGCCTGGCCGGGGAGGCGCCCGGCTATGAGCAGGTGCTGGACGAGATCGCCGGGGCGGGCTATGTGGGCACGGAGCTGGGCGATTGGGGCTTTATGCCCACCGAGCCGGACGCGCTGCGGGCGGCCCTGGCGTCCCGTGGGCTGGCCCTGGTGGGCGCCTTTGTGCCCGTGGCGCTGGCCCGCCCCGAGGCCCATGCCGAGGGGATTGGGCGCGCCCTGCGTGTGGCGCGGCTGCTGCGCGCTGCGGAGGGGCCGGAGCCGTATGTGGTGCTGGCCGACGACAATGGCACGGTGGCGGAGCGCACCCAGAACGCAGGCCGCGTGACCCCCGCAATGGGCCTGAGCGATGCCCATTGGCGCATCTTTGCCCGGGGCGCCGAGACCATTGCCGGGGCCGTGCGCGCCGGGACCGGCCTGCGCACTGTGTTCCACCACCACTGCGGCGGCTATGTAGAGACCCCCGCCGAGATCGAGCGCCTGATGGCGCTGACCGATCCGGCGCTGCTGGGGCTCTGCCTGGATACGGGGCACGCCACGTTCGGCGGCGGCGACCCGCTGGCCTTGCTGGGCCGCTATGGCGCGCGCATCTGGCATGTGCACTGGAAGGACTGCCACCCCGCCATAGCGGCCCAGGCGGCGGCCCAGGGCTGGGATTACTTGCAGGCGGTGCGCCAGGGGGTCTTTTGCGAGCTGGGCCAGGGGAGCGTGGATTTCGCCGCCGTGGGCGAGGCGCTGCGAGCGACGGGCTATGCGGGCTGGATCGTGGTGGAACAGGATGTGCTGCCCGGCATGGGCGCGCCGCTCGAGAGCGCCCGGCGCAACCGGGCCTATATGCGAGGGTTGGGGTTGTGAACATGGGAGAGCGGCAGGGCGGTACTCTAGGGATCGGGATCATTGGGGCGGGGCGCATGGGGGCGTTGCGGGCCGAGGCCCTGATGCACCATGTGCCGCAGGCGCGGGTGTTGGCCATCGCCGACGCGAACCCGGCCGCGGCCGAGCAGGTTGCGGCGCGCCTGGGCATCCCACGGGCCACGGGGGAGGCCGCCGAGCTGCTGGAGGACCCGCAGATCGGGGCGCTGCTGATCTGCTCGCCCACCGATAGCCACGCAAGGTGGATCCAGGCCGGGGCAGCGGCGGGCAAGCAGCTCTTTGTGGAAAAGCCCATCGCCCTGGACCTGGCTCAGACCGATACCGCCCTGGGGGCCGTGGCCCGCGCCGGGGTGCGGTTGCAGGTGGGCATGAACCGGCGCTACGATCCCACCTATGCGCGGCTGCGGGAGGCCATCGCCCAGGGCGCCGTGGGCGAGATTCACCTGCTGCACATCGTCAGCCGCGACCCGGCCCCGCCGCCCATCAGCTATGTGCGCTCTTCGGGCGGCCTATTCCTGGATATGACCATCCACGATCTGGACATGGCCCGCTTTCTGGTGGGCGCCGAGGTGCGCTCGGTCTATGCCCAGGGCGCGGCGCGCATCTCGCCCGAGATCGGGGCGGCGGGCGATATTGACACGGCCCTGACGGCGCTGACCTTCGAGAACGGCGTGCTGGCGACGATAGACAACAGCCGCCAGGCGGTCTATGGCTATGACCAGCGCGCCGAGGTGTTCGGCAGCCGGGGCGCCCTCTCGACAGAGAACCTCTATCCCAACGAGGTCACCTTTCGGACGGCGGAGCAGATCCGGCGCGATCTGCCGCTGCATTTCTTTCTGGAGCGCTATGCCGAGAGCTACCGCCGAGAGATGGGCGCCTTTGTGGAGGCCATGCAGGCGGGCGCGCCGCCCACGCCGGATGGCGCCGACGGGCGCGCTGCGCTCGTCCTGGGCCTGGCGGCACAGCGCTCCCTCGAGCTGGGGCGCCCGGTGGCGGTAAGCGAGGTGTAGGGGACGGCGCAGGGGCGAGGCATGCCTCGCCCCAACAGGGCGGGCGAGACGCTCGGCCTCCAGGCAAGGACGGTCGGGGTCTCGCGGGCGGCGTGGGGCAGCCTGCGCTCTACAGGGTCTCGGAGGGCAGGGGCGAGGCATGCCTCGCCCCAACAGGGCGGGCGAGACGCCCGCCCTCCACCGGACGCGGACGGGTCGGGGCCTCCCGGGCAGCGTGGGGCAGCCTGCGCTCCACAGGGTCTCGGAAGCAGGGGCGAGGCATGCCTCGCCCCAACAGGGCGGGCGAGACACCCGGCCTCCAGGCAAGGACGGTCGGGGTCTCGCGGGCGGCGTGGGGCGGGGAAATGGCTTTGACGCCGCGACAGGACTTGGCTCATTGCGGGTCTGCTGCTACAATCGTGCCGATATGGATAACGACATCCAATCCACCGAACGGCCACGCGCGGCCGCCCAGCGACCCACAGTTGGGCTGAACGCCCATCTGTTGTCGCGTTCCCTCACCTACCGCAACGCGGGGGTGAGCCGGTACATCCACGGCCTGATGACGCACCTGCCCCTGGTAGATGATTCGCTGGCGTATGTCGCCTATACGGGCGACCCCGATCTGCGTGTGCGCGGCTGGCAGATGCGGGTTTCGCCCTGGCGCACCGAGCGCCCTCCTGCGCGCATCCTGTGGGAGCAAGCGGCCCAGCCTTGGGCCCTGCGCAGAGACAAGGTGGACCTGGTGCATGCGCCGGTCTATGTGGGGCCGCTGGCCACATCGCGTCCCCTGGTGGTCACCGTCCACGATCTGAGCTTTTTCCGCTACCCCGAGCTATTCCCCAAGGGCAACCGTCTGTACCTGCAACGCTTTACGCGACTTTCGGCCCAGCGCGCCGCTCGCCTGATCGCCGATTCGCAGAGCACGCGGCGCGATATGCAAGAGATCCTGGGCCTGAGCCGCAGCCGCGTGGACGTGATCTATCCGGGCGTCGGCCCCGAGATGCAGCCGGTCGAGGATGCGGGGCGGCTGGCAGCCTTGCGGGCGCGCTATGGCCTGCCGGAGCGGTTCATCCTATGCATCGCCACGCTAGAGCCGCGCAAGAACATTCTCCTGCTGCTGGAAGCGATGGCGCGGCTGTGCGAGCGGACGGATCTGCCGCATCGCCTGGTGATCGCCGGGGGCAAGGGCTGGTTCTACGAGACGCTGGATGCCCGCGTGCAGGCCCTGGGCTTGCAGGAGCGGGTGCAGTTCCCCGGGTTCGTGCCCGATGACGAGCTGCCCCTCTGGTACAGCGCCGCCGAGCTGTTCGTCTATCCTTCGCGCTATGAGGGCTTTGGGCTGCCGCCGCTGGAGGCCATGGCCTGCGGCGCGCCGGTGATCGTCTCCGACCAGTCGTCGCTGCCGGAGGTGGTGGGGGAGGCCGGGGTGCAGTTGCCGCCCGACGACCCCGACTTGTGGGCGGAGGCCATAGCCGAGCTGCTGGAAGCGCCCGCTCGGAGGGCTGCGCTGCGCGAAGCGGGCCTGCTGCGCGCCCAAGGGTTGAGCTGGCTGGCCACGGCGCGCGCCACGGCCGAGCTCTATCATCAGGTGCTGCATGACGAAGCATAGCTCCCCCACGCTGCGCCCGAACCGGTGGCGCTATCTCAAGCCCGTCGTGGATCTGCTCTTGTTCGTGCTGGCGTTTCTGCTGGCCTATTGGGTGCGCTATGGGCTGCAATGGTTTCGCGAGGTCGAGCCCGCCTATCTGGTGCCGCTGCGCGTCTATATCCCCAGCATTGTCATGCAGACCCTGACCCTGCTCCTGGTATACTGGCTCGAAGGCGCCTATCGGGCTGAACGTGGGCGTACCCTGCTGGATGAACTGTACATTGTGTTTCGCAGCACCCTGGTGGCCATCGCAACGGTGATCGTGATCGTGTTCCTAACCGGGCCATCCTTCTATTCGCGGTTGATCTTTGGCTATACCGGCGTAGCGGCGCTGGGGCTGCTGGGGGCGGCGCGCTGGGTCGAACGGGCCGTGATCAATGCGCGCCACCGGCGGGGCAAAGGCGTCGAGCATGTGCTGATCGTGGGCGCGGGCGAGATCGGGCGCTCGGTGATGCGCGCCGTGATGGCGCGCCCCGAGCTGGGCTATCGCATCGTCGGCTTTGTGGATGATGACCCCGAGCGCGCCAGCGCCCCCATTGGCCCCTATCCGTCGCTGGGGGCCACCGACGATCTGCCGGAGGTGATCCGCACAACGCCCGTGGACCAGGTGATTATCACGCTGCCCTGGATGTCCCATCGCAAGATCCTACAGATCGTGCGCAGTTGTCAGGGCAGCCAGGTGCAGGTGCGCATCGTGCCCGACCTGTTCCAGATCGCCCTCAGCTCGGTGGTGGTGGATAACCTGGATGGCATCCCGCTCTTGGGCGTGCAACAACCGAGCCTGCAGGGCTGGCAACGGCTGTTCAAGCGCATCAGCGATCTCGTGATGGCCTCGCTGGGGTTGGCGCTGCTCTCACCCCTCTTTCTGATCCTGGCGCTCGCCATCAAACTGGATTCGCCCGGGCCGGTGATCTTTCGCCAGACGCGCGTGGGCCGGGGGCGACGTCAGTTCACCTGCCTCAAGTTCCGCACCATGTTTTCCGATGCCGAGGCGCGGCTGAGCGAGCTGCGCAACCGCAACGAGGCCAGCGGCCCGATATTCAAGATTCGCGACGATCCGCGACGCACGCGGGTGGGGCGCTTTTTGCGACGTCTCAGCCTGGATGAGCTGCCGCAGCTCTGGAACGTGCTCCGGGGCGATATGAGCATCATCGGGCCTCGCCCCCCCATTCCGGCGGAGGTCGAGGCCTACGAGCCCTGGCACTGCCAGCGCCTGCAGGTGTTGCCGGGGCTGACCGGCCTCTGGCAGGTGAGCGGGCGCAGCGACCTCACCTTTGACGAGATGGTGCTCCTGGATGTCTACTATATCGAGAACTGGTCGCCCTTGATGGACCTGCGCATCCTTCTCAAGACGATCCCAACCGTCCTGTTTGGCAGTGGGGCCTACTAGCCGCCACCGGCCGTGATTCCCGGACATCGCCCAGCACCATAGAGTGGAGCCATGATGCCGCCAACACAACCGTCCATCAACCGTGAAGCGCTGGAAGCCTTGACATGCGATCTGGTGCGCACGCCCAGCCCATCCACCCAGGAGGGCGCCGTGGCAGAGCGGGTGGCCGCCGAGATGCGCGCTCTGGGCTATGACGCGGTGCATGTAGACGCAATGGGCAACGTCATCGGGCGCATCGGTCCGGACGAGGGGCCGCGCCTGGTGCTCAACGGGCACATGGACACGGTGGACGTGGGCGACCTCACCTTCTGGCCCCACGATCCCTATGCGGGGCTGGTGCGCGATGGCGTGCTCTATGGGCGCGGCGCGTCGGATATGAAGGGCGGCCTGGCGGCCATGATCCATGCGGGCGGGGCGCTGGTCCCGCTGCGAGAGCAGTTGGCGGGCAGCCTGTACGTCGTGGGCGTGGTGCAGGAGGAGCCCTGCGAGGGGCTGGCCATGCGGCACATTGTCGAGGTCGGCGGGCTGCGGCCCGATTGGGTGGTGATCGGCGAGGCGACCAACCTGCAGATCGCCCGGGGCCAGCGGGGCCGGATAGAGATGCAGGTGATCGTCCGGGGACAGAGTTGCCATGCCTCAGCGCCGGAGCGCGGCGTCAACGCCATCTATGAGGCGGCGCGCTTTGTGTTTGGGCTGCAACTGCTGGCCCCCCAGTTGCAGAGCGACTCGTTTCTGGGACGGGGCACCGTGGCCGCCACCGAGATCCAGAGCCGCGCCGGAAGCCACAATGTGGTGCCCGATCACTGCCTGGTGCACATTGACCGGCGGCTGACCATCGGCGAAACGGAGGCCAAGGCGTTGACCGAGGTGCGGCGCATCCTGACCCGCGAGGCGATCCAGGCTGAGGTGGAGGCCCCTATCTATCGCAGTGTGAGCTATACCGGCTATGAGGCCGAGGCCCGCGAGGTGTTCCCTTATTGGATCACGCCCGATGACGAGCCGCTCTTGCGGCGGGCCGCCGAGACCATCGAGACGGTGCTGGGTTATGCGCCGCGCCTGGGCCGCTGGGAGTTTTCCACCGACGGAGTCTATACGGCAGGGGTGGCGGGCATCCCCACCATCGGCTTTGGCCCCGGCGAGGAGCGCTATGCCCACACGGTGGACGATCAGGTGCGCTTGGCGGATGTGTACGCCGCCGCGCGGGTCTATGCGCGGCTGGCGCTAGAGATGCTGGCTTAGGAGCGAATGGCCCGGTCACCAGCAACAGGGGGAGATGATATGACCAACGGCGAAACCGTGCACAAGTACGACATCATGGAGCTGACACTGGAAGGCCCGCGCGAGGGCAACCCGTTCCGCGATGTGTGGCTGCGGGCGCGCTGCACCCAGGGCGACCGCCAGGTGATGGTGGCTGGCTTTTACGATGGCGATGGGGTCTATCGCGTGCGCTTTATGCCCGATGCCGAGGGGCCGTGGGAGGTGGTGGCAGAGAGCACGGCGCCGGCGCTGGATGGGCAGCGCCACACCTTTACCTGCGGCCCGGCAAAGCCCGGCGTGCACGGGCCCGTGCGCGTGCATGATACCTACCATTTCGCCTTTGCCGACGGCACGCCGTATTACCCGGTGGGCACCACCTGCTACGCGTGGCTACACCAGCCTATGGAGCTACAGGAGCGCACGCTGGAGAGCCTGCGCGGCGCGCCCTTTAACAAGCTGCGCATGACGGTGTTCCCCAAGCACTATATCTACAACCATAACGAGCCGCCCCTTTACCCCTTTGCGCGCAGCCAAGAGGGCGAGAACGACTATACGCAGCCCAACGTGGCCTTTTTCCGGCATCTGGAGCAGCGCATCGGCCAATTGGGGGAGCTGGGCATCGAGGTGGACCTGATCCTCTGGCACCCCTACGACCGCTGGGGCTATGTGCGCATGGATCACGCCGACGACCTGCACTATCTGCGCTATATCGTGGCGCGGCTGGCCGCCTATCGCAACGTGTGGTGGTCGCTGGCCAACGAGTACGATTTCACCCTGGGTTGGAAGACGATGGGCCATTGGGATGCCTTTTTCCAGGAGCTGGCGCTGCGCGACCCCTATGGCCACCTGCGCTCGATCCACAACGGGGATCTGAACGCCAACTATGACCACACCAAGCCCTGGGTGACCCATGTGTGCATTCAGAACCCCTTTGTGCACGAGTGCAAGGCGTGGCGGCGCGCCTATGGCAAGCCGGTGATCAATGACGAGTGCGAGTACGAGGGCAATGTCCCCATGCCCTGGGGCAATATCTCGGCCCAAGAGCTGGTGCACCGCTTTTGGGTGATGGCGGCCAACGGCTGCTATGCGGGCCACGGCGAGACCTACCTCAACCCGGAAGAGGAGCTGTGGTGGTCCAAGGGGGGCGATCTGCGGGGCGAGAGCTGGCTGCGCCTGGCGTTCCTGCGCGAGGTGCTAGAGACGCTGCCCGGCGGCCTGACCCCGCTGGAAAAGGAGTGGGTCTGGAGTCGCGTGGCGGGCGGCGCTTGCGGCGATTTCCGGCTGCTCTACTTTGGGCCGCACCAGCCGGCGGCCTGGGGCTTTGGCCTGCCCAAAGATACGCCCTACCGGGTGGATTGGATTGACACCTGGGAGATGACGTGCAAGACGCTGCCCGAGACGTTCCTCAACGCCGCCGAGATCCCGCTGCCGGGCAAGCCCTACATGGCGGCGCGCATCCGCCCGGTGGGATAAGCAGCCCAGACTGTTGATCACAGGCGCGCCCTCTCTATGAGAGGGCGCGCCTGTGTTTGCGCCTGCGCCAGCATCGGAGCCCATACGCACGGCGGAGCGCATGGGTCATGGGTTCGCCCTGCATGTGCTAGGGCTCGGCGCGCCAGCCGGAGCCCTCGGGCTGCTCCCGCTCCCAGGGGGCCTGGGCAGGGCTGCGGGGCTCACGGTAATAGACCCTGAGCACGGCGGTGTCGTTCACCAGATCAATGGAGGTGACATCCACGGTGTGCACGGGCAGGCCGGTACGGGCGCGCAGATCGGCCAGCAAGAGCTCGCGTTTCTCCGGGGTGATCAGGCCGATCCTCTCGTAGGTGATCTCTTTGCTCTCCTGAAAGCAAAAGCCCCAGCCTTTTTCCAGGGCGTACAGGATGGCGATCATCAAGGCGTTCGCCAGCAGCAGGTGCGGCAGATCCTCCGCCGAGACCATCAGGGCGTTGATCACCGGCAGGGCGATGATCACAAAGAGATAGGTCATCTCGCGGATGGGGATCGGGTCGGTGCGGTAGCGCAGGACGGAAAAGATGGCAAAGAGCCCAAACCCCACGCCTACGCCAAGCTGGGCGCCGGACAGCAAGCCCATGACAAAGTACAGGATGGTGTTGAAGGCAATGAACGTAAAGACATAGTTCTTTTCCTGGGTGGCGGGGTAGTAGATCAGGCGCACGATCAGCGTGGCTACCGCCAGGTTGAACAGGGCCCCGGCTGCAAAACTAGCGAATCCATTCCACATCGAGTTCTCCTTTGTTGCACTGCTGCACCAGCCGCAATTGGCGGCTGAAAAGGTTATGTCGCTCTTGAGGCCAAAGCAGCGAGATGCCCAGACAGTACTTGCTCAGGCTGGTGGGCCGCTGCCCCCAGGCGCGCATCTGCCTCACAAAGGGCGCATCGCGGCAGGGGCGCGCCTGCTTGATTTCGGCGATCACCACGCCGCTTAGGCCGACAGCGCCCCGCTCACTCCAGAGGCGCAGGCCCAGGTCGAGGGTCAGACGTTCCTGATGGCGCTCGCTGGCGAGGGTGATGCGGCGAAAGTCGTTGCCCAGGGTAGGGATCAACTCGGGCAACTCTCCGAACTGGCCCGCGAGCTGGCGGGCCACAAAGGCGCGGGCCTGGGGGGTCAGCCGGGTGAGAGGGCGCACCAACTCCCGGCGCACCTTGCAGGTGGTGCGTTTGCGGGTGTGCAGCTTGATCTCCAGGAATGACCGGTCGGTAGCCAGATAGCTGCGGCAGCGCACCTTGTAGCGCTTGCGGCGGCCGTTATGGTGCATTCGAAACAGAGCCAGGTCGGGGGTATCCAGGTACAACGTCTGATAGGGGTGGCAGCGCACGCCCTCGATTTCCAGCAGGGCATAGTCCTCATACAGCGCCTCCAACAGCGCGACAAGCCTCCAGGCAGGCAGTACATACTTGGTATCCCTGCGTTTGAGCAGGGCCAGCGTCTCGATCTCTGCCAGGCCCACGGCAGTGAACTGGCGCAAGCCTTGGGCCAGGGCGGTATCGTGGGGGTAGGGAGAGAGGGCGAACGGCCCCTGCTGTTCCACCCCGCCGGCAGACCGAATCCGGTTCACTCAATGCCTCCTTTGGGCGGGCTGCGCACGTCCCGCCCGCCGTCGCCCTCAGTGTAGCCACGGGTTGTTAAGAAAGTATCAAGACGCTGTTGGCGGGCCAAGGAGTTTGGCGCTGCTGCGCATCGGACGGTGCTGCGCTTCGGACGAAGCTGCGCATCGTGGGCGGGCGAGACGCCCGCCCTCCATTGCCGAGTCTGTGTGCCCGCCGATCGCAGGAGATAGGCATCACCGGCCTGGATAGTCAAGAACGCATCCCCCTAATCTGGATGATTACCGAAGACCTCTCTCCCGCCAGCGGTTTTTTGTCAGACGGCGGGCTCATGGTATGCTAAACAATAGGCCGTGTGAAAACGGCAGATCGAACCAGGAGAACAGGATACCCTTGCTAGAGCAGCTTGTACATAACGGCGTGATTGTGCCCGATCCACCCGAGCCGCCGGGACTCTATATCGTCGCCCGTGGCCGGCGGATGGCGCTGACGCCCAAGCAGGAAGAGATGGCCCTGGCCTGGGCCAGGAAAAAGGACACCGCCTACGTCCAGGATGAGGTGTTTGTCGCCAATTTCATGCTGGATTTCTCCGAGGCGCTGGGCATCGAGCCGCCCTTGCACCTGGAAGAGGTGGATTTCGACGCCTATTACGCGCTGGTGGACGAGGAGCGCCGCCAAAAAGAGGCCCTGACGCCAGAGGAGCGCAAGGCGCAGGCGGCGGCGCGCAGACAGGTGCGCGAGGAACTCAAGGCCCGCTATGGCTATGCCATCGTCAACGGGCAGCGGGTGGAGCTGGGCACCTATATGGTGGAGCCGAGCGGCATCTTTATGGGGCGCGGCCAACACCCGTTGCGGGGGCGCTGGAAAGAGGGCGCCGGCCGGCAGGATATCACCCTGAACTATGGCCCACACCCGGAAGAGATGGAGGGCGACTGGGCGGAGGTGATCTGGCAGCCCGAATCGCTCTGGGTGGCCCGCTGGAAAGACAAGCTCAGCGGCAAGCTCAAGTATATCTGGCTGAGCGATACCGCGCCCGTCAAGCAGCGCCGCGAAGCGCTCAAGTTCGACCAGGCGCTGCGGCTGGATGGCCGCCTGGACGATGTGCGCCAGGCGATCCAGCGCGGCTTGGTGGCCGAGAACCCCCGCGCCCGCATGGTGGCCACTGCCTGCTACCTGATAGATACCCTCTGCCTGCGCGTGGGCGACGAAAAAGAGGCCGACGAGGCCGATACGGTGGGCGCCACCACGTTGCGCCCCGAGCATGTCACGCTGCACGAAGATGGCAGGGTCGAGTTCCGCTTTTTGGGCAAGGACTCGGTGGAGTGGCACAAGACGATCCAGCCGCCCCAGGTGGTCTATGACAACCTGGCCGAGCTGATACGCGAGGCGCGTCCCTCCGGTGGATCGGTGGACAACGACGGCAATGGGCGCCAGGCCCTGCCCCAGCTCTTTCCCGATATCGCCAGCCGGGATGTGAACGCCTTTCTCTCCGGGATCATCCCCCGGCTATCGGCCAAGATGTTCCGCACCTACCACGCCACCAAGGCGGTGGAGCGCAGCCTGGACGCCTCGGGCGTCAAGCGCGAGCACCCCGAGTATCGCAAGTGGAAGGCGGCCAGCATCGCCAACCTGGAAGCGGCAGAGCTGTGCAACCACACCAAGCAGGATCGGAGCAATTGGGCCAGCGCGCGCGAGCGCTATGAGCAGCGCATCGCCAGCGCCCAGGAGCGCGTGGAGCGCTATCGCCAGCAGGTGGCCGAGCTGCGCGCGCAGCGTGAGGCCCTTCAGCAAGAGGCCCAGCAGGCCCAGGAGGATGCTGCCACAGAGGAGCGCAAAAAGGCCGCGCGGCGGCGCTATGCCAAGCGTCTGGCTGCGGCCCGGCGGCGCATCGAGGCCGCCAGGGAGCGGCTGTCTCGCGCCGAGGATGCCCTGGGCAAGGTCCGCGCCCAGCTCGCCATCGCCCAGCGCAAGCGCCGCTGGAACCCCAACACCAGCCTGCGCGCGTATATTGACCCGCGCGTCTACCACCGTTGGGGCCAGGCCGTGGACTATGATGTGTTAAATAGCTTTTATCCCACGACACTGCGCCGCAAGTACGCCTGGGTGCAGCACCTTGTGGAACAAGATGACAGCGACCTGGACCTGGAGATCCGCCCATGCATGCCCAGCGATTTGGGCGCCGTGTTGCATCTGCTGCGCGTCGCACTGGCGGATAGCGCGCTGGCCGACCTGCCGTTGGAGCGCCAGGCGCTGGAGGCGCGCTTGCTGCCCGACCTGGAAAGGGATTGGCGCGAGACGGTGATCGCCCTGGGCGACGATGACGAGCTCGTGGCCCTGGGAGCGCTGGGGCCGGTGCGGATGGAAAACGATCAGCCACTGGTGGATTGCTACGCGGTGATTCATCCCGACTATCGCGACGAGGCCACCGCCGAGGCCCTGGCCGCCGAGCTGGCGCAACGGCTGGAGCGCTTTGCCCTGATGCACCCGCGCAAACGCTCCGAGCCGCCTTATGCCTTGGCGCCGCGCGACGCCGAGTGGTACGCCCACGCGCCAGGCGTGGCCGAGCGCCTTGGGCTGGTGGAGACCGCTTTGTCCCAAGAGGAGAACGAGGGCTGAGCCGGCGCAAGCGCTGATCCAGGCTCGGCGATCGTATACATGACGTAAAATCTGTCTCCAAGTACTTGCTATCCACGCGCCCTCTCCCTTATACTGGTTGTGAGCGCGTTATCTCGCAAGCTCTATGCGTGAGGAAAGATCCTATGCCGTATGCAACCTGTCCCCAGTGTGACGAAGAGATCTATATGCCCGAAACGCCGGATATCGGCGATATCGTGCGTTGCCGCACCTGCGGCGTGCGTCTGGAGGTGGTCGGCCTGCACCCCATCGAGCTGGATTGGCCCTGGGAGGGGGACGAGACCGGGCTCGATGACGACGATGGCGACGACGACTATGGCGACGGGTTCGAGGTCTGGCACGAAGACGACGACGAGCCCGAAGACGACGACCTCGATGATGAGGACGACGACGAGCTGGATCTGGGCTATACGGCTTACGCCCGGTACGACGAGGACAACTTTTCGTACGCCCGCATCAAACACCTGGATGACTAGTCCGGCGGCGTTGCGCCCAGCGTAAGCTGGGTGACATGGCGGTTGCGCACAGGCGCGGCCTCCTCGACGAGCCGCGCGACCACCCGCGCGCCGGCGCTTGCAGGGATGGCTGCCTCGTCGGCCAGGAGCGTTACCGCATCCCAGATCTCCAAATCAGGCCGCAGGGGGATCGTCGCCTGGTCCGCTCTGCCATAGAGCGCGGCCAGGCCCAGGATATGTGTCGCGATCCCGGCTGCCATCGCCTCGCTCGCCACCCGATTGTCCTCCAGCACGTAGGAAAAGCGCTGGCCCATCGCCTGCGAGGCCGCCACACACTCGGCCTCGGCGTAGGCGTCATGCGCCTCGGAGGCGATGCGCGCATGGGTATACGGGTAGCGGGCGCAGCCATAGGTCGCCTCGCGCACCTCGCCCGCCGCCCCGATCTGTGGCGCCACCTGTTGCGAAGGCGGATAGGCGAGCACACGCAGCGTGTCATCGGCGGCAGGCCGCGCCACGGCCCGGCCCAGGCGCAGCAAGGCTTGCACCGCCGTCAGCGCGCTCTGGTGCGGGTGCAGACTGAAATGGGGCAAGGTATCTTGCAGCCCGGGCGCCCCCTCGATGGCCACTCGCAGCCCCACCCGCCCACAGACCTCCTCCAGCAGCCACGCGACAGAACGCCCGTACCATTGGATAGACTCGACAGGTCGCCAGAGGGCCAACAGGCCGTAAACGTCCGTCGCCCGGATACACAGGTGGCCCGCCCCCTGGCCCTCGCTCAGGGTCGCCGAGGTGATATAGTAGTTGGGCGTATCCACGGTCTCGATGCCCGCCGCCGTGCGATAGCCGCGTCGCATCCGCACCGCCGACAGCGGCTTGATGGCGCGGGCCGCCGAGGCTGTGTCGCCAGGGTTGCGGTAGGCCAGGGCCGGATCGAGCAGCTCGACGGTCAGGGCGCCAGGCTCGTGGCCCTCGGCCACACGCCGATAGGACAGGGCATCGGCGGGGCCCAGGCGCATCCAACCGCGGATATCCACGTCGAACACCGGCGCGCTGACGATGCGGCGGCGATTGCCCGCATAGAGCACCTTGGCCTGGCTGCCATAGGCCAGCGACCAGCGCTGCGAGGAGACCTGGGGCTCGGCCAGGGGACAGAGCTGGCCAAAGTGCTGGGCGGCATCGTCGCGGGCCACGGCGCTGACGGGCAGCCCCCAGCCCGACAGCGCCCCTGTGTGGCGCTCGACCCAGGTGGCCACCAGGCCGAGATCCGCCACCCAGGCGAGGCTGGGCAGCACGATGCGGGCCGGCGCAGCGCCCGCCTGGTCGCCGCCGGGGGCCAGGATGCGGGGCGTGGTGTAGGCGGGCGACGCGCCGCCGGTGTGCAACTCTACCTTGTGCAACTGGCCGCCGCTGCTATACAGGATGTGGGCCAGTTGCGCGTCTGGGTCATGGTAGGCGGCCACGCCGCCAGGGTCGGGGGTGGCCATGTCTCCCAGGGTGTGAGGGCCGCTCCACGCGGCGCCGGTCCAGCGGTAGGCGTGGAGCTGATCCTCCAGCACAAAGGCCCAGGCGCCCCAGGCGGCCAGCCAGGGCGCCTGGGCGGCGACATGCAGCGTCGCGGGGGCCGGCCACGTGAGGCCGTTGTCCGTCGAGATGCGCGCCAACACCTGGTGGCCGACGGCGCCCTCGTAGACCAACAGCCAGGTATAGGGCGCGATCCAGGCCACGGCCAGGTCGCAGGCGCTGTGGGCGTCGCCGGCTACCAGGGTCCAGCTTTCCCACGCGTCGGGATCGCCATGGTCCCACACCCGGGCCATCCAGATGCGCCCTGCCTCATCTGCGACCATGCGCAGGGTGATAGAGCCGTTGTTGTATTGGGCCACGGGCCCCGCGTCAGGGCCGGCGGGCCAATCGTGCAGCGCGCGCCAGCGGATGCGCCGGTCCTCGATGATGGCCTGCACGATGGGTTCAGCCTGCCAAGAGCAGGCCGCGTGTAGCAAGGTGGGGGTGATGGGCTGCATGGGGCCTCCTCCGAGCAGGTACGGCGCACGCGCCAGCTCTGCTCGTGAAAATGGGTTCGTTTCGCAATTCTCGTCTTGCGACCTTGCGACTTGGGGGATCAGGCGGGCGGCGGGGCGGGCAGCGCCAGCACCGAGAGATGCACCCCCGCCGGGCGCACCTGATCGCCAGCTTGTTGCTGCATGAACCCCATCTGAAAGGTGTACCCGCCAGGGGCATAGCTCTCGATGGTGCGAAAGGCCATGCCCACCTGGTACCAGCCGCCCACAACCACCTTGTCCACCACGCTGGTGACGCCCGTGGGCGCGCCGTTGATCAACGTGCGGCAGATCAGGTTCCACGAGCGGGTATTCTGGGCGACGTACGCGCCCGCGAACTGGACCCAAAAGTAGCTATACACGGCCACCGTAAGTTGCACCGACAGGTAGGGATGGGGCGCATAGGCCATGCCCTCGGGCGCGGTGAGCATGTAGAACGTGTTATAGTCCGCTGCGCCGGAGGGAGGGTATAGGGGTAGCTCCCCATAGGGGGCCAACACCACCTGGCCCACATCGCCAAAGAGCAGCACCAGGACATGCGCGCCCGGCAACACCAGCTCGCCGGGCACGTCGGCGCTGACGGGCGTATCCTGTAGGGTGGCGGTGGGGTGCCCCAAAGGGCGCACAGTGGCGGTATGGGCCATCGGATCATAGGACTCGACCAGGGCCCGGATGATGTGGGTGTCGCTCATGGAAGGCTCCCTTATGCCGGAATGTCCCAGGAGACACGGGCATCCCCCGAGAGGGCCAGGCGTTGGCGCAAGGCATCCCAGGCGCGTGCGGCGTCAGCCTGACGCGCACCGGCCCAGGCCAGCAGTTGCTGGGGCGTCCAGCCGGTGACGGTGACCTTGCCGATGGCGGCCTGGCAGCGCTGCATGGCCGCGGAGGCGGTAGCCAGCAGGACGATCAGCTCCTCCCCGGCGGCATCCAGGGTCGTGGCCGCAGCCCCATCCAGCCCGGAGATGGTGTGCTGCGCCAGGTAGAACAGGCGCAGCTTGCCGCCCGAGGGCAGCGCATCACCCTCAATATACAGAGTATCCTGACTCAACAGAGAGAAGGGAGGGCGCTGCGGTGGATGGGCGGGGGCGTCGGGGTCGTAGGGATGCCAGAGGTCCATGATGCTCAGGGCGCCCAGCGCGGCAATGTCGTATTCGCGCTGGCCGAGGACGGCGTCCAGCAGGGCGCTGGCGCGGTGCGGGTTGAGGGTGGTGTACTGGGCCAGGGCGCGGCGGATATTGTTGGTGTGGTCCTCCGCCGACCAGGTGAGGTGGTCGGGGTCTTGGAGGTCGGCGGCGACCAGGGCGACGAGTTCGCTGAGGGTGGACATGGGAACCTCCTGGGAGCTGTGGGACGGTGGACGTGCGAAACATGGAGCCATGGAGCGCGGGCGAGCCCTGGCCCTGCCACGGTTGGAGGGCGGGCGAGACGCCCGCCTTGTCGCCCGATACGGCACAAGTTGGCGA
>CAYZWT010000020.1:19411-73824 GCA_964482225.1 uncultured Anaerolineales bacterium
CTGCTGCGCAGCGTTGCGCGGACGAGTCGTCCGCGCTCCATGTGTTGTCGCGTCCTCTAGGTGTAGGGCTCGCCAGAGTGTGGAGGGCGGGCGAGACGCCCGCCCTTGCGCCTTGACTAGATCGTGACCGCCTAATGGCATATACTGCCGACGTAACGGGTTCGGTATGATCTGGGCAGTGGAGGCTGCAAAGGTGAGCGTTCAGATACAGCACAAGGGCTGGTATTCGCGAGGTCAATTGCCCCATTTCGATGCGCCGGGTCAGGTACAGGCGATCACGTTTCGCTTGGCAGACAGCCTCCCCAAGGCATACTGGGATCGCCTGGAAAGGTACGCGCCGGGCAGTTCGGTGCGTCGGCAGAATCATTTCCAGATGCACTTGGATGCAGGCCACGGCTCGTGTGCACTGCGCGATCCGAGTGTCGCAAGCCTGGTCGAGCGCACGCTCTTGTTCTTTGACGGCGAGCGTTACTGCATGCTGGCCTGGGTCGTGATGCCGAATCATGTGCATGTGTTGGCCGAGACGATGCAGGGATATACCCTGGCGTCTATCGTGCAAAGCTGGAAGAGCTACACGGCACACCGGGCGAACGACCTCCTGGATCGCTCCGGCACTTTCTGGCAGAAAGACTACTACGACCGCTACATTCGCGACGAGCGGCACCTTGAGCGGGCCGTGCGCTATGTTCACGATAACCCCGTACTGGCCGGTCTCGCAGAGCGGCCACAGGACTGGCCGTTCAGCAGCGCCCGCTATCTTGCTGCCCCTGATGCGACGCTCCACATTCCGTGGGAACGCCAGCCGAAGCAATGTGGAGGAACGGATACTTGACAGTACGTGACGTATCGTGGCCAGGACGCTGCTGCGCAGCGTTGCGCGGACGAGTCGTCCGCGCTCCATGTGTTGTCGCGTCTTCTTGATGTAAGGCTTGACAGAGTGTGGAGGGCGGGCGTCTCGCCCGCCTTGTCGCACGATGCGGCGCAAATTGGCGATGAACCACGTCGCCGTGTGGCTGAACCGGCCTACGGCCAGGACGCTGCTGCGCAGCGCTGCGCGGACGAGTCGTCCGCGCTCCATGTGTTGTCGCGTCCACGGTCTTGGATGCTGATCTTGCGTGTTGGAGGGCGGGCGTCTCGCCCGCCTTGTCGCACGATGCGGTACAAATTGGCGACGATAGACGTCGCCTTGTGGCTGAACCGGCCTACGGCCAGGACGCTGCTGCGCAGCGTGCGCGGACGAGTCGTCCGCGCTCCATGTGTTGTCGCGTCTACGGTCTTGGATGCTGATCTTGCGTGTTGGAGGGCGGGCGAGACGCCCGCCTTGTCGCCCGATACGGCACAAGTTGGCGACGATATGCGTCGCCTTGTGGCTGAACCGGCCTACGGCCAGGACGCTGCTGCGCAGCGTTGCGCGGACGAGTCGTCCGCGCTCCATGTGTTGTCGCGTCCACGGTCTTGGATGTTGCTCTTGCGTGTTGGAGGGCGGGCGAGACGCCCGCCCCTTTTATGCTGCTGCGCTACTGGCTCGCCACGATGTGCTTGTACAGCGCGCGATAGTCGCCGATGCCCACGGCATACACAAAGCGCACCTTGATGCGCAGCTCGTCGTTCGTGAACATGGCGCCCATCAGCGGGTGGTCGGCGATAAACAGCTCGGGCGAGCGCGCAAAGCGATAGCCGATGACCACGCCGGGCAGCTCTTGCGGGTGGGCCACGGCGGCCCAATCGTTGGCGTCGGTCCACTCGGGCACGGTGATGACCGAGTGGCTAACCTGCTGGATGGCGCGGGTGTTGCCCGCCAGGCCCGGCTCCAGGGTCGTGGTAAACAGCGAGACGGCGGTCTTTTCCAGCTCGATGGGCACCAGGCAAAAGGAGGGCCGCACGCCCAGGCGCTTGCCGCTGCCCAGCTCGGCCTGCTTGAACATGGCGCCCACGGTGGCGTGCCACGCTGTGGCCTCCAGGGCGCTGGAGCCCAGGTTGCCGTGGGCCGCATCGAAGAGCGGGTCCTCATCGGCCAGATCGGGGCCCACGCCGCCGTTGGCCGTGAACAGCTCTGCCACCGCGCCGGAGAGGGTGCGCCACGCGGCATGGCCTAGGCGGCGCGGGATGGCCCGCACGGCCCCCACGTCATCGCGGTCAATCATCTCTAGCGTCAGGCCGAGATAGTTGCCCTTTTTGACAAAGGGCGCCACCTCGGCATAGTCCTCCCACTCGATCTCGGTGTAGGGATCGCCCTCGGACACGGTATCCAGGTCATCAAAGCCGCCCAGGGTGATCCAGCGGGTGTCGTTGAGGGTGGTGAAATCCTCCTCATAGACGATGGGCGCCCACCAGTGGGGCCGCGCCTCGTAGGCCTGCAGCATGACCTTGTTGAGCACGTTGCGCACCACCTCGATCATGGTCGTGGTGGTGGCATTGGCCAGGGTCACCCGCTCGGGGCGGTAGACGCCATAGCGCTCCCAATCGCCGGTGAGCAGGTCGTACATCTCGCGGATGCCGCTCAGGCGCGGGGCCGCTCGATGGGCGGCGGTATCGCCCCGGTTCCAGGCGCCCGGCTCGCCGCCAGCGCCCATCAGCCGCTCAAAGGCCAGGGTGATCCGGTCCAAGGGCGTGCGCATCTGGCCGACCTCGCCCAGGCCCTGGATGGCGCGCTGGGCGGTGGCCTCGGCCCAGGCCGCGCTCACCCGGGCGATGGCGGCGTTGACCTCCGGCAGCGATTCCAGGCTCCGGTCGCAGCGGATCAGGTACTTGAGGCCCTCGGGCAGGGCGCTGCGGCCCAGGGCCAGCTCGATCACTTGCTCGCGGCTGATCTGCAATGGTTCGCCGCTTGCATCGGGATCGGGCTCGACAGGCGGCTCGATGTGGCGGGCAGTCTGCACGCGCAGCAGGGGCTGGGGCTCCTGGGGCGTATCTCCCGGGGAGCAGGGTACAAGGGGGGATGTTTGGTTCTGCATGACGCCTTCCTTTGCATGATGTGGCATACCGGGCGTGACAAAGCGGCCGCCGGCCGCAGGGCGGATGACGATATCCACCGAGTTGACGTCCTCGATGGCGAGCACCGGGTAGGGCGGCGCGGCGGCCTCCTGGCGGCGCACCCACAGATCGGCGCTGAGGCCGAACAGCTCGGGATACGGGGCGAAATCGCGGATCAGCTCGCGCAGCCAGGCGGCGCCCCGCGAGAGGGCCAACCGGCCCCGGATGCAGCGGGCGGCGGCGTCCCAGGTAGGCTCCAGGATCAGGCCCGCGAGATCGCGCACCGAGCGCCCGCCGGGGCGGTGCAGGTCCGGCAGGGTGGCGTGATCCACGAACACGGGCGCGCCGCTAAAGCGCTCGTAACCGGCGGCCAGGGCGGGCGCCCCAAAATAGAGGTCGTTGGCGCGCCCCTCGGCGAGGATGACGACCTCCAGGCTGTCGCCGACCTGCCCGGCATCGTCCAGGTGCACGCGCTCCAGGCTTCCATGTGCGCTGAGGCGCACGCGGATGCGCTGCGTCTCGTCGGTGTTTGTTGGGGTATCTTGGGTCACAATTGCGCTCCTTCTGGCGAGGGCGGGCGATGGATGAAGCGTTCGAACGTTTCTACTCGCCCCGCCGCTCCTCGGTGGATACCGGCTCAAAGGCGATCTCGACCTGGATCTCACCCTGGCCCGCGCGGCGGGCAGCCGTGCGGATCAGATCGGCCAGCAGGCTGGCAAACAGGAACTGGCGCTGGGCAAAGCGGCGCAGGGTGGGGGCGGCCATCTCGCGGGCGGTGGCGCGGTTGGCGCCCTCGCCCTCGCCCAGATAGTGCAGCGGCACGCCCGCTCCGGCGGCGATCATCAAGCGCAGGGCGCGGCCATCGGCCTCGGCGTCATCGGCGTTGATCTGGGGCGTCACGGCCTGCCAGCGCTCGCTGGCATCCGAGATGATGATCGAGCCGGGGCGGGGCACGCGGCTGTATTGCAGGCGCTTGGCCTCGAGCTGGCCGGGCTGGGCGCCCTCGATGCCCACATGCCAGAGAAAGGCGCTCTTGCCTCGGTTGATGCGCACCCGATCCTCCAACCAGGTCTCATAGCGCTCCAGCCAGGGCAGGATGGCGGCCAGATCCGAACGGCCGCGCACCGCGCCTGGGGGCCGGTTGATGGCATAGTGCAGCATCACCTGATCGGGCTCCGGCTCTAGCGGTCGAAGGGCGGCGGCGCCCGCCGAGGGCCACCAGCGCCCCTCGATCTCGCCGGTGAGCTGGTGGTAGCGCAGCTCTAGCTCGCGGTCATCGGGGGCGGTCTCGATGGCGTCAATCTGTAGGGCGGGCACCTCGCGCACGTAGGACATGCCATCGGCGGGATTGCGGCTGAGCACGACAAAGAGCTCGCCGCTGCGCGAGAGCTCGTCGCACCAGGCATAGACGCGCTGGGAGAGGCGGTTGAAGGGGTGCTGCCAAAAGGCGTGGGCCCAGGGCGGCCCGGATAGCGTCGCGCCCGAGCCGATGACGAAATCGGTGGTCATGCCCACCAGGCGCGCGGCCAGGGGGTTGTTGTCGCACGCCTCGTTGGCGCGCTCCAGCAGGCCGCGCACGGCGTGCCAGGGGCGCAGCGTGTCGCCCTGGGGGGCGATCTGCCGCCACGATTCGTCATCCAGGGCTTGCAGGGCATTGTGCACCCGCTCATCCACCAGCGCATCCAGGGTGGGTCCGGCCAGGCGTTGGGCAAGCCAGCGGCGCAGGGCGTTGCTCTCGGGGGGCATAGCGCCTCCTTTCGGTCAGGGGCGTGGCGCGTGGGTAAAGGGCTCTACCCTATATCTACGGTGAGCCGGGGGAGACTAACGGGGAAAGAGGGAACTTGTAACGAGGCGGCCCGCAGGCCAAAAACGAACAGCCCCAGAGGCGGCGCCCTGGGGCTGCGTTGGTTCGCATTCGAGCGACTGGCTACTTCCAGCGCGTCAGGATCGTCTCGCGCTGGAACAGGCGCACCGTTAGCCAGATGATGCCCGCGTTGAGGGCCAGCACCACCGGCGTGGCCCACAGCAGCGATGTGGTATCCAGATACACCTTGCCCATCAACACGGCCAGGCTTATGCCGATCAACGGCACGATGAACAGGGCCGTGACCTGTTGGGCGGCTCGGGGATCGTTCAGCCGCGACGAGGCGATCACGCCGCCGCTGGCCGACATGACGGCGAACAGGGGGCTGTGCACCAGCATCCCCAGGGTCCATAGGGGCCGCACGAGATAGGCGAACACGGCCGGGCTGGCCAGCAAGTAGGTGCCCAGAGCCGTCAAGGCAAAGCTGCCCCAGGCGCCGATCACGGCGGGCGTCACCGCGGCGGCGATCTTGCCGACCAGGAGCTCGGCGGTGCTGATGGGCGTCGCCAAGACCGGCTCCAGGCTACGGGTCTCTTTTTCGCCGATGATGCTATAGGCGGCAATGTACACCGGCAGCGCCATGGGGATCAGCAGCAGATAGAACATGTACTGGTCGTTGAGCACGGCCAGGGAGCGATCCAGGGAGTTCATGGCGGCCAGCGCCGGAGGCAGCCCCGGCGTGCCATCGGGGATGATCGGCTCCTGCACCTGCTCCGGCATGCGCACCATCATCCATGTGGTGCCGAGAATCATGCCCACCATGATCACGGGGAGCAAAAAGAGCATGACCAACACCATCTTGTTCTTGCGCATATCCAGCCACTCTTTGCGCACGATCACCGCCACGCGCCGTCCGTTCATCCTGCTGCCTCCTGCGCCTCGTGCATCAGGTCAAAGTAGACTTGCTCCAACGAGTGCTCTTCTTCCTCCAGATACTGGATCGCCGCGCCTTGCGCCAACAACGCACGCACCAGCTCGGGGTTGTGCTCCTCGGGCTCGTCCAGGGCGACGCGCAGCCCCCCATCCAGTGGCGTGACGCCGCGCACAAAAGGCAGCGCCTCGATGGCCCTTTGCAGGCCGGGCGTTACCTCGCGGAGCCGCACCCGCACCGAGCGGCCATACAGGCTCCGGCGCAGGTTGGCAGGCGTATCCACCCGGATCAGCCGTTGGCGGATCACCGCAACCCGGTCACACAGGCGGTCGGCCTCATCCAGGTTGTGCGTGCAGATAAAGATGGTGCGCCCCTCGCCGCGCAGCGTCTCGACGAAATCGCGCACCACACGAGCCGCCTCGGGGTCCAGGGCAGAGGTGGGCTCGTCCAAAAAGAGCACCGGGGGCTCGTGCAGCAGGGCGCGGGCGATGGCCAGCTTTTGCTGCATCCCTTTGGAGAACCCGCCCACCGGCTCATCCCTGCGCCCCCACAGATCGAGCAGGGTCAGGTACTTTTGCACGCGGCCCGCGACATCGTCAACGCCGTACAGCCCGGCATAGACGCCCAGGTTCTCGACGGCGGTAAGTCGCGGGTAAAGGCCGGGGGCCTCGGTGAGCAGCCCCACAGAGGCGCGCACCGCCTGGTCATCCACGCCAAGCTGGTGCCCGTTGATCCAGGCCGCGCCCGCCGTGGGGGCGATCAGTCCGGTGAGCATGCGCACGGTGGTGGTCTTGCCGGCGCCGTTGGGCCCCAAAAAACCAAACACTTCGCCCCGGCGCACGTCCAGGGTCAGATCATCTACGGCCAGGTTGCCGTTGAACCACTTGGTCAACCCTTCTGCTCGAATCACGAGGAACTCCTTTCGCCGCCTGCTCGCTCGGA
The DNA here is from genome assembly GCA_964482225.1 of uncultured Anaerolineales bacterium. Lineage (GTDB taxonomy): Bacteria > Chloroflexota > Anaerolineae > UBA1429 > UBA1429 > UBA1429. The sequence continues at coordinate 26,062 of CAYZWT010000020.1, forward strand.
TGGCTACGGTAGCCCAGACGCCCCGTCTTGTCAAGATGAGCACGGTAACTCCCAGGGTCTTTTCAGAGTCGTGGTTATGGTAAAGCGTCGCGCGATGAGTCCCGGACGGCCTGGAAGTACGCTGCGTACGCATACATGCGTACGCAGCGTGGCTGGCGAGACGCCCGCCCTCCAAGGTTCGCCGCCGCCGTCCACAACATGTTGGCCGCTTGCCCCCCCCAAGTCTGAACTGTTACGATTCGCCAGCATGGCATATGGGGCTTGCCCAAACAGCATGGGATGCCCTATAGTAGACGCAGCCGTGCGCAGACACGAGCGCGCCCGGCCCGAAAGGAGAACCGATGCAGCATATCCAGGGTGCGTTTCACGGCGTGCGCAATGCCCGCATCCACTACCAGGGGTGGCTGCCCGAAGGAGCCGTGCGCGCGACGCTCATCATCGTCCATGGCCTGGGCGAGCATTGCGGGCGCTATGGCAACCTGGCCAACCACCTGGTCCCGCTGGGCTATGCCCTCTACGGGCTGGACCACATCGGCCACGGCCGATCGGAGGGCCGGCGCGAGGGCATCGAGCGTTTTGATGACTATACCGACACGCTGCGACTTTATGTCGAAATGGTGGCGGGCTGGCAGCCGGGCAAGCCCCTGTTCATGCTGGGGCACAGCATGGGCGGCCTGATCGCAGCGGATTACCTACCAGATCATCAGGGCGGCTTGGCCGGGGCCATCTTTTCTGCGCCCCTGCTCACAGCCGGCGATAGCGTTTCGCCCGCGACCATCTTGATGGCCCGGGTGCTTTCGGCGCTGGCGCCCCGGCTGGGCGTGGCGCCGCTGGATGTCACCGCCCTCTCGCGCGACCCGCAGGTGGTGGAGCGCTATGTTAACGATCCGTTGGTCTTTCACGGCAAGACGCCCGCGCGCTTGGGCGCCGAGCTGCTCAGGGCGATGCAGCGTGCGCGCTCCCGGCTGGGCGAGCTCACCCTGCCGTTCCTGGCCATCCAGGGCGGCGACGACAGGCTGGTCGCGCCCGCCGGCGCCCAGATGCTCTACGAACGGGCCGGCTCCCAAGACAAGACGCTCAAGCTCTACCCGGGGCTCTATCACGAGCTATTCAACGAGCCCGAGCGCGCCCTGGTGCTGGACGACGTGGCGAACTGGCTCGCCGCGCGGCTCTAGGCCCTACACCCGGCTCCAATCAAAGATGACCCCGATAGAGCCCGCCCGCTCGGTTTGCAGGCGGCGGTACACCTCGGGCGCCTCGGCGGGCGCGTGCCGGTGGGTGATCAGATCGCGCACGCGCATGCGCCCTTGCAGGATATAGTCATAGAACAGGGCAATGATCTCCGCCTCGGTCCAGGGCGAATGCTCGGAAAAGTGGGGGGCCACAACGGAAGCGTGAATGCCCAGGATCGAGATGGCGTTGCTGAGCACCCCCGGCCCCAGGAACTGCTGGGTGGGCGTGGGGGTATCCCCCGTCAGCACCACGCGGCCCAGCCGTCGCAGCAGTTGCACGCACTGGGAGAGCACCGCCGGATGCCCCGTCACATCCCACACAGCGTCCAACATGCGTCCGCCGGTAAGCTCCTCGACTGCGGGGCGCGCCGCCTCGGCGGTGTCGCACAGGGCATGGGTGGCGCCGTGGGCCAGGGCCAGGCCCAACCGGCCCTGCACCGTATCAATGGCGATGACCTTGCGCGCCCCGGCCACGTGCAAATACTGGGTCACCAACTGGCCCAACATGCCCAGGCCGACCACGCCCACCGTCTCGCCCAGGGCCAACTGGGCGCGGCGCACGGCCAATTGGGTCGTGCTGGCCAGGGGGCCCCAGGCGGCCTCTTCCGCGCTCACGCCCTCAGGAACCCCATAGGCCCGCTCCGGCGTCGTGAGGGTATACTGCTGGTGCGGCGTCGGGATCAGCACGCGCCACCCCTCCCAGGCGGGGTCCACGCCAGAGCCCAAGGCGACCACCCGCGCCACCATGCTATAGCCAGGGCGGAACGGGTACTGCACCCAACGCGCCCAGTTGGTGCCGGGGTCAAAGACGCCGCGCAGGCAGTAGCTCTCGGTGCCGATGCTGATGAGCGAGCTTTCGGCGCGGCAGAGGATCTGCCCTGGCCCAGGCGGCCCTATCTGCTCCTCACGCAGCACGACCTCATTGGCCTGGGGGAAACTGATGTAGATAGAGTGAACCATGCTGGCCTCGCTTTCGGTTGGGCAAGGGATGGACGATGGCGTGTGAATGTGCGCACGTCTGAACGCCCGCGCCTACCAGGGCCATTCGACGCCTTGCCAATCCCGCAGCACCAGGCGCTCTTCGTCAGAGCGGCTGGGGACGTGGGGATCGTGGCCCCGCTCGCGTAGGAAATAGGCCAGGGCGGGCACGGCGGCCTCCTCCGGCTCCAGCTCGCCCTGGGTGTTCTTGACGCCGCTCATGTACGAGCGCACCCAGCCCGGGTGATAGAGCCGAAAGGTATAGCCCAGGGGCCGCAGACGGTTGAACAACATGCGCGCCGCCATATTGAGGGCCGCCTTGGACGAGCAATAGCCAAACCAGGAGGTGCGCTGGGCGCGGTTGATGCTGCCCGCCTCGGAAGAGACAAAGCAGAGCCGCTTGAGCGCGCCGCGATCCAGTAGGGGCAGGAACGCCTCCACCATGCGCAAAGGCCCCAGGGCGTTGATGTTGTACAGGCGCTGCATCTCGGCATAGTCCTGGGGCTCGCGGATGCCCCGGGCCGAGGTGCGCGAGTTTACCCCGGCGTTGTTGATCAGCAGGTCCACATGCGCCACGCTGGCGGCCACGGCCTGGGCGGCGGCCTGCACCGAGGCGGTATCCCCCACATCCAGGGGCGTGATGCGCAGCGCCCGCGGATAGCTGGCGGCCAGCTCGCTCAAGGCGGGCCATTCGGGCATGTACTGCCCGGCGAACACGCGCCAGCCACGGGCCAAGAGGCGGGTCGTCAGAGCCAGCCCCAGGCCCCGGTCGGCCCCCGTCACAACTGCGATCTGTTCCATGCTCCGCTCCTCCGCTCCCGCTAAAAGGGCCATTCGCCCCCCAAGTAGTCAATCATCACCAGTCGGTCCTCGTCCTCGCGCTCTCCGGTGAAATAGGCCAGGGCAGGCACGGCGGCTTCCTCCGGCTCCATATCGGCATGCACGCCCTTGGCCCCCGACATATAGCCGCGCATCCAGCCCGGGTGGTACAGCCGAAAGGTATAGCCCTCCGGATGCAGGCTGTTGAACAGCAGCCTGATGATCATATTGAGGGCCGTCTTGGACATGCCATAGCCATAGCCGGTATCCCGGTGGGCCAGGGCCACGCTGCCCGCCTCAGAAGAGACAAAGCAGAGCCGCTTGAGCGCGCCGCGATCCAGTAGGGGCAGGAACGCCTCCACCATGCGCAGCCCGCCCAAAGAGTTGATGTTGTAGGCCCGCATCATGGCCTCATGGTCCAGGCCCTCGCCCAGGGCGCCGCGCCCGCCCGTGATGCCGGCGTTGCTGATCAGCAGGTCCACATGCCCCACCTCGGCGGCCACGGCCTGGGCAGCGGCCTGCACCGAGGCGGTATCCCCCACATCCAATGGGACGATCCGCAGACTTTGCGGATGGCCGGCGGCCAGCTCGCTCAGGGCGGGCCACTCGGGCAAGTACTGCCCGGCGAACACGCGCCAGCCCCGCTCCAACAGGCCGGCCGTCAGGGCCAGCCCCAGGCCGCGGTCGGCCCCCGTCACAACTGCGATTTGCTCCATATTCTATCACCTCAAAAATCCGGGCTCATCCTGGGGGCACCCTGCGCATACATGCGCCTGGGGTGCCCCTACCTCGTCTTCTCGGCGACTTGGTCTGCGAGACGCTGCCCGTCAGCCTTGCCCGGCGCACCAGGCCAGGGTGTTGCGCAACAGGGCCTGGAAGGAAGGATGCTGCCACACCTCTACATTGTGCCCAGGGGTGAGCACGCACACCCGCCCCGCGCCCTCGGCCCGCGTCCAGGCGCCCGGCTGGTCGCCGTGCTCAGACGTGGTGGTCACGAATACGTCCACCCCCGGATCGTCCACGATCATGTGATAGTGCTCGTCCACCAGGGTAAACGGCTCGACGCCCCGGCACAGGGCGTGCCCGGCATGCGGCGTGATGGTGACGGGACACTGCTTGGGGTGCTGCTCGAACACGCCGCCCATCAGCGCCCGCAACGTGGGCGTATCCCGGTAGCCCGCCGTGCCCGAGTGTACGACCAACATGCCGCGGCCGGCCTGCACATAGGCCGCAAAGGCCGCCTCCACCTCGGGCGTCATCCAAGGGTCGCGGTTCTCGGCAGTGATGTTGTTGGATTTCACAAACAGGGTCACAGGATAGGCTGCCATCGCCTCGGCAGACCAGTCGGTTGCGTCCTCAATATAGTCGAACTCGTGCTCTTGCAGCAGCTCTAGCCCGGCGCGGGCTATTTTGCCGGGGTGCCAATAATCGTCAGCGATGACCAGGACGCGCATGGGGACCTCCTCCATGGGCCGGTTCACGTCGGCCCGCTCTGCCTACATCGGATCGAAACGCGCACATCATGCCCGAGCAGCGCTCGCGTGTCAAGGCGCTATCAGTTCAGACTTGAAAGCGGCCAACACGTTGGGTACGTCGGTGGGGAGCATTGGGGCGCGGGCCTGTCGCCGGTTACGCTGCGTACGCATACATGCATACGCAGCGTAACCGGCGACAGGCGGCTGATGTGGCACGGACCAGAGTCCTGGACAAAGCAAGCTGCGCTTGCTTTGTTTGGTGCTGCGCTTCGGACGAAGCGTAGCTTCGTTGGCGGGCGAGACGCCCGCCCTCCAGTGCCTTGAGCGCACGTAGCTGTCAGCACACGCGGTTATGATCTCATCGCCCCAAATCTGAACAGCTACTCAAGGCGTGGCAGCGCCTTTGACACCGCCTGCCCCCTATGCCATACTCTCGGCATCATTGCGGGGGGAAAGCAAGGTCGTGAAGCAAGAGGCGCCGCTCACGTTGGCCCACCGGCTGTTGGCAGGCCAGCCGGCCTGCTTGCTGACCGTGCGCTATCGCGGGCGTGAGAACGTCATGGCCCTGGCCTGGACCTGCCCGATCAGCCTGGCGCCGCCCCTGCTCGCTCTGGCGGTACATCCCTCGCGCTATAGCCACGACATGTTGGCCCGCAGCCAAGAATGCGTGCTGAATATCCCCGGGCGGCCCTATGCCGAGCAGCTTGTGCGCTGCGGCAGCGTCTCGGGCGACCAGGGAGACAAGCTGCGCGAGAGCGGCCTGACCCTCGCCCAGGGCCGCCGCGTCGAGGCGCCCTGGATCGAGGAATGTTTGGCCCATATCGAATGCGCCGTCGTTGATATCCTGGCCCCCGGCGATCACTCGCTCTTTGTGGTCGAGGTGGTGGGTGCCTGGGCCGAGGAGGAGGCTTTTGGCCAAACGTGGAAGGTGGATGACCAGCAGGAAGACCTGTTGCCCCTGCACCATCTGGGCAGCGGGCGCTTTGGGCTGTTGGGAACGTCGTTCTCTATTCGACAGGCGGCGCATGAGGACGACAGGTAGCCTCTCATCAAGCAAGCAGGAAGGCCCGTGAGCCCCATACTGACCGATCATGCCTTTGACGCGGTGACCCACAGCCCGGCGCAGACGCTGGCCATTGGCGAGCGCCTGGGCCAGCTCTTGCGCGCCGGCGATGTGGTCTGCTTGCAGGGCGATCTGGGCACGGGCAAGACCTGCCTCACCCAGGGCATCGGCGCAGGGCTGCACGTGGATGGCATCATCAACAGCCCCACGTTCGTCTTTGTGAACGAGTACCCGCCCGCCCACAAAGGCCCCTATCTCTATCATGTGGACCTGTATCGCGTGGCGGACTATATGGACGTGCTCAGCCTCGGGCTGGAGGACTATATCTATGGCGATGGCGTCACGGTGATCGAATGGGCCGACCGCGCCCGCGAGGCCATGCCCAGACAGCGGCTCTGGATCACCCTGACCTACACCGACGAAATGAAGCGCACGCTGATCTTTGAGGCCATAGGCGAGCACTATATCGAGGTCGTTCGGGCCCTGAAGAAGGCGATCTATGGCGTTTGAGCGCCTCGGGGCGCCCGCCTTGAGCTGAGGAGTTGCCATGTTACTGGCCATTGACACGGCCACCCGGTTGGCCAGCATTGCACTATATGATGACGCGGGCATCTGGGCCGAGGCAAGCTGGCGCTCGCAGAACAACCATTCCGTCGAGGTAATGCCCACCATCGCCGCCATGCTGGCGCGCCAGGGGCTCGCCTTTGCCGACCTATCCGGCGTGGCCGTGGCCCAGGGGCCCGGCTCGTTCACCGGCCTGCGCATCGGCATGAGCCTGGCCAAGGGGCTCTGTCTCGGCCTGGAGATCCCCCTCATCGCCATCCCCACCCTGGAAATCGCCGCCTATGCCGCGGGCGATCCCGGCGTGCCCGTGCTGGCCGTGCTGGAAGCTGGGCGGGGGCGCATCTGCGTGGGAGCGTTTCTGTATGAGGATGGGCTGCCCACCCTACAGGGCGAGCTGGCGCTGCACGAAGCGGCCCTGTGGGAGCCGGATCTATCCGATCCTGTCCTGGTCATCGGCGAGGTGGATGGTTCCCTGGCCGAGCGGCTGCTGGCCCTGCCTGGCGCGGCAAACCTGGCCATCTCTTCGCTGGCGGGATCGCTGCGGCGGGCTGGTTATCTGGCCGAGTTGGCCTGGGAACGGCTGCAGCGTGGCGAGATCGCCGATCTGGACACCCTGAGCCCGATCTATGTGCAGTTTGCCTCCAGCCCGGACGCCTAGCTCCATGGACCTTGCCGGCCTCCCCTACAGCCTGGACAAGATGCACCTGGCCGATCTGCCCACCATCTCGTTCATCGAGCGGCAGGTCTTTGCCACACCCTGGTCCATCCAGGCCTATCGCCAAGAGGTGCTCTACCATGAGACGGCCAGTTATCTGGTGCTGCGCTATGCAGGCGCGCGCCCCGGCGGGGGCGGAGCGTGGCAGCGCCCCTGGGGCGCCCGCCAAGACCCCACGCTGTTGGGCTATGGCGGCGTGTGGATGATCCTGGAGGAGGCACACATCAGCACCCTGGCCGTGCGCCCCGAGTGGCGGGAACAGGGCTTGGGCGAATTGCTGCTGGCCGCCTTGATCGAACAGGCGCTGGAGCAGGCCGCCGAGACCGTTACCCTGGAGGTGCGGGAAAGCAACCGCGCAGCCCAGGGTCTTTATGTAAAATACGGCTTTGAGACCGTCGGGCTACGAAAACGTTACTACCCGGATAACCAGGAGGACGCCCTGATCATGTCTACGCCGCCGATCCAGACGGCCGCCTATCGCACGGACTATAAGGCGCGGGTGGAGGCGCTTGTACGCAGACTGCGGGCCTCCCCCGACGTGCCCAAGGCAGAGCCGGGCGCCTGCCATGCGAGCCTCGTATGAGCCAGGCTGCTCACACCCGACCCTATCTCTTGCTCACCAATGACGACGGCGTCATGGCGCCCGGTCTATTGGCCCTGGCCCAGCGCCTGGGCCAGGTGGCCGAGTTGGCGATCATCGCCCCTGAGCACAACTGGTCGGCCTCGGGCCACTCGAAGACCATGCACAAGCCGCTGCGCGTGCGGCCCACGCGCCTGGCCGATGGCTCCGAGGCGCTGACGGCCAGCGGCTCGCCCTCCGATTGCGTCGCCCTGGCGCTGCTGGGCGTGCTGGAGCGCACCCCCGACCTGGTGATCTCGGGCATCAACCAGGGGGCCAACGTCGGCCACGACCTGACCTATTCCGGCACCGTCTCGGCGGCGATGGAGGCCGTGATCGGCGGCATCCCCGCCATCGCCATCTCGCTGGATAGCTATGTGGACGGGCGCTTTGAGGCGGCCGCCGCCTTTGCCGCGCGATTGGCCCAAGCCGTGTTGGCCCACGGCGATGGGCAGGCCCGGCTGCTGAACGTCAATGTGCCCGCTCTGCCCAAGGAAGAGCTCCGGGGCGTGCAGATCACGCGGCTGGGCCAGCGCATCTACCGCGACGCCCTGGTCAAGCGCGCCGATCCGCGCGGCCAGCTCTACTACTGGATCGGGGGGGAGCCGCCGGAGGGCATCCCCGAGGAGGGCACCGACATCGGCGCCCTCAGCCAGGGCTATATCTCGATCACGCCGGTGGCGCTGGATCTCACCGACCACGCCGCCATCGAGGCGCTCAAGGGTTGGCCGCTGAGCCTGTAGGAAAAGATGGGGCGCGCGGTTGCACTGCGCGTTACGCTGCGTACGCAGCGTAGGCGGGCGAGACGCCCGCCCTCCATAGCCGAATCTATGTGCTCACCGATTGCAGGATAATGGCATCATCGTTCTGGTCAGTTAGGAGCTCGTCCCCTCGAATCTGAACTTGTACAAGTGTCTGGCCCGCCCCCGGAACGATTGGCCGCGCCCTGGCCTTGTGGTATAATGCCTCGTGTCAGGCAGCCACACCCAGGAGTAATGGCGCCGTGATCGAACTAGAGGTCTATTCAGTTCTCTATAGCCTGCTCTCGCGGCATCGAGTGGTTTTGCTCAAAGAAACGACCGGAGACCGTTTCCTGCCGATCTGGATCGGCCAGAACGAGTCTGAGGCCATAGCCATGCGGCTGCAGGGCGCCACGGTGCCCCGCCCGATGACCCACGACCTGCTCAACACCGCCATCTCGGAGCTGGGAGGCGTCTTGCAGTATGTGATCGTCAACGACCTGTCCAACGGGACGTTCTTTGCCCATCTAGCCGTCGAGCAAGACGGCCAGATGCGGTTGATTGACTCGCGCCCCAGCGACGCCATCGCCCTGGCCGTGCGCGCCGACGTCCCCATCTACGCCGAGAGCCAGGTGCTCGATTCCGCCGGCATCCTGCCCTCGCCCGATATTCGCCCCGTCGCCGCAGAGGACGCCGATAACCTGGATGTCTTTCGCGAGTTCATTGACAATCTCGACCTCGGCGACGCCGAGCCGCCCGAGTAACCCCCATGTCGGATCGCTTGCTGCCCCCGCAAAACATCGAAGCTGAGCAATCCGTGCTCGGCAGCCTGCTCATTGACCCTGACGCGGTCATCAAGATCGCCTCTTTTCTGCACGCGGACGATTTCTACCGCGAGACCCACGGCATGATCTATGGCGCCATCACGGCGCTGCACGAGCGCCGCCAGCCCGCCGATCTGGTCACCGTGGTGGACGAGTTGGAGCGCCGCGAGCAGATCGAGACGGTCGGGGGCGGCGCCTATCTGGCCTCGCTGATCAACAGCGTCCCCACTTCGATCCATGTGGAGCACTATGCCCACATCGTCGAGCGCACCAGCATCATGCGCCACCTGATCGCCGCCGCCGGCGAGATCGCCGCCCTGGCTTACCAGGAGGAGGGCGAGGTAGACCAGGTTATTGACCAGGCCGAGCAGATCCTGTTCGAGGTCTCGAACCGGCGCATCAGCAAGGCCCTGGTGCCGATCCGCGATGTGGTGCGCGAGTACTATGAGCGCATCGAGTTCCTGGTGGAACACCAGGATCAGACCCTGGGCGTGCCCACCGGCTTTATGGACCTGGACCGCTTGCTGGGCGGCCTGCAGCCCTCGGACCTGATCATCGTCGCCTCGCGCCCCGGCGTGGGCAAGACGAGCCTGGCCCTCACCATTGCCTCCAACGCGGCCCTCAAGAGCGACGCCGTGGTGGCGGTCTTTACCCTGGAGATGGCCTCTGAGCAGCTCGTGCAGCGCATGATCTCTTCGCACACAGGCATTGACGCGCAACGCCTGCGCCTGGGCCGCATCGAGGATACCGAGTGGGACCAGTTCACCCGCGCCAGCAGCGTGCTCTCCGAGGCCGCCATCTTTATTGATGACACCCCCTCGCCCAGCCCCATGGAGATCCGCACCAAGGCGCGCCGCCTGGCCGCCGAGTATGACCTGGATCTGATCATCATTGACTATCTGCAATTGATGCAAGGCGGCACCCAGCGTAGCGAGAACCGCGTGCAAGAGATCTCGTACATCTCGCGGGCGCTCAAGGGGCTGGCCCGCGAACTGAATGTGCCCGTCGTGGCCCTTTCGCAGCTCTCCCGCGCCGTCGAAAGCCGCCAGGACCGGCGCCCCGTGCTCTCGGATCTGCGCGAGAGCGGCTCCATCGAGCAGGATGCCGATATCGTCATGTTCATCTATCGCGACGAGCTGTATGACGAGGACACTGCGCGGGCCAACATCGCCGATATCATTGTGGCCAAGCACCGCAACGGGCCCACCGCCACCATCGCCCTGCGATTCGACCCGCACCTCACCCTGTTTTCCAACCTCGACCTGCACGCCGTCGAGGCCGACTTTTTCGGCGATGAGGACCTCTTTCCGCTATGAGCGCCTTTGTCGGGTTTCCGGCGGGCAAGACGCGCTTTACGCCCCTGCCCGATCTCTTTTTCACCGAGTTGCTGACCCAGATCCGCGATCTGGACGAGCTCAAGCTGCTCTTGTACGTCTTTTACTATCTGAACCGCCAGCGCGGCTATCCCCGCTATATGACCCTGGCCGAGCTGGAGGCCGAGGGGCTGCTGCTCTCGGCTCTCAAGCATGGGGATGATGACCCTGGCGAGACCTTGATCGAGCGGCTACGCGCCGCCGTTGCGGCATGCGTCGCCCGGGGCGCCCTGCTTCAGATCGAGATCAGCGACGAGAGCGGCGCCACCGTCTATCTGTTCGCCAACACAGAGCAGGGGCGCCAGGCGGTGGACGAGGTGCGCAATGGCGAGCTGGTGTTGGAGCGGCGGGGAGCCGTCCACGAGCCCCGCATCGAGCGGCCCCGCCCCACCATATTCGAGCTCTATGAGCAGAACATCGGCCTGTTGCAACCGCTCCTGGCCGAAGAGCTGCAAGAGGCCGAGCGGGACTATCCCCCTGAGTGGATCGAGGACGCCTTTTTGATCGCCGCCGAGAACAATGCCCGCTCCTGGCGCTATATCAACGCCATCTTGCAGCGCTGGGCCGCCGAGGGCAAGGACGACCGAACGCCCTCCTCGCGGCTGGCCCGCCGCCAGTCGCGTATCCGCCGCGCGCGTCGCTGAGTTGCTGCCACGCTTGCACAGGAAGTGATGCCGAGCCATGGACGCCGAACCCATCCGGGCCGAGACCGAGGCTGCTAACACGTGCCCCCATTGCCACGGGGCCGGTTTTGTGCGCCTGAACGTGCCCGTGGGCCATCCCCAGTTCGGCAAGGCCGTGCCCTGCATCTGCAAGCGCATCGAGCTGCAAGAGGCTCGCCTGGCCCGTCTGCGCCGCGATAGCAACCTGCACCACCTGCGCAACATGACCTTTGACACCTTTGTCGTGCGAGATGACGTCTCGCCCGAGGTGCGCATGAGCCTGCAGGACGCCCTCTCGGTGGCCCGCGAGTTCGCCGCCGACCCCAAGGGCTGGCTGTTGATCACCGGCCACTATGGCTGCGGCAAGACCCATCTGGCGGCGGCCGTCGCCAACGAGCGCGTCGAGCGCACCCGGTCGGTGTTGTTCGTCGTGGTGCCGGACCTGCTGGACTATTTGCGGAGCTCCTATGCGCCCGATAGCACCATCACCTATGACGAGCGCTTTGAGCAGGTGCGCCGCATCGAGCTCTTGATCCTGGACGACCTGGGCACCCAGAACACCACGCCCTGGGCCGCCGAAAAGCTCTATCAGATCCTGAACTATCGCTACAACGCGGCCCTGCCCACCGTCATCACCACCAACCAGAACCTGAGCGACATGGACCCCCGGCTGGCCTCGCGCCTGCGCGACCAGGCGTTGGTGCGCATGTTGCCCATCTATGCCACAGATTCGCGCACCCAGGGCAACGAGGCATTTGGCAGCCTGAGCCCCTATGGACGGTTCACATTCGAGAGTTTTGGCCTGCGCCAGGGCGAGATCGAGCAACACCAATCGGAGCAGCTACACCGCATCTTGCAGACCCTGCGCGCCTGGTCGGAGAATCCCATCAACTGGCTGCTCTTGCGCGGGCCCTATGGCGTGGGCAAGACCCACCTGGCCGCGGCCATCGCCAACAAGATCTCGCGGGGCGGCATGAACGTGCTCTTTGTGGTGGTCTCGGACCTGTTGGATCACCTGCGGGCCACCTACCAGCCCAATAGCCCCATTTCGTATGACCAGCGCTTTAACGAGGTGCGGCGCACGCGCCTGCTGGTGTTGGATGACCTGGGCGCCCAGAACGCCACGCCCTGGGCCCAGGAAAAGCTGTTCCAGATCCTGAACTATCGCTACGTCAGCCGCATGACCACCATCCTGACCGTCTCGGACGAAGGCTGGGAGGAGATGGACGAGCGCCTGCGGAGCCGCCTGATGGACTCGGACGTCTGCCAGATCATTGACATCGAGGCGCCCCCCTATCGCGGGGCGCCCCTCGAAAAGGCGCGCCCCAAGCGCACCACGCGGCAGCGCCTGTAGCACGGGCGCGCTGCCCCGCCATGCGCGCCCGGCCCCTGTAAGGAGCGCCAGACCGATGCCCCACCGGCCCAAACGCAGACTCTCCCTGAGACGCCTGGCCCTGATCGCCCTGGCGATCTTGGCCTTGCTCGGGCTGGTGGCCTGGGCGGAGCGAGAGCCGCTCCGCGCGGCCCTGGCCTCGGTGACGGGCGAAGAGGACGCCTGGCACCAGATCAAGGGGTTCGGCGCCTGGCTGCTGCTCCAGCTCCGGCCCGCCCCCGAGACGGCCCCCATGACCCCCATCGCCCACACGGGTCTCTCACCCTATGGCATCAACACCTTTTTGGAGCAAGAGGTCGAGGTTGCCAAGATCGAGCGCTCGCTGCAACTCATCTCGCAGGCGGGGTTTCAGTGGATCCGCCAGCAGTTCCCCTGGGAGGACATCGAGATCTATGGCAAGGGCGACTATTGGGATCACCAGTGGGAACGCAGCGCCTGGGAGAAATACGACCGTCTGGTGGCGCTGGCCGAGACATACGATCTGGAGATCATCGCCCGCCTGGACAACCCGCCGGCCTGGTCGCGGGCGGTGGGCAACGCCGAGGGCTGGACGCTGGGGCCGCCGGACGATTTCGAGGACTATGGCGATTTCGTCTATGCGGTGGTGAGACGCTACCGGGGGCGCATCCGCTACTATCAGATCTGGAACGAGCCCAACATCTACCCCGAATGGGGCGATCAGCCCGTTGACCCCGAGGCCTATGTGCGCCTGTTGCAGATCGCCTATCGCCGCGCCAAAGAGGCCGATCCCGATTGCGTCATCATTGCGGCGGGGCTGGCCCAAACCACGGAGCAAGGGCCGCGCAACCTGAGCGACCTGGTCTACCTGGAGCGCATGTACGCGGCGGGCGTCCACGGGCATTTCGACGCGATGGGCGCCATGGTCTATGGCCTGTGGACGGGGCCGCTGGATCGGCGCACCGGCCCCGAGCGCACCAATTTCTCGCGGGCCCAGCTCATCCGCGAGATCATGGTGCGCCACGGCGACGCGGACAAGCCGCTTTGGGCCACTGAGGTGGGTTGGAACGCCCTGCCCGCCGATTTCCAGGCCGCGGCCATCTATGGCCGCGTGACGCCCGAGCAGCAGGCCCGCTATGCCGTGCAAGCCTACCAGCGGGCGGCCCGCGAGTGGCCCTGGATGGGCGTCATGAACTACTGGTTCTTTCGGCGCCCCTCCGATGCCGAGCGTGACCAGCCCTGGTACTATTTCCGCATGGCCGAGCCCGATTTCACGCTGCTGCCCGTCTATGAGGCCATGCGCGAGCTGACCGCCCAGCCGCCGATGGTGCAGATGGGCTATCACCAGGAGGAGCACTGGGCGCTCACGTATCAGGGCGAGTGGCGCGCGCTGGCCGCCGAGGCAGCGTCGGGCGCCTATCGCCAGGGGGTCGCCGGGAGCGAGCTAGCGTTCCAGTTCCACGGCACGGGCCTGGACCTGGTTGTGCTGGATGCCGGGCAGGCCGAGAACATCGTCGTCTATCTGGACGGGCAGCCCGTGCGGCGCCTCACGCCCACCCAGGCCCCCGGCAACGGCGCCCCCGCCCTACGGGTGGCCCGCAACCTGCGCGACCGGCCCCACCAGGTGCGCATCGTCGTCCGCCAGGGGACGCTCGATCTGGATGGCCTGGTGGTGTGGCGCCAGCCCCGTTGGGCCGTGGGCGTCCCTCTGGGCATCGCCGCCCTGGTGGGCCTGGCCGTGGCCCTGGGGATGCGCGCCTGGAGGAAGCAGACATGAGGGAGGTGCCATGGGGCACGGAGCCCAGGCAGGCCAGGATGGTGGAGGCGTGGGCGCGTGGGGCCCTCACCCCCGACGAAACCCGCCCGCGGAGCGGGTTTCGTTTGCCCCCTCTCCCATGCATGGGAGAGGGGGCGCAGTCGCACCCCATAGCCTGCGCTGTTCGTGGGGGTGAGGGCGCTTGCACACGCACCCGCCACTGGGGGAAGCACGCATGAGCCAGAGCCGCCTTGCGCGCACGATCCTGCTGCTGGCCGCCATCCTGGCGTTGGCCCTGGGGCTGCGCCTTTACCGCCTGGACGCCCAGAGCCTCTGGAACGACGAGGGCACCAGCGTGGCCCTGGCCCAGCGCGACCTGGCCACCATCACCGAGAACGCCTCCCACGATATCCACCCGCCGCTGTACTATTACCTGCTGCACTATTGGGGGGGCCTCGCCGGGACGGGCGAGTTTGCCGCCCGCGCCCTCTCGGCGGCCATCGGGACCCTGGCCGTAGCCGCCACCTATGCCCTGGCGCGGCGACTGCTCTCGGCCCCTGGCGCGCTGCTGGCCGCCCTGATCGCCGCCCTCTCGCCCTTTCAGGTGTACTATTCCCAAGAGGCGCGCATGTACATCCTGGCGACCCTGGCGGGCCTACTGCTCATGCTGGCCGTCCACGACCTGTTGGCCGCCTGGGCTGCCGGCGGGCGGCGCTGGCTCTCCTGGCGCGCGGGCCTGCTGGCGCTGGCGGGCGCCGCTGCGCTATACACCCACTATTATGGGGCCACGCTGCTGCTGGCGGCCAACCTGGGCTTTGGCGTCTGGTGGCTGGCCCAGGGCCGCAAGCTGAACCGCCCCCTGGGTTTCGTCTGGCGCTGGGCTGCGCTGCAAGCCCTGATCCTGGCGGCGTTCGTCCCCTGGCTGCGGCTCACCTGGCGCACCCTGCTGGGCTGGCCCTCGGTCAGCGCGCCCTTTACCCTGGGCGAATTGGCCCTGAACCTGATGGCCGTGTTGCCCCTGGGCATCACCGTCGAGATGGGCCGCGCCGCGCACCTGATGGGCCTGGGGCTGTGGGCGCTGGCCGCCGTCGGGGCCGTGGCCCTCTGGCAGGGGGCGCGCCAGAACCGCTGGCGCACCGCGCTGCTGGCCGCCTACCTGCTGGCCCCCTTGGCGCTCATGTATCTGGCCTCGCTGCAGCGGCCCATGTACAACCCCAAGTTTGTCCTGCTGGCCACCCCCGCCCTACACATCCTGCAAGGCGCCGGGCTGACGGCCATCGCCGGGCAGGGAATGGCGGTCGCCTCTCCCCGCAGGCGCATGGTGGGGGTTGCCCTGGCGCTGCTGCTGCTGGGCGGCGTCGCTGCCGCCTCGGCTCATGCCCTCCAGCGCCTGTACCACGACCCGCGCTATGCCCGCGACGACTATCGCGGCATCGTGCGCACCATCGTCGCCGCCGCCGGGCCCGGCGCCGCCATCCTGATCAATGCGCCCTCGCAGATCGAGACGGTGGATTATTACTATGACGGCCCCCTGCCCATGATCCCGTTGGCGACGGAGCGGCCCCTGAAGCGCGAGACGGCAGAGGCCGAGCTGAGCGCCATTACGGCCGAGCACGACCAGCTCTACTGCATCTTTTGGGCCACGGCCGATAGCGATCCAGAAGGGCACATTGAGGCGTGGCTGGCGGAGCATACCTTCAAGACCCTGGACCGTTGGTATGGCAACATCCGCCTGGTGGTCTATGCCGTCCCCGACGAGTCCGCGTCTGCCCTGGCCCACGAGACCGACGCGCTGCTGGGCGACGCCATCCGCCTGGCGGGCTACACCCTGCTGACCCCAGAGCCCCGCAGCGGCGAGATCCTGCAACTGGCCCTCTACTGGGAGGCGCAAGAGCCCCTGGCGGCGCGCTATACCGTGTTCGCCCAGTTGCTGGACGCCCGCCAGCGCATCGTGGGGCAGCACGATTCCGAGCCCGCCGGGGGCCGCCGCCCCACCGACGGCTGGCAGCCGGGCGAGACGGTGGTGGACAACCACGGCATCCTGATCCGCCCGGGCGCCATCCCCGGCCCCCACACCCTGATCGTGGGGCTCTATGACGCGGCCACGGGCCAACGCCTGCCGGTGATCGGCGGCGGCGACGCCGTGGCCCTGGCCGAGATCGTCGTTGCGCCGCCCCTGCGCCCGCCCACGGCAGAGGAGCTGGACATGGGCGCCCCCCACGACCACGACTGGGGCTCGTTGGCGGTGGCGGGCCACAGCCTGTACCGGGTGGGTCTGGCCCACCAGCCCGAGGCGCCCATCCACCCCGGCGACGCGCTGGAGCTGGTACTGTTCTGGCGCAAGGCGAGCGCAGAGGCGCCGCCCGCCGAGGCCCCTACCCTGCTCCTGGCCGGGCGCTCGGGCAGCGTTGTGTGGCAGGCGGCGCTGGAGCCGGTGCAGGCCCGCTACCCCTGGGACATCTGGCGCGTGGGCGAGATCGCCCGCGACGTGCACCACCTGGCCCTGCCGCCCGACCTGGCCCCTGGGCGCTACCGCCTGTTGTTGGAGCGGGACGATGGCCGCCGCTTGACGCTGCAAGAGCTGCGGGTGACAGCGCGGTAGAGCGCCGACATCGCGCCAAGCATGGCCCTATGCCCACTGCCGTAAACCTCACTCGCGCGCTATTTTACGTTTCTTCCCTTGACAACCTGAAAGCGCTACTGGTATCCTGTGGCTGTGTTGCACCGGACACCCTTGAGGAACGAACAGGTTCCCCAGGCACGATCAGGAGGTTTTCGTCGTGAAGGCTTTGGCTCGTCTCACCGGTCGCTTGTTCTTGTTGTGCTGCCTCGTCGCGGCGACGGTTGCCGCGCCCGGCCTGGCGATGGCGCAGGCCGCGGCCCTTGCGCCCGCGCCCGTTGGCGCACAACCCGATTCCGTTGTAGCGCCCTCGCAGGGGGCGCCCCTGTTCATCGAGAACGTGGGCCAGTTCGACCCCCAGGCCCGCTTTCTCGTGCGCGGCGGCGGGGGCGCCCTCTGGCTGGCCCAGGACGCCCTCTGGCTCACCCTGCTGGAGCCCGCCTCGCCGCCCGAGCGCTCGCCCGGCGCGCTCGATCGCGCAGCCTTTGAGGCGGAGCCGCGCCAGGGCGTGCACCTACGGCTGAGCTTTGTGGGGGCCAACCCCGAGGCCGAGATCGTGCCCTTGGCCCGCTCCGAGACCATCGTCTCCTACTTCATCGGGAACGACCCGGACGCCTGGCGCCCCGACGTGCCCGTCTGGCATGGCGCGCGTTATGTGGACCTCTATCCCGGGCTGGATCTGGAGATCACCGGAGAGGCGGGCCAGTGGGCCTGGCGCATGGTGGCCACCGATGCCGCCGCATCGCTAGACGCCGCATCGCTGGACAGCGTCCAGCTCCGGGTCGAGGGAGCAGACGCGCTGGCCCTGGAGCGCGGCGCCCTGCGCATCGAGACCGCCCTGGGCCCGCTGGGGCTGCCCTTGCTGGGCGCCGTGGATGCGCAAGACCGTGCGGTGGCGACGGGCGCCCCTCGCATGCAGGGAGAGCGCGTGTTCGCGCCCTTTGGCGAAGTGGCCACGAACGGTGGGTCGGTTGCCGCCCAGGCGGGCGAACTGGTCTACAGCACGTTCTTAGGGGGAGGTGTGTGGGACTATGCCGGGCGGCTGGCAGTGGATGCGCAAGGCCGCGTCTATGTATCGGGAATCACAACCTCTGACGACTATCCCACCACGCCCGGAGCCTTTGACGCGGCCTACAACGGGGGATGGTCGGACTTGTTCGTCAGCGTTCTAAATCCAGAGGGAACGGAGCTGGTCTATAGCACGTTTCTGGGGGGAAATGCCGAGGATTATGCGTTCGATATCGCAGTGGACGAAAAGGGGCAGGCGCATATCGTAGGCGTCACCCGCTCCACAGACTTTCCCATCACGCCTGATGCCTTTGACTCGGACCATACTGGCTATGCGCCTTTTGTAATAGACCTCTTTGTCACCGCTCTGGCTTCCGATGGTGCTTCCCTGGTCTATAGCACGTTTCTGGGAAGGCGGATCACTGACGGCGGCAACAGTTACATCGCTGTGGATGCGGCGGGGAGGGCCTACGTCACCGGCCCTCCTTCCAGCCCCCAGCCCATAACTCCGGGGGCCTATGACACGACCTACAATGGTAGTTGGGATCTGACGATAAGTGTTCTGAACCCCCAGGGAACGGATCTGGTCTACAGCACGTACCTGGGCGGAAACCATATGGAGATGGCTGGCGGAATTGCCGTGGACCACATGGGTCGCGCTTATGTTACGGGACGGACGCGTTCCCCCGATTTTCCCGCCACCCCCGGGGCTTTTGACACCGGGCCTGATCCCGGCTTGGGCAAGGCGTTTGTCACCGTCCTGAACCCAGAAGGCTCAGACCTGATCTATAGCACTTTTTTGGGGGGCTCGGGGGCAGATTATGGCCGCGGCGTTGCCGTAGACAGGTTCGGGCGCGCCTACGTAGTTGGCAGTACCCAGTCCCGCAACTTTCCTGTCACGCCCGGAGCCTACGACACAACCCGCAATGGCATCAACTGGGATGACTTTGACGCCTTTGTGAGCGTGCTGACCCCGGATGGTTCGGCGTTGGTCTATAGCACCTTCCTGGGAGGAAGCGCGAGCGATGGCGCCGGAGCGATCGCACTGGATTGGGCGGGGCGGGCTTATGTTACCGGTTCGGCGTCTTCCTCCGATTTTCCGACCACCCCCGATGCCTACAGTACCACTCCTTTCGGAAAGAGAGACGTCTTTGTCTCGATTCTCGATCCCCAGGGAGCGCGTTTGGTCTACAGCACGCTGATCGGGGGAAACGAGGACGAATGGGGTAGGAAAATCTCGCTCGATGCCGCGGGACGCATCCATATCGCGGGCTCTACTGCATCTACCGACTACCCCACTACGCCGGGGGCCTATGACACCAGCTACAACGGC
This sequence comes from uncultured Anaerolineales bacterium, assembly GCA_964482225.1. Lineage (GTDB taxonomy): Bacteria > Chloroflexota > Anaerolineae > UBA1429 > UBA1429 > UBA1429. Next base: position 45,194 of record CAYZWT010000020.1, read on the forward strand.
GGTGACGAAGATGTCTTTGTCACCGTGCTTGAGGGGCTGCCTCCCCTGGATCGGCTCATCCACCTGCCGGCGTTGATGCGCTGACAGCCTATCTCTTACACACAACACGAGGCGCAGGGCCCTTTCGGGGCCCTGCGCCTCGTGGCCCACTGCCCTCGCTTTTTGCGCCAATATGCATTGACAATAAGACCACGTAAAGTGTATATTGGGTTTGTGGCACTCGGGCCGTCTTTGTAGGCGGGCCTTTGGCCCGTCTGCCCCCGCGCAAAGGAGGTACCCCCTATGCGCAAGTCTCGTCTCTTGGCCGGTCGGATCCTCTTGGCATGTGCGCTCGCCGTTGTTGCCCTGGCGCCGCCCCTGGCCCACGCCCAGTCGCCGCCACCGAGGGCGCCGGAGATCGCCGCCTCTTCATCCCTCCTGTTCATCGAGAACGTTGGCCAGTTCGACCCCGCAGCCCGCTTTCTCGTGCGCGGCGGCGGGGCCACCCTCTGGCTGGCCCAGGACGCCCTCTGGCTCACCGTCATGGAGCCCGCGCCACCGCCCGAGCGCTCCCCCGGCGCGCTTGATGGCCCAGCCGCTGAGGCAGAGCCCCGCCAGGGCGTGCACCTGCGCCTCTCGTTCCTGGGGGCCAACCGTGCGCCTGAGATCGCGCCCTTCCACCGCTCCGAGACAATCGTCTCCTACTTTTACGGGAACGACCCGGACGCGTGGCGGCCCGATGTGCCCGTCTGGCAGGGCGTGCGCTATGTGGACCTCTACCCGGGGCTGGATCTGGAGATCACGGGCGACGGTGGGCGCTGGGCCTGGCGCATGGTGGCCACGGACGCGAGCGCCGCTCTCGATGCCGTGCAACTGCGCATCGAGGGCGCTGAGGCATTGGCCCTGGATCGCGGCGCGTTGCGCATTGAGACCGCCCTGGGCCCGCTGGCCCTGCCCCTGCTGGAGGCCGTGGACGCCCAGGGCCGGGCGCTGGCGGCGGGCAGCCCCCGCTTGCAGGGCGAGTCTGTCGCCGCGCCCTTTGGCGAAGCGGCCGCGAGCGATGGGCCGGTTGGCGCCCAGGCTGGCGGCCTCTTGTACAGCACCTATCTGGGCGGTAGCGGCCAAGACGAGGGCAAGGGCATCGCCGTGGACGGCCAGGGGCGGGCCTACGTGACGGGCCGTACCTACTCGGCCACTTACCCCACCACGCCCGGGGCTTACGACACGACCTACAACCAGGCTGCAGACGTCTTTGTCAGCGTCCTCAACCCGAGCGGCACAGCCTTGGTCTACAGCACCTTTCTGGGCGGCCCCGGCGATGACCGGGCCGAGGCCATCGCGGTGGATGCATCGGGCCGCGCCTATGTCACCGGCTGGACCGGCTCCAGCCAGTATCCCCACACGCCCGGAGCCTACGACACGACCATAAACGGCGATCTGGACGCCTTTGTCACCGTCTTGGACCCCACGGGGGCGGCCCTGGTCTACAGCACCTTCTTGGGCGGGACCCTTGCAGATCGTGGCTATGGCATCGCGGTGGACGGCGCGGGACGGGCCTATGTCACGGGCAGGACCGTGTCCACGAACTACCCCACTACGGAGGGGGCCTACGACAGGACCTACAACGGCGGCGACTGGGACGCCTTTGTCACCGTCCTGGAGCCCACGGGCTCGGCCCTGGTCTACAGCACCTTCCTGGGCGGCCCCGGCGATGACCGGGCCGAGGCCATCGCGGTGGATGCATTGGGCCGCGCCTATGTCACGGGCTATACCAAATCCACCGACTATCCCACAACGGACGGGGCCTACGACACGACCCACAACGGCGACGTGGACGTCTTTGTCAGCGTCCTGAATCCCACGGGCTCGGCCCTGGTCTACAGCACCTTCCTGGGCGGGAGCAGCTGGGACGGAGGCTATGGCATCGCGGTGGACGGCGCGGGGCAGGCCTACGTGACGGGCTTTACCTACTCCGCCAACCACCCCACCACGCCCGGGGCCTACGACACGACCCACAATGGCCACGGGGACGTGTTTGTCAGCGTCCTGGATCCCACGGGGGCAGCCCTGGTCTACAGCACCCTCCTGGGCGGGAGCGGCGAGGACTATGCCTATGGCATCGCGGTGGACAGCGCAGGGCGGGCCTACATAGCGGGCGCTACCTACTCCGCCAACTACCCTACCACGCCCGGGGCCTACGACTCGACCTACAATGGCGACGCGGACGTCTTTGTCAGCGTCCTGGACCCCACGGGCGAGGAGTTGATGTACAGCACCTTCGTGGGCAGCAGCACCTTTGAGTGGAGCTATGGCATCGCGGTAAGCAGCGCGAGGCGGGCCTATGTCACGGGCTACACCTTGTCTGGCAACTACCCCACCACGCCTGGGGCGTTTGACACGACCCACAACGGCAATTGGGACGTTTTTGTCAGCGCGCTGGATGTGCCTCTGGTTTGGGAGCACACCTTCTACCTGCCGATCACGCGGCGCTGAGGCCGCCTGCACACGCAAAGAGAGGCGCAGGATCCTTGCGGACCCTGCGCCTCGACGCGGTTTCGCATATCCCGTTTTGACGCAGACCGCGAGGGCATCCATAATCGCTGCCACTCGCGTTTTCCAGAAGACCCCGGAAGGGAGATCGGCGTGTCTCTCCATGCCCTCGATGCTTGCCATAGCGAGGTCAGACCCGGCCAGTGCCCGCCTGACAACGGAGCGAGCTACAGCGTCATCCTCCTCGCGGGCGGCCTGGGCGCCCGCCTTGGCGGACAAGACAAGGCCACCCTCCTTCTCGCTGGCGAGCCACTGCTGGGCCGGGTGCACAGATGCGTGGCCCCGCTAACCGACGACGTGGTGATCGTGTTGCGGCCCGATCAGGAGCTTGGCCCGGCCCTCGCAGCGGCAGTGCAGGGGGCCGCCGTCGTGCGCGATCTCCCTGGGTACTCGGGGGTGCTTTCCGGCATGGCTGCCGGGCTAGCCGCGGCCCGCCACGGCTGGAGCCTGGTTCTGGCCTGCGATATGCCCTTTGTGCAGATCCCGCTGCTGCGCTATCTCTGGTCGCTGCACGGCGATTGGGACGCCATCGTTCCGCGCCTGGCGGTGGGGCTAGAGCCACTGCACGCCTTTTACCACAAGCGTTGCCTATCGCCATTGTGCGCCGCGCTGGCCCAAGGACTCCGCCGCGTAAGCGGCGTCTATGAGACGCTACGCGTTCGCTATGTGGACGAGGGGGAGACCGCCCCCCACGACCCTCAGCGGCTTGGCTTTTTCAACGTCAACACCCTGCAAGACCTGGCGAGAGCGCACGAGTTACTGGCCCGGTAGCGAGGCTCCAGACATGCCGGCGTAAAGCAAAAGGCGCAGGGCCCTTTTCGGGCTCTGCGCCTCTCTTGTCTCCTTGGCAGCGGTCGCTAGTCGCGCTGGAAGCGGCGGAGCTGGTTGCCCTCGGCGTCCATGACATCCACGATCAGGGGCATCTGGCCCAGGGCGTGGGTCGAGCAGGAGAGGCACGGGTCATAGGCGCGAATGGCCGCCTCGACGCGGTTCAGCATCCCCTCGCTCAGGTTGTTGCCATCAATGAACTCTTTGGCCACCATATCCACCGAGTTGCTCATAGCCCAGTTGTTGCCGCCCGTGGCCACGATCAGGTTTACCCGGGTCAGCAGGCCGTCCTCGTCGGTGTGATAGTCGTGCCAGAGGGTGCCGCGCGGGGCCTCGATCACGCCTACGCCGTGGCCGGTGATCTGGGTGCGGGTGTTGAGGATGTCCTCGGAGAGGATGTCCTCGTCCTCGCACAGAACACGGATCTGCTCGGCGCCATAGAGGGCCTCGATCAGGCGGGCATAGTGGTAGTAGAGGGTCGGCTCCACCGGTCCCTCAGCCAGCGCCTTGAACGACTTGAGCTCCTCGTTGGCCAGGGGCGTGGTGATGCGCTCGGCAATGTTCAGGCGGGCCAGGGGCGCCACGCGATACACGCCCTCGGGGTAGCCCAGGGGCTTGTAGTACGGGAACTTGAGATAAGACCAGTCCTCGGTGCGCTCCTGGACATAGTCCAAATAGTCGCGCCCGTCAAAGTCCACCACGTGGTTGCCCTGCGCGTCAATGAGGCGCACGGGCCCGTCATAGAGCTCTAGCGCGCCATCGTTGGTCATCCCCAGGTACATGCTGGAGAAATTGGCAAAGCGCTGGACGACATCTTGGTTCGCCGCGAGCCAGCCCTTGGCGATGGCGATGCCCTCCTGCAAAAAGCTGATCATCTCGTCCGACTGGCTCAGCATCCAGTCGCGGTTCTCCTCCGAGAGGGGCGCCGAGACGCCGCCGGGCACGGCCCAGTGCATGTGGATGCGCCGGCCGCCCACCCTGCGGATCACCTCCTGGCCATACTTGCGCAGGCCCACGGCCTTGAGCGCCAGCGCCGGGTTGACCTCGATCAGGCCCGCGACGTTGCGAATGGCGGGATCGGCGTCAAAGCCCAGCAGCAGGTCCGGCGAGGAGAGATGGAAAAAGCTCAGCGCGTGGGACTGGACGATCTGGCCCATGTGCAAGAGCTGGCGCAGCAGCGTCGCCGGGCGCGGCGGCTCGACCCCGGCCACCCCGTCGCACGCCTTGGCCGAGGCCAGGTGGTGGCTGACGGGGCAGATGCCGCAGATGCGCGGCGTGATGACGGGCATCTCCCAATAGGGGCGCCCTTCCGAGAACTTTTCAAAGCCTCGGAACTGGTCAATATGCAGGTAGCTCTGGGCCACCTGGTTGTTGTCATCCAGATGGATGGTCACCCGGGCGTGGCCCTCGATGCGGGTTACGGGATCAATGGTTATCTTTTGGCCCATTTGGTTATCTCCTATGGCGTGGCGCCGGCGTTGTAGCAAGGTCTAGTCGTAGGTGAGCAGGTCTTCGGTCAGCTTGGGCTCGCGCCCCGCTGCCAGCTCGGTCAGCACATAGGCGATCACGTGGGCGGGCGGCGGGCACCCCGGCAGGTGCACGTCCACCTTGACAATGTCGCGCACCGACTTGACCTTGGGGAAGAGCTTGGCGATCTCGGGCGAGCGCGGCACCTGCTGCCCGGGCGCGGTGCTGTCGGTCTCGACATAGGAGTAACGCAGCACCTCTTCGGTATCGAAAAAGTTGCGCATGGTGCAAATGCCGCCAAAGACGGCGCAATCCCCCATCGAGATCAGGATGCGGCAGCGCTCGCGCATGCGCCGGGCCACATGCTCCTGATGGTCATTGGATACGGCGCCCGTCAGGATGCCGATATCCACGCCCTCCTCGGGCGGGTGCTTGAGATCGGTTATGGGCGAGGAGAGCAACTGTACCTTTTCCAGTACAGCCACCAGCAGCTCGTCCATGTCCAACAGCGACATGTGGCAGCCGGAGCAAACGTCCAGCCAGTCGGTGCAGAGCGTTATCTTGGCCATGTATGTCCTCCAAGCCTGCTTGGCGGGCCCAAGGCCCGCCCAGGCGCATGTATCTATTTGACCAGGCCGGCGATGATCTCGGCTGTCGTGGCGGCGCGGGTCTTGACCCCGGCCACCACCTGGGCGACCTGACCATCGGCGTTGACCGTTGTGCCGCTCTTTTCGAATGTGGTGGGCATCGGCAGGATGATGTCGGCCACCTCATCCCAGGGCTCGCGGAAACTGGCCATCACGATGACCTTGCCGCCTTGCGCCAGTTGCTGGAGCAGCTCTGGCGCTACGTTGGCGAGCTCGCCCGCTACCACGTGATAGAGGGCGGCCTTTTCACCGGCGAACGCCTGCAGGAAGCCAGCCTGCTGCAAGCCGCGGCCGTTGCCGCCGGGCGCCAGGCTCAACAGCTTGGCCTTGGCCACCTGGCCCGCCAGCTTGGCGGCCAGGGCAGCGCCCTCGGGGCCTGCCACGAACACGGGCATCTGGGCCTCGCCGGCAATGGCCACCGCAGAAGCAGCCTCGGCGGCGCTATAGCGGCGCATGGCCCACTCGGCCAGGCCGCCGGCGGCCGCGCCGTCCTCGCCCTCGCCCACCAGCAGCAGACGGGCGCCGCGCTGGCGCACGCCGCGCTTGATGGCAAAGCCCGCCACCTGATAATCCTCGGCCATGTCGGTATCCACCACGATGAACAGATCGGCGTCGTCCAGATCGGCCAGTTGCGCCGTGGAGGCCTGCTCCGCCGTCGGGTGCATCAGGTACTTGAGGCCAGGGGACTGAGCCAACTGCTGGCCCTCTTCTACCGTCACAAAGCCGGAGGCAATGGTGGCCACGTCGTCGCCCGCCTTGGCCAGCTCTTCAGCGGCCAACGCCAGCGCCTCGTCCAGCGCGACGGCGGTCCACTCGCCATTGACGCGCACCAGCGGCTTGTGCACGCGGTTACGCATCTCGTGCAGCGGATGAAAGCGGCCGATCTCGCACAACAGCCCCTTGTTGGGCTCGGCGTCCCAATCGCCCTCAACGCGGATCACGCGGTTATCGCGCACGATCAGCTCGACGCCGCAGCCGATGGGGCAAGCCATGCAGCGCGACTTGACCCGCTGGATCTCGGCGGTGGCCCCCATGTAGGCGCTGGCGCGATCCATCAGCGCGCCCGTGGGGCAGACCTGCAAGCAGGTGCCACAAGAGACGCAGCTCGACTCGCCAAAGGGCACATCCAGGTCGGCGGTGATCATGGACTCGGCGCCACGATTCTTGAGGCCCAGGGTGCCATTGCCAACCAGCTCGTCACACACGCGGATGCAGCGGCGGCAGAGGATGCAGCGGTTGTGATCCATGACAAAGAACACCCGCGAGGCATCCACGGCGAACTTGGGCATGGGCCGGTCGAACTGCCAGTGATCCAGCTCGTACTCGTAGGCCAGATCCTGCAGCTCGCAGCTTCCGCTCATCTGGCAGAACATGCAAAAGTGATTGCGCTCGGAAAAGAGCAGGTTCAGGATGAACTGCCGGGCCTCGACGGCCTTTTCTGAGCGGGTGTGCGCGACCATCCCCTCGAACACGGGAAAGGTGCACGCCGGTTGCAGCGTACGCTGCTTTTCGATCTCTACCAGACAGATGCGGCAGGCGCCGATCGGCTCGATGGCCGGGTGGTCGCACAAGGTCGGGATCTCGACCCCGGCGATCTTGGCCGCCTCCAGCACGGTGATATTGGCCGGCACGGCGGCCTCTACACCATCAATCGTAACGCGTACATTCGGCATAGTCCATATCCTCCTAACGCTGACGGCCCTACCAGGAACGCCGCGACAGTATAGATGTTACTCTTCTTCCGCCCGAGGCGCCAGCCCACTAGCAGCAACCAGGCCCAACAGTTTTTCGACCGCCTGATCCGCCAGCGCTGATGTCTCGTCAGTCAACGTTTCACCGAAATCGAAATTGTGGCCCAACACCGAGAGCATGTACGCCTCGGGACGTTGGCCGTAGAGCGTCTCACACAGGCTCAGGATCACCCCCGGCTTGAGGTGATGCCCACTCATGCCGCCCTGGATAGCAGGCTCGATGGCCTGCCATTCCACCGGCTCCCAGCCGACGCCCGCCACATGGGCATCCAGGAACACCAGGGTATCATAGCGCCAGGCCAGCTCGGCCAACTCGGGCGCCAGTTGGTGCACCAGGATCGCCCGCAGGCCAGGGCGCTGCTCGTCCTCATCCTCATCCGCCAGGCTATCGGGGTCCAGGCCCAGAGCCACAAGCAGCCGCTGTAGAATGTGCTCGGCTACGCCGTCATCTCGGCGGCTGCTGTTGCCATAGCCAACCAGCAACAGGCTGGCGGCACGCTCTCGAGGCCGTTGGGCCATATACGACACGCTATCTGCCACGAGCCTTGACCGGGATCAGCTCGGTGGGCACCTCCATGGTCTCGCCCGAGAGCTTGACGATGGCGTCGAACGGGCAGACCTCATAGCAGGTGCCGCACTTGATGCAGCCCTCCTGGTTGATGATGTGGATCATGCGGCGATCCCCATCGATGACCTGCACCGGGCAATCGCGCTTGCAGATGCCACAACCCCGGCAGGTATCCGGATTCACATAAAAGGTGATCATGTTGGTGCACTGCTTGGCCGGGCAACGCCCCTCGTTCACATGGGCGTCAAACTCGTCGCGGAAGTAACGCAAGGCCGCCATGATCGGGCCGGGCGTAAGCTGGCCCAGGGCGCAGAGCGAGTCCGAATCCATGCCCTTGGCGATCTCGACGATCTGATCAATGTCTTCCTGAGAGCCGTGGCCCTCGGTGATGCGGGTGAGCAACTCCAACATACGCTTGCCGCCCACGCGGCAGGGCACGCACTTGCCGCACGACTCTGCCGTGGCAAAGGTCAGAAAATACTTGCAGAACTCGACCATGCAGGTATCTTCGTCCACGACGATCATGCCGCCCGAGCCCATCACCGCGCCGGCCTGGCGCAGCGAGTCGAAATCCACATGCAGGTCCAGCCCCGACTCGGGCAGGCAGCCGCCCAGGGGGCCGCCCGTCTGCACGGCCTTGAACTTTTTACCATCGGGGATGCCCCCGCCGATATCATAGATGATCTCGCGCAGGGTGATGCCCATAGGCACCTCGATCAGGCCGGTGTTGTTCACCTTGCCCGTCAGCGCAAAGATGGCCGTGCCAGGGCTGCGCGGCGTGCCGATGGCGGCAAACCACTCGGCCCCATTGCGGATGATCTGCGGGATATTGGCATAGCTCTTGACGTTGTTGTTGTTGGTGGGCTTGGCCCACAGGCCCGAGACCGCCGGGAAGGGCGGCCTGGGGCGCGGCTCGCCCCGGCGCCCCTCGATGGAGGCGATCAGGGCCGTCTCTTCGCCGCACACAAAGGCGCCGGCGCCCTCTTTGATCTTGAGCCTAAAGCTAAAGCCAGACCCAAAGATATCCTCGCCCAACAGGCCATACTCTTCTGCCCGCTCGATGGCGAGCTTGAGACGCTTGATGGCCAGCGGGTACTCGGCGCGGCAGTAGACATAGCCCTCCTGGGCGCCCACCGCGTAACCGCAGATGGCCATACCTTCGAGCACCGAGTGGGGGTCGCCTTCCAGGATCGAGCGATCCATGAACGCGCCCGGGTCGCCCTCATCGGCATTGCAGACCACGTACTTGATCTCGCCGGGGGCCTTGGCGGTAAACTCCCACTTGAGGCCTGTGAGAAAACCGGCGCCGCCGCGTCCGCGCAAGCCAGAGGCCTTGACCTCTTCGATGACGCCTTCGGGCGTCATCTCGCCCAGCACCTTGCCCAGCGCCTCATAGCCGCCCCGCGCGATATACTCGTCAATGCTCTCGGGGTCGATCACGCCGCAGTTGCGCAGGGTGACGCGCTGCTGCTTTTCGTAAAAGGGGATCTCGTCGTAAAAGGGGACGGCCTGCTGGGTATCCGGCGTCTCAAAGACCAGCCGCTGTACCACGCGGCCCTTGACCAGCGTCTCTTCCACCAGCTCCTCGATATCCGAAGGCTGCACCTGGCAGTAGAAAATGCCCTCCGGATAGACGATCACGATGGGGCCCATGGCGCAAAAGCCACGGCACCCGGTCTCGACGACGCGCACCTCGTCTTGCAGCTCGCGCCGCACGATCTCGCCGCGCAACGCGTCAATCACGCCGCCAGCGCCCGACGAATCACAACCCGTGCCTGTGCATACCAGGACATTCGCCCGGTATATCGGTTCCGACATCTTGTCCTCCTGGACTGGTTCCGCTAGATGATGACCTCTGCCCGAGTGACTCTCAACGGGCGCTTATTCCTGCAGACGACCGACCACCCACTCTTCGACGACCTGGCCCTTGACCAGATGCTCTTCGATGAGGCGCGAGACCATCTCGGGGGTGATATTGCCATACGTTACGCGGGGCTTGCCCGCCTGCTCGATATCCACCAGAGGCTCTTTGGCGCACATGCCGATGCAGCCGACGGTGGTGACGTTGATATCCATCTCGCGCGTGCGCAGTTCCTCCAAGATGGCGCGCATCGTCTCGCGCGCGCCCGCGGCGATCCCGCACGTGCCCATACCCACGATAATGGTCGTGCTGGTATCTCTGCGTGTGGTTATATCTCGCTCGACCCGCTCGCGCAAGCGACGCAGCTCCTCCAACGACTTGATCTGTGGCATCCCCACTCTCCTTTGATTGATGGCCCCCCGGCTAGAGCCGGTCGGCCCATAACCCCGTGTACAACTCGGCGTATCCCTGCTCAAGATACTCCTCTAGCCACTGCCGAATGGCCGGGTGGCTGAGGGGAATATCCTCCCCCAGCACCTCGCGCATCTCGCGCGTATCCAGCTCAAACACGCCCTCGTCCACCCGGTGCGCGTACACCAGGTCCCAATCTCCCCTGCTGGAAAGCAATGCCCCCAGCAATGTGCTGGGCATATCGCCTAGCGGCGCCCGGTCAATGTGCTCGCGCTGGAACCAGGCCCGCACGAGCGTGCCCCGGCCCGGCGTCGAGGCCAACGTGAGGCCCCCATTGCAGCGCTCCGCCGCCGCCTTGAGCAGTGGCAGCCCCAGCCCCACGTGCCGGGTGGTGCGGGTGGTAAAGAACGGGTCCAGCGCCCGCGCCTGCGTCTCTGCATCCATCCCGCGCCCATTATCCTGGATCTCGATGCTTAGCATATCCTGGCCGCTATCCTCGCAGATCTGCAAGACCACCTGGGTGGCGCCGGCCGCCAGGGCATTCTCCAACAGATCCAGCACGTGGTGGGATAACTCGCGCACTAGTCGAGTTCGCGCACCAATTTCTGCACCTTGTCCGGCACCAAGCGGCCCACCACCTGCCCGTCAATGACGGCCATGGGGGCCAGCGCGCACGAGCCAAGGCAATACACCACTTCCAGGGTCACACGATAATCGGGCGTGGTCTCTCCGGCCTTGATGCCAAGCTGCTCCTCCAGGGTAGTCACCAAGCGGGGCGCGCCCTTGACATGGCAAGCGGTGCCATCGCAGATACTGACGATATGGCGGCCACGTCGCTGCAAGTAGAACTGGGAGTAAAAGGTAGCCACGCCATAGAGCTGGGCCAGAGAATGGCCCGTCCGCTCGGAGATGTACTGCAAAGCCTCCTCGGGCAGATAGCCATACAGTTCCTGTGTCCTCTGGAGGATCGGAATAACGGCGCCCCGCTCCTCGCCAAAGGCGTCCAGAATCTCGCTCAGGGGCGCCAGGTCCACTGTGTCCTTGTTTTCAACCACGGTCTTTTCCAGCAGCACGTCTGCTCCTCCCTCTATGCAGAATATCATCCCACCACGAGCGACTCGTGGTCAGGAAGCCAATGTGACCGAGCGTCCTTGTTCGCGCCGGAGCGCCAGGGCCAGCTCGGCGACCGTCGGCGCCGCCAGCCGCGCCGTCATTCTCGCGCCCATATCGGCCAGGCAGTGGGCGTCGCTGGAGCGGATCAGTGGCCAGTCCGCGACCCCCGGAAAGCGGGCGATCAGTTGGGCCACATCCCCATGAGCGCTGATCTCCAACCCCGCCAGCGCCAACCCCTCGGGCACAAAGCCCAGGTTGCCCAGCAGGCTGTACGAGGGCCGATCCACATGGGCCGCGATGGCCAGCCCACCCAGCTCACACACCTTCTCGACCACGGCCTCTACGGGCAACCCCATCGAGGCCAGCAGCAAGCGTTCCTCCTCGCGCACGAACTCGCCCGTCTCATCCACCACAAACTGCGGCCCCAGCACCTCTGGGCGGTTCGGGACGGGCGGCAAGCTATCGTATACGACCCCTTGCCAGCGCGCAACCTGCTCCAACGTATCAAAGAGGCACACGATGTGCGCCTCTTCGCGCGTCTGTACTTCCATGCCGGGCAGCACGGCCAATCCGCTGCCTGCGGCGGCCCGTTGCACCGCCTCGATATTCTCACTCGCGTGATGGTCGGTGATGGCGATCAGGTCCAGCCCCACCTCGCGCGCCCGCCGGACGATCAAGGGCGGGATCATCTCGATCTCGGCGCAAGGCGAGAGCACCGTATGTACATGCAGATCCAGGCGCACCGCCCTCAGCGCAGCCATCGCGCTCCGCGAGCCCGCGCCATCAGGCGCCGCGCGCCGGGTCGTTCCCTGCAATCCCCTGCCCCACCAGCCGCGCCACGATGGTGTAGGTGGTCTCCTTGGCCAGCAGAATCGGAACGCCACGCTCCTCAGCGCGGCTCAGGGTCGCCTCGTCCGCAGCCGTGCCCTCGGCGACGATCACGCCCGCCAGGCCCAACAAATCGGCCACGGCCACCACGTTCGGGTGCGCCTGCAGGGTCACCCACAGGTTGCCGGCAGCGGCCCCGGCCATGACGCAACTGAGCAGGTCAGAGGCATAGCCGCCCGTGATCTCGCGCTCCAGCCCTTGCGCGCCGGCCGCCACGGTCAGCCCCAAGGCATCTACGATCTCGCTGACGATCACCTAGTGTCTCCCTTGCGTAAGGTCAAAAATCATCTCCAGGCGCGTTCCCACCCCAACGGTAGAGGTCAAAGACATGCGATCGGTGCAGGATTTGATGTTCGAGAGCCCCATCCCCGCGCCAAAGCCCAACTCGCGAATCCAATCAGGCGCGGTAGAGTACCCGGGCTGCATGGCCTGCTCCACATCCGGAATGCCCGGCCCATCATCCAGCGCAATGACTTTGATCTCTTCCGGGCGCGCCTCGACGATGATCTGGCCGCCTTCCGTATGGATCATGATATTCGTTTCGGCCTCATAGGTCGCCACCGAGATACGCCGGATGGTCTGCGGGTGGGCGCCCAGCCGGTCCAACGCGCGCTTGACCTTGCTGGAGGCCTCGCCCCCCCGCACGAAATCGCGGGGCAACACCCGATAGCGCAGGATCAGAGTCGTCTGCTCCGACTCGATATCCTCAAAGATATGGCTGGCCCGGTAGCGCCGAATCTCTTCCGAGTGCCAGAGGGTCTCGAACTGCTTGAGCAGGCCCCTGACGATATCGCCCTGGGTAATGATGCCGACCAACTGCCCCTCGGCATCCACCACGGGAAAGCGGCCATACCTAAAGCGTGCAAAGAGGGCCACCGCCCCCGCCAGGGTATCATCGGCGCGCACCGCCTGCACCCGCGTGGTCATCTTGTCGCGAATGCGGGCTTGGGCTTCGCCCTGTTCCAGCGCGCGGATCAGGCTCTCGACGCTGATCATGCCGATCATCTGGCCGTCCTCTATGATGGGCACGCCCGAGACGCGGTTGACGCGCAGCACCTCTTTGAGCTCGGCCATGGTCGCATCGGGCGAACAGGTGATCACGTCGCGGGTCATCACTTGCTCTACCTTGAGCTCATAGACCAGCTCTTGGACTTTGGTAAGGTTCGTGGGAAGCCGGTCGGAGCCCGGCTCCTCTGCCGTTTCCTGCCGCCCAAGCGTCATGCTCCAGATCCCGCTCCGCTATCGGCGCTCTTGGGAAAAGCGCCATGAGCCAAATCGAACAACCCACAACTCTGCAAGCCCTGGGCATACAAACGCCCGCAGCTCTCATAGAGGGTAAAGCGCGTCGCCAACAGCGGGATGCCCTTTTCTTTGGCCAGGGCCACGGTCTCTGGGGGCGGAACCTTGCCACGCACAAAAACGATGGCCTTGATGCCGGCCATCTCTGCGGTGCGCACCACCTGGGGGTTTGCCAGGCCCGTCAACAAAAGCGTGCCAGCATGGGTAAAAGCCAGCACGTCGCTCATCAGGTCCGCTCCGCAGCCGAACTCGACCTCCATGTCCAGATCGGCTCCGGTCGAGACCAACTGTCCTTCAAGAGTGGCCAAGATCTCTGCAAGAGTCACGTTAGTGCATCATCCAATCAAGAGTGCGAGACTCTGGAATCGCAACCTTGTGAATTATATCACGACTTTTAGAGGCGTGTCAAAAGCCGCCAGGCTCGGCATATCCAGATCGCAAGTGATTCGGCCCTACATGGGAACCGAGCCCTGCTTTCACCGCGCCTCACTCTGCCCAGAGCACCAGCCCCGGAATGTGTGGCGTGGCCAGGCCGGGGTGCCGGGGCAGCACGCGAATGGTGAACCCGCTCAGCCCGCTCTTGACGAACCGGGCGCCCACCTGATAGAGGGCATGGCCGCCGTCGTCGGTTCCCCGGTGGGCCATCTCGATGGCGTCATATTCCTGAATGCCTCCCTGGGCGCCCGTGCGGCCCAGGCAGACCTGCACGCTCACATCCTCGGGCGAGAGCGCCCCCAGATGCACCCGCGCGCGAAACTCGATCTCGTCGCGCACCGTCACGTCATCGCGGGCGCTGGAGGCAATGTCCACCAGGCGGATGCCGGGCCAGGCGGCCCGCACATGCTGTAGCCATTGGGCCAGCTCCCTGGCAGCCTGGGCGCCGTCGGCATCGAGCTGTGCATACCGTTCCATGGCCGGGTGATAGAGATGATCGGCATACTCTTGCAGCATGCGGTTGGTGCAAAAACGCGGCCCCACACTGGCCATCGAGCGCTTGATCAACGCCACCCAGCCATGCGGCACGCTGTTGTTCCCGCGATCATAGAACAGGGGCACGACGTCCTTTTCGAGCATGTCGTACAGGGCGTTGGCCTCTACCTCGTCGCCATAGGCGTCGTCTTGATAGATCTCTCCCTGGCCGATGCGCCAGCCGATCTCGCTGGCATAGCCTTCATACCACCAACCGTCATAGGTGCTCAGGTGGATGGCGCCGTTCATGCAGGCCTTCATGCCGCTGGTGCCGCTGGCCTCTTGGCCATGGCGCGGGGTGTTCAGCCAGACGTCCACGCCCTGCACCAGGTAACGCGCCAGCGCCATATCGTAATCCTCCAGAAAGACGATCCGATCGCGCAGATCGGGGCGCCGGCAAGCGTGTACCAGAGAGCGGATCAATTCCTTGGCCGGGTTGTCTTCTGGGTGCGCTTTGCCGGCAAAGAGGATCTGCACAGGCCGGTCCGTCTGGTTCAGGATGCGCGAGAGGCGCTCCAGATCATGGAACAGCAGCAGGGCGCGCTTGTAGGTGGCAAAGCGCCGCGCAAAGCCGATGGTCAGCGCCTTGGGATCGAGCACGCCCGAGGCGTGGGCAATGTCGCTCTGGCTGGCGCCGCGCCGCTCCAACTGGGCCCCCACGTGGCGCCGGGCAACGCCCACCAACCGCTCGCGGCGTCGCTCGTGGGTCTGCCACAGCTCTTCGTCGGGGATACGCTCCATCCGCTCCCACAGTTTCGCGTTGGCGGGATCCGATTGCCAGCGCGGCCCCAGGTAGCGCAGCAGCAGGTTCGCCATGTCTCGCGAGATCCAGCTTGGGTGATGGATGCCGTTGGTAATTGCGCTGATGGGCACCTCGTGGGCGGGCGTGCCGGGCCACAGGCTCTGCCACATCTCCCGCGCGATCTGCCCGTGCAGCGCGCTGACGCCATTGGCCCCAGAGGAAAGCGAGAGGGCCAACACCGCCATCGAAAAGGGCTCCTCGGCCTGGGCCTGGGGCGGGCGCCCGAGCGCCATAAAGCGATCCCGGTCTATACCCAACAGATGCATCCACTCGCCCAGGTAGCGATCCACCAGATAGGGCGGAAAGAGATCAATGCCCGCCGGCACCGAGGTGTGGGTGGTGAACACATTGCCCGCGGCGGTCAGCGTCAATGCCTCATCAAAGGAGAGGCCCTGGCGCTCCATGACGATGCGGATGCGCTCCAGCCCCAAAAAGGCCGAGTGGCCCTCGTTCATGTGGCAGACGGTCGGCTCGATGCCCACCGCCTGCAAGGCCCGCATCCCGCCCACCCCCAGCAGGATCTCCTGGCGGATGCGCATGTCCTTATCGCCGGAATAGAGCTTGCTGGTGATCTGGCGATCCTCCGGCGCATTGCCCTCCAGGTTGGTATCCAGCATGTAGAGGGGCGCGCGCCCCACCTGCACGCGCCAGATGCGCGCGAGCACCTCACGCCCCGGATAGCTCACCGAGATGGTCAGCGGTGCGCCCGCTGCGTCGCGCTCCAGGCGGATCGGCATGTTGTGGAAATCGTTGGTGGGATAGGTCTCTTGCTGCCAGCCATCGGCGTTCAGATACTGCCGAAAATAGCCCTCCTGGTACAACATGCCGACGCCCACCAGCGGCAAGCCCATGTCGCTGGCCGTCTTGAGATGGTCGCCCGAGAGCACGCCCAGGCCGCCGGAATAGATCGGCATCGCCTCGGTCAGACCGTACTCCATGGAAAAGTAGGCGATGATGCCCCCTTGTTCCAGCGCCGGCGCGCCCCCCACATAGTCCTGCAACTCGCGATAGACGCGGTCCATGTGCGAGAGAAAACCCTCGTCTTGGCTCACGTCATCCAGCCGCTCCTGCGAAACGCGCCCCAGCGTCTCGACGGGGTTATGGTGCGTGGCATCGAACAGGTCCGGGTCCAGGCGGCGAAACAGGTCCACGGCGTCCCGGGTCCACGACCACCATACGTTGTGGGCGATCTCATACAATGGATCGAGGCGCTCCGGCAGCGAGGGGGTGACATTCAGGGTTCGAAAAGGTCGCAGCATCGTCTCTCCAGAGGGTGATTGGCAAACTCGGCGCATTATAGCCGCGAACGAAGGCGCGGCCAATTCAAGCCCACGCGTCCTGGAGCGCATCTTGGGGCTGGGGGAACCGCCAGCGCGGCGATCCCCCCAACTTGTGGCGACCTGTGATCTCAGGTGGATTCGAGTTCGCCTTCAAAGCCTTCCATGAGGGCGGCCACCTCCTCGGCGCTCATCAACCCTACCGCTTGGAGCACCTTGGCGACCACCAGATCGGGGGGCGCCGCGCCCTCTAGCTCGGTCTTGTCGTTGATGACCGTCTTGGGCACGGCCATCACGCTATAGCGCTGGGCCAGTTGCGGGAACTCGACCGCCTCTACCATATCCGCCGTGATCTGGTCGCTGGCCATGGCAAAGGCGTGGGCCGTGCGCACGGCCGTGGGGCAATAGGGGCAGGTGGGCGTCACAAAGACCTGCATATGCACCGGTTCCTGGACCTGGGCCAACTGCGCCACCACCTCATCCGGCAGGCCGTGGGCCTCGTTCGAGACCGCCACGATATCCTCGACCAGGGTGTTGAACTCGTACCCCGAGGGGATGCCGTAAAAGCGGATGCCATAGTCCTTGGTGCCCATGATCACCGTGGCGGGGATGCGCCGGATGCCGTGGGCCTCGGCGACCTCGCGGTCGGTGACAAAGTTGTAGATCTGCAATTCGATCTTGTCCGAGAGGGCCGCCACCTCTTCCATCAACTGCTGGGTCTCTTTGCAGAACTGGCAAGAGATGGCCTGGGTAAAGAGCTTGATGGTCACCGGCCCGCTCAGGCCGCCCTTGAGATAGTCCTCTAGAAAGCGACGGTCCTTGTCGTTGAGCATTGGCATGAGAGTACCTCCTACTTTTCCACGGCTGCCGGTTGCGTGTTGATCTCGTAGAACAGAGCCGGGTCGAACTTGGGCTGGCGGTCATAGGTGTACAGCCCGTTGACCTCCTGCTCGATATCGTACAATTGGGTATAGCAGAGCGCGCACATGCGCGGGTGCTGGAGCAGGGCCTCTGTCAGGGCGCGGTAGCGCGCCAAAAAGGCCTCCGGGCTCTGGGGCCGCCCCGATTCGCCGCCATAGCCCCAGCCGATTTCATCCGTCTGGCCCGGGTTCCACCAGATGCCGCCATATTCGCTCACGAAATAGGGCTGCCCTGCATAGGCGGCGTCGCGGTCGGGCCGGTTGCGGAACGGCTCACCGCCCTGGGCGAATGCGGCGAACGCCTTGCCAAAGCTCTCGGGGTTCTGGTCGTAATTGTGCACGTCATAGATATCCGTCTCGACGTGCTGGTAGCCGCTGGTATCAATCACGGGGCGGGAGCGATCCAGGGCCTTGCTGGCGCGATAAACCCCCAGGATGACGCCCGGGTCTTGATCCACCTGGGTCTCGTTGAACGGGCACCAGCCCACGACGCTGGGATGGCTGTAATCGCGGTGCATGGCCTCTAGCCACTGGGGCAGGAACACTTCCAGCGCCCGGGGGTGGCTCACGTCCAGCCCCCAGTTGGGGAACTCGTCCCACACCAGATAGCCCATGCGGTCGGCCCAGTAGAGAAAGCGCGGCTCGAACAGCTTTTGGTGCAGTCGCGCGCCGTTGAACCCCAGCCCCTGGGAGATGGCGATGTCGTTGCGCAGCGCCTCGTCATCGGGCGCGGTATAGATGCCATCGGGATAGTAGCCCTGATCCAGCACCAAGCGCTGGAACACCGGCTCTCCGTTCAGCAGAATGGCCCGCTCCGAGAGCCCCACCGAGCGCATGCCGAAATAGCTCTGGATCTCGTCGCGGGCGCCCGCTTGGGTCTCCAGGGTCAACGTCAGATCGTAGAGGGTGGGCCGGCCCGGCGCCCAGGTCTCGATCTCGGCCAGGGGCAGGAGCAGCGTGGCGAGGCGGCCGGCAAAGGGCGCGGCCTGGCGGCCCATCGGCGCGCCGGCCAGGGTCGCCTCGGCGGTCAAGAGCCCGCTGGTCGCAACGCCCCCCAGCGTCGCTTCGATCAAGAGCTGCCCGGTCTCCAAGAGCGGCGTGAGACGCAGGTTGGCGATATAGGCGGCGGGGACCGGCTCCAACCAGACGGTCTGCCAGATGCCGGTGGTGCGGGTATAGTGGCAGCGCCGCGAGGCATAGTCCGGGCACTGCTTGCCCGCCAGCACCCAGGGCGAGCGGGTGTCATCCTGGGCATGGATCACCAGCGCGTTCTCGCCGCGCCGCAGCCAGGGCGTCAGATCCAGGGAGATGGGCGTATAGCCGCCCCGGTGCGCGCCCGCCAGGTGGCCGTTGACCCAGACCAAGGTATCATGGTCGCAGGCGCCAATGTGCAGCAGCACCCCTTGCGGCCCCCAGCCCTCCGGCACAACGAAGGTGCGCCGGTACCAGGCCCCTGCGTGGAAATCCACGTCGCCGATGCCGGAGAGGCTGCTCTCCGGGCAATAGGGCGCCAGGATCTCGCCCGCCAGGGCGCTCGCCTCGGGCAGGCCCCGGGCGATGCCGCTCAGGCCGGGGTCGAACTCGAACGCCCAGGGGCCGTTGAGATTGAGCCATTGGGGGCGCACCAACTGGGGACGCGGGTACTCGGGGCGCGGTAGATTCATGGCGGGTTGCTCTCCCTACTCGCTCTTGTTACGATCACCTGCATAACTATAATCCCAGAGAGGCGTGGGTGTCAATGAGGGCTTGCAGCGAGTGGGAGATCGCTCCTACCACTGAGAGAGCATCCATCGCACACACTTTGGCCGCCGTGAACCCTCTCTTTTTTGACAGCCCGCCCGCCCGGCCCTATAATGGGCGCGTATCTAGACCTAGTCTCACAGGAGGGCACAGCATGACGACCGACACGGCCTATCGCTACGGCTCGTGACGGTGCTGCGCCCGCAGTTTGTGCATAGTTGATCGAGGCTGCCGTGGCACACGTCCACGGCGCTTTTTTGTGCGCCCGGGCCGTGGGAACCGCCACGGCCCTTTTTTTGTGCAAACTGCCGCCCCGCTGTTCGGCGCGGGCGCCCAAGGACAGGTATAGCTTGCGAGGAGCGGGCTCATGGATATACAGCAGATTCTAGCCCCCTACGGCATTCAGGCCATACGCATCGAGCGGGTCGAGCAAGGCTCGACCAACAGCAGCCATATCGTAGAGGGCGATACAGGACGGTTCTTCTTGCGGCGTTATGCCAGGCCCGAGGAGTCGGGCTGGAATCGCATCCTCTGCACGCAGGAGACCATCCGTTACGAGCACGCTCTGTTGCGCTATGCCGCCGAGAACGGCATCCCGTGCGTCCCGCCTATGGCGAATGCCGCCGGCAATACCGTTACCGAGGTGGAGGGGCGCTACTATGCGCTCTTTGCGTATACCGCCGCAGAGCCCTATCGCCCGCCCAGATCGGCCCAAGGCATACGGGAGGCCGAGCTGCTGGCCCGGTACCACAACGTCATGGAGCGCTATCCCGTCACCCGGCAAAGGCAGGGTTGGGGATACGCCGGCAGGCTCCGCGCATGGTTCCACGAGAACCAGCGGGGCATTGGGACAGTGGACGAGATCCTGGCCTGGGCGGGCGCCCTCGACCCAAACAATGAGGCCCATGCCCTTTTGAGCAGCAACGCCGCCTACATCCGCGAACTGGTAGACATGCTGGATGACGAGTTCCCCGAGGAATTGTACGCGCAGGGACCCCTCGTGGTGAACCACGGCGACTATATCCCCAAGAACATTGGCGTTCGAGACGAGGGTCTGGTGCTGTTCGATTTTGACTTTTGCGTACGCGAGTTGCGCATCTATGACCTGGCCATGCTACTGGGCTATACCGCCGGAGAGGAGCACACCGGCCGGTATATGGATGCGCAGGTGGCAGCAAATATCGTCAGGGCCTATCGAGAGCGCGCGTACATGACCGCCGACGAGCTCTGCCTGGCCCCCTATATGCTGATCGCCTTTCGCTTGCGCATCCTGCTGGGGAACCTGGGCATCCTCAAGAGCACCGGCAGCTATCCCCCGGCGCTCCTCCGGCGGAATATCGAGGCGCTGCGCTGGCTCGCGGAGCACAGGCCAAAGATAGTAGAGATGTTGCGGGCATAGGACCTACGAGCGACTATACACACGAGGAGATGCAGACGACATGCCGATCAAGGCTCTGGTGTTCGATTGCGGAGGCGTGGTCTTGCGCGATCTGGATAACACACACTATGACCGTTGGGAGGCCCGCCTGGGCTTGCAGCCCGGCGAGCTCAAAGAGCGGCTCTGGTTCAGCCCTCTGTGGGCCCAGGCCGAGCTGGGCCAGGTCACCGAGGCCGCGTTCTGGGCCATCGCAGGCCAGGAGTTGGGCCTTGCAGAGAGCGAGACCGAGCAACTGGCCCGCGACTTGTGGGCCAGTTGGGCCGTAGACCCTGACGTCTTGGCTTTGATAGATCGCGCCCGCGAGCGGTTCCGGATCGCCATGCTCAGCAACGCCACCGACGCCCTGGAGCACGCCCTGGCCCATGTACACGGCATCGCCGACCGTTTCGATCCGATCATCAACTCGGCGCGCTGCGGCATCGCCAAGCCCGCGCCCGAGATCTATCAGTTGCTGCTCTCCCGCCTCCAGGCCGAGCCGGGGGAAGTGGTGTTCATTGACGACCGCGCCGAGAATGTGACGGCCGCCGCCGCCCTGGGGATGCACGTGATCTGGTTTGTGCATCCAAAGGAGCTAGAGCGCCAGTTGGCGCCCTACCTGCGGCTGGAGACCTTGCTGGCGGACCCTTCCAGGTCCTAGCAGACCCATCCGGCGGGCGCGGCTCGGGCCGCATAGGAGGTTGCCCGCGTGTTACACGTATACGATCTTTCCAAACGCTATGCCGATACCCTGCTCTTTGAGCAGGTCAACTTGATCATCAATGCCGGGGAGCGCGTGGGGCTCGTGGGCCCCAATGGCTGCGGCAAGACCACGTTGCTGCGCATCCTGGTGGGCCAAGAGCAGCCCGACCGGGGCAGCGTGCGCCTGGATGCGCCCCCCAGCCGGGTGGGCTATCTGCCC
Organism: uncultured Anaerolineales bacterium; assembly: GCA_964482225.1. Taxonomy (GTDB): domain Bacteria; phylum Chloroflexota; class Anaerolineae; order UBA1429; family UBA1429; genus UBA1429. The sequence continues at coordinate 66,600 of CAYZWT010000020.1, forward strand.
CAAGGGCTGGCGCACATCCAGGGCAGTACCGTGGCCGATATCCTGTATGACGAGAGCCTGGACGAGCGCCATTGGGTGCGCGAGATCGAGCGGTTGACCCAGGAGCTGGCCGTCGCCGGCGCCGACGAGTTACCGGCCATCGAGCGCGACTATGCCCATGCCCTGGATCGCCTGAGCGCGGCAGCCACCATCATGCCGCAACACCAGATCGACACCATCCTGGCCGGGCTGGGGTTATCAGAGGTGGAACCGGATACGCCCCTGGCGATCCTGAGCGGCGGGCAAAAGACCCGCCTGGGCCTGGCGCGCATCCTGCTCCAGGACCCGGCATTGCTGCTGCTGGACGAGCCGACCAACCACCTGGATATCGAGGCGTTGGAATGGCTGGAAGGCTACCTGTCCGGCTTTGAGGGGGCGCTGCTAGTAGTCTCGCATGATCGCGCCTTTTTGGATAACACCATCCAATCGGTGATCGAGATGGATGGCGAGACCCACGCCGTCACGGTCTATCCGGGCGACTATGGCGCGTATGCCGAGGCCAAGCGCCGCGAGCGCGAAAGGCACTGGCAGGAATATAGCGACCAGCAAGAGCGCATCGCCCGGCTAGAGGGCGCCATCCAGGGTTGGAAGAGCCAGGCCAGCCGCATCGAGCACGAGACCATTGACTTTCACTATCGCAAGCAGGCCAAAAAGGTCGCCCGGCAGGCCGTGATGCGCCAACGGCGCCTGGAGCGCATGCTGGCATCCGAGGACCTTTTGGACAAGCCGCGCCCGACCTGGCAGATGCGCCTCGAGTTCGTCAACACACCGCCCAGCGGCCAGGATGTGCTCCTGCTGGAGGGGCTGGCCAAGTCCTTTGGCGAGCATGTGCTGTTCGAGGATGTGAACCTGACGCTGCGGCGCGGCGAGCGCATCGCCCTGGTGGGGGCCAATGGCTCCGGCAAGACCACGCTGCTGCGCCTGATCACGGGCGAGCAAGAGCCCACGGCGGGCCGGGTCCGCATCGGCAGCAACGTCCAGATCGGCTACTTTAGCCAGGAGCAAGAGACGCTGGATCTAGAGAGCAACGCCCTGGAGACCGTGCAGCGGGTGGCCAGCCTTTCCGAGACCAACGCCCGCCGTTTTTTGCACTATTATCTCTTTGGCGGCGACGAGGTCTTTGAGCCGCTGGGCAACCTGAGCTATGGGGAACGGGCGCGCCTCTCGCTGGGGCTGCTGGTGCTCAGGGGCTGCAACCTGCTCTTGCTGGACGAGCCGGTCAACCACCTGGACATCCCCTCGCGGGAGCGATTCGAGCAGGCCCTGGCCGATTTCCCCGGCACGATCTTGGCCGTGGTACACGACCGGTATTTCGTGCAGCGCTTTGCCACCGGCATCTGGGCGCTGCGGGATGGCACGATCCGCCCCTACCCCGAGCTGCGCCAGGCGCTGGCCGCCGCCGGGTGAGGGGTGCGGGGAACCGTCGTTGGCCCGCGCGCGTCTAGTGCAAGAGCGAACCTACTGTAAGCAAATATGGATGACAAAATGAATAACCCTACGCCCACAGGGGGGGCGCAGCCCATTGCGCCTCCCGAGAACTGGCGCTCCCTGGTGGGGCGCGGTCTCTTGTTCGGCATTGTCGCTCTCGTGTTGTTGGCCCTGCTCGCTGTGGCGAGCGGCCTGGCCGTGTATGCGTACTATGCCCGCGACCTGCCCTCGCCGCAAGAGATGCACGACCGGCAGGCGCCCTTCAAGACCACCCGCATCTATGATCGCCATGGGCGCCTGCTCTACGAGATCCTGGACCCCCACGGCGGGCGCCGCACCGTGATCCCCTACGAGGGGCTGCCCAAGGTGCTGGTGGATGCCGTCACCGCCACCGAGGACGCCACTTTTTTCTCCAATCCGGGCGTGAATCCCTTTTCCATCGCCCGCGCCCTGGTCAGCAACCTGCGAGAGGGCGAGATCGTCAGCGGCGCCAGCACCATCACCCAGCAGGTGGTCAAGAACCTCTTTCTGACGCCCGAGCAGACTTTTGAGCGCAAGATCAAGGAGGCGATCCTGGCCGCCGAGATCACCCGACGCTACTCGAAAGAAGAGATCCTGGCCGTCTATCTCAACGATGTCTACTTTGGCAACCTGGCGTATGGCATCGGGGCGGCGGCGGATACCTATTTCGGCAAATCGCCCGCCGACCTGACGCTGCCCGAGGCCGCGCTGTTGGCGGGCATCCTGCAGGCCCCCGCCGTGTACGACCCCTATCTCGACCCTGAGGCGGCCCTGGGGCGGCGGGCCACCGTCCTGCGGTTGATGCTCTCGGACCGGCGCATCACCCAGGCCCAGTATCAAGAGGCGCTCCACGCGCCCTTGACGCTGCGGCCCCGCCCCACCGGCGGCTATAGCGAGGCCCCACACTGGGTGGATTACGTGCGCGCCCAGTTGGAGACCCAATACGGCGCCGAAGCCCTCTATCGCGGCGGCTATCACGTCTACACCACCCTGGATCTGGATCTCCAGCGCCAGGCCCAACAGATCGCCAGCCAGCATGTGGCGACGCTTCAGGAGCGCAACGCCAGCAACGCGGCGCTGGTGGCCCTGGACCCCAACACCGGCGAGATCCTGGCCATGGTGGGCAGCGTGAATTTCGACGATGCAGCCATCAGCGGCCAGGTGAACGTGGCCACGCGCCTGCGCCAGCCCGGCTCCACCATCAAGCCCCTGACCTACCTGGCGGCCTTTGAGCGAGGCTGGACGCCTTCCACCCTGCTGATGGACCTGCGGCAGAGCTTTCCCGACGGCGCCAACCCGCCCTACATCCCCAAGAACTATGACGAACAGGAATGGGGGCCCATCTCCTTGCGCGTGGCCCTGGCCTCCTCGCGCAACATCCCGGCGGTCTCGACGCTGCACCAGGTGGGGCTGCCCGCCCTGCTGGAGGTGGCCCAGCGCCTCGGCATCCAGTCCCTCACCCGGCCCGACTATGGGCTCTCGTTGACCCTGGGCGGCGGCGAGGTCACTCTCATGGAGATGACCGCGGCCTATGGCGCCTTTGCCAACGGCGGCTATCGCGTCGAGCCCCAGTGCATCCTGTATATCCACGATCAGGCGGGCCAGGTGATCGCCGGGCCGCGCGAGCCATCGCAGGTGCGCGTCATGGATGCGCGCCACGCCTTTTTCATGAACGACATCCTCTCGGACAACGACGCCCGCAGCCGGGCCTTTGGCGCTCAAAGCGCCCTCATGCTCTCCTTCCCCTCCGCCGTCAAGACGGGCACCACCGATGACTATCGCGACGCCTGGACCGTCGGCTATACGCCGCGCCTCGTCACGGGGGTTTGGGTGGGCAACAACGACAACCGCCCCATGGACCGGCTGGCCGGGTCGCGGGGCGCGGCGCCCATCTGGAATGCGTTCATGGAGCAGGCCCTGGCGGGCCAGCCGCATCCCGGCTTTGAGCGGCCCCCCGGCCTGGTGGAGATGGACGTGTGCCCCATCTCGGGGCAGCGCCACACCAGCGATTGCCCCACGGCGGTCAAGGCGTTGTTCCTAGAAGAGAACCAGCCGGGCGAGTGTCAGGTGCACCGGCATGTGGGGATCTGCCAGGTGAGCGGCCAGCTTGCCACCGAGAACTGCCCCCATGATGTGGTGGAGCAGCGCTTTTACGTGGATTACGGCCCCGAGTGGGACGATTGGATGCGCCAGCAAGAGCTGGCGATCCCGCCCCGCGAGAGTTGCACCGTGCATACCCAGGCGGCGCATGTGGCCATTCAGGCGGCGCAACAGAGCGAGCCGGGGGTGCTGCCGGTGGTCGGCAGCGCCGAGGTGGCCGAATTCGACTACTATTATGTCGAGTATGGCGCCGGCGGCGAGCCGGGGGACTGGCTGCGCATCACGTCGGAGGTCCGCACGCCGGTGCGTGATGGCTTGCTGGGCCGCTGGGATGCCCGGGGTCTGGCTGAGGGCGAGTATACCTTGCGGCTGGTGGTGATGGATCGCCAGGGGGCGCGCTACGAGGCGCGCGCCCTGGTGCGCATCGTGGGCCAGGCGCAACCCACCGCCACACCCACCATGACGCCATCCCCCACCCCGGGCACGTTGACGCCCACAGCGTCGCCCTCGCCCACGGTGACGGCGACGCCCACCCTGGCGCCTACCGCGACGGCCACCGCCACGCTGGCGCCTACAGCCACTAGCACCTCGACGCCCGCACCCACGGCGAGCAGCACGCCCGATCCCGCGCCCAGCGCGACGCAAGGGCCGCCTACCCCAGAGCCAACTGCCACAGAAGAGCCCACGCCCGAGCCGGGCGGCGAGGGAGAGGCCACTGTCGAGCCCGATATGCCGGCGCCATAGAGCGCCGGTTCCACACACGCGAAAGAGCGCCCCTTCAACTAGGAAGAGGCGCTCTTGGCTTTACAGGGCTGCTCCAAAAATACGACTCTGATTGTCCTCGCGCTTGAGCCAAGTGCGCAGGCACACTGTGCACCATACTTGCAGACGCCGGAGCAGCGTGGGCGGGCGAGACGCCCGCCCACCAGGTCTGAATAGACTTGGCATGAGGTCTCTATCAGGGCAAAAAGCTGTAGGGATTCAACTGCACGCCGCCCTTGCGCACCTCAAAGTGTAGATGCGGGCCGGTGGAATTGCCCGTGCTGCCGCACTTGCCGATCACCTGGGCCTTGGTCACCGCCTGTCCCACCTCGACGTAAAAGGCGTCCATGTGGGCATAGAGGGTCTGGTAGCCGTTGCCGTGATCAATCACCACCATGCGGCCATAGCCGGTGCTGGCATAGTAGGCCGCCACCACGGTGCCGCCGTCGGCGGCCAGGATCGAGGTGCCGCGCGAGGCCGCGATATCTATGGCGCGGTGTCCCTCCCAGTATCCCTGGCTAATCTTGCCGCTCATGGGCCAGGCGAGCTGGCCTGTGCCGGTGGCGCCCGCGCGAGTGGCCGTGCCGGTGGCCTGATAGGTCGTCACCGTGCGCGGCACATACGGCTTGACGCCGCCGGGGACGATCAGCTTTTGATCCACCACCAGCTCGTAAGGCTCGGCCAGGCTATTGCCCGGATACAGGGCGATAGCCTCGGGCTCCACCTTGTACTTGGTAGCGATGCTCGCCAGCGTCTCCCCCCGGACGACGGTATGGTACACGCCATCCACCGGCAGGATGTTGAGCACCTGGCCGATCTTGAGCAGATCGGGCTGGTCGGCCAGCGAGTCGTTGGAATAGAGCAGGGTTGTGCCCCTGAGCCCAAAGCGCTGCGCGATCCCCAGCATGGTATCACCCGCCTGCACGGTATACTGGGTCACCGACGTACGCACCACACGCCGTGGCTCGTCCATCATGGGCAGGGTCTCGCCCCAGGTGCGCATGGTAAAGGGCACGGCGCCCGCCTCGAGATAGCGCACATTGGGGGCGGGCTGGGCGATGGCATAGGACGGGGAGAGCACTGCCGCATCGCCGGCGGGCGCGCTCTCCTGGCTGATGAGGGGGTCGAGCACCGGCGTATCCAGGCGCACAGGCGCCACGCCATAGATCAGGACGAACAGCAGCAGGCCGAGGATGAGATGCCCGGCGTAGCGAGACACCGTGGGGTGATCACGCCAAAAGAGAGGCCAGGTGACCGGGCGAGACGAACGGGTTGTAGAGTAGATCCTGGTAACGCGCGCTAGAGCTCGCGAACCATGCATATACTAGATGTCCTTGTTCAGTGTTTTGAGAAACTCTTCGTTCGACTTGGTCCGGCTCAGGCGGTCCAAGATCAGCTCGACCGATTCGAAACTCCCGATGGTATCAATCATGCGGCGCAAGAGCCAGACGCGGCTCAGCACATCGGGTTTGAGCAAGAGTTCCTCGCGGCGTGTACCCGAACGTTCGATATCAATGGAAGGAAAGATCCGACGCTCCGAGAGCTTGCGGTTCAGGTGGAGCTCCATGTTGCCGGTGCCCTTGAACTCTTCATAGATGATATCATCCATGCGGCTGCCGGTATCCACCAGGCAGGTGGCAATGATGGTGAGGCTCCCCCCTTCCTCGAGCTTGCGTGCGGCGCCGTAAATGCCTTTGGGCGGCTGCACCGCAGCAGGATCCAATCCGCCCGTCAGTGTACGCCCACTGGGCGGAACAATCAAGTTGTAGGCGCGCGCCAGGCGCGTGACGCTATCCAGCAGGATCACCACATCCTTGCCCACCTCGGCCAGGCGCTTGGCCCGCGCCAGCGCCACCTCGGCCACCTTGACATGGTTCTGCACCGGCTCGTCAAAGGTAGAGCTGACCACCTCGGCCTCGACCGAGCGGTCCATGTCGGTCACCTCTTCGGGCCGCTCGCCGATCAGGACGACCATCAAGTGCACGTCGTCATAGTTGCTGCTGATGCCGTTGGCGATCTGCTTCAGGATGGTAGTCTTGCCGGCCTTGGGCGGCGAGACGATCAGGCCGCGCTGGCCGCGGCCGATGGGCGCCAGCAGGTCCATCAGGCGCGTGGCATAGATGTTGGGAGAGGTCTCCAGTATGAATTGCTGGTAGGGAAATATGGGGGTCAGCCGCTCAAAGACGGGGCGATTCTTGGCCTGCTCGGGATCCAGGCCATTGATTGCCTCGACGCGCAACAGGCTAAAGTACTTTTCCGAATCCTTGGGCTGGCGCAACTGCCCGATGACCATATCGCCCGTGCGAAGGCCAAAACGCCTGATCTGTGATTGGGAGACATAGACGTCCTCCGGGCCGGGCAAGAGATGGTCGCTTCGCAAAAAGCCGATGCCATCTTGCACGATCTCGAGCACGCCGCCGCCAAAGAGCAGGCCCCGCTCCTCCGCCTGCGAGCGCAAGAGACGCAGGATCAAATCCTGCTTCTTGAGGCGGCTATAGCCCGAGATGTCCTTGCTGCGGGCCATATCGCGCAATTCGGTCAGAGTCATCGTCTCGTATTCAACGATGTTCACGCTACACACACTCCATAGGGGAAATCAAGGTACGAACCACTGCCGCGCCGATAGAACGAGCAAGAGCCAAAACCTACAGGGCGCGGCCGCACATCCGTTGCGTTGAGTCAGCATGAGGAAAGCGACGGGTACAAGAAAAGGAGCACAAGCGCACAAGGGCGCCTCTTGCAGAGGTGGTTCACATTCTTCAGTCTCGGCTGCATTATAGCAAGATCGCTACACAGTGTCAACTCTGGATCGGTTCCAAAGCACGGCGTTTCCAAAGTCCACGTTATGACAAACATAATCGATTGAGTCCGTGTT